>NZ_BAABED010000001.1:1846791-2462389 GCF_039539965.1 Arthrobacter methylotrophus | reverse complement strand
CTGTGTCCGCCGGCGATGATGCGCGACTCGGGTCCGTGGCGTTCGAGGAGTGCCAGCGCGTTTGCCACGTCGCTGGCGCGCTCATAATCAAATGGAGCCGGAATCTGCATTGTCCACCCCTTGGGGCCAGACGTCCTGCGGTGCGTAGGGCGCGGACCTATGATCAGTCTCGCCCGCGTCAAAGTGGGTGTCAACAGGGTCACGAGGGCCCGTGCTTGGCAGGGATGTTTAGGGCAGACTGGTTGCGTGAGCGGAACCAGTTGGGTGCTGCATGTCGATCTCGATCAGTTCATCGCAGCGGTCGAACTGCTGCGGCGGCCAGAGCTTGCAGGCAAGCCGATTATTGTCGGCGGTCGGGGCGACCCGACGGAACGGGCTGTGGTGTCCACCGCATCCTACGAAGCCAGGGCCTTCGGCGTGGGTTCCGGAATGCCGTTGCGCCTCGCGGCCCGGAAGGTGCCAGATGCCGTGATCCTGCCCGTCGATCAGGAGGCTTACCTTGCGGCGTCTGAAGCGGTGATGGCGACCCTGCGCGCGCAGCCCGGCGCCACAGTGCAAGTGCTGGGTTGGGATGAAGCTTTTGTTGGCATTGAGACAGAGAATCCTGAAGCCTACGCCCGGCAGGTGCAGGCCGCTGTTTTGGCGCGGACGGAGCTGCATTGCAGTGTGGGCATCGGCGACACCTTGGTCCGGGCCAAGATCGCCACCGGTTTCGGCAAGCCGGCCGGCGTCTTCCGTCTGACCGCCGGGAACTGGCTTGGGGTCATGGGGAACCGGTCCACCAAAGAGCTGTGGGGCGTGGGAACCAAGGTCTCGGGACGGTTGGCCAAACTCGGCATTAACACGGTCGCCGAGCTCGCGGCGTCCGACCCCCAAGACCTTGTCCCGGAGTTTGGCCCCAGGATGGGTCCTTGGTACGCACAGCTCGGACGTGGGGACGGCGCAAGTGTTGTGGACGACACCCCGTGGGTTGCCCGCGGGCACAGCAGGGAAACAACGTTCCAGAGGGACCTGACCGAACCCGCCCAGGTGGACGACGCCGTGAGGGAGCTGGCAGCACGTGTCCTTGAGGACATTGTGGCCGAAGGACGGCCCGTGGTTGGGCTGACCCTGAAGGTTCGGTACGCGCCGTTCTTCACCACGACCCACGCGAGAAAGATTCCCGAGACATTCGACCGGAACGAAATCCTCGCACAGGCCCTGGACCTCGCAACAGGAATCGAAGCGGGCCGTCCGATCCGGCTCCTGGGCCTGCGGGCCGAAATGGCAATGCCCGACGATGCCCGAAAGGGACATACGCCGACGCGCGGCGGTTGGTAAGGCGTCCCTCCCTTCAACGCGCAGTCAGTGGCGGGTGGCCCGCAACCGTGCAGCCACGAAGCGGGCAAAACCTGCGTTCAGAGCAGCCCCTTTGCCTTTCCTGGCTTGGGGGAGGTTCCTGCGAACCTGTCGCGGTCACTGCCTCGACCCGCACCCTCGAGAACGGGGACCTTGCCCGCAGCTTCCGCGCCCTGCCCACACACCAAAACGCCGGAATCCCCGCCAACACGGGGATTCCGGCGTCTCAGCCCACGTAACTTGGGACTAGTGGACGAGGCAGGCACCCCGTCGCCGGTTGAGGACCCCTGCGGCGACCGTACCAAGGAGGAGGGCACCCGCACCGAGCCCGACCAACGGGTCAATCATGGGGACTGCGGCGGTCTGCACGATGTTTACGTCCAGCGTGCCGTCGTCGATAGAGTCTGCGTACGTCATGGCTGCTGCCGCCGACTGTGTTCCGGGGGTCGCAGTCGGGCTCACAGCGACCTGCGGAGAGAACCGGATCAACTGGTCGGTCTTCCAGGTCATGACCTTGCCATCGGTGGTACCCAAAGTGCAGGCGAGCGTGGTTCCTCCGCCGCCCAAAACGCATCCGGTCAGGGTAAGGGTACTGGCTACAAAGTTGCTTCCGTCCATGGACGACGTTACTGGGACGGTGGACTGCGCTGGGAAGGTGGTGCCGGTAGGAGCATTGAAGGTGATGCTAGCATGCCCTGAGGGGACGTAGTCATCAGGCCCGGTGTTCTTGTAGGTCCAGTTGAGTGCGGCCGTCGAGCCCGGGGATACGTTGACAACAGTCGAAACGTTCCGGCCCTTGAACGGGTCGGCAAAAGCTGGGGATGCCACCGCGATGGATGCCACGGCCAGCAAGGGTGCAACGAACCATTTTACTCGTCTTCTAACGATTGAACTCATAGGTTTCTCTTCTCCCGTCGTTGCGAACGCCCTCGAATAGGGCTGTTCGCATGCCGTCCTCGAGTCGAGGGTGGCAAGTTCTTGTAGTGCACATTTCCGCTGGCATGACGGTTTTCCGGAAGGAAACTCCTGCTTCCTCGGCTAGGCCGTGGTTTCCCTTCGGCCGGTATCGGGAGAAGTGTGCCCTCCGGCAGGGACGCCGGAGGGCACACTGTCCAGGAGTGCTTCCCGCCGGACCGCGGTTACGAATGAAAGCCGGTCCAGGCGGCGCTGGCGCAAATGTTGTCCCGCCCACGGCATACGACGCCGGGACCGTGTCTGAGCAGGGAAAAGTGTTCTCGGCAGGGAAAGTGGTGCACGCCGGAGCGTTGAAGGTGATACTTCCGCCCGTTGCGGGGTTTCGGACGTCGTTCCGTCGTTGGTGTAAGTCCACTTGAGTGTGGCCGTTGAGCCTTGTGGTGCTTGGACAACCGTTGGAAGGTTCTGGCCTACCCAGGTTTGGGCGACGGCTGGGAGCACGGTCGGGGGAGCGAGTGGGCCCGCGCCCGGGTGACGGGGGCCCCGGGCGCGGGCGTTTAGGGGGCCGGGAAGTTGGGCGGCCGGTGGGAGTCGAACAGGGCAGCGAACAGTTGGTTCACCTGGTTTGGCCCTCGGGTGTGCCAGTGAGCCGGCGTGTCAGGATCTCGCGGGGATTGCTTGTTGTCGGGTCCGCCGACGCTGGGGCTCCAGGCAGCAAGAGTCCGGGAATTAGCACGCCAACAGCCTGACCGAGAGGTACCGCATCAATATCAATCGCATGGGGCAATCCTGATCTATCATGATTTTAAGATAGTAGTTTCAATCAAAATATTTCATAACACGCAAGGAATGTAACCATGCTGGGGTTTCTTCGTCAAGGGTTGCGTGGCGGAGTCGGGGCAGCGGCTCACCCGCAGCGGACGACGAATGGTTACCGGGCCGCACATGCCCGTCATGGCGCGACTACCCGCGAGCCCAAAACCCGCAGACCCTAGTTGGGCCGAGCACAGCCTTCCCGAGAGGAGGCGGCGCTTACGAGCCAGGTTTTGCCTTCTTCGTCATTTTGGGCGGGGCTTCGACTATTGATTCCATGAAAGGCAGATGGTGGCATGCCATACCGTGACGGGGAAGAGAAAGGAGGGTCGAGGTGCTCGATGATTCAAAGGTTCGGTTTAGCGTGATTAAGGGGCTGGTCAAGGCGATGCCGGTTTCGGCAGGGGTTGTCCCGGCACCGTCGGGATCAATACGGTTTTCCGAGGAAGACCATGAACCATTTCCGTCCCTTTCGGCTGGTTGGCCGCCGAAGTTTGGCGTCGTAGCGGAGAGGGTACTTCGGGACCGGTTTATGCAATCGGTTTCGGATGGGCTGAACCCGGCTGTCGCTGCAGGAAGGCTTGGACTCCCCGGTTGGAAGGCCATGCTTTGGGTTGAAGGGTTTGCCCGGCTTGCCAGGGATCTTCGCCTCGTGAAGGGGAAAAAGCCTGGGGAGTTGGCCTCGCGGCCGGCGCTGACTGGTATCACTCTGGTCCACAGCCCCGATACGGTCATCGCAATGCCAGGGCAGGTCATCACGTTCACGGCTTGGGTTCTGAACGACACGGACTCGCTACTTCGCAGCATCCACCTGGTCACTCGTTCATTGACGAACGCAGGGATGGAGCCATTGGTCTACGCCACCAGCCCCGGACCGGAAGAGCGTCGTTTGGCGGGCCTGCTCCCGGGCGCGGCAGCAGCCTGGAACTTTACGTACCAAGTCACCGAAGGTGATCTGTCCCATGGCGGGGAGCTCATTAGCGCGGTCGGGGTCGAGGCCACCACACCATCAGGAGAAGTTCTTTGGGATGAATGCGACGCCGTGGTTCCCATCGTGGCCGGGGGAGACTGGCTGAGGTGAGAATCCTTTCGAGTGCGGGGACGGATCTTCAGCGTCACTTTTGAGGGGCAAGCCACTACTAGTCCGTTAGTGGGCAAAAGACCACCCCCTGCCCAAGTGATACGAACGGAGAATTCCCGTGCCCGACGATTTGACGGTCAGAACCCGCGACGCACTCGTACTGTCCTTGGACGAGACTCTGATCCGGGTCCGCTTTGGACACCTTCTGCTTCGCACCGTCGGTGAATGGGACGAACTCTCCGTGGCGCTCACGCGTGCTTACGCATACGAAGACGATCACTTGATCGAACGGCTAAGCGGTCCGCTGCTCCAATCATGGCGCGGTGTGGCGACTGAGGTCCTGGCCAATACTTTCAATCGCGCCCGAATCACAGTGACCCGGGCAACCCATCCGTGGGGCATCGCCGTCTTCTCGGTCCCAGGTCTGAAGTGCGAGCCGCTCCTCTGCTGCGTTGAAGACAGCGAAGCCGGGTCAGAAGCCCGCGTGGCTGATGGCCCGCGATTGCTCGACTTCGACTCAGTGATGGCCTCCTACGCCCAATGCTTGGAACGACTTCTATCCCCGACGCGCGAGGGATCGGGCGTGCTTGTTCCCTACAGCTCGGTTTCCACAACAAATCCGGGTGAAGCGCAGGCTTCCTGACTCCATTCGGGTACGGTCTGGTGACCGTGAGCTGCGGGCATGAGGTAGACCCCGCGGCTCAGGTGCCGCACAGCGCTCTAGTGCTAGATGAAAGACGCTACCCGGATTCCCGTCACTCGTAATGGTTAGGAAGCTATTAACGGACGGTCGCCGTTCCAAGCCCAGACCACTCCGCGGCTGGCCGCACCCGTGAATGCCTGGCGTCTGAAACCAGAAAGCGTCTCGAGAGAAGATCATGAACCAGAACACGATCACGGCCGGAGCATTGAGCCTGTGGACCTCTGGAACTGACATCCAAATCCTGGTCATGGCATTGCTGATCACGGTGGCCGGTGTCGTCGCGGTGGCCGGAGTAGTCATTGTTTTGCTGATCGCTCCGCTCGCTGCGGTGGCAATCCGACAACGGCGCACGAAGAGAACAGGCCGCCCAGTGCATGATTCCCCGCAGGAACAATCTCCTGCCGAGGCGAGGATCAGCGCAGAGTCGGTTCTCCAAGACGATGGCTGAGTCCGGTCTGGATGCGCCATCCGGGCTTGCGGTTCGCTCTTGCGCCGTCTACTTTCACCGGCGAACCGCTGGGAAGCGTGAACCGGCGCTGGACAGCAGCCGCGGATAGCACTTGACCGGTGTGAAGAGCGGCCCGAGCACCCCAGGAATATGCGACGGCTCGAATGATCTTGCAGGTTCATGCCTGCAGTTGCTTGACCGTTCTTGCAGTATCCAGTGCTTGCGTCACGAGCATGGCGGTGTCGCTGCTGGCCATGACGAAGTCGAATCCCTGGTCCAGTGCGGCGCGGGCACCGGCAGCCGTGCCAGATGCGAAGCCGCAGGGTTTTCCGGCTTGGTGTGCGACGTCCAAAGCGTGGAGGTAGAGGCGGACGACTTCCGGGTCGCCGGGTGTTGTTCCCATGTCCATGCTGAGGTCGGCGACGCCGACGAAGAGGGCATCCACGCCGTCGGTCGCTGCGATTTTCTCGACATTTTCGATCGCGAGTCCACTCTCAAGTTGCGGGATGCATAGCGCAGCCTCGTTTCCCGAGGCCAAGTATTCGGCTGTCGGGAGGGTACCCCAGCGTCCGGCCCGGCTGGTGCCTCCTGCTCCTCTAGTCCCCATGGGCGGGAATCGGACGGCCCGGACCGCTAGTTCGGCTTGTTCGGGCGTGTCGATGTGGGGGATGAGGACGCCGCCGGCGCCCGCGTCCAGAATCCGCTGGATGGTCGAGGGCCGCAGTTCTTCGACGCGAACCAGGGCAAGCAGCCCCTCCGCCGTGGCGGTGTTGATGAGTTGATAGGCGGTGCGGACATCGATAGGGGCGTGTTCCTGGTCGATGACAACGAAGTCGAATCCGGCGTGCGCAAGGATCTGCACCGATTCGATGGTCGGCATTTTGACCCAGGTGCCAAGTGACCCGGGTGTGTGGAGTATGGACATGGGAGCCTTCTTCGAACGTTGTGGGCGGGCGCTACAGGCGAGGGTATTCGTGGGCGTTGAGGACCCAGCCTGGCTGGTCAGAGAAGTCTTCACGGGGTGGGCTGAAGATGTCGATGAGGATGTTCGTTCCGGTTCCGGTCGCCCCGGTGGTGTGCACCGTGGGCGGCGGAATGATGGCCAGGGAGGGGCTGCCCACGGAGGTGTGTTCATCGTCCCGCCACTGGTTCATGTCCGGGGTCCACGGTGTGCGTATGTGGTGGACGAATTCGCCGCGGACGGCGAGGGAGCCCTGTTCGAAATCGTCGTGGTGGTGGGGGGAGAGCTTAGAGATGTCGCGTGGTCCCTCGCTCGGGTACATGTAGTTGACCATGAGGGTGCGAGTCCGGAAGATCCGACCGAACCTGCCGGGCTCGGGTGCGATCTCATCGAGCGGATAGACGCGTAGTTTGTCGCCATCGGCCGGCTCAGGCCAGATTTCCAGGGGCGCTACTCTCGGATGGTCTTCAAGGTAATCGGCGGCGTTGGCTGCTTGCGCCGCGAGATCGCCAGTGCGGATGTCAAAGACCCGGACGACGTCGGTGGGCTGCTCTGCCCTGATGACGGACTTGCCGGGGGGAACCACTGCGAGAATTTGGCCCTTGATCGTAGCCGGTGCGCCTGATGACTCGATGGTGACCATCGCGTCATCCTCGTGCAGGATGACGATGTATTCGTCCTGGGCTTCCGGGCGGCGCAACTCGTCGCCGGCCGACAGGCGGGAGTAGGCCACAAGGAAGTTCTGGCCGCGCACGATCCATGTGGGGCTGCCCAGCGGGCTGACCAGGCTTGGCTCGCCGTCAAATTCCGTGTAATACGCGGCCGCAATGGGAGTGCCGGAGTCAGGCGCTTTCGTGGGCGTGGTTGCGCGTCCCAATCCTGCACGTGGGTCTGACTTATCAAACATGGGATCTCTCCTTTGAGTCTCGGTATCTGGCTAATAGTTCGATTAGCGGCATCTCGGCTTCACAGTACGAACGCAATATTCGGCATTATCGGGATGTTCGACCCGACAGCAGGCTATGGGGCGCTTGTGCTTGTGGTGCAGTTCACTTAGAGTATCAACTATTGGTGCGCATTGCGAACCTAAAATTACTATTCCGAACAGTGAGAACAGGGCATCACATGTCTGAAGAAACCTCCTCCGGCTCCGCGTCGGATATCCAGGCCGTCACGCGGGCTGCGCAGATTCTGCAGCTGTTCGGCCCCAACCGCCCCCAATTGACGGCTGCCGAGGCCGCCGAGCTCCTGGGGATGAACCGGTCCACGGTCTATCGGTACTGCAACTCGCTTGTCGCAGCAGGGCTGTTGGAGCGCGGGCACGCCATCGGTTCGTTCGCCCCGGGAGGGCTGCTCCTCCAGCTCGGCACGTTCGCCCTGGGCCAGCGCAAGGTTCTTGACCTCGCTCCCGCGGTGATGCGCGAACTGAGTTCAAGCGCACACATGACGGCCGTCTTGAGCCTGTGGGGCTCGGCGGGACCGGTGGTCTCACGCGTGGAAGAAGACACCAGCCGCAACGTGGTGGTCTCCGTCCGGGTCGGTTCCCAGCTTCCACTGACTTCTGCGCAGGCCAAGGTATTCCTCGCATTTACCTCGGACCAGCTCCGGGCCGAACGGATGCTCTCGGCGCTGCCGCCGGAACAGCAGGATGCCCTTCGGATGGAAATAGAACTCACGAGGTCAACCGGAGTGGCGACCAGCCCCGATCTGGGCGGGGTCAATGCGGTATCGGCACCGATCTTCGACGAACATGGCATCTGCGCATCCCTAGCACTCGTGGCCACCAACCACGTCCTGGGCCTGGACCGCGATTCGCAAGCGGCATGGGACGTGGCGACCGCGGCAGCTGAACTGTCCGCGGCTCTGGGCGGCGGAACCCGAGCGAACACCACCACGACACGCATGGCCGTGGCCGAAGCAAACCGCAAGAACTAGCACCCATCCCTCATGTATCCCCGACAACCTCAACGGAGGACGACGATGTCCACGCACGAAACCGTGAAAATTCCTGCCCCGCCAGCGCTGCCAAACGCATCGAACACAGGCGCCGGCAAGGCGCATCCCGGGCGGTCCGCCCTCAAAGGGGGCATCTTCGGCTACTACGCCGACCAATTCGATATCTACCTGCCCATCATTACCCTCGCCCCGGCCATGATCTTCTTTCAGTCACCCGAGATGGACAAGGGAACCGCGGCCACCATCGCTGCGCTCGTGTTCGCCTCGACCCTGATCGCCCGTCCGCTCGGCTCGGCGATCTTCGGCCACTTCGCGGATAAATTCGGCCGGCACAAGCTCACCCTCGTAGCCCTGGCAGGCTTCGGCCTGGCCACTTTGGCTATCGCCGCCCTCCCTGGCTACCAAAGCATCGGCATGTGGTCCGTGGTGCTCCTCGTCCTCCTGCGCTTCATAGGCGGAGTCTTCCTCGGCGGTGAATACAGCACCGCTGTCCCGCTGGCCATGGAATGGACTCCCAAGAAGCGCCGTGGGCTGGCCAGCGGCCTGATAACGGCCACCAACCCCCTGGCCAACGCCACCATTGCCATACTCACCTTCACACTTCTCATGATGCTTCCCGCGGGTAGCATTGCCTCGCCCTACGTTCAATGGGGGTGGCGGATCCCGTTCGTCATCGGCGGGATCCTCGCGGCCGCTGTCTTCTTCTATTACCTCCGCCACGTTGAGGAAGCTCCGGGCTTTGAAGCGTCTGCAGCGAAAGAATCACCTGTTCGAGCCCTCTTTCTGGGCAAGCACCGCCGCAGCCTCCTGCAGGTCTTCATTCTGATGACGGGCCTGTGGTTCCTCACCAACGTTGCGGCCGCCATCCTCCCGGCAACTCTCAAGAACGCCGTCGGAGTGCCGGACAAGACCGTCAGCGTCATCATGCTGATCGCGTCCGTTGTCACCATCGGCGGATTTCTGGGCTCCGCGTCACTTTCCCAGAAGCTCGGCCGGCGCCGTTTCTACATCGGTTTCGGCATCACTTCCCTTCTCATCGCCTCCGCCGCATTCATCGCACTTCTGAACACCCCGGCCGAGAACCTGGTCGCCGTGACGATCCTCGCCGTCGTCATCGATGTATTCACCATCTCCGCGTTCGGACCCGTAGCGGCGTACCTCACGGAAAGGTTCCCGGCGGCGATCCGGGCCAGCGGCTACGGCATCGGCTACAGCTTTGCCCTGATCATCCCGGCCTTCTACACCTTCTACCTCAGCGGGCTCGCCGTCTTCATGCCGATCGCCTATACACCAGTAGTCCTCATCGTCATCGGAGCCCTGCTCCTGGCTGTGGGCGCGTATCTCGGCCCTGAAACCCGCGACGTCGACATGGGCCCACACGCTGCCGAACTGACGAATTTCCGGGCCTAAACAAACATCCAGTCTGACAAGGAGAACAACCATGACGGCACTTGCCACGTACGAACACGTCTTTACCGACGAAAGAATCCCCGAACTCCTCACCGGAGCGGTAGACCTCCACGTTCATCCGGCACCTTCACCATTCCCGCGCAACATCGGCATCCGCGGCGTCGCAGACATGGCCCACGCGGCCGGGTTCCGCGCCATCCTGGTCAAGTCGCATCACCACAGTATGGTCACCGACGTCGCCGCCGTCGACGACGCGATCGGCGGACTGCCTATCCCCGTCTACAGCGGTGTGGCACTCAACAACTATGTAGGCGGGATCAACCCCTACGCCGTCGAACTCAGCCTCCAAATGGGCGGACGCATGGTCTGGATGCCCACGGTGTCCTCCGAACAGCACATCTGCGTCCACGACCGCGAAGAGCACCTCAAATTTCCCTCCACCAGCATCACCCTGCGCAAGACAACGCCCATCGCAGTTCTCGATGACGCCGGAAACTTGCTGCCGGAAACCCGGGAAGTCCTTCAGTTGGTCAAGGACGCAGACGCCATCCTCTCCACCGGTCACATGTCCCCACCCGAAATCACCGCTGTACTCCGCGCCGCGAAATCCATGGGTCTGCGCCGAATGGTGGTCAACCACCCCAATTTCGTTATCGAAGCCAACCCGGCCCAGGCCCGGGAATGGGTGGAGCTCGGCGCCGTCGTCGAGCACGGACTCGTCCAGTATGACGACCGGACAACATTCTTCCAGTGGAATGTCGATACGATGCTCAGCTTCATCGACGCCGTGGGAATCGACCACACCATCATCGGATCCGACCTCGGACAGAAGAACAATCCGTTCCCCATCGATTCCTACGAACGTGTGCTCGGCCAACTGCTCGACGCCGGGGTCAGCCGCGAAGACATTCGCAAACTCGTCGCGGTCAACACCGGACGCGTCCTGGACGGCTAAACCGGCCAGAACAAGGCACGACACGGGAAACGGCTGAGCTCCAGCGGTCCAAGGGTATGGATCCAACGGCAATGGCTCTGGCGATCATTTCGCGCGATCGACGAAGCCGCCGAGGTCCGTACACATGTGCTCGTGCTGCGCTCCCGCACCTGCGCAAGGCTGGCGGCGGCGCTATCGTGGTCCTTACTTCGCAGCTCGGCATCGTCGCCCTTAGTTGGCTCCATCCTCCCCTTCCGCTCTCCACATGCCGGGCCTAGACTCAAATTCACCTGATCGTGAATAGTATCGAGTTCGTCTTCTTCCCTCTCCCGCAAACCTGAGGGCGCCGGACCGCACCGGTTCGGATTGGACGAGGCGGCCGGCCAGACGGCAGGGCAGGCTGGCAGGATGGAGAAACAGGCATGAGGATCGTTGTTGATCTCACGAAATGCCAGGGTTACGCGCAGTGTGCCTTTCTCGCCCCGGACGTCTTCACGATTCAAGGGGACGAGGCGTTGAGCTACGACCCGCACCCGGAAAGGACCCAGCTCACGAAGATTCGGCGGGCCGCCGCCGCGTGTCCGGTTCAGGCCATCCGGCTCGAACCACCGGATGCGTTGGACGGAGCGCTGCATCCGGACCCACGACACGGGACGATCGAGGACAACGGGGGCACCTTCAAGAAGACCGGTCGGATCGTCATCGTGGGCGCATCAATAGCCGGGCTCCGCGCCGCGGAACGTTTGCGGGAGGAAGGATTCACCGGAGCGCTGACTCTGGTCGGCGAAGAGCCGCACGAGCCCTACGACCGGCCTCCGCTGTCCAAACAGGTACTCGCCGGGTCTGCGCCCTTGGAAGACACCTCGTTGCCGCGGCTCCGGGACATTGGCGCCACCTGGCGGTTGGGCGTAGCTGCGACCAGCTTGGATTTGGCGACGAAGGAGCTCCACTTAGCCGACGGCAGCCGGATCGGATTCGATAAGTTGCTGATTGCCACAGGTTTGCGGGCGCGTCCCTGGCCCAATACAGAGGAGGCAGCCCTTGCAGGTGTGCTGACATTGCGCACTAGGGAGGACTCCGCAACCCTGCGGCAGCTCCTCGCGGGTCATCCCCGTCGGGTCCTCGTCATCGGTGCCGGCTTCATAGGTTGTGAGGTCGCTTCCGTCTGCCGCGAACTCGGGCTGCCCGTCACTGTCGCAGAGGCTGGTCCGGCTCCCCTCGTGGCCGCCCTGGGCAGTGCGATCGGAGTAATAGCCGGGGAGCTGCAAATCGAGAATGGTGTGGATCTGCGCTGCGGTGTCCGGGTCACCGCCCTTCAAGGTGATGCTACGGGACAGCTCCGCCGGGCCGTTCTGTCGGACGGAACAGCCCTCGAGGTGGACGTCGCGGTCGCCGCACTGGGCTCCATTCGCAATGTCGAATGGCTCGCAGATTCCGGGTTGGCATGTGGCGTGTGGGGCGTCGCGTGCGACGCCGGCTGCCGCGCGTTTGATGCGAACGGGCTGGTCACCGATGACGTCTTCGTCGCCGGCGACATAGCGCGCGCACCGCAGCCGATGTACGGCTATCAATACCTCGCCGTCGAGCATTGGGGCAACGCCATATCGCAGGCCGAGGTGGCGGCGCACAACATGGTCAGCCAGGAGACCGAACGGTGGCCACACTTGACGGTGCCAAAGTTCTGGTCAGTTCAATTCGGCATCGAGATCAAAAGCGTAGGGGTGCCCTCAGCTGCCGATGAGGTCGCCATCGTCCAAGGGTCAGTGACGGAGAAGCGATTCCTGGCCGTTTACGGTTACAAAGGTCGCGTCGTGGCGGCGGTCGCCTTCAACCAGAACAAGTGGCTCGACTTTTATGAACCTCTGATTGAGCAGGCGGCACCCTTCCCTCCGCAATTCCATCACATTGACGAGTCAAGCGATGCCCGGCCCGTGCCTGCTGGGTTCAAGCCAGCGGCCAGCCCCACCCAGGACGCGACCGTCGTCGTCACGGGACACGATCCGAATGAACGCCGTGCGCGGCTGACCAACCCCGATGCCGGGGAAACGCCCTCACGGAGACCGGCAGAACCCGGCGCAAGGACGAAGGAACGGTCACCATGACCCAAGACAGCATTTGGGAGCAAATCCTCGACTACTCCAATAGAGCGAACCCCTACCCGTTTTACGCGGAGCTTCGCAGGACCCCCGTCGCACGGCTTCAGGACGGAGCGTACCTTGTCAGCGGCTACGCAGAGATCGCCTCGCTGTTGCATGATCCCAGGGTGAGTTCCGATATCAGTCACAACCCGGTCGCAGCCGATGCGGGAGCCGGCGAGGACGGGGACGGCCCCGGCATGACTCCGACCTTCTTGAGCATGGACCCACCCGATCACGACAAGTTTCGACGAATCACCATGCGGCACTTCGGCCCACCGACGACGCCGGGTCGCGTCGCCGGGATGGAACCAAGGATGACGGAAATCGTCACCGAACTGATCGACAAGATGGAGGGCAGCACCAGGGTCGACGTGGTGGATGACTTGGCGTACCCACTACCGGTGACTATCATCTGCGAACTTCTCGGCGTAGCACCCGGAGACGAACACCGATTCCGGACTTGGGTGGACCTCGCCCTGCAATCCACTGATCCCGGGCTCGATCCCGAAACCCAGCAAAAGAAAAGAGCCGAGGCAGGGAAGGAACTGCGGGCCTTCATGGAAGAGCTAGTGGAAGCCCACCGCAAGGCACCGGGGAATGACTTACTCTCAGCGCTTGCCACTGATGACGGCCCTGAAGGCCGCATGCCCCCCGAACAACTCGTAAGCACCGGGCTTCTCCTGCTCATCGCAGGACATGAAACCACCGTGAACCTCATCTCCAACGGGGCGCTGACCTTGCTCCGCCACCCGCATGAGCTCCAGAGACTGCGTGAGGATCCCGATCTGGTCATCCCGATGGTTGAGGAACTGCTGCGCTACGAGCCTCCAGTGCATTTCGTTCCGTTTCGCACAACCCTCGACGATATCGACATCGCCGGCACGACCATTCCTGCCGGGGCCTCCCTTACGCTGGTCCTGGCCGCGGGCAACCGTGATCCCGCCCACGTCACCGACCCCGACTGCTTCATGCCGGAACGCCCCGACAACCAGCACCTCGGTTTTGGCGGCGGCATCCACCTCTGCTTTGGCGCCCCGCTCGCCCGGCTTGAAGCACAGATCGCCCTCACCGCGTTTGCACGCAGGCTGGAGAACCCGCGGCTCGTCTCAGATCCGCCACCCTACCGACCGAGCCCGTTCCTGCGCGGCCCATCCCACCTCCCCATCGACATCGACGGCATCAGGTGAAGACACGAATCAAGAAAACATGCCGATTCGTTTCTTACGATGGCTGCACCCGCAACAACTGTAAGACCATTACGGCAGCTGGCTTGCTCTGGAGCGAGGATCCCGTGGATTGCAGTGATGGCTTTCGCCGATCGCGTGGAAGTGGCTCTGCAGCCTGGCATTATCGATGATGGCCGATTTTGACCCGAGGTTCGCCCTTCGGGATGCAGTTCACATCGAGATGCCCGATCTGCAGCGTCCGCCGCCTGACAACCGCCTCCGGCACCATGCCCATGGGCGTGATCCACAGTCGTTTTGTGGTCAGTTCTCGGTCCCGGACGGCGACGACCACGCCCCTTGCCGTCGCCCTGGGGTCTGTATCGAAAGAACCCCTGCCCGAACTGGGCCGACTCAACCTCTTTCACTACGCTACTGCGAACCTCACGGCCTTGGTACAGAGTAGCGTTTGCCTTGGCTGACGATAGGGGTCCAGATGAGCTACAAATATCGAACCGTCCGGGTTCGCGGCACCGAGCTAGTCGGAACCATTGCGCGAAAACACGGCAGCGCGCCGGAGATCTACGAAACCTCCAAGGACGCGAACACCTCGATAGTTCCGGTGTTCTTCCAGTCAACGGGCGAGATCCGATTCTTCGACAGGTCAATGCTGGAAGACGTCGTGACGCCGACCAGTTAATAGCGCAGGCGCCTCTTCGGAACTGACCAATCAGGGTGAGCTGTCGGGCGGCGCTGCGACATGTGGTTTTTGGGGGCAGCTTTTGTGGCCCACACTTGGCAAGTGCGTACTTTTGGTGTTGAAGAAGAATTTCTGATCGTGGATCCTGACAACGGCAGCCCCGTGCCTCTGGCGGGAGATGTGTTGCGCCTTCATGATGCCGGTCCCGAGGGGGAGGCTCCGTCTTTTCGCCCGACGATGGCGGTCGAGCTTCAGCAGGAGCAACTTGAAGTCATCACCTCTCCGCACAGCAGTCTGGGGGCACTCGCCGCTGAAATACGCGCGGGACGCCTTTACGCCGATTCGCTCGCTTGGAAGGTGGGCGCACGAATTGCCGCCCTCGGTACCTCGCCGCTGCCGGTCACTCCCCATGCAACCGCCACGGACCGCTACGACGCGCTCCTGGAAAAGTTTGCCCTGACGGCGCGGGAGCAGCTGACATGCGGATATCACGTCCACGTTTCCGTCGATTCGGATGAGGAAGGCATCGCAGTCCTGGACCGGATCAGGTCCTGGCTTCCGACCCTGACCGCGCTGAGCTCGAATTCCCCGTTCTGGAACGGGGCCGACAGTGGTTACGCCAGTTTCCGAACCCAAGCCTGGAATCGATGGTCAAGCGCCGGTCCTACGGAGGTCTTCGGGTCTGCCCGGGCCTATCAATCGCTGGTGGCGGAACTGTCGGGTACCGGGGTGGTCATGAGTCCGGATTTCGATGCTCGGCTGTCGGCCCGACACCCAACTGTCGAGATCCGCGTCTCCGATGTTTGCCTTGATTCCCGGGATGCCGTTCTGATTGCGGCATTGGTGCGTGCCTTGGTGGATACGGCCGCCAGGGACTGGAAAGAGGGGCAGCGGCCGGACATGGTTTCTGCAGCTGTCCTGCGGCAGGCTGCCTGGCGCGCGAGCCGGTTCGGCCTGGACGGGGAGCTGCTCGATCCGAAAACCCGCAAGCCCCTCGCCGCAAGCCATGTTCTCGGCGCGCTCTACGCCCACGTGCGCGATTCCCTGGAAGAGACCGGGGACGCGCCCTACGCCAAGGAGGGATTGCAAAGGATCCTCGGCCAAGGCACGGGAGCCGCCCGGCAGCGGCAAGCCCACGAACGCGCCGGCACCCTCGCCGGGGTGGTCGCGTATGCGACAGGCGTTACGCATCTCGTCCCAGCTGATCACCAGCCCGCCGGGAAGGCATACCTCGCGTCAGAGGCGGGGACTGTCGCCCTCGTAGCGGGCTAACCGTCGTCTGGTATGGGTCATCAAGCGCAGGTCGTTCGTCATGCGCTACGGTGAGGCAGTCACTGCCGGAGCCAAGGCCAGGAAGGGATCCATTGACTGAAGGCAATAATTCCCCGGACAAACGCACCACGTCGGCGATCTGGTCCGACGGCCTCGGCCGCGCCGGGATCCGTTCAGGGCAGACGCTCCTGGTCATCACGCTGGCATGGGTGATTCTGTGGGGTATGACCAGGGTGCCGCTCGTCATGATCCCGGTCATGATCGCGCTCATTCTTGCTTCGGCAATTTCACCTCTTGTGCGTTGGCTGACCGGCCGCCGCTGGCCGAGGGCCCTGGCCGTTGCGGGGTCTTTCGTGTGGATCCTTGCAGTCTTCGGCGGGGTCATCACCGGAATCGTCTTTCTTATCAGGGGGCAATCCAAGGAACTTGCCGCGAAATTCACCGCAGGCATTGATCAACTGCACCAATTCCTGAATTATGGCCCCTTCAAAGTCAGTGACGAGCAGCTCCGGTCCTTGGGTGATTCCATCCAGCGCTTCTTCACTAGCAGTAGTTTCGGTGCCGAAGCCCTGACCGGGGCGCGTACTGTCGGTGAAATTCTGGCTGGCCTGGTTCTCATGGCGGTGATTCTGTTTTTCTTCCTCAAAGACGGCGAGAAGATCCGGACATTCCTCTTCGGATTCCTCCCGGCCAGCCACCAGGCCAAGGCCCATTTGGCTGCAGAGCGAAGTGCCGCCGTCCTGGGAGGCTACGTCCGTGGCACGGCTCTCATTGCGGTGTTGAACGGATTGATCATCGGAACAGTCCTGGCGATCCTCGGCGTCCCGCTGGCCCTGCCTCTGGGCGTATTCGTGTTTATCGGCGGCTTCATTCCCATTGTTGGTTCCACCGCGGCCGGGACCCTGGCCGTGGGGGTCGCCCTCATCTCGAACGGTCCGGTGACGTCCCTCATCGTCCTCGCTGTCCTCATTGCGGCCAACCAGCTGGAGCACCACTTCCTGCAACCGGTCTTGATGGGCAAAGTCCTGAATATCCATGGGCTGGCCATTTTGCTGGCCCTGGCCATCGGCACCATGCTCGCAGGCGTTATCGGTGCGTTGCTGGCGGTACCGACCGCCGCCGTTGGCTGGACGGCCATCAAGACGTGGACCGGGCGAGGAGAAGCCCTCGCTGACGGCACCGCGGCCTGATCAAGCCCCGGGAGCCATCATCCGTTCCTCGTCGTCAATCTTCAGCGCACGCATCTTGCGGTACAGGGTGGTGCGGCCGATGCCGAGGATTTCCGCCGCGCGGGACTTGTTCCCCTCGGCATCCCGCAGGGCAGCGACGATCGCGTCGCGCCCTGACTGCTCGTAACGGCCCAGTGTGGACCAGGATGCCTGGAGCATGGCCACCGGTAGGTCTTTGGTTTGAATCAGGCCGCCGCCTGTCGTCTGCTGCAAGGTGGCGAGCAACCGCGCCAGTTCGCCCGCATTGCCTGGCCACCGCCAGGCCAGGAAGGCTTGGAGCGCAGCGGGGGAGAACCGGGGTGCCGGCACGCCGGGGAAGAGGTCGGCAGAGCCGCCCCGCCGGCGGAGCCGAAACCCGTGATGGACGCATAGATGACGGCGGGGTTGCGCTCCGTAATGGACGCGTAGTCCAGGCCGAAGCGGTCAAGCCCGCCGGGCTTGAAGTTCTCGACGACGACGTCGGCGCTTTCGGCAATGGTGCGTGCGGTCTCGAGGTCGCCGGGGTCACCGAAGTCCAGCGCGATGGAGCGCTTGTTGCGGTTGATCGAGAGGTAGTACGTCGATTGGCCTTCGAATACGGGTGGTTTCCACGCACGTGTTTCGTCGCCGGACGGGCTCTCGACCTTGATTACTGTGGCGCCCATGTCTGCCAGGAGCATCGTGCAGTAGGGTCCGGCCAGCACCCGGCTGAAGTCGGCGACAACGATTCCGGCCAAAGGCCCGCTGGAGTTGCGGCCGAAAGGGTCCCGGCGTGAGCGTTCGGTGTGGCGGTTTTCGGCTACCTCCGGGGCAAGGGGAGTCGCGTTGCTCTGCGGTGTCATGGGTCCTCTTCCGTGGGAGAAATCATTTTCACTATCCCACCGGGGATTACAGTGCGTCCAATACTTATTGACTGTTGGATTATTGCGCTATCTGAAAGAATTACTCCATGGAAATTCAACAGCTTCGGGTGTTCCTCGCTGTGGCGGAGGAGCTGCATTTCGGTCGGGCGGCTGAGCGGCTCCACCTTGCACAGCCCCCGGTCAGCCGGATGGTGCGGCAACTCGAGCGGGACCTCGGCACAGACCTCTTTCTCCGGAGCACACGCAGCGTCCAATTGACGGCGGCCGGCGCGGCGTTACTTGCGCCCGCCAGGGAGCTCCTGGCCGCAACGCAGCGTGCCAAAGCCGGGGCCTTGGCAGCTGGTCGGGGAGAGATAGGCACGGTCAAACTCGCTTATGCCGGCGCATCGACCCACGTCCTGGTGGGTATGCTCGCCCGAGAAGTTCGGAGGGTTCATCCGGGAATTGAATTCCGGCTTAACAGTCAGGATTTCGCGCTCCCGGCCCTTGCGAGGGTTCTCACGGGCGACGTGGACGTCAGCCTCGGCCGGTGGGATTTTGTGCCCGCGGGTGTCCAGTCCCGCATCATCGTGGAGGAACACCTTGTGATGGCTGTCCCGGCGTCCCATCGACTCGCCTCGAAAGAGGAGGTACGTGTCGCTGATCTTGCCGGAGAGCCGTTCGTGGCATTGCCCCCACACGAGGGCTCGGTACTGGGTGATCGTTTGCGCAGGCTCAGCCTGGGCGCTGGGTTCGATCCGGACATCGTCCAGAGAGCCCCCGATTCGTGGACCGCCATGGCGCTGGTCGGGGCCGAGGTGGGATGTTCTCTGACGGTTTCCTCCGTGGCCGAGAACGTGACCGATCCGCACGTGCACTTCCTCCGGGTGGTCGACGAAACCCTGCCGATCTATCTCCGGATGGCGTGGCGCGGGACCTCGGACAACCCGGCGTTACCCCCCGTCCTTGCGCTTGCTGAACGAGTCTGGCCCGGCCCTCCTCAGGAAGCGGTCCCGGAGGAATAGGCAGCAACCGGCATGGAAGCAAGGCCGCCGCCAAGATGGGAGGCGGCTCCCGGCATGTCTGTATGGCTGGCGAGAGGTTTCACCGTACAAAGGAAGGACCATGAAGACCCTCCGATTCCGCACTCTCGCCATAATCCTCCCCGCCGCTGCGCTGCTGACGCTGGGTACCGCCTGCTCCGGTCCGGTTGCCAAGTTGGGCATCGCCGGCCACGGACCAACGGCATCCGCCCCGGCGGTGCCACCGCCCTCTGCTCAGGAGAGCGGTGTCAGGCAGGTCCATTCGCCCGGTGCCGTCGCCGTGGATGAGAACCTGGCGCCGGGACAATGCGCCGCACGGGTGGTTGACGCCGCCGCAGGAGATGTCCTCCCCGACCCCGGCTGCACGCCCGGAGCAATCGACCCGGCCGTCAGCCAGGACAATATCGACTCCACCATCTGCAAGGCCGGCTACACCGCTACTATCCGGCCCCCGGCGTCGGCCACCGACAAATTCAAAACCACGAGCCTGTCCGCCTACGGGCAGAGCTACGAGCGCACCACGGAGCTGGACCACCTGATCCCACTCGAGCTCGGGGGCACAAACTCGGCATCCAATCTCTGGCCGGAGCCCAACCGCGCGGGCGCCACCGGCACCACCAATCCCAAGGATGCGGTGGAGAACACCTTTCACAAGGCGATCTGCAACCACACAGTGAAGCTCGCCGATGCGCAGAACGCGATCGCCGCCAACTGGGCAGGCGCGTTGAAGACCCTGGGCCTCTAAGCCACGGCCCTCCGCTTGATATGTCTAGGCCTTGAGCCGAGTATGTTCCCACTCATCGAGGAGCTCCGGCAGCCGGGTCATGAGGAACCTGTAGAAGGCGCCCATTTCTTTGACCCTGGCCCTCGCAGCAGATCCCTCCTGGAGGCTCGAAGCGGTGGAGTCGGCGAGGTCGGCGAGGCGCTGGTACACGGGGTTCTGCCGTAGGGAGGCGACGTACCATGCGTTGTCGGGGAGAGCGTAGCGGTCGCGGCGGCTGCCGGGTTGCGAGACCCTGTGCACGAAGCCGACGGTCTGCAAGTACCGCACGGCGCCGGAGACGGCGGCCGCGCTCGCGCCCAGTATCTCGGAGAGTTCGGCTGCGGTCAGCCATCCGTCCTCGGAGACAACAAGAGCCATCAGCGCGCGGGCTGGCATCTTGGGGAAGCCCGCGGCCATGAGGACAGCCGCGGAGGTCTCGGCGGCGTCGGGCATACGCTCGATCCCGGAACTTGTCACGCCGTGCCCACCTCCCGGCGGCGCACGGCCGCGAGCGAGAGCGCCGTGAGGACTGCGGCGACGCCGAGCATCCAAAAGCCCCCGCTCCAGTCTGTCCCGGTGCTGGTGGTGACGGGGGTGTGGGTAAACGGCGAGAGGTCCCGGAGCTTCTGGTCAAGGCCGAGCATGCCGCCGTAGACCCCAAGGATGACTCCGACGCCTAGGAGCCCCCACCCGGCGGGCATCGTGGCGCGGGGCCAAACGACAAATACTATGGCGGGCAGTGCAAGGTAGATGAGTGCTGCGGGGAGCTGGTCTGCAGCGGTTTGCCAAACGTCGCCAACTGCGCCCGAGGTGTCTCCGAAGGCGACGAGGGAGACCCATGCCCCGAGTGCCGTGAACGCCATGACGAGCACCACCGAGACCGCGCCGAGTCCGAGGAAACTCCCTAGCCAGCGCATCCGGCCCACCGATTCGGCCAAGACGGGCTCGGCGGTTCCGGCCACCTCTTCCTGGCGGAGACGCAGGACGGCCTGTAGACCGCACGCCGCGGCAAGTATCCCGGCTACCTCGAACAGGGCCGCGACCAGGAGCTGGGTCATGGATGTGCCCTGCGCCTCGATCATGCCGCGGAGCACGGCAGTGATTTGGGGGTTGGAGGTGATCGAGGACTGGATCGCGGAGCCGAGTGAGCCTGTGAGCAGGCCCGTCGTGAGGCCGCCGATGCACCAGCCAATGATCGCTCCCTGTTGCAGGCGCAGCGCGAGCGAGAAGCTCCCGCGCAGCCAGGGCCGTGCGTCGGCGCGTCCGGATCGACCCGCGAGCACGCTCGCGCCGATGTCCCGCTGCGCCATGATCGCTACCACGACGGCGGTGCACGCCGCCCAGAGCACGAGTGGCAAGAGCAACGGCCACCATCGGTTGCCCGTGTAGGCGAAAGTCTGCTGGCCCCAGCCGATGGGGGAGAACCAGCTCGGCCATGCGGCTGTCATGGTCATCCCATCGGGACTGACCTGTCCGGTCGCGTCCCCGAACCCGCGCAACAGGTACGCGAGCATCACAAGCGCCGAGGCGATGCCGTTGGCCCCGCGGGACGTGCTGAAGAACTCGGAGGCCAACAGGCCCACCCCGAGGAAGGCGAAGCCCACGGCACCTGTCGCGAAGCCAGCTACGAGCGAGCCGGCCGGGTCAAGCCCTCCGGCCATGAACCCTAGCGCTGTCGCGATGGCCACGAGCACGTTGGCCACGGCGCCGTGAAGGACGGTTGCACCGAGCGGGGCCCATCGCCCGGCGGCCGTCGAGGAAATGAGCTCGGCCCGGCCCGACTCCTCTTCTGCCCGGGTGTGTCGGACCGCCATGAACGTATTCATGAGTCCGGCAAGGACGGCCAGGAACGCAAAGATCTCGAAGAACGTGAACGAATCGAGCCCCGGACCGCGTGGCAGACCGCGCAGGACCAGAATCGCAGGAGCCGCGGCGGCCAGCTGAAGCACCTGCGCGCGTGTCGCGTCGTCGCCGAAGGTCTTCGCTATGGCTGCGACGGCGAACAGCGCGAGCACTCCGATCGAGAGGACCCACACAACGATCTGCCAACGGTCCCGGCGCAACCGCTGTCGGTACAGGATCCACAACGCGCCCATTTCAGGCCCCCGTCCGAACAGCACGGTGGCGCCGATGGTGGGTGCCGCCGTCGTCCTCTTCCTGCGCGGCAAGCGGGGCGACCGTGTCGCCGTAGTGGCGTAGGAACAGCTCTTCGAGCGACGGCGGTGCGATGAGCAGGCCTTTGACCCCGAGGGTGCCAAGAAGTGGCAGGACCTCGTGGACGCGATCGGAATCGGCGCCGAATTTGACGCGCCCGTCGGCCACGGTGAGGTCGTGGACCTGGGACAGTGTGTCGAGCGCGTGGGTGTCCACACTGTCCTGCGCGAACGAGATTTCCGTACGGGTGAGGTGGCGCAGTGCGTCGAGCGTGCCGCCGTCGACGATCCGGCCGGCGCGGATGATGCTCACGCGGCCGGCGAGCTGCTCGACTTCGGAGAGGATATGGCTCGAGAGCAGCACGGTAGCGCCGTTCTCGTCCACGATCCGCCGGATCTCGCGAGTGAAAACAGCCTCCATGAGCGGGTCAAGGCCGCTCGTGGGCTCGTCGAGGAGATACAGCTCAGCATCCATGACGAGGGCGGCGATGAGCGCGACCTTCTGGCGGTTTCCCTTCGAATAGGCACGGCCCTTCTTGCTCGGATCGAAGTCGAAGAGTTCGCAGAGGTGATCCTTGCGCTCCTTGTAAGTGGCGTGGTCCACGGCGCCGTCGCGGAGTCGGGAAAGGAGGTCGATGGCCTCCCCGCCGGAAAGGTTGGGCCAGAGGCTCACGTCACCCGGAATGCTCGCCACGCGCCGGTGGAGCTCGACGGCGTCCGCCCACGGATGCATGCCCAGAACCGTCGCGCTGCCCGACGACGCGCGGGCCAGCCCGAGAAGGATGCGCAGCGTGGTGGTCTTCCCGGCGCCGTTCGGCCCGAGGAAGCCGTGGATCTCACCTTTGTGGACCTCGAGGTCCAGGCCGTCGAGCGCTCTGACGCGCCCGAAGTTCTTGTGCAAGTCGACAGTGCGGATGACGGTGTCCATGCCGCAAACATACGCAGTTTTCACAAAGTTTTGAAATACCGAAAGACCCTTGTGTTCCTGTGCGGTTCGTGCGTAGGCCTTTTCCGTGTGTTTGGGGCATTCGCACCGCGACGGAACATGGATCCGGCACCGGTGGGATGCGGCGGCACCTAGTCTTTTTCCAAGCCGATGAGATCCACGACGGGGGTAGAAGCGGCGCCGTTCTGCACCGATTCAAGATTTATCAGAGCTTCGTCCTTGCTGCCGTAAGCCTCGCTTGTGACAATGACCGCCCCGTTGCCGTCCTTGATCCGAAACCTATAGAACCCCGCATTGTCCGTGTAAACCTCAATGCTGCCTTTCATTCTGGCGTCCTTTGCATTTTCACGCGGTCACACATCTCGTACACATTGCTCCTGGCCGGGTATTTTGGCTCCATTCCAAGACTGCTGTGCCGATATGAAAACGTGTAGTGCCGAAAGTCACCTTCTGATTCCATTCGTTCTGGTCAAGCCGCGCGGTCAAGCAGCGCTGCGACCGGGACTTACGCCCCTACCCAGCCCTGCTCACCGGCGATCCAATGAAATGACTTCCTTCAGGAAATAGATCCGGGGTGCCCATTGAGGAAGCGAAAGGATTAATGAGATGACCAGCACCAGTTCATTCGTGATTGTGCTTGGCTTTGACGGTTCTACACATTCCCACAAGGCACTGAAGTGGGCCTTGGACGAGGCCGGCCGGCGCAACGGCGAGCTCCGCCTGATCACGGCATGGAGCAAGCCGCCGATGTCTTGGTACCCGGCAGTACTGGAAACGGCCGCTGGTGAAATCGTGGCCGAGGATTCCCCCGAACGAATCGCAGAGAGGTTGCAGGCCGACGCCCTGAAAGCTGCCGCTAGCGAGGGCATAGCGGCAACCGGGCAGGCCGTTCACGCTGATTCAGCGGCGTCGGCCATACTGGACGCCGCTAAGGACGCGGATCTGGTCATCGTCGGGTCCCGCGGGCACGGTGGATTTCCGGGCCTGCACCTGGGCTCGGTCTCGACCCAGGTCATTGACCACGCACCGTGTCCGGTTCTCGTCGTCCGTTGAGCCCATGAAGCAGCGGGGATCCGGACAGGATGGTGATCGTGGTGCACGAATTCCGGGACCCTTCTTTGTTCCCTGTAGCGAAGAAGACTGCTCGTTGGGGCGGGTTGGTTAGGGGTCCCGCCGGGTCCAGGATAGTGCCCAGAGCGTGGTGCCAACGATGACGAATCCGATGAGGAGGGGCAGGGCTTGTAGTGGGTCCAGGGGATTAGGGATGGATGTCGGGTCGTAGAGGGCTGTGGCTGCGTTGATGGGGAGGAAGGGGGCGAGGCCGCGCGCCCATTCCCAGGGCGAGAGTGCAACGAGGCCGGGCAGGACGAGGATCAGTACGAAGGCTGCCGCGATGGAGAACGCGGTGCTTCGCAGGATCCCTCCGATGCACAGTGAGATCAGTGAGATCAGTGTCATCGCGGTGGCGGCGGAGGCCGCGGTTACCAGTATTTCTGTTGCCAATGCCGCTGGTTCCGGGAGTGGTCCGTTTCCGGAAAGCATGGCTGTTGCCAAGAGCGCGGACAGGGCTACGCCGGCGAAACCTATAACCCAGACGACGACCGCCAGTGCCGTGATTTTGGCGCCTATGACCCGCAGGCGCCGGGGGACGACGGTGAGGGTTGATCCGATTTGCCCGGTCGCGTATTCATTGCTGATGCACAACACGGCGACGATCACAGTTAGGAGGATGCCGAAAATGACCGTGAATGTGTAGGACCTTGCCAGCAGTTCCAAGTTGGTTGTGGCGTCGGAACCCATTACTTCTGCTTTGGAGGGTGCACTGATGAGGGTCAAGAGCAGACTGACCGGAATGCAGGCCAGCAGAGTGACGAGGATTGAGCGGACAGAGAGCAGTTTGAGAAGTTCGGAACGGACGCAGCCAATGAAAGTGATCCGGTGGCTTCGAAGGGCGTCGTTCACGGGGGCGCCCGTGGTGGTGTGCTGGGTCATCGGTGGCCTTTCGTCGGGTTGATGGCGCTAAACGTGGCTTCTTCGGCGACGAGTTGTTCGTATGCGTCTTCCAGGGAGCGGTCGATGGATCGTAGTTCGTGCAGCGCGATCCCGGCGCTTGCTGCGATGTCCCCAACAGTGGCTCTTTCCAACCCCAGAACCTGGAGTCGGCCGTTGTCTGTTTGCTGGATTCTCGCGCCGGCGTCTCGGAGCTGAACTGTGAGAGCGTCCGGTTGCGGGCTGCTGACCAGCACCGTGGCTTCGTGCTGGCCGCCTACGATGTCAGCGATAGCGCCATCTGCCAGGACTTGGCCTTTGCCCATGACGATGATCCGGTCGGCTGTGCGTTCCATCTCGCTCATCAGGTGCGAGGATACAAGGACTGTGCGGCCTTCGTCGGCCAGTTGGCGCAGGAAGGAACGGATCCAGTTGATACCGTCCAGATCAAGTCCATTGATGGGTTCATCGAGTATCAGCACGCGTGGATCGCCGAGCAACGCCCCGGCCAGTCCGAGGCGTTGCTTCATGCCCAAGGAGTATTTCCTTACGGGCATGTTGGCTGCCGTGGCAAGACCGGTCAGTTCCAGTACTTCATCGACCCGGGCAGCCTTAATCCCTTGGGTCAGGGCGATAGCCCGGATATGGTTCCTTGCAGACCGTGCCGGATGAACCCAACCTGCATCAAGAAGCGCGCCGACTTCCCCCAGCGGTGCGGACGTAGAAGCAAAAGAGGCCCCGTTCACCCACGCTTTCCCGGACGTCGGGGTGACAAGCCCGAGGATCATTTTCATGATGGTTGATTTTCCTGCCCCGTTGGGGCCCAACAACCCTGTCACCATGCCCGGATGAACCGTAAAGGTAACATCATTGACGACTGGCTGATTGCCGTAGGACTTCGACAAACCTTCAATTTTGATCATTCCCCAAGCCTACGAAGCCGGGAACACGCACTGTTTGATCTTTAGAACTACATTCGGACCCCAAGGACTCAGACCACGGTATGACTTCCTGCCAGAATCGGGGTCGCTGCAGAAAACGGAAGAAATCGTACGTTAGTGGTGTCTGGTCCTTGGGGGCTGACAGCTTTAGTCCACTTATCGGTCCATGCAGGGTCTACCCTGACCGGCCCTTGACCGGCCCCTGATTTGTCCCTGAGTGAGGTCTTTTTCGCGCTTCCTGTGCTGGTGTTGAACATAGGATTCGAGGCATGAATGGTCATCTTGCTTATGCACAGATTCTGTCCGGTGCCAATCTTGTGAAAACCTATGGGAGCAGTTACGCGCTGGCCGGAGTGGATGTCGCTATCGCGGCGGGCGAATCCGTGGCGATCATGGGTCCTTCCGGTTCGGGAAAGACGACCCTGCTCCATTGTCTTGCCGGGATCATCGTGCCGGATGCGGGGGTGGTTGAGTTTAAGTCCGTGTCGCGAATGGTCAGGGTCAATGAGCTCACTGAGCGTGATCGTTCACGTCTGCGCCGGGAATCGTTCGGTTTCGTGTTCCAGCAGGGACTTCTGGTTCCTGAGCTCACGGCTTTGGAGAATGTGGCGCTTCCTCTGATGCTGGCGGGGTACCCTCGTGCGGAGGCCGAGGGCTGGGCGATGGTCTGGCTTGCTTCTCTGGGGCTTGATGGGTTCGAGTTGCGGCGGATCGGTCAGCTCTCGGGTGGTCAGGCGCAGCGTGTCGCGATCGCTCGCGCGCAGGTCACCGGGGCGGCCGTGGTTTTCGCTGATGAGCCGACCGGTGCGCTCGACTCGGGGACCGGTGAAGAGGTGATGAGTGCTCTGCTCGCATCGACCGTTGGTCAGGGGCGCACTCTTGTCGTGGTAACGCATGATGACGGCGTCGCGGCACGGTGCTCCCGCGTGATCCGATTGCGTGACGGCCGTGTCGTCGAGGACACGGCCTCGCAGCAGCCCTCATTCCCAAGGAACCTCCCGAACGGGCCAAGAGCATGACCGGCCCGGTAGAGCCTCAGCAGCCGAGGCCCTCAGGTCTTCCGTACCCCAACCAACCGGCGAACCACCAACGGGGCGCGCCTGCACAAGACCCGTCGACGTTCGCGGCCTCAGCCGCGCCCCGTTCGAACCCCGTGGCCCGGTCCCGCGATCGCGCACCGATCCTGCGGCTGACCTGGATGCTTTCACGCCCGGGGGCCCAGAGCCCAGCAGCCCTTCTCCTGCCCGCCGTCGCTTTCGCCGTCACCACGGCCATCGTGCTCACCGTGCTCGGAGGCGCGATGATGTTCTGGCGGTGGACGAACGAATCCGCGGAGACGTTCCAGTACCTCAGCATCGTCGCCCTCGCCCTCCTGCTCGTACCGTTCGTATCGCTTGGCGGTTCTGCGGCGCGACTGTCCGCCCGCCGCCGAGACGATCGCCTCGCGACGTTGAGGCTGCTTGGCGCGACGCCGGCGGATGTCATGAAGATGACAATCCTTGAATCGACCGGGGTCGCGATCATCGGTGCGGTCGCCGGCGTCGTACTGTATTACGCGATATCGCCCCTGGTCGGTCTGATCCACTTCGGCGGTACGGGCATCGGAGCCGCTGCGCTCTGGATAAACCCGCTCCTCATCATCGCTGTGATCGCAAGCGTTGCCGTCATCGCCGGAGCCAGCGCCGCGATCGGCCTCCGCCAAGTCAACATCTCGCCCCTGGGCGTGCGGACCAAGCAGAGCGCGCCGACCGTGCGCGGGCTGAGGATCATCATCGGTCTCCTCGGCATCGGAGCGGCATTCAGGGCGCTCCAAATCGCGAAGGAAGACCCGAATTTCACCATTTTCGTACTAGTCATCTGCGGCGCGTTCGCTATCGGGGTCGGCATCCTGAACCTCATCGGACCATGGGCGATCTCCAGAGCCGCCCGGAGAAGCGTCAAACGCGCACGATCAGCCCAGCGTCTGCTCGCCGCACGCAACATCCTGGAATCGCCCAAAGGCGCATGGAGACAAGTCAGCGGTGTCGCGATGACCAGCTTCATCGCCGTCGCCGCCGGGTCGCTCATGGCCGTGGCGGCGACCGACGACCCCGAGACAGCGATCATGAACGCCGATATCCGCACAGGCGTCCTGATCGTTCTCTTCACTTCCTTCATCATCACTGCCTGCTCAGTCGGAGTGAATCAGGCCTCCGCCATCTACGATCGCCGGGAACTCTACGTGAGCCTCGACCGGCTCGGAATGCCGCGTGAAGTCATCGAGAACGCCAGAACCCGTGCCGTCATGAGCCCGCTTCTCCTCGTCAGCCTCGGTTCGGCGATCATCGCTGGAATCCTGGTCTTCCCGCTCTTCGGAATCGCCCTGATCATCGCCCCGTTATCAACACTGGTGATCGCGGCGAGCCTCACTGCAGGCATCGGGATCGTCTGGCTCGCGTTGATGGCAACCCGCCCGGTCCTGACCACCGTTCTGCACCAGCCTGAACGGATCTGACCACCGACGAAGCCCGGCCTTTCGGTGGTCGTCAACAGTGCTCTGACCCATCGTTGTTACCGTTCTGAGGCGGGGAGCCAGCGGTAGAGGGTGGGCACAGATACGCCGAGATCGCGGGCGACGTCGACGGCATAATCGAGGACGTGCAGCCGGACATCCCTGCTGGTGGGCTATGTGCAAATGCAAGTTTAGAAACAGAGCGTCATGAACCAAGAGCAACTTGCTATTGACATACATAGGCTGCGCGGCTCCCTGCTGAATAACGACGGCGCTTGAATAACGATTGCGCTCCGAAGTCGCTCGGTTCGTTCGGGATACCCGCGAGTACCTCCTCTACCAAGGGCAGCGCTGGCCAAGGCAAAACACTCGGCATCATCAGCGACGATTGGAATTGGGATTCACATGCACAGAAAGGGAACTACCCTCATGATGACCGCCGCCACCGCCCTGCTCATGACCGGGGCAACCACGGCTGTCGCCGCCGGACCCACCAGTACGGTTATTACGACGACGGCCTCCGCCTCTCCGGACATCGAAGCGCTGATTGCCGGCATGTCGCTGGACGAAAAGATCGGCCAGATGACGTGGACGCACGTGTACGGTTCATCGGCAGATGACATGTCCATGGCGGCCAGCAACCAAGAACGCTACGGAGTTAATACTCCCGCCGAGGTCGTGGAAAAGTACAAGCTGGGCGGCGTCCTTTACTTCGCATGGTCAGGGAACACCAACAACCCCCTGCAGGTTGCGGGCCTCTCCAACGGCCTGCAGCAAACGGCAGTGGGTGCTGACGGAAACGGCATTCCGCTCGCAGTCACCATCGACCAGGAAGGTGGCCTGGTCGCCCGCATCGGATCACCGGCTACAGTGCTCCCGGGCAACATGGCCCTGGCCGCTACAGGAGACCAGGACCTGGCCCGGGCACAGGGCGAAATCCTGGGATCCGAGATGCAGGCCATGGGAATCAACGTCGACTTCGCGCCCGTCCTGGACCTCAACTCCAACCCTGACAACCCAGTCATCGGAATCCGTTCCATGGGCGAGAACCCTGCGCTCGTCAGCGAACTCGGTGCTGCCCAGATCGAAGGCATACAGACCCGCAGCATCGGAGCAGCAGCCAAACACTTCCCCGGCCACGGCGACACCTCCGTTGACTCCCACTACGGACTGCCCATCGTCACCTACGACCGCGCCACCCTCAACAAGCACCTTGAACCATTCAGGGCCGCGATCGATGCGGGCGTGGACATGGTCATGACGGCACACATCATCGTCGAGGCCATCGATCCCGAAATGCCCGGCACGTTGTCGTACAAGGTCCTCACGGGGTTGCTCCGTGATGAGCTGGGATTCAAGGGACTGGTCACCACGGACGCCCTGGACATGGCCGCGATGGCTGCTCAATGGTCGCAGGAAGAGATTGCCGTCAAGGCCATTCAGGCCGGCTCCGACATCCTCCTTAACTCTCCCGACGTCGAGGCCTCGTTCGCTGGGGTGCGTGCCGCCGTCGAGTCGGGCGGGATCACCGAAGCCCGGCTCGATGAGTCCGTTCGACGGATCCTCGAGTGGAAGGTCAAGCGCGGAGTCTTCGAGCAGCCCGTGGCAGCTCTCAGCAATGTAGACAACGTAGTTGGAGCCGCTGAGAACCTCGCCACAGCCAATCTGATCTCCGACCGCGCCGCCACCCTGCTGCGCAACGAGGAGCGGGTATTGCCGCTCGCTCCCGGCAGCTCGGTCCTCATGGTGGGCGCCGGTTCGGGAAACCCGGAAACTGCGGGGCCACTGCTTAAGCAGCAAGGATTCACGGTCACTGAAGACTACGAAAACGGAAGCTCACCCTCCGCTGCCTACCGGACACGAGCGGTAGCCGCCGCGGGCAAGGCAGACGCCGTGGTCTTCACCTCGTACAACGCCACCAGCAACACCGCGCAGCAACAGATGGTGGCAGAACTCGCAGCAACTGGAACACCGGTGGTGGTCATTGCCACACGCAATCCTTACGACATCAGCGCCTTCCCGGGCGCCGACGCCCTACTCAACAGCTATGGCAACAAAAAGGTCAACTTCCACGGTGTTGTGCGGGCGATCTCGGGTGCGGTGAACCCCGGCGGCAAGCTGCCGGTCAATATCCCCAAATCCGATGGCGACGGCGTTCTCCTGCCCTTGGGCTTTGGCCTCCAGTACGATGCGGCGACGCCCGCAGCTGTCACCTTTACCGACCGGCCGGGTCGGGGACAGGACTCGTACACCATCCCTGCTGTTCCGGGCGTGGGCTATCTCATTCACGGCAAGGAGATCGCTGCCGGGACCTACAGGAAGCCCGCCGGCACCGTGACCGTCACGGCCTCACCCACGAAGGGGTACGTCTTTACCCACGGAGCCGCCACCGAATGGAGCCACACGTTCACCACCGGGCTTTCCAACGAGTAGGAGGACCTGCACCACCGGCAATTTCGTCAGTGCGACCGTGATGAGCGGGGCAATTCCAAACATCGGCAGGCAGAGAACGATGTTCGTGAGGCGGTTTTCCTTCATCACGGCCACGAACTCACGAAGGAAAGCGCTGGGCACGGAGTTCTTGGCTATCGGGGCACCCACCACCTTCGCGTTGATCTTTTGCTGACGGGATAAGAGGGCAGCGCGGAGCACACGGTGATTGTTGGTGCACACAAGCAAAGGCCCTTGGATGTCTTTCTCGGCCAGCAGGGCTACGGAGTATGCGAGGTTCCCTCGCGTGGTGATTTCTTGTTCTCCGCCAACACGTTGCCGGGATCCGCGCCCCTGGCCGCCAGATACTCCCTCATTGCTGTCGGCTCGGGCCGGGGTCCCTCCCGGGCGTTGGCCCCCGGAAGGGACCAATACACGTCCGGCCTTGCCAGTCGCGCTGCTAATCCCGATCTTCATGCGTTCTCCATGTCAGAGTCCTCGCCCGCCATCAGGAGTGCACTGGCCAGGCTAGGACCAGATGTATTCTTCGACGATCGCGCCGTCGCGCCACTTTGCGACGGTCACCATCCGGCCTCCGCCTTCGAACTCTCCGATGACACAGGTCCACTCCCCGGAGCCGAACGCGATCGGGTGGGAGGTGATCTGGGGCGGCGTTCCGCCTGCGGATTCGACGTAGGCCTTCATTGCGTCGATGTGTTCCTGAATCCCGTGCGTTGGTGGCTGGCCTTTCCAGTCCACCAGTACATCGTCGGTGTGGTGGTGGGCGAACACGCCGTTCCAGTCGGCGTTGTTCCAGCCGTCGAAGTCAAGGTCGTCCATACCCTTGAGGTTGTTGTTGACCCGGTCATCTTGCATGAGTAGCTTCTTTCCTCGTTGGACCAGCAGTTCCCCACCTGGCCGGCGGCCGGGCAAGTCTTAGAGAGGTCGGATCGCCTCTGCGTCGATGTCGATCGCGATGTCTTTACCCACGAGCAGACCTCCGGCTTCTTTGAGGAGTTCGAACGTGAGCCCGAAATCGCGTCGGGTGATGGAGGCGTGGGCGTGGAATGCGATGCGGATGTTGCCGGATGCGTCGGTCACGGCGCCTCCGAAACGGACGGTGAGTTCAACCGGGCGCGTCACGCCGTGCAGCGCCAAGTCTCCCTCTATCCGCCATACCCCGGCGGTCGACTCCGAGGCCGCCGTGCTGCGGTAGGTCATGGTGGGATAGCGCCCGACGTCCAGATAGTTCTCCGAACGCACATCGTTGTCGCGCACCGGGTTCAGCGTGGTGACCGACGCGGTCTCGATACTGACCTCGACGCTGGACTCAGTCAGGTTATCGGCTACGACGATCGTGCCCTGCACCGCCTCGAATCGGCCCCGGACGCGCCCGACGACGAGGTGCTGGGCACTGAAAGCGACGAAGGTATGCACAGGGTCGAGTTCAAATGTGCCCACGGGAGGGGCGAGAACGTGGTTCACGATGCGGCTGTGGTCACCGTCCGTCCGATCATTCATGCGCAACTCTCCAGAAGCATTCGTCAACCAGCAGTGAATGAGACAAGTTCGTCAGGCTAGACGCTACCCCGCCCGATGCGCATGCGAAAGAGGGCGGAAGGCATTGCCCCTTTCGCTCCATGCCCTACGCGTGGTATCACATCTATATGTCCCAATATGATGCGTTCACCGGGCTCCCGATTGAAGCCAGCGACGCGCGAACTCGGCGGTGGGCGGCGATATTGGTCAGGGCTGTCTTTGCGATCCTGGTGGTCGGTGTTGTCCTGTCGGCGATCCTTTGGGCAGCCATCAGTAGCGATATGGGCGCATTGATCCTGTCCGCCACGTTCGCAGCCTGCGCCGGCCTGCTGGTCATTCGGCAGGCACTTCTGGCAGAACGGAGGTAGCGCATGCTAGATCAGGGCATCACCTACAACACGACCATGGCGATGGTCGCCGGTGCCATCATGCTGTTGGCACTCGTCTTCCTCCGAGTGGTCCAGCAACCTGGGCGCAAAACAATCGACGGATGGGCCTGGATGTTTGCAGCCCTCGGATTGTTTTTGGCCGTCACCGGAACCCACATGACCCTCACCTGGCCACTGAAACAGATTCCCGTTGCCGGCGTCCCTTGCTGCGCGGTCGACAACCTCACCTTCGGTGAACCCGCCATGTTCTATGGCTTTCTGGTGTTCTTCGGGGCCATAGCGTTGATGCGTGCCGAGAGGACCGCCGTCGCCCGCGGGGTGCAGCTCGAGCTGGTGGCAACCGTCCGGCCGTTCCTGTACGCGGGTGCTTTTGGCGGCATCGGGCTCATCATGATCGCCGTCGCCGGACTCGAGTTCGGGATGTGGCATCCGCCTAAGGAGGAACCGATTGCCGGGATGCTGGCGGGCTCCATCCTGGAAGCGCTCTACATGGCGTTCGCCTACGCCATCACTGGCGTCGCCGCGATCACAGCCGCGTTCGCTCCTGAGAATCGCCTGGTGGCCAGGGTCTTCGCTGTGTCGCTGTTCATCGCAGGAATGATGTGGCTGTTCCTCAGCATCACCGTCTTCTACGGACATGTCGGTTTCTTCCCGCACTAAGCCTTGATCCGCGGATCTACCTGGGCGATGACCTGGAGGGCACCCGCCCGTTTGGACGCGCTCGAGGGGGATAGGGCATCGGTGATCCGCCGCTAGGCGCCGCGGGCTGAGTTCGCCGCACCCTTGCGAAGCCGCCGTAGGATGGCCCTGTCATCGATCGAGTCGGCGCCGGCGACCATCCCGGCCATCAGGGGAAGTCGCCGCACAAGGAAGACTGAGCAGAACCGCGACAAGCGATGAATAACGCTCAGCAGCACATTTACACAGCTTCTATACAGGAAACGCTTAGTCGAGGCTAACGCTGGCAATCCTAGAATTAACGCAGCGACACCGGTCAAGCACCAGCCGAGGAGGCTGCCATGAACTCCAGGGAAAGCGGCCACAGGATTGCCCGTCAAGTGACATCGTGGGTGGGGGTCGCGAGCGCGGCGGGCGCGGTGGTTGTGGGCGCGGCAGTCTCCGCTCCAGCCGCGACAGGCAACACGTCTTCGGGTGACACGGGGGAGTCGACGACTCCGAACTACGGCTCGCGCCACCACTATTCATCCACATCGCCGGTGCAGCCTGTCGGGCCCGGATCAACGGCCCCGCAGGGCCGAACGTCAGGATCCTGATGGTAACGGCGGCGCGACGCTGGGAGCTATGGAGCACCGAGGCATTTGTCATCGTCACCGAACCATCGATGCTCGACCAAGCGGTCGATCTAAGCAAAGGCGTATGCCATGAAGTCGAGATGGCGTGCAGCCGTTTCCGCGGCGATTCGGAGCTCATGCTCCTCCGGGGGCAGCTAGGCGCCGGCCTGGAAATCAGCGATGTACTCGCGGCGATCGTTCGCACCGCATTGGCTGCTGCGGAATTGACGGACGGGGATGTGGACCCGACGCTGGGAAGCGCACTCCTTGGAATCGGGTACGGCCGCGATTTCGCTCTTCTCGACGTGCCCCGCGGCCGGGAGCCGGAGTCACCGGGATCAATGATTGTGACAACGATTGCCCCGCCGTGGACCCGAATGGAACTTACCGAAAACAGACTGGCATTACCCGCAGGGGTACTCCTTGACTTTGGTGCCCTCGGCAAAGCCCTGGCTGCCGACTGGGCCGCGGAACGGATTTCGTCGACCCTTGGCTGTGGTGCCATGGTGGTTCTTGGCGGCGATCTGGCGACTGCGGGGGAGGCGCCCCCGGAGGGTTGGGTGGTACTGGTCCAGGACTTGCCGAGTGATCCCTCCGGGTGCGTACGCCTGAGCTCCGGCTACGCGTTGGCCACCTCCAGCACGCAAAAGCGCCGATGGAACCATTCCGGTCGGCAAGTCCACCACATCCTGGACCCGCACACCGGATTGCCGGCGGAAGCTGTCTGGCGGACGGTCACTGTGGCGGCGAAGAGTTGCGCGGACGCCAACACGATCGCCACGGCATGCGTGGTCCGGGGGCGCCGGGCGCCGTCGTGGTTGAGGGAACTAGGCGTGCCTGCTCGCTTGGTTGACAGTGCAGGCAGGGTATCCACTGTCGGCAGCTGGCCTCCGGACGAGATGACGAGTCAATCATGAACACCGTATTCGATCAGGCTCTGTGGGCTGTGGGCCGTGGCTCCGGCGTGGTGGCCATTGTGCTCCTGACGCTTTCTGTGCTGCTGGGCATTGGTGCCCGGTCCGGTCGAGCTGTCGTCGGGATCCCGCGTTTTGCCGTCACGTTGGTGCACCGCAATGTCTCACTCTTTTCGCTCCTGTTCGTTGTGGTCCATGTTGTGTCCTTGCTCTTTGATCCGTTTGCCCAACTCAGGCTGGTCGATTTCTTCGTTCCCTTCCTCGGGGCGTACCAGCCGTTCTGGCTCGGACTGGGGACGATAGCCTTCGATCTGCTCCTTGTCGTAGCGATCACCGCCTTGCTGCGCAACAGGATCGGTCCCAAGGCGTTCAAAGCTGTGCACTGGCTGGTCTACGCGTTGTGGCCGGTATCGGTGCTGCACGCCATAGGAAACGGTACGAACGGCCGTGAGCTCTGGTTCCTCGTCCTCGCGGCGTGTTGCCTGATAGCAGTTGGTGGGGCCATCGCGTGGAGGTTGCACGAGGACTTCGTCGAATATCGGAACGTGCGCAGCCAGGAAAGCCCATGACATCGGATCAGAGCACCATCAGCGTGCGGGGCCATGTTGCGGGCCCGGCCGGCACAACGCGGTTGTTCGCCGCCGGTTCAGGTGATTACGGCAGCCACCAGGCAGCCTTTGGTCCGCTTCCGGCAATGGGCCGGGCGCCGTTGATCGACGAACTCTCCAGATCGGGGCTGGATGGTCGCGGAGGGGCCGGGTTCACGGCGTGGCAAAAGGTGGCGTCCGTCCCCGCGGACGGCCGGCGGCCGGTCGTCGTCGCCAACGGTGCAGAAGGTGAACCGTTGAGCAAAAAGGACGCAGCGCTGCTGCACAATGCCCCCCATTTGGTGATCGACGGCCTTCTGATCGCCGGCCAGAGCCTTGACGCCAAGGAACTGCATCTGTACGCCGGTGCGGAGCAGCTGGCTCCTGTCATCCGTGCCTTCAAAGAACGCGGGGAAGCGCGCATACGCCTGCACGAAGCTCCCGATACGTTCATCTCCGGAGAAGCGACCGCAGTGGTCAGCGCCATTTCCGGCGGCCTGCCTATCCCGCGCGACCGAACCAAGCGGTTGACCGACAGCGGTCTGAATGGCAGGCCGACACTGGTCCACAACGTGGAGACACTGGCCCATCTCGCATTGATCTCCCGCTTCGGTTCTGCCTGGTTCCGTAGCGTCGGTACCGGTTCCGCACCAGGGACCCGGCTCATCACGCTGTCCGGGAACACGGCCGGGGCAAGGGTCTACGAGATCCCGACCGGTCTGTGCTTGACGGAGATCCTCGTGAGTACCGGCGTCGACCCGCAGGCCGTCCGTGCAGCCCTTGTGGGTGGATACCACGGCACGTGGCTCACGGCCGAGCAACTCGACGCGCCGTTCTCAAGGGAAGGCCTGGCTCCGGTGGGTGCCCGGACCGGTGCCGGAATCATTATGACGCTGGGGTCCGGTTCCTGTGGCCTGGCAGCTACTGCGGACATTCTGGGCTACTTGGCGGGCCAGTCAGCACGCCAGTGTGGTCCTTGCACCAATGGCCTACCCAACATGGCGAGCCAGTTTGCGCGCCTGGCTTACGGAGACGCCAGCGGGAGACTTCCGCAGGAGATCAGCCGGCTTGCTGCCTTGGTAACCGGCCGGGGTAGCTGCGCCCATCCGGACGGGACAGCCCGGCTTGCCCTCAGCGCCCTGATGGCCTTTGCCTCCGACGTCGAAGCCCACTTGCGCGGGCGATGCGAGGCGCTGCAGTGACAGACCGAAAGGTGCCCCGCACCACAATGCATATCGACTGGACCCGATGCGACGGCCGGGGTCTTTGTATCGAATTACTTCCGGAACTTCTCACGCGCGATGACTGGGGATACCCGGTGGGGCGTGGCGGGTCCGAAATCCTGATCCCTGAAAACCTCGAATATGCGGCCCAGGACGCAGTGGCGCTATGCCCTACACAAGCACTCAGGCTGCGTAAATGACGCCGGTTGTCCCAGTTCCGACGCTTATACTCCGACTATGAATGAGATGAAGCCACGCGTTCTTTTGGTCGAGGATGACGTGCAGCTTCGGGCAATGCTGGAAGAATTGTTATGTGGCGAGGGCTACGAAGTATCCAGCGCTTCGGATGGACAGAACGGCCTCCACCTTGCCCTGACCGGAGAATTCGACGTCCTGGTTCTGGACCGGGGCCTTCCGGTTTTGGACGGACTGAACCTGTTGATGAAACTGCGCAGAGCGGGTATCGAAACTGCCGCGCTCATTCTCTCCGCATTGGGTAATCCCGCCGACAGGGTCGAGGGACTCGACGCCGGCGCGGAGGACTACCTGTCGAAGCCCTTCGACGTCCATGAACTTCTGGCCCGTTTACGTGCCTTACGACGCCGGCATGTCTCCACCGCGACCACCTTGCGGATCACCGGTGGTCATTTTGACCTCGAATCGCGCAGCGTGACCCGTTCCGATGGTTCCGTCGTGGTGTTGTCCGAACGCGAGAGCGCTCTGCTGGAGGAGCTGGCGCGCTGGCCGAACCGGGTCTTCGGGCGCGGCGAGATTCTTGAGTATGTCTTTCCGAACGCCGAAGAGGCAGGGGTGGTTGACACCTATGTTCATTACCTCCGGCGAAAGCTCGGCCGGGGGAGCGTGCGGACGGTCCACGGGGTCGGCTACAGGATTGGCTCTCTCGCATGACGGGCCAAGCCGAGGGCGAGCTGCAGCGCTCCTCCTGGCGGCTGGCCCTGCAGACCGGCGCTTTGCTGGTGTTGCTCCTCGTGGCGATCGCCGCATCAGTGCTGTTAATTGTGAGCACGAGCCAGACCACGGCAGCTCAACGCCTCCTGACCACCGCCACCGAACACGTGGATTCAATCCAGGACGCGCCTGCCGGGACCTGGCTGGCGATATCCAACCAGGGCACTTTGACGGTGTCGTCTGGGATGCCGTCAGGATTACCGGACCTGAAGGCGATAGCGGCTGTCGCTGCCAGCGGAGTCGCCGCCGAGGAAGACATTTCGATTGCGGGTCGCTCGTATAGCATCCGCACCGCAGATTCCGGCGGTCGAATCGTCCAAGCGGTGTTCGATCGACACGAGAATCTGGAAGAGCTGAGCCGTCTGGGAGTTGCCCTCCTGTTGACCTGCGGGGGAGCGGTGGTGTTGGCGAGCCTCCTGGCCGTCTGGTTGGCCCGGCGCACAATGCGGCCCATGGCCGAGGCTCTTGACCGACAGCGGCGATTCGTCGCGGACGCAAGCCATGAACTGCGCACCCCGCTGACCCTGCTGAGTATGCGTGCGCAAATGCTGCGGCGGCGCCTGGCATCTTCTCCACTGCATGGGCCCGTGAACATCGAGGCGGACGTGGACGCCATGATCGAGGATTCGCGATCACTGACTCGATTGCTCGAGGATCTGCTCATCTCGGCGGATTCACGGAGGGTCGAGCTCACGGACGTCGACGTCGTAGGGCTGGCGGACGACGTCGTCGAGTCCTTTTCGGCCTCCGCCGCACACCGCGACGTCACGGTTGAACGCAGCGGCGTAGCCGGCCCGGTGGAGATCGCTGCCGCGCCAACGGCGCTGCGCCGGCTTTTCGTGGCGTTGCTGGACAACGCCGTTCGTTTCGCCCGGACAAACGTGGACGTGGGCGTATCCACAGACTCGAGGACTCTCGTCATTACGGTCCGCGACGACGGCCCCGGATTTGCCGATGACGTCAAGCCGCGGGCCTTCGAACGGTTTGCCACCGCGGCGCCTGCCGACGCCGCCCCAGAGGACGGAGCAGCGCCGCGCCACTATGGCCTCGGACTCGCACTCGTCGCCGAAGTAGCGGCGCAGCACGGCGGACGGGCGGAAATCGGCACGCAACCATCCGGAGCGGTCATCATGGTGCGTCTGCCAATGATCCGGGGAAATTCCGCGAACTCTCTTGCGGCCGGTTCCTGGTTTCGCGCCTTCGTTTCCAGGCTTCGAAGAATGTTCTAAGAACCCGAACCTAGCATTGCGACCATGAGCAGATCATGGGCCACCGCGGGAGAGACCAGTTGACGGCCCGGGCTGGAGCAACGGGCCGGACGGCCAGTCAGCAGCGGGCACCACAACGGGCGCGCTACCTGCGGAGGGCCCGTCTGGCGGACCTGTTGGAAACGATTGTCTGGTTGTCGGTGGCCCTTGTGCTGGCACTGTTTCTGGCAGACAGCGGACTGGTCGAATTCAAAACCGTCCCGGGCGCCTTTACGGCCGTCGGCATCATCGCCGGACTTGTGGGCACCGACCTGATGCTGATCCAGCTCCTCCTGGCAGCGCGGCTCCCGGTGATTGACCGGGCATTTGGCCACGACCGGGCATTGCTGGTCCACCAGCGGATGGGCAAACCCGTCTTCTACCTCATTTCCTCACATGTGCTGCTGCTGTGGATCGGCTACGCGCTGACGGCGCGATCGAATGTGTTTGCACAGATATGGGACATGTTCATCTCGTTGCCCGACATGAAGGTCGCATACCTGGGGTATGCGCTGCTGGCGGTCGTCGTGATCACCTCACTGGTAGGTGTTCGGCGGAAACTTCCCTACGAAGCGTGGCATGTTGTCCACTTCCTGGCATACGCTGCCGTGCTCGCCGCCCTGCCGCACCAGTTCAGCACCGGGCAATTGTTCGCCGATGGAACCTGGGCGCGTTACTACTGGTTGACCCTCTACTTCGGGGTCGCCGCCGCCCTGCTCGTCTATCGGTTCATCATTCCTGTATTGCGGACACTGCGCCACGATCTCCGGGTCAGCAATATCGTCAACGAGGCGCCGGGGGTGTACTCCATCGAGATGAGCGGACGGTCCCTGGCGGACCTGCCGGTCCGTGGCGGCCAATTCTTCATCTGGCGCTTCTGGTCGCGCGGGCTATGGTGGCACGCCCACCCCTTCTCGCTCTCGGCGGCCCCGGGGGTCCTTCGCCTGAAAGTGACTGTTCGTGAACTGGGAGGCGGAACCGCCGAGCTGAGCTCCCTCAGGATTGGTACCAGAGTGAGCATCGAGGGACCTTACGGGCTCTTTACGGACCGGGCCCGCACCACCCGCCGGGCCGTCGCCGTCGCAGCCGGCATCGGAATTACGCCCATCATCTCTTTGCTTGAGCAGGGAGATTTTGGACCTGGCGAGATGACGGTGATCGTCCGGGCGCCGGACGAGAAGGGTCTCTACCTTTACCAAGAGCTCCAGAAACTCTGCACCAAGAAATCTGCAACGCTCTATGTCCTGCTGGGGCGCCGTCCGAAGAGGGGCCATGACAGCTGGCTGCCGGCCCGTGAGGCCAGCCACCGCATGAGCCTGTCCACGATCGTTCCCCACGTGCGGGACGCCGACGTGTTCGTGTGCGGTCCACGCGACTGGACCGACTTGGTGGTCGAGGACGCGAAACGGGCCGGCGTACCCCGGTTCCGGATCCACTACGAAAGGTTCAGCTGGTGAGAGCTCGCAGCGCCGTACTTGCCGGCCTCGCTTCCGCCGCCGTCCTCCTGATTGGCTGGCATGCTGGAAACCAGGGAGATTCCGCACCCCGCGGCACCACCTCGAAGGCGGCCAGTCCGCCGTCGGGCACTGAATCAGCGGCCGGCACCAGCGTCGGCCCTCCAGCACCGGCCGGTGCCGGTGCTGGTGTTGGTGCCAAAGACGGAACCTTCGACGGCAGCCAGATCCAGACGCGGTATGGCACGATTCAGGTCCAGGCCGTGATAGCCGGCGGCAAGATCACCGACGTCGTGCCCCTGCAGCTGACCGACGTAGGGTCGCTGTCCGGCGAAATCGACCAGCAGGCCGTGCCGATGCTCAAATCCGAGGTGCTGTCGAGCCAGTCAGCCAACGTGGATACAGTGGGCGGGGCGACTTACACCAGCCAGGGTTACCTCAACTCGCTGCAAGCGGCACTCGACGCGGCGAACTTCAAGGGGTAGCGGACGGGGACTGGCTGGTTGTGCTTGCCGCTACCGGTGCTTGTAGTAGTCCCGCCAGATCAGTCGGTGCACGGGTATGCGGCGCGGCAACGACCTGAGTCCGGGGATGAAGGGCACCAGGGTCAGGAGGAGTGTCAGGATCACCATGGAAAACACGACGAGGACATCTGCGTTCGGAGATGATTTGAACGGTTCCACTTGGTAGAGGGCTGAGAACAGCCACAGCCATGACTGGCCCGGGTAGTTTCCGGTTTCATTCATCATTCCCCATTGGTCGCCTGTCAGATGCTGGGCGTCGGCGAGACCGGGGAAGTAGCTGCCGTCGCCGAGGAACAAAATGCTGGCTTTGTAGTCGGTGTTGTAGAACGATCCCTTGGCGCTCAACACAGGATCCAGCGCGCCTTGCTGTGCCATGGCCAGGAGGGCCGAGGTCAGAGCCGGTACCGGGCCGTAGTCGCCGGGGGACACTTTCGCCGGGTCGTTGTCCGTGGCTTTGCTGAGTGCGTCCGTGTAGGCGGCAGTCCAAGCGGTCCGCTGGGCATCACTTGCCTTGGTCCAGTCGTCGATCGCCGCCGGGGGTGTCGGGAGGGTTCGGAGCGGACCGATGACGAAGTCGTTGGCTGTGTCAATCGGGAGCCGAACGCCCGAAAGGCTCTGCAAGTCGATCGGGCCGAGTTTTTGCGAGGCATCCGGCGTCGAATTGTAGGGTGGTCCGTACCCGGCAGTGTCGCTGGTACCGCCAAGTTCGGCCGTGGCTGTTGAGACGAAGTCCGCGGGCTGGGCCATAGCCCAGGATTTGAGGGTCACGCTGGGGTCGTCCGGCGAGCTGAAGACTGCGGAGAGCCCGAGGACAAGCAGACCGACAACGACCACTCCAACAACGAGTTCCTTGAACAGATCGTATTCACGCAACGTGCCGGACCATGGCCTGCTGGCGATGTCGTTACGCGTGCGCCACGAGGTCGACACCGGGGACTTGGTCATTTCTGGTTCTCGCTCTCGGTGGCCGCGTTTGGTGCCGTTGAGATCAGCTGGGCGTCGGATGCCGCAGCTTCCAACGGCGGCACCACTCCGTGCATCCGTACAAGAACAACATGCAGGGCGACGACGACGGCGACGGCCGCTGGAAGGAGCGTGATGTGCCACATAAGTATCTGGCCCAGATCGGCCACGTTGAACCACGCTCCCACCCCGACGGCGTTGAGCGCGTCTTTTGCCTGGAAAGCAATCCATTGCGAGTCAAAATTTGTTTGAAGCAGGTACCCGGTAAACGCCGTGACGATCGAGACGACGAACGCGAGCATCCCGGTAATCCACGTCAGCACGCGCCCGCCCCGCCAAGCGGCCATCCAAAATTTACCCCAGAGGTGGATCACCATGAACATGAAGAACAGTTCAACGCTCCACAGATGGGTGCTGTTGATGAAACGCCCAAAGGCTGAGGCATGGAACCACGTGGGACCATTCAATGCCAGTATGGCACCGGAACCGAGGATGTAGACGAACGCGGCAACGGCGCCCATGCCGAAGACGTAAATCCACGACGATACGTAGCTAGGCTGGCCCTCCGGAAGGAGCTTGTCCGGCGGGAGCCGGCGCAGGGCCCAGCCGCGGGCTTTTCCTGTCCAAGTGGAAAAACGCGGTTCACCGTCGCCAGCACTCGAAAGCGGGCTGTGATCGGCGGTCATTTCCGGCTTTTTCGGCCAGGGAACGGAAGGACCAAGGCAAGAATGAATAACACGAGCATCGTGGCAATGACTACCAGATTGCCGAATTGGATCAGGAAGTCACCCCACTGGAAATAGATTCCGGGATCTGGCATTCCAGCATCCGCCGGCTTCATTCCGAGCATCACGGCCTCTTTCGGTGAAGGCGAACCTTTGGCGGGAAGCTTCCCGTAGAAACGACGCTACAAGCTTGCTGACAAACAGGCACGGGTCGAACGGCCCTATTGAATGGTGCCCACTGCGTGCATGCTGGAAAAGCCCGGGTAGGCGACCATTGAAAGGATGCACCATGACACCGGATACCGAGGACCCCGTAGAAATCCTGAATGAGGAAGAATGCTGGAAAATCCTTTCGGACGCAACGTTGGGACGATTGGCACTGAGCATCGCCAACGAACCTGAGATCTACCCCATCAATTTCGTCGCCCACGGCAGGAAGATTCTCCTCCGCACAAATCCCGGGGAGAAGCTATTCGCACTCACGATAAACGAGAACGTTGCGCTGGAGACCGATGGGGTAGGCAGCCAGTCCGTCTGGAGCGTCGTGGTGAAAGGAAAAGCGCGGCAACTGGACTCTGGTGCAGAAATTGAAGCGGCAGAGAAGATCCCGCGCCAACAAATGACCTCCGTGAGGAAACGGGTCTTTGTCGAGATTGTCCCGACATCCGTCTCGGGGAGACGGATTCACCGCGGACCGGAAAACGACGAGCTGACCGCTAGCGACTTGTACTGAACAACATCTTCTGCCTGAAGAGATCCGAAGCTACCGATGGCTCACGTCAGATGCACGTGGCGTCCGCTGACCCGGTCCGCTTGGATCCGGATAAAGAGATTCCGTGCTCCGCCGGCCCATGGCTCTGCCATGACCTTTCCCCAGAGCCGGGTCAAAAGATCCTCGTCCTCAACGCGGGAAGAGGCCCCGCTGACCAAGACCGACCAACCCTCGCTCCGATCGGCCCGTGAATCGTCGATTTGAAAGGTCGACTCGGGTGACGGGACCGCCCCGGCAATGGATCCATCCCCGGTAGTCCGGAAGTAGATGGATTGGCCATCAACCACATAGTTGACCGGCAGGATCACCACCCTGCCCTGTTCGATGAAGCCGAAACGGCCGGTGGCCTTTGAACGGAGGAGTTCCCAGCATTGTTCTTGGCTGAGTTCTTCCGCAACGTGCAGTCCGCCGTCAGCGCGGCCTGGATCCATGCTGGGGAGGGACATGTCTGCTCCTGTTGTCTAGATCTAATACGTGGATCAGGATTCGAAACGCGGAGTTTGAAGACTAAGCGGCTCCCTGAAGACTATTGAGGGGCTTTCTCCCGGTGTAGGGCCGAAAGACCCGGAGAGGTGACCAAATGCCCTGTGGGAGGGGCCCGAAACGAGCGACACTGGACTCGGAGTTGCAATCCAAACCAAAGGGAAATCGGCCATGATGTATGGATGGAGTGGAGGCATCGGCGTCGGCGGATGGATCGCCATGGGGCTGATGATGCTGCTGTTCTGGGGTGGAATTGCCACTCTGGTGATCCTCCTGCTGCGCGGGAACCACGCCGGTGGGCGAAGCTTTTACAGGCCACCTGATGATGAGTCCGAGCGTATCCTCAATGAGCGCTTCGCCCGGGGTGAGATCGACGAGACCGAGCTCACGGCAGGCCGGGCTGCATTGAGGCGCCGGCAGTGAGCACGTTCCCCACCAGGTCCGGGTTAGCTCCGCGCGTCTCGCCGGTTGTGGAGCCGGTGGAGGGCGCCGATGGCGAGCATTCCTGTGAGGGCGCTGCCAAGGGACGCCAGGAGTAGATCGTTCGGAGGCCATTCCAAGCCGAAGAAGTCTTGGAGGAGGGGCACGGTCAGCGTAAAGACCAAGCCGAGGTACATCGCTCCGATGATGATTGATCGCCGCAGGTTGAGCGGGAGTGAGATGGCTGTCAGTATCCATAGGCCCGTGAGTGAGAGCGTGAGAACGGAAGCGGTCCGGGCGGCATCAGTTGTGTAGCTTCCGACGTCGGTGGCGTAAACGTTGACCGCAAAAACGGCCGCAGCGACGACCAGCCCAGCGGGCACGGCGAATGAGAGGGAGCGCTTAAGAAACCCAGAGGTGTAGCGGCGGTTGTTGGGCATGAGGGCGAGGAAGAACGCCGGGATTCCAATGGTGAGGCCGTCCGTTGCGGAGAGTTGGCGTGGCAGGAACGGAAATTCCCACAGGAGTGATCCGAAGGTGACGGAGAGGGCGATGGCATAAGCCGTTTTGCTGAGGAACAGGACCGAAACCCGTTCGATATTGGCGATGACGCGTCTGCCCTCTGCGAGCACGCCGGGAAGTCTGTCGAAACGCCCGTCCAGGAGGATCAGGCGGGACACCGCCTTGGTGGCGGCCGCAGCCGAGTCCATGGCAATGCCGATGTCGGCCTCCTTGAGTGCCAGTGCATCGTTGACACCGTCCCCGGTCATCGCGACAGTGTGGCCTCCACGTTGCAACGCAAGGACCATGTCCCTTTTCTGTTCCGGGGTGACGCGCCCGAAGACCACATTGCTCTCCAGTACTGCCAGCATCAGGTCCGGGTCCTTTGGCAGTTGCCGTGCGTCGTACCCGTTTTCCGCGTCGAGTCCGAGCTCACGTGCGACGGCAGCGACAGTGCGGGGATCGTCGCCGGAGATGATTCTCACATCCACGCCTTGGTCTTGGAAGTAGGCGAGGATCTTCGCCGCGTCCGGGCGCACTTTCTCCCGGAAGGTCAGCAAGCATATTGGCGCACAGCCGGCAGGTGGTTGCTCCTCCCCGGCATCCTGTACGGGCAATGGTCCCGGCAAATAGGCCAGGACCATGGTGCGTAGCCCGGACGAAGCCAGGGATGTTGCGTCCTCAAGGGCGCGAGCTGTGCCTAGGGTGCCTTCGCGAAGGACGATCTCCGGAGCGCCCAGTATCCATGTGCCGGAGACGAAGTGGCCCCCACTGAAGGTAACCGCGCTCCATTTCCGCGCAGAAGAGAATGGCGCCGTCGAGGTCGGGCGGAGGCTGCCGCCGGACGGGAAAGCGTCGGCGAGGCTGCGGGCGGTCGCATTGGCCTGGGGATCTGCACCAAACCAGCCCAGAACCTGTTTCCAGTCGTAGTCCAGCGACGGCGCAACTTCATGTGCTGCGTCGAACACGAGCCTGCCTTCGGTGAGGGTGCCCGTCTTGTCCAGGCAGAGCATGTCCACGCGCGCCAGGCCTTCCACGGCTGCCAACTCCTGGATCAGGACGTTCTCACGAGCCAGCCGGATCCCGCCAACCGCGAAAGCGACGCTGCTCAGGAGCACCAGGCCCAAGGGGATCATGGCGATGACGCTCGCGACCGCTCCCACGGCCCCGCTCCTCCAAGTGCCCGTTGTGATGGCCTGCTCCCAACCGCCGTTGGCCTGCATCTGACCGTTGGCCACGAGGAGGACCACCGGGAGCAAGAGCCACGTGACCCAACGGAGGATCCTCTTGAGACTGTTGCGAATCTCGGAGTTGACCATGGAAAACCGCTTGGCCTCGGCGGTCATCTTGCTGGCAAAGGAGTCGCTGCCGACGCTGACTACGCGGGCCTTGCCGTGCCCGGCCACGACGGTGGAGCCGGAGAGCACTTCGGATCCCGGGCCCTTGTTTACGGGGGCTGATTCACCTGTCAGGAGCGATTCGTCGATTTCCAGGCCATCGCCGTCGACGATGGTCGCATCTGCTGGCACCTGGTCGCCGATGCCCAGCAGGAGGACGTCGTCGCGGACGATCTCCTGCACGTCAATGTCCTGCGCGATGCCATCGCGGACCACCCGGGCGGGGGAGGCATTGAGAATGGCAATCCGGTCCAGCGCCCTCTTGGCCCGGTATTCCTGAACGACGCCAATGAGGAAGTTGCCCGCAGCAGTTAGTCCGAAGAGTGCATCCTTCCATTGGCCCAAGAGAAGCAGGAGCACGAAGCTGCAGCCCACGATCGCGTTGAACAGCGTCAGGAGGTTCGTCCGGACGATCTGCCACAGGGTTCTGCTTGAACTGAAGGAAGTCCTGTTGTCCAGTCCTGCTTCGGTTCGGGCCGTGACCTGGGCGCTGGATAGCCCGGAGCCCATGGCTGGGTAACGCACGCCGGTGCGAGAATGGCTCAGGCCTGGCTGCTCGGTCACGGGTTGTCGCACTCCTTGAGGCTGGCGTCCGCTCGCGCGCTAGGGGAGATGCGGTGTCCAGGCCCAGTCCCGGATTTCCGGGAGGTCCTCGAAATGCTCCCGGATGTATCGCGTGTGTGCCTCCAACCGCGTACGGCAGAAGTCGACGAGTTCATCCGCGCCCACCACTTGCCGGTGAACACGCCGCAGCGCTTCAAGGACCAGATGGTAGCGGCTCATCTGGTTCAAGACCACCATGTCAAAGGGGGTGGTGGTGGTTCCTTGTTCGTTGTATCCGCGGACATGGAACCGTTCGGGGCGGGGTCTGCCATGCAGGAGTTGGTGGAGGGCGCGGGCGTAGCCATGCCAGGCCATGATGACCTCTCCGTCGGCCGTGAACAGTGCTTTGAACTTCTCATCGGACAGGCCGTGGGGATGGGTGTTGCGGGGTGGAAGAACCATGGCATCCATAACGTTGACAACACGGACCACCAGTTCGGGCAGGTGCTCTTGCAGTAACCAGGCTGCAGCCAGGGTCTCTTCGGTGGGGATGTCCCCGGCGCAGGCCAAGACGACGTCGGGATCGGCTCGGCCGGCGTGCGGTTCCTCTTGTCCGGTCGGTTCTTCGTTACCAGCCCAGGACCAGATGGACGCTCCTGCCGCGGCGTGCCGCCGTGCCTCTTCCAGGGTCAGGTATTGCGGGTGCGGCTGTTTGTCCACGACCACCAGGTTCACGTAGTCCCTGCTGCGCAGGACGTGCTCGGCGGTGACAAGAAGGGTGTTCGCGTCCGGCGGCAGGTAGATGCGGGTGACGGTCCCCGAGAGGGACAACACTGCGTCGATCAGTCCGGGTCCTTGGTGGCTGAATCCGTTGTGGTCGTTGCGCCAGCAGGTGGAGGTCAGCAGGATATTCAGGCTCGGCACGGGCCCGCGCCATTCAAGTTCCCTTGCGTGCTGGAGCCACTTGGCGTGTTGGATGGTCATCGAAGCGCTGACCATCGCGAAGGCCTCATAGCTTGCGAAGAGGCCATGGCGGCCAGTGAGGAGGTAGCCCTCGAGCCAGCCCTGGCAGAGGTGCTCGGAGAGGACTTCCATGACCCTGCCTTCGGGTGAGACATGGTCTTCGGCGAGGGGATGTTCACCTTCCCCGGCAGGTTCCAGAAGGCAGCGGTCGGTGGCCTCGAAGACGGCACCGAGCCGGTTGCTGTTGGTTTCGTCCGGGCAGAAAAGCCGGAACCGCGGGTTGTCGGCGGTGGCGAAATAGATGTCCCGGAGCAGTTCTCCCAGGGGCCTGGTGGTTTCATGGACCATCGACCCCCGCGGGGCCGTTGCCAGTGCGTACTGTTCCAGGTCGGGAATCTCAAGGGCAGTGACGGTGCCGCCTCGGCTCACACCGGATGCGCTCATGCGAAGGCTGCCCTCCGGGGCGAGTGCGGCTAGTTCGGGGACGAGTCGGCCCGTGCTGTCAAAGAGGGTTTCGGGCCGGTAGGAGCGCATCCAGGCCTCCAGTTGGGCCAGGTGTTCGGGATTTTCGCGAACGTTTGCCAGGGGCACTTGGTGGGAGCGATAGGTTCCTTCGATGGGAAGGCCGTCGACGATGCCGGGACCGGTCCACCCTTTGGGTGTCCGCAGGATGATGGCGGGCCAGGGTGCAGGACGGTGCACGCCCTGGGCGAGCGCCTGGGCTTGCAGTTCGCGGATGCGCCCATAGGACTCGTCCATCGCGGTGGCCAGGGCGCGGTGGACGAGGTAGGGGTCCTCGCCCGAGACGGTCACCGGGTCCCAGCCATGGGCCTTGAGGAGGGCTTCGACGTCTTCATTGGATTTCCTGCCCAGGACGGTCGGACCGGAGATCTTGTGCCCGTTCAGATGGAGGATGGGCAGAACGGCGCCGTCGCGGGCCGGATTGAGGAAGGATGGCGCCTTCCATGATGCTTCCAGTGGGCCGGTCTCGGCTTCGCCGTCACCGATGACGCAGGCGATGATCAGCCCGGGGTTGTCCATGGCCGCGCCCGTGGCGTGCATCAGGGAGTAGCCGAGCTCGCCGCCTTCGTGGATGGACCCGGGAGTGGCAGGTCCGACATGGCTCGCGATCCCGCCTGGCGTCGAAAATTGCCGGACAAGGCGGCGGAGTCCCTGGAGGTCCGTCCCCACTTTGGGATAGATCTCGGAGTAGGTGCCCTCAAGGTAGACGTTGGCGACGACGGCGGGCCCGCCGTGGCCCGGACCAGCGACGAACAGGACTTCCGCTGAAGTTCGCCTGATTAGGCGGTTCAGGTGGGCGTAGATCAACGATAAGCCCGGGCTTGTTCCCCAGTGGCCCAGGAGCCGGGGCTTGATGTGGCGCGGGAGCAGCGGCTCCGTCAGCAGAGGGTTTTCCTGAAGGTAGATCTGGGCCACGGTAAGGTAGTTGGCCGCGGACCAATACCGGTGCAGCAGCTCGAAGTCTTCGTTCGCAGGTTCTGTTTCGGCGGGTCCGCGTTCCATGGGTTTGTCTCTTCCGGGTCGAGGGCGTGCCGAAGGCACGCGTATCTGGCGCGTTGCCTTGTCTGGTCTTCACAGTGCCAGAGCGCCGTCGGAGTGGTTAGGGCCTTTTGGCCCTAGGCCATGCTTCGATTTCATCGGGGCTCTGGTTCGCCGGATCCTGCGAAAGCACGACGGCGGCTGTCGCCTCCGCGATGGCGCGTTCCTCGTCGCTCGGTAAGGCCAGGACCGGAAACGCCGATCCGTCGGTGCTGATAAGGCGGGCACCGGCTGCCGCGGAATGGTTCCTGTCCTCGTCGATGAAGAGGCCGAGGGGCCGGAGCAGTGACATGACCCGGGACCTGAACGGACTGGAATGTTCGCCGATTCCGCCTGTGAAAACCAGGGCCCCGGCCCCGCCGACCACCATGCTGTAGGCGGCGATGTATTTTGCCAGCCGGTAGGCGGCCATGTCCGAGGCAAGGATCGCACGGGGATCCCCGCTTTGCACAGCGTCCTGAATCGCGCGCATGTCGGCTGATCCGGCCAGTCCCAGCAGGCCTGCCCGATGGTTGAGGAGCTCGTCCACCTCGTCCAGGCTGAGGCCGTGGCGCTGCAGCAGCGTGACAATGGACGGATCGAGATCACCGGACCGGGTACCCATCACCAACCCTTCCAGAGGGGTCATGCCCATGGACGTGTCGGCGCTGCGGCCGTTTTTGACGGCGGTCACAGAGGCGCCGTTGCCAAGGTGCGCCACCACAGCATTCAGCGAGTCCACTGGTACTCCCAGAAACGCCGCTGTGTCGCGGGAGGCCATCTCTACGGAGATCCCGTGGAAGCCGTAGCGTCGGATCCCGTGTCGCGTAACCAAGTCCTCCGGAAGGGCGTATCGGGAGGCATACTCGGGAATCGTGCGGTGGAAAGCCGTGTCGAAAACTGCCACCTGCGGAGTGTCCGGCCAGCGCTCAGTCGCGGCACGCATGCACGCCACGCTTGCCGCGTTATGGAGCGGAGCCAACTCTTCCAGTTCCTCGATAGCTCCCATAACGTCTGGAGTGACGCGGACCGGAGAACTGAAGCGATCTCCGCCGTGGACAACTCGGTGACCGATGGCGTCAGGGCGTGTTCGGCCGGTAAAGTCCCAGATGGCGGCGTCGATAGTGTCGTAGACGTCTCCCAGGAAGCCGGGATCCAGCGCGTCCCCTTGCTTCCCTTCGACAACGCGATCCAGCAGGACACCCGGCACCGCTTCGGATATTCCGCTCCGCCGCAGCTGGAACTTCAGGGACGAGGAACCTGGATTCAAGACAAGGATCAGCACACCGATGTCCTTTCGCGAAGATCACACAGCATAGGGGTTTTGGGACGCAACACTCCTCGAGGACCATAACCCGGCAATTGCGTTCGCCGGGAGGGTCTTCCGGCCCTTGCCCGGTGCCGGCGTAGCCGACGACACTGGGGAGAGATTGCTGCGGGTTCCAGGAAGGCACGTGCGCTAGTGAACAAACAGATCATTGTTGGTGTCGATGGGTCCGCGATCGGCAGTGCTGCCACGGACTGGGCAGCTGAACGGGCCCGTGATCTTGGTTTTCAGCTTCATCTGGTCCACGCAGTTCCTGAGCCATGGGCGTTTCCGGAGGAAGGCCGCCACGAGAACGCGATGGCGCAAGCCAAGGACCTGCTGAAAGGAGAAGCGGCGCGGGTCGCCGCACGGATTCCCTCCCTGGATGTGGTCACGACGCTGAGTTCCGGAGAACCGGCCGAGACTATGCGCAAACTTTCCGCAGGGGCCGAAATGGTCGTTGTGGGAACTGACAGGCACCCTGACAACCATGGCGAAGGATTCGGTTCGGTCAGCTTTCAAATTGCGGTCATCAGCCATTGCGCCGTAGCGGTTGTCCCCGCTCCTTCACCCCATGAGTCGTCCGGAGTGGTGGTTGGCGTCGACGGCTCAGGTGATTCCGATCTCGCCGTCGAGCGGGCCGCCAGCGAGGCACAGCGAATGGGACAGGAACTCGTGATCCTCCATGCAGGCGAGCCTGATGGGCGGGTGCTGCTGTCGGCAGCGGTCCAGCGCCTGGCCGAGCAGCACCCGGGCCTGCTCGTACACGAGATGCTGGACTTGGAGCGCGCCCCGGCCGAGGCGCTCCTTGAGGCCGGAACCCGTGCGCGGCTGCTGGTGATGGGCTGCAAGGGAAGGGGCGGGGCACGCGTGCTCGTCGGCTCCGTGGCTCAGCACGTGCTGCTTAACGTGCAGTGCCCGACCCTGATAACCCGCCCCGCCTAAGGCGTGAGCGCCGCACCGTAAGCGATCGGACTTATTTCTCCTGGTCGTTCTGGCCTACCAGCAAGACAGGGCACTGTGAATGTGCCGCGCATGCCCGGCTTACCGAGCCTATGGCCTGTCCCAGGAATCCGCCCTCTCCGTGGCGGCCAACGATGAGGAGCTGGGCATTCCGGCTTTCCTCAACCAGGACTTTGGCGGGCGCGCCGAACCTGACCGTAATGCCCACATTCTCCGGTCTGTCTGCGTCAAAAGCCCGGTCCAGCGCCTGTTCCACCAATTGCCTGGCAGATTCTTCCAATTCTCCCGAGAATTTGGTCATCCCGGTCTCCATGCGCGAAGAGAAAAAGAGATCCGGCATGCCGACACAAGTGATTACTTCCAGCGGCGTGTCCAGCCGCTCACTCATCCGTGCTGCCCATCGCAATGCTGCTGATGAGTATTCGGAGCCGTCCACGCCCACGATGATCCGATTCGACGATGGTTCTGTGTTCATTATTCCACCCTGTCTAGAGAGGGGTCTGTGGGCTAGGGTCGAAGGTCACGGCTTCGTTTTCGGCCCGTGCAAGGAAGCCGGCGGGAGAGACCGTTCAGGACCAACCGACACAGTGTCTCGCTCGGTGTGCCGGCTTGAAGATTGTCGGCCTTGTCCCAATGCCCGGAGCGCATTCAGGATCGTGGCGAGATCCACCAGTTCCTGGAGGAGGGCGCCAGCCACGGCCGGGACAAAACCGAAAGCTGCCATGGCCATCAGCCCGACGCTGAGGAGGATGCCGGTCCAGATGCTCGTGCGCGCGATATGGATGGTGTGCCTGCCGATGTCGACGGCGGCGGCCACCTTGGATAAGTCATCGAGCATGATGACGACGTCGGCCGACTCGCTGGCCGCCGTTGCTCCCTTGGCACCCATCGCTATCCCGACATCGGCTGCGGCGAGGACAGGTGCGTCGTTGACTCCGTCGCCGACCATCATCACTAGGCGCTTGTTCAGCCCAGCGACGGCGGCGACCTTGTCGGCAGGCAGACAATCGGCCAGAACCCGGGTTATCCCTGCCTCTTCCGCGATATGTTCCGCGGTGGATGGGGTGTCGCCGGTCAGGAGCATGGTCTCCTGCACGCCCAGCCGCCGCAGCTGCTCCAAGGTGGCCACCGCGTTTTTCCGCAAGGGGTCGCTCATGATAAGCGTTCCGGCGAAAGCTCCGTCCACGCCGACGTAGATCGCAAGTTGTCCGCTGGCCAGATCTGCCCTTTTGAAGCCGCTTGTTGCCGGGCCAACGAAGGAAGCTTTGCCCACCACCACGGTCCGGTTCCCGCATACTGCGGTGACCCCCTGGGTGGCGTGTTCGTTGGCGCTGCTGACAGGAAGCAGAGACAGGCCGCGGGATCGTGCGGCATCAACCACAGAGGACGCCAGGACGTGGGAGGAAGACTGTTCAGCGGACGCCGCGAGTTGGATTAGCCCAGCGGCGGAAATGCCGGAGGCGGCCGGGGAGACGTAAATGTCCTGCAGCGTGGGGCGCCCCTGCGTGAGCGTGCCGGTCTTGTCGAAGACCGCCGTCCTGACCCGTGCCAGTTGTTCGAGGGTACCTGCATTCTTGACGATGATCCCCGAATGGGCTGCCCTGCTGGTGCCGGCGAGGAAGGCCACCGGCGCGGCGATCAACAGAGGACACGGTGTCGCAACCACCAGTACTTGGGCAAACCGTTCTGGATCGTGGCTGATGAACCAGGCGATCCCGGCCAACAGGATGGCAAAGACCGTGAAGGGCACGGCATATCGGTCCGCAAGCCTGACGGTGGGTGCGCGGCTGGCCGCGGCTTCTTGGACCAGGGCCACGATCCGGCTGTACTGGGAGTCTGCGGCAGTGTTGCTCGCAACCAGGCGAATAACTTCCTCGCCGTTGACAGAGCCGCTCAGCAGCGTATCCCCCCTGACGTGTTCGACCGGAAGGCTCTCGCCGGTCAGGGATGATTCGTCGAAAGCCCCTGCTGCGGAGAGCAGGCGTCCGTCTACAGGGATGATTTCGGAGGGTTTGACCAAGAGGGTGTCTCCGGAACGCACCATCCCCACGGGCACCTCTTCCACGGGCTTGCCCGGGGTCTCACGGTGGGCTGTCCGGGGCGCCCGTTCGAGGAGGGCCTTCAGCTCGCGCGTGGCCCGGCCGTGGGCAAATTCCTCGAGGGCATCCCCGCCCGTGAGCATGAGCACGATGATGAGCGAGGCGATGTATTCCCCGACCAGGAGGGTACTGACAATGGCCATCACCGCCAGCAAATCGATGCCCCACCGTCCCCGAAAAAGGTCGCGGAGCATGGACACGGCTCGGTAAGCGGCCACGGCCAGGGCATAAATGGTTGCTGTCGACTGGGCAGCCGGCACTTGGCCGACGCCCAGCAGGACCCCCACGCACGCTCCCACGAGGAGCGTGGCCGCTACGAGCGGAAAACGCAGGATCGTGGTCACGGGACCCGCCTCTCCTGGGTGCTCCTCAGGGAAGGAGCTTCAGGGAGGTGTCCCAGTTGAAGTGAAGGTGTTGTGGGTTGACCTGGAGCCCCATGATGACGAGCATGAAGGCCTCCAGCTCGCGGGCGCGGCGCAGCGGGCCGACGTCGATGGGCCGCAGCCCTGAGGCGGCGACGACGGCGCTGACCTGCACTTTTGCATCCTCGGAATCGCCTGCGATGAACACATCCAGGGGTTCGGATCCCACGGCACCTTTCTCCAAGGGGCCGGCGAAGCAGGTGTTGAAAGCCTTGACCAGATCGGCGTCCTCCGGGAGGAGGGCAGCCGCTTCTTCGGCGCCGGAGGTGCCGTAGGGAATTGTCAATTGATCGAAGTTTGAGGGGTCGACAGTATTGCTGATGTGAACTACAACCTTTCCGGAAAGCTGGCCGGAGTAGGACCGGACGATTTCCAGGGCGGAGCTGTGAGGCAGGGCCAGGATCACGATGCCACCCTCGGGTGCGTCCCCGTCGGTTGCGGCGGTTGCCCCTGCTCCCAGGAATTCAACCAGGGCCTGGGTCTGTGTGGGGTTGCGGCCGACGATCTGCACGGACTTCCGGGACTGGATCATGCGGACGCCGATCGCACGGGCCATGTGCCCGCTTCCGACGATGGTGATATCTGACATTTCAACGGCTCCTTCTGTTGCGGTCTTTTAGTGGTGGAATTCTCGGCTGAGGACGACCTTCAGGGCGTGTGTTTCCGCTGCCCTTGAGAAGGTGTCGTAGGCATCGATGATCTGTGCCAGGGTAAAGTGGTGGGTTGCGAATTTTTCGGCGGTGATCTTGTGCTGGGCGACCAGCCGGAGCAACATGGGGGTCGTGTTGGTGTTGACGAGGCCCATGCTGATGTTGATGTTGCGGATCCAGAGGTCCTGAAGGCGCAGTTCAACGGATTTGCCGTGAACGCCGATGTTGGCCACATTTCCGCCGGGGCGCACGAGCCGCAGCGCCATGTCGAAGGTGTCCGGTATCCCGACGGCTTCGATGGCTACATCCACGCCTGCGCCATCGGTGTAGGACATTACGTCACTGATCCACCCGGGGTTTTCGGGGTTCACGACTTCGGTTGCCCCGAATTCCCGAGCCCGGGCCAGCCGCCCTTCGTCTGGGTCGATGGCAATGATGGTGGCGGCGCCGTAGAGGCCTGATGTGGCCATCGCAGCCAGGCCGATAGGGCCGGCTCCGACGATCGCGACGACGTCCCCTGGCTTGATGTGACCGGCCTGGACTCCGATTTCGAATGCCGTGGGCAAAATGTCGGAGAGCATGACGGCTTGGTCGTCGGTGACGCCGTGGGGCAATTTGTAGAGGGAATTGTCGGCGTAAGGGACGCGCACGTACTCGGCCTGGGTGCCATCGATGAGGTGGCCGAATATCCAACCGATTCCGGCTTGGCCTTCCTCTCCCGAGCAATGTGAGTAGAGGCCCTTCTTGCAATTGCTGCAATGGCCACAGGATTTGATGCAGGAGATCAGGACGCGGTCTCCGGTCCTGATCCCGGTGACTGAGGAGCCCACTTCGGTCACCGTTCCGACGCCCTCATGCCCGAGGACCCGCCCCTCCTGAACGGCAGGCACATCGCCTTTGAGAATGTGCAGGTCGGTTCCACAGATCGTGGTGGTATCGATGCGGACTATTGCGTCGGTGGGGGTGATGATGCGCGGATCCGGAACGTCAGTCCAAGACTTGTTTCCGGGTCCGCCATAGACGAGTGCTTTCATGATGGTCCATTCAAGGAGTCAAACGGTACCGTCGGCGATGCCGGCAGCAAAGTTAGTGGAACAATTCGGATCGGGCATCCCACACGGGAGTGTTCCAGATATCGGGCCGGTTGACTTTGAAACGTCGACCCGTGACGGCATCCAAGTCCAGCCGCAAATAGTGGCTCTTGTTACCCGGTTGCCAAGGATCCAGGTGGAGGGCATCGGCGGCGGCTTTTTCCTGCCGGTCGACGATGAGGTGCACCTGGCCGCGGACCACGACGCTCCACGCTTTCCCGGAGCCAGCATCGAAGCCATCGATTTCCAGCGCGCAGGCGTCCCGCATCGAGCTCCAGAATTTCGTCCCGATGCCTGTCCGGAAGACGATGGAGCCTTGGTCCGCGACGTAGTTCACCGGGAAGATGTCTGGATGGTTCTCAACAATCACGGCCAGCCTGCCCACGTTGGCTTGGCGTAGCAGCTCAAAGCATTCGTCAGGGCTTAGTCTTTCAATCGGATCCGCTGATTGAGGGTTCATGACCCTGACGCTACCGGCGGCTGTCCGCCGTCGTTAGGGGCTTTAGACCCGAGCAACCGCCCACGATCATTCAAGGCCGGCGCGGGTCGCGTCGTCGAGGGGACTCCACCACGTCAGGGGAGGGGTGACTGTGAAGCGGCGCCCGGTGATCGACGTCGGGACGATGCGGATAAAGTGGTCTTTGCGGCCCGCTTGCCACGGGAAGAGAAGCAGCCCGATGGTATCCAGAACTTCTTGGGTGAGCTTGATGGCGACAGCTTGCCCTTTCACCACCACACTCCATGCAACCCCGGTGTCGGGGTTGACGCCGTCGGCCTCCATCGCCACGGGTGTTTCGCCCAGGGCCGAGTGGAGTTTGGTTCCTTCCCCGGTCCTGAAGACGAGGGTTCCGTGGTCCACCTTGTAGTTGATCGGAAAGATGTCGGGGTGGTCTTCCACCCAGACGGCGAGGCGTCCCACAGAGACGCCGCGCAAGAGTTCCCAGCACTGTTGAGGTTGCAGGACCTCTGGCTCTGGTGTTGCGGGCTTGTTCGTCATGTCGCAGAGGCTACGCCGGGGTATGGGCGGGAAACAGGGCACAAAGACCCTCGCCACGCAACGCGCCATCTGGAGGAACACCGGTCTCGGGAGTAGTCTGGCATCGGATACGCCACCTGCCACGACACGGGTTACCTGCCCTGCGTGGGCTGTACCGCTCGAAAGGCAGTAGATGAACGGCTCCATTCCAGACCCTGTGCGGGCTGAGCATACGCCCGTCACCGGGATCCGAATCGAAGACCTGCTCAGGGACTTCCTAGCCCGTGCCGGCGAGCTTGTCGATGCCCAGGAGCACATGCGGGGGCTCCTGGAGGCGGTTGTCGCGGTCGCTGAGGACTTGAGCCTTGAGGCCGTTCTGGACAGGGTAGTCAATTCCGCATGCCGTCTGTTGCACGCCCGCTACGGTGCGCTGGGGGTCATCGGTGACGACAGGTCGCTCAGTCATTTCATCACGGTCGGGGTCGACGAAGACTTCGCAAGTCGCATCGGACCGCTACCGACCGGGCACGGTGTCCTGGGCCTGCTGATCAGCGAACCCGCGCCGCTTCGACTCCATGATTTGCGCCAACATCCCAAGTCCTCTGGGTTCCCCGAAAACCATCCACCGATGAAGTCCTTTCTTGGTGTCCCGGTGCGGGTCCGTGACGTCGTTTTCGGCAATCTGTACCTGACGGAAAAAGAGGGCGGAGGTGACTTCACCCCGGAGGACGAGGATCTCGCTGTCGCGTTGGCCGCTGCTGCCGGGGTGGCCATCGAGAACGCTCGCCTCTATGAGGATGCCCGCCGCCGGGCGTCCTGGCTCGAAGCGTGCATGGACGTGACGGGCCGGATGCTCGGCGACCAGCGGGTGGTCGAGCCGGACAATGTCGAGCTTGACCTGATTGCCGACCGTGCTTTACAGGAATCGGGATCCCGGCTGGCCCTGATCCTGGTCCCGGATGGTGGTGTCGGTTTGTACAGCGTCGTGGGAGTTGCAGGAGCGGACAGAACAGAATTCGCGGGGAACATCCTGCCCATGGATTCTGCCGCCATCAGGGCAGTCGCTGCCACGGGCGTCCCCGCCTGCATAGACGACGCGGGAGACATCCTCGGCCCGGTCGACGGCGTGGCCAAAGGAAAACTCCTGGCGATCGATCTCAGCGCCCAAGGCTCCCATCATGGTCTCCTGCTGTTGGTCCGTTCGCCTGGAACGGGGCCGTTCGCGCAGACGGATGTGGAGATGGGCGCCGTCTTCGGCTCACATGTGGCCTTGGCTCTGGAGCTCGACCGAATCCACCGGCTCCGTGAGCAGCTGATGGTCTTCTCGGACCGGGATCGCATCGCCCGGGACCTGCACGACGTCGTCATCCAGCGCATCTTCGCAGCTGGACTCAGCATCCAAAGCCTACGGCGGTTCACTACCAGCGAACCTGCGTTGACCCGGATCGATGCGGTCACAGTGGAACTGGACGAAACCATCCGGGATCTTCGAAACACCATCTACTCCCTGCGGGCCAGTTCAGGGGAGCAGGAACTGCTGAGCAGCCGCATACTGCAGACCGTCCGCAATGCCACCAAGTCTTTGCCCTTCGCCCCGCACCTGACGCTCAACGGGGCTGTCGATTCAGTGCTCGACGACCGAACCGTCACCAACACGCTCGCGGTCATCTCCGAGGGCCTCAGCAACGCGGTCCGCCACTCGCACGCCGAAGCGATCAGCGTTTCAGTGTCGGCTGGGAACCGCACGTTGACCCTCATCATCGAAGACAACGGGAAAGGCTTCAGCAATCCCATACCCGGGAGCGGCCTGATAAACATGAAACAACGGGCCCAGGAGCTTGGCGGTTCATTCGAGGTCACCGGAACGCCCGGGGAAGGGACCATCCTGGTGTGGTCGATTCCCCTCCGCTGAACGTCAGTGCCCGGCTGCGGTGTCCGGTTCTGCTCCCTGCGCAATGTAGACAGCGGCCTGGGTGCGACGTTCAAATCCCAACTTGGCCAACATCGAGGACACATAGTTCTTCACGGTCTTCTCGGCCAGTAGCATCTGTTCCCCGATCTGCCGGTTCGTCAGGCCCTGGCCTACCAGATCCAGGACCCGTCGTTCCTGGGGTGTCAGCGAAGATACCCTGGGATCCACCCGCTGAGGCTCTATGAGGCCCTGGATAATTTTCGCTTTCACTGCCGCATCAAACAAGGACTCGCCCCGCGCAGCCCGGCGAAGCGCACCGAGGAGGTCAGTGCCGCCGATCTCCTTCAAAACGTACCCCGCCGCGCCCGCTAGAACCGCTCCACGAAGGGCTTGTTCGTCGTCGTAGCTGGTCAATATCAAGCAGTTCAGCGTGGGATCCACGGAGCGCACCTCCCGGCACACTTCGATGCCGGTGCCGTCGGGCAACCGGGCATCCAGCACCGTCACATCCGGGTGCAACGCCGGAATGCGCCGGGCAGCCTCCTCCGCGGAACCAGACATTCCCACCACCACAAAGCCTTCGCCTTCCAGCAGTTCCTGCAGTCCCCGGCGGACAAGCTCGTGATCGTCAAGGACATAGACGCGGATTGGTGGCGCACCAAGGACCCCAGCGTCGCTTTGGGGTGAGACGGGGCGTTCCATGATCCTCCTGTCCGGCAGCCGTGGCCGCAGTTGCACGGGCCCGCCATGGTTGCCCGGCTATGTCATTGTTCACCGCTAGCCAACGGCAAACAAGGGCCGAAGTACCCAGACGGATGCCATGACTTTCGGCCCTGTTTGGCGGCGACTTTTCTGCCCATTCTTAGAGAAACAGAAGGAACCGGGAAGGAGCATCATGGCCACGCGCACCCGGCCGGAAAAAATCATCGTCGGTGTGGACGGATCCGATGCCTCCATCGAGGCCCTGCGCCAAGCCTACCGTCTCGCATCGGCGCTGGGGGCGAACGTCGAAGGCTGGATCTGTTGGGATTTCCCCGCGGGCCATGAGGCTTACGAAATGATGGGGAGGGATGGATTCAGCCACCAGGCATCCGAAATCCTTCATGACGCCATGACCAAGGCCTTCGGCCCGGAACTGCCCCGGAACGTCCATACCAGGCTTGTCCTTGGCCGTGCCCGGCAGTCGCTCATCGACGCCAGCCGATTCGCCTCCTTGCTCGTGGTCGGACGGCGCGGACACGGCGGGTTCAATGGACTGTTGCTCGGCTCCGTCAGCGCAGCCTGCGTGGCCCATGCTCTCTGCCCCGTTCTCGTCGTGCACGAGCCAGAGTCAAAAGAACCTTCCAAGCCCCGTCCCGGCACGTCCGAGGCGGTCACCAGAAACTCCCAACCGATCAAAGGAGCATGATCCAGATGAAGAAGTGGATACGTTGGCAGGACTGGACGGTTATCGCCGCCGGAGCCTATGCCGCACTCTCGGTGCTGTGGACAAGGCAAGGTGGATCGTCCACAGCCTTCATGATCATTCTTGGCGTCCTTCTGGTCGCCGCTGGAGTCACCAACCTTGCCGTGCCCGGGATGCCGGCAGCGGAATGGGCCCAAGCCGCATTCGCCGTCGTCCTCCTCCTGGCGCCATGGCTTGGAGGCTTCGTGTCCATGACAGGCGCCGCCTGGAGCGCCTGGATTCCCGGCGCGGTCGCCTTGGTTGTCACGGCGTTGGCGATCAAGCCCAGCACGGAGGAATACCGTCACCATCACGTGTTGCCGGCCCCGTAGCCGTGCAACTCCGGACCGGGCATCCGGCCACCGCCGGATACCCGGAACTGCCGACAGGGAGGAGGCCAGCATGAACAGCACCCACCCCGCCCGCCTGCGGTTCTTGGGTGCGACGGACACCGTCACCGGTTCCCGCTACCTCCTCGAATGCCGGGACACGCGGGTCCTGGTCGATTGCGGCCTCTTCCAAGGCTACAAACGCCTCCGCGATCGCAATAGGAGCCTCTTTCCCGTTGCCCCCGGTTCCATCGATGCCGTGCTGCTTACGCACGCGCACCTGGACCACACCGGATACGTTCCGGCTCTTGTCCGGGACGGTTTCACCGGACCGATCTATGCAACTCACGGGACCAGCGAATTGTGCAAGCTCCTGCTTCCGGACAGCGGTCATCTTCAGGAAGAGGAAGCCCGCTACGCCGAGCATCGAGGCTCCTCGGTCCATATTCCGGCTCTTCCGGTCTACACCGCAGCCGATGCGGTCAGGTCCTTGAACGCCTTCGAGCCCCGGGATTTTGATGCCCCGCTTGATCTTGGAGACGGCATCGAGGCCACTTTCCTCCCGGCCGGACATATCCTTGGCGCTGCCCAGATCCACATCAACGTTGATGGGCATTCCGTGCACTTCACCGGAGACCTGGGGCGTGCCGCCGATCCCCTGATGTTCCCACCCCGCGAGCTCGAGGCCACCGATACCCTCGTGACCGAATCCACGTATGGAAACCGGGTCCACCCGGAGCAGAACCCGGAGACCGAGCTCGGCGCAGTGGTCTCCCGCGTCGCCAAGCGCGGGGGAGTCATCCTGATTGCCGCGTTCGCCGTCGGCCGCGCAGAAACCCTGATGCTCCACCTCTCCCGGCTCCGTCGCCAAGGGCTAATCCCGGACATCCCGATCTACCTCAACAGTCCGATGGCCATCGACGCCTCTTACATGTATCGGCAGCACCCTGATGAACACCGCCTCCTCGTTGACGAGTTCGAAGATATGTACAAGCTGGCCACCATGACACGTACCGCCGACGATTCCAAGCTTCTCAACCTGAGGCGAGGCCCTATGATCATCATCTCCGCCAGTGGCATGATCACCGGCGGACGAATCCTTCACCACCTTGAGGCCTATGGTCCGGATCCGAAAAACGCTCTCATCCTCAGTGGCTACCAAGCCGGGGGAACCCGCGGCGCGGATCTGGCGGCCGGAGCGAAGGAACTCAGAATCTACGGCCAAGACGTCCCGATACGGGCCGAAGTAATACAAATTGAAGGATTCTCCGCGCATGCCGACGGCGAGGAGATCATCCGTTGGATGCGCACAGCGGCCCGAGCCCCGCAAATGACTTACATCACCCACGGTGAACCTGATGCCTCCGAGGCCTTGCGTCGCCGCATCAAACGTGAACTGGGCTGGAACGCCCGGATCCCCGAATACCTCGAAGCAATTTCGCTCGACAATCCGCACTAGCAGCAATAAATCCCCCGCAGGCATAGGAGGCCGCTGATGGCTCTCTCCGAGCATGAAAAGAAGGCACTGGATCAGATCGCCCAGGAACTGGAGCACGACGACCCGAAATTTGCGTCCAAGTTGCGATCGGCGCCCCTGCGGACCAAAGCCCGGCACACGGCTTCCGGTATCTTCACCGCCCTCGTCGGATTCATTGTGCTGCTGACCGGAGTCGCAGCCCGCACCCCGGCCTTGGGAATCGTCGGGTTCACCATCATGGGTGTGGGCACCTACTTGGCAACGATGCGCGTCGCTTCCCTCAGGCTCCCACGGCGTCCGAGTGACTCCCCGTCGATGGGGCCTGCGGAGATGGGGTAGCTGGGACGGTGGCTATCAGTGAGGCGGGGGGTCTCAGAACGGCGCCGCAACAGCCTGCGCGCCGTCGGAGGAGGTCGCTGGGCGTCGGAGTCGGGCCCCGGAGTCAGGCGAGGTATACGTGGCGACCTGTCACGATGGCAGCGTGCATCCGGATGAAATCAGTCCTTGCCCCGCCGGCCCAAGGCTCTTCCATGATCTGTCCCCAAAGAAAGGTCAACAGCTCCGGTTCCTCCACATGAGAGGAGGGCCCACTCACCAGAACGGACCATCCCTCGTTTCGGTCGGGCCGTGCCTCATCAATCTCGAACGACGAACTAAGCCGAGGTACAGCGTCGCTGATGGTTCCGGCAGCAGAGGTGCGGAAGTAGATCGCCCGGTTGTGGACGAGATAGCTGACGGGGAGGATCATCACTCTGTTCTTGTAGTTGAATCCGAAGCGGCCTGTGTCTTGAGAGCACAGCAGCTCCCAGCACCGTTCCTCGCTGAGCTCCTCCGTGACATGCCGGGTACCGTCGATGCGGCTTGGTTCGATGTTGGGAAGGGACATTCGTTCTCCTTGGGGCAGGTTCAGCGGGTCAAGGCACGGGGCGAAGGGAACAAAGGTGGCCCGTGTATTTCAACTCTTCTCGGGAGCATGGACAACAAGGACCGGGCAGTGGGCGTGTGCAACGCAGGCTGAACTTACCGATCCGACCAGCAGTCCGCCGAATCCTCCGTGGCCACGCCTGCCGAGGACTATCATGTCCGCTTCCCGGCTAGCCTCAATAAGGGATTCCCGGGCGTGACCACGGACAACGCGAGAGACGACGTTGTCCGGCAAGTCCGGACCGAACACTTTGTCCAGGGATTCCTTGAGGACTTGCCCGGCGCTTTCTTCGAAGTCTTCGATGCCCATGGCCACATAGCCGCCATAGACCTGCGGGAACTCCCAGTAAGCAGTAGCTACCACTTGCGCGCCCAGCGGAACTGCAAGGTTCTGCGCCTGCCTCAGTGCCTCGAGTGAGGCTTCCGAGCCATCAACACCGACAACGATTCTGGCTGTGGATGCTTCCTTGCTCATAATCTCCTCCTGCGGTGGGGGTCTTTCCGTACTCCGTTAGCGTGACCGGTGGCTGTCCGCGACGATAGGGCCGAAAGACACACCCGAGACCCGCTTCGCGGACCGCACCCACACGAGGCACGGAGCGGCCGATCGGCTGGACCCTGTCTTCTAGTCTCGCGTTATTGGGATCTTACGAGCAGACGAGGATTGGACCTTCTCCGGAATCGGGGCGCGCACCTCAAGGACGCCGTCCTTGTATGATGCGGAGATATCGTCCTGCTGGACGCTGTCGGGCAGGGAGATCCTGCGCACAAAGGAGCCGTAACGGAATTCCGATCGATAGCTGCCTTTGTCCTTATCCTCCTTCTTCTCCTGCCGTTCAGCACGTATTTCAAGGAACCCTTCGCCAAGGGTGATGTCGACATCTTTCTCCGGATCGATCCCTGGCAGTTCCGCGCGGATCACCAGGGTAGTGCCTTCAACCAATTGTTCGACTCTGATTCCGGCTGCCGCCACATCACCTTCGAAGAGCCGTTCGATCATTTCGATGGGTGAGCGACGTGTGTCGAACCACCTGATTAAGTCCGTCATGACTGCCTCCTAAGCTTGGATCCCGTCAGGCCTGAACCGGTCTGACCCTTCCAGAGTGCGAATCCCTGGGAGGGGGTTCCAGAGGCTTTGGTCCCGTCACTTTCGGGGCCGGGGTGTCAGGTCAGGCATCCCGTGGGAGCCACCACTGGGATGGTGCGCTGATGACGAACCTGCGTCCACTCAGTTCCGCCGGCGTTATCCGGACCAGGTGGTCTTTGGTGCCCGGCGCCCACGGCGAGAGTTCCATAGCCGGGGTCTCCTGCAGTTCTTCATCTTCCGTGACAATCTCGGCATGACCCTTGACGATGACGCTCCATGCAATGGTGCCGTAGGTGTTCAGACCGTCCGCTTCAAGCACGATCCTTTGACCGGCCAGGATTGCATTCAGTTTGGTACCCGGGCCTGTCCGGAAGATCACCGTTCCTTCGTCGGGTATGTAGTTGATCGGGAAGATCTCCGGGTCGCCGCTACTGACGACCGCAACCCTAGCAACGGAGGAAGAACGGAGGTACTTCCAGCAATCATGGACACTGAGCACTTCGGTGTCCGGCCTCGACTCTAAATTCTCCATAAGGCTGAGCCTACAGATCTGGGCCAAGCGGCAGTAGAGGAACCGCCGGCGGTATCCAGTGTGACGAAGTGACAGGACCCAAGGAGATTCGACGGCCGGGAGCTGGTCGCGGCTACCGCGAGCTGCCCTCCACGTGGAGCAGCAAGCCGCGCAGGAGCATTGTCATTTCTTGCCGCTCCCGGCCGGCTTCCGTCATCCGGATCAAGGCCCCGCGGCCATCCCGGGGGGTGCTTTCCCCGGTGACGAGCCCGGCACTTAGCAGTTTGTAGATCCGCTTCGTCGTCCCCGCCCGGGAGGTAATGAGGTCGGCGGCTAGTTCCGATGGGGTCATCGGCCCTCCGACGCGAAAGTCCTCAGTGTCGACCAAGGGCTGGGCGAGTTTCGTCCCGTCGACACCCAGCTGGATGAGTCTGCCGGGGGACTCATCCGTGGCAGGAGTGGCAGGGAATCCGTCGTGGCCGTATTGCCGGCCGGTATCACGTTCCCTGCCCAATCCACGGTTCCGGTGTCGTACGCCGGGGGCGGGACAACATTTCCACGAGCGCTATCCATTGTTCTGAACGGATGCACGGCGGGTGGCGGCGGGGCCACACTCAGCTGCAACCTTGGGACCTCCTATGGAAACTGGAATGCCGGCGATTGCATCCGGTTCTCTCCGCAGGTTGCAGTGAATTCGCCCGCGAGCCTGGGAACCGAGTCTGGAAACGCAGTCCCCGGCAGCGTCCATGCAATGGACAGGCCCCAGCCCAGCACCAACTACACGATCACCGACGGCACGCTGGACGTGCACATCGTGCAGTCTGCCGCGACCCTGATGGTTGACCCGTTGGTCGGCCTTGATGCGGGTGCGCTCGTTGCGGGTAGGGGCGGCGCAGTGGTCCTGAACCGTCGTCGGCGTGCCGGCGCCGGAAACGAGGGGACTCGGCAAACGTCCAGGAAACCGCCGAGAAAACGGAAGAAAGTTTCCGGAATGCCATCACACTCGGGGGGCCTCCCTCTATTCATTAATGATTCTCGGAATGGGGAATCACTGAAAATCACTGAAGCGGACAGGGCTGGCTGAAAGCGCCACCCTAGGCAAGACGGCTTCGGCATCGAACTACTCGGAAGTATGATCCCGAATTGACAGGGACCGAATAGGCCAAGGATTTCGATGTTCAACGCACGAATAACTAACGGGGAAAAAATGGGAACGAAATTGAAAATGACAAGCAAGATTGCCACAACCACCCTAGCGATTGCAGGCCTCATGGTGGTGGGAACTGTGGGCGCAAACGCCTCGAGTGAGGCCCCCACGACTAATGCTGCAAATACGATTGCGCCAGGTGCAACGGGTGACGTCGGAGCTACGATTTTGAACAAATGGGGAACCGCCGCGACGGGTGAATTAACCCTTTTTCTTACCGCGCCATCACATTCGACTTTCCCCCTCAATCAAGTGTGGGGCAGCGATTTTATTCAGGGTGAACAGGAGACCGGCTCCAAGACGGAATTCACAAATTGCACCCGGTCGGACGACCTTAAGAGCATGACGTGCAAGGGGGCCATCACCCTTCCGGCTGCTGGAAACCAAAAGTACAGTGGCATGAGATTTACTACTCCTATTGCGGTCGACCCCACTGCACCAGCAGGCACTACTTTCACTGACGGTGAGTTCAATATGACCAACAGCCTAAAGAACAGTACGGGCAGCGAGATCAGTGGCGGCCGGACAGGTCTGCAGTACAAGACACCGGCAGCGGCAGCGATCCCAGTGGCGGCGGACCCGATGGCGGCGGACCCGGTGGCGGCGGTCCCGGTGGCGGCGGTCCCGGTGGTTGATCCGATTGTCGGTCTCGGTGCCGGAGTCGTTATCGCCGGTGCGGGAGCCGCAGTGGCCCTGAACCGTCGTCGGCGTGTCGTCGCCGCAAGCTAGGACGTTGCAGCTTAGCAACCGCAGGCCCTTACGGGACTGAACAAACGTCCAGGAAGCCCCAGGCCGCCGGTCGGCACGGCGAAGTAGTCGTCGACCGGGGGTAAGTTCTCTTGGACTGTGTGCCCTCCGGCCCCGCTGCCGGAGGGCACGCGTTTCCCCTCCCAAAGGCACGGCCGTCCACGAGCCGGGCAGGCCACCGCTTTGTTCTCCTGCTTTCTGAACTTCGGGATGGGCATCAACCAGCTTCGGCGGGACAAGACAACGCTGGGCTGTCAGAGCCATTTCACGTATGGAAAGCCGTTCGAGCCAGTGCCCGGCAAAGCAATGGCGGCCCGGTATGTCACGTAGCGGAACCCGAGGCTGTACCCGGACAAGCCGATCGTCTGCGTCATGGACGCAGACGGTCGGCTTCCGGAAGACGCCCTGACCGAGGTGCTGCCCGCTTTCGAAGACCCCGACGTCGGGGTGTCCAGCTGACCGTGTGCATCCGGAACCGCATCACGAATTTCCTGCCCCGCCTCCACGATTACCAGTTCTGATCCCAGTAGCCCCAGCCCCGACTGCGAATCCAGTCGCTGCTGGCGGACATGGAATGAACAAACATCATCGCCGAAACCGGAACCCCAGCTGCGACGACGGACCGGAATTCACGGCCGCGACACTGATCGACTGGTGCAACACCGGCGGGTCGCGATCGCGTTCGTCGACCCGGATGGACCATTCGCCCCATGAAGGGCCCGGTCCGTCGTGCAGTCGGACGACTGTGAAGCACGTAGGCACGTTATCGTTGGTCCAACACATCTAATCAGGAGGGTGCATGCCGTACGTTGTTGACTTCCAGAACGTGTCCACTGCCGGTCTGGAGTCTTCTCCCGTTGCCCATGCGCTTGCCGGGTTGCGCGCCAACGAGGGCCGTTACTACCGGAACAAGTACGGCCACGTGTTCACTGTGAGCCCTGCGAGCGAGGTTCCGGAGGTGGTCGAGCGGGTGAGCCGGATCCTCAAGGACGAGCGAGACATCGTCATCGGCTCACGACCGCTCGAAGCGACCGCCTTCGAAGTGGACGGTTTGCGGATGGCTTATGTGTTCTACGAATCGGGGCTGTCGATCAACGTCATGTACAGCGTCGAGGACGGCGGGAAACGGGCGGTTGGATTCAAACTCGCCGATGGCATGGAGATTCCGGAGGAACTGGCATCACGTTTCAAGTTCGCACGCCAAAAATCGAAGCTGGCAGGAGTTATCCGCGGCTCCTATTTCGTGATCAAGGGCGAGTACTGAAGGCTGAAAGCCGGTGGTCAGGGTACTGGCAACGGGGGTAAATGCATCGTCGAGGGATGGTTCCGGCAGTATCAGGTACGTCTGCAAGGACGGCTGCCACCCGGGTCTCTTGGACTCATGAGTCGGGTACGAATGATCCGATAGGGGAAAGTTCCCCGGCGACGCCCATTTCTTCGTGGAGTTCGGCTTGAGTCGTCGCCAAGGGGGGGCGGCATTCACGGCGAAGCCGCGTGGCTTCGACAAAGTGGCCTCCAATTGTACGGTCTTGGCCCAAAGCGTGAACAGCACGGACAGCCGCACTACGCCAATCAAAGTCACCATCTCGCCAGATTCCTCTCTCAAGGCCTTCTCACCGTCGCCGGATTCCGGGGGCGACGACGGGAACGAGTGCGTCGCATTCATCCCAGAGAACTTCTCCTGATGATGCGGTGGCCTCGATGCCGATCGCGCTGACGAGCTCCCCTTCATGCTGCTGCCTCCCCGGGAGCATGCCCGTCAAACGACGTTCTTCCGGTCCGGGGCTGGTGGCGTAATCAATGGCTCCATCCCTGCGTTCGTCAATGAATGAGTGACCAGGTGGATGCCGAAAAGCGGGAGTCTGTGTCGTTCAGAACCCAGGCCGTGAACGTGATGACCTGCCCCGCCGTTGCCGTGACCGTATCGGCGCCCGCTGGTTGATCCGCTGGTCGGCCTCGTTGCGGGAACGGGCGCCGGCAATTGTCCCGAACCGGCGTCGCCGTGCTGGCGCCGGAAACTAGGGGACTCAGCAAATGTCCAGGAAGCATCCAGCCCGCTGATCCGCGCGGTGGAGTAATCGTGGACCGGCGGAAGACCTCCTGGGCCGTGTGCCGTTCGGCCCCTCCTGGAGGGCACGCTTTCACCCCCCCAAACGGCCGAGGGAAACCGTCGCCAGGGAAACGTAAGAAAGTTTTCGGAATACCGTCACACTCGGGCCCCTCGCCGCTATGCATCAGTGAATCTCGGAATGGGGAATCACTGAAAATCACTGAAGCGGACAGGGCTGGCTGAAAGCGCCACCCTAGGCAAGACGGCTTCGGCATCGAACTACTCGGAAGTATGATCCCGAATTGACAGGGACCGAATAGGCCAAGGATTTCGATGTTCAACGCATGAATAACTAACGGGGAAAAAATGGGAACCAAATTGAAAATGACAAGCAAGATTGCCACAACCACTTTTGCAGTTGCAGCCCTCATGGTGATGGGAACTGTTGGTGCAAGCGCCTCGACTACAGCCCCCACTGTCAATGCTGCAAACACGATTGCGCCAGGCGCGACGGGTGACGTCGGAGCTACGATTATGAACGTATGGGGCACCGATGAGACAGGTACCTTAACGCTCACTCTTACTGCGCCATCAAATTCGACATTCACCGACACTGATGTGTGGGGCTCCGATATTAACCAAGGGGTGCAGTCAAACGGCTCCTCACGGGTATTCACAAATTGCACTTTGTCGAACGGCAATAAGACCAAGGTGTGTAGTGGGAAGATCACCATTCCAGCCGCTGGAAACAGCAAGGAAAGTGGAGTTAAATTTACTACTTCTGTTGCCGTGGATCCCACCGCACCGGGAAACACTACTTTCACTGACGGTTCTTTCGATATGACGAACAGCGCAGAACTGAGTTCGGGGACCTCCAGTATCAGTGGCGGCAAGACTAATATGCAGTACAAGACGCCGCCAGTGGCTGCGGTCCCGGCGGTTGATCCGATGGTCGGTCTCGGTGCCGGAGTCGTTATCGCCGGTGCGGGAGCCGCGGTGGCCCTGAACCGTCGTCGGCGTGCCGTCGCCGGAATCTGAGACGTTGCAGCTTAGCAACCGCGGGCCCTTACGGGACTGAACAAACGTCCAGGACGCCCCAGTCCGCCGGTCGGCACGGCGAAGTAATCGTCGACCGGCGTAAGTTCTCTTGGACTGTGTGCCCTCCGGCCCCGCTGCCGGAGGGCACGCGTTTCCCCCGCCGCGGGCACAGCTGTCCACGAGGGGGCAGGCCGCCGTTTTGTTGGCTTGTATCCCTTAAGTACCCCCTGTTGAGGTGTGGTGGTCGTCGTTTACGGTGGCCTTGGGAGGGGCCGGGGTGGTGCCGGTTTTCGGCTGGGTGTCATGGCCCGTGAAAGAGATCGTTGCCCCCGGCCTGTCTTCCAAGCAGACCCGATTGAGGGAATTGGTGAAGGAGGGGAGGCGGTGCGCAGCACCGGCGTTCCTCCGTCAGCACCGGATAACTCACAAGCGCGGGAGGCCGTATCCGAGGGCATCCTCAACAGTTGCGGGCGTGTGCGGGAGATCGCCCCAGGCGCTGGAATGGGCGCATGACGGTTCTCCCGAGGTGGGATGCCCGACTGGTGGCCTTGGCTGGTGGACCGGCAACGACGGGTTGTCTCATCGCACGTATTCGATGCGAGAAGGAGAACCATCATGCAGGATCAGGATAAACCCGCCGTCCTTGTGCGGGCAGTGGCCGGTATCGACGCCGCGATCACGGCACGGCACCACATCGCATTACGCGAATTTTTCGATGACGGAACCGAGCATCTGAGCCGTTTCACGGTCGACCCGACCCTGGCAGGTCTGGAGCGCCTTTCGCAGCGGCTGGCCGCTGTTCCGGCACCGGTGACCGCGATCGTGGAACCGACGTCCATGACCTGGCTGGCGTTGACCCTCGCGGTCGAACGTGCCGGCGGTCAGATGGAAATGATCGGGGCCCGCCATTCCTCGCGGCTGCGCGGAGCCATCATGGGCAAGAACAAATCCGACGTCATTGACTCCGAGGTGCTGACCCATGCCGGGGAAATTTTCGACCCGCCCCGCCTGGTTCTGGCAGCCCCAGGACAGCTGGCACTGCGCCGGGCCGTGGTCCGCCGGGCGGGAGCTGTCATTGACGGCAACCGGTACTGGCGGCGGCTGCTGTCCCTGGCCCGGTGGGCCTTTCCGGACGTCTGGGCCGCGTTCGCGGGATCCGAGTCAACAGCCTTGGCCGTGCTGGGGCGCTGGCCCGACCTGCGCTCCCTGGCGTCGGCGCGCGCGGCCACCCTGACGGCCGTGGTCGCCGAACACACCCGTGACGTCGCCGACACCCCCGCCCGCGCCACCGCCATCAAAACCGCAGCCCGGCAATGGGCGGATTTCTGGGAAGGCCACCTGGACCTGGACGCACTGGCGGTGGATGTCACCGAGCACCTGACGGACCTGCACGAGTCCCGGGTCCGGGTGGAGCGGTTCACCTCCCACGCCCGCCAGTGGTGGGAACGGCTTTACGGTGATGACCCGCTGATCCTGTCCCTTCCAGGTATCGGCCCGGCCACGGGTGCCTGCATCCGCGCCTATTTCGGCGACGGCTCCGCCTTCGACAGCGCCAAGAAAGCGGCCAACTACGTCGGCATCACTCCTTCGAACTGGTCATCGGGGACCATGCACCAGGCCCGCCGGGCCATCGACAAGGAAGGCCCCGCACCGCTGCGTCTTGCGTTCTATCAGGCCGCCAGCGTCGCCCGGACCATGGATCCCCAGCTGGCGGCGTTCTATTACCGCCTCATGACCGAACACGGACACTGCCACACCCAGGCCACCATCGCGCTGGCCAGAAAACTGGCCGAAAGGACCTGGAAGACCCTCACCACGGGGCAGATGTATGAGCTCCGCGACCTCGAGGGGCGGCCCCTGACCAAACGGGCGGCGAAGGAACTCATCGCTTCCCGGTACACCGTGACGCCCAAGCAACGCACCCAGTCACGGTCCCACACCCTCACGGCCAAACGAGAACGCCTGACCCGATAACAACGTCCCTGCACCGTCGCTGACCAGGCGCGCCCCGCACGCTTGCCCCTTCACCAGCCGCGTCACGGCCGCATCGACAGGCGACGTCCAGACAAACCGCACCGCGAAACAACGGTGACGGGGCACTCACCATGCCCGCCGTCCACGGCTAAAAAACGCTTGACAAGCGTTAGGGAATCTCTTCCACTTTTAGCGTGGCGAAGGTGTTCAGCACGCTTGTTGGGCTGCTGTGTACAACAATAACCGGAGCCTGTAATGCTCGTGGTTCCGGTATCCGCGTGCCACCCGCTTCAGGTTTTTCGCGCTGAGGTTCGCCGCTTCGCTGCGGGCATTCGTCACCCGGGTCCTGCAGAACGTGAGCAGGTCCCTGCGCCACATTTTCATTGTCAGGAACAGTGATTTGGCTTCACGCATCCTGGTTGCTTTCACGGCGTGTTCGAGTTCGGCCCAGGCGCGGTGGAACGCGTCGATGTGATCGGTCTTCAGCAGCTGACGGACGTGTTCTTTGATGCCCCAGACGACGCCGAGTTCGATGTCGGAGGCGATGATTTCCTGCATCCGTCCGCGCTGGGCGCCGGACATGTTTTCCTGGTTGCAGGTCAGCAGTTTCCGGTACCTCCAGGCAGGATCCGTGGCCCGGCCGCGTCTGCCGTGTAGATCGTGGGCGCGCCGCCGCCGGACCTCGGTGACCATCTGGTTCGCCCGGGCCACCACATGCCAATGATCGACGGTGATCCCCGCCTTGGGCAGGGCCTTACGGACGGCCCGGCGGAACTCGGTGGACATATCCATAGCCACCAGTTCCACCCTGTTCCGCCACCACCGCGGCCGGGCACGGATCCAGTCCCGCACCGCCTGACCGCGGCGGCCGTCCACAATGTCCAGGATCGCCCCGGTATCCAGGTCGGTGAACACGATCGACCAGGGCTCGACCCGGGTGACCGTGCCGGCATCGTCTTTGAGATACCGGACCCGCCGGAAGCGGTGTTCATCCACGCCCAGGCGGCGGATGAGGCACCGGTCCACGCCTCCCTCCAGGACAGCGGTGTCGGCAGTGACGCGCATGACGGTCGTCCAGGAAACGCCGGCGGCCGCTGCAACCCGGGACACGGCACGCAGCTCGGTGGACAGCCCGGCGACGATGCCGGCCACCAGCCTGCTGGTCAAGCGCGAACGCAGCGGAATCTCCTCAGCGGTCTGCACGAAGGACCGTCTCGGACACTCCGGTTCCAAGCACGCCAGCCGCCGCTTCCGGACCAGCACTTCCACCGGCGCTCCGCCGCACTGGACGTCTCGGACGCGGTGGACCGGGCGGGCTTGGACCCGTGACGACAGCACGCCGCAGTCCGGGCAGGCGCCTTCCCATTCGACGGGCTCGACCAACACGGTGCGCTTGGCACCGGATCGCTCGGCAGAGAGCACAACATGGCCCTCCAAATTAAACAGAATCGACGCGGCATCACACGTCTGCGTAATCTGTAACAAGGCTCGTAGTCCTCAGCAATAGATGTCTCGACAACACCTATGCTCGCAGGGCTACGAGCCCCTTCATTTGAAGGACACCACGCTAAAAGTTGATGAGCTTGGTTGGTCCGCTGGTCGGGCTCGTTGCGGGAACGGGCGCCGGCAATTGTCCCGAACCGGCGTCGCCGTGCTGGCGCCGGAAACTAGGGGACTCAGCAAATGTCCAGGAAGCATCCAGCCCGCTGATCCGCGCGGTGGAGTAATCGTGGACCGGCGGAAGACCTCCTGGGCCGTGTGCCGTTCGGCCCCTCCTGGAGGGCACGCTTTCACCCCCCAAACGGCCGAGGGAAACCGTCGCCAGGGAAACGTAAGAAAGTTTTCGGAATACCGTCACACTCGGGCCCCCCCGCCGCTATGCATCAGTGAATCCCGGAATGGGAATCACTGAAGCGGACAGGGCTGGCTGAAAGCGCCCCCAAGCAAGTCAGCCTCAGCATCGAACTACTCGGAAGTGTGATCTCGAATGAAACAGGGACCGAATAGGCCAGAAGTGTCGATGTTCAACGCAAGAACAACTAAGGAGGAAAAATGAGAACCACACTGAGAATGACAAGCAAGATTGCCACAACCACCTTTGCAGTTGCAGCCCTCATGGTGATGGGAACTGTTGGTGCAAGCGCCTCGACTACAGCCCCCACTGTCAATGCTGCAAACACGATTGCGCCAGGAGCAACGGGCGACGTCGGAGCTACGATTCTCAACAACGTAGGCACCGCGGGGACGGGTTCCGTGACCCTTTACCTTACGGCGCCGTCAAATTCGACCTTCAGCAGCACCGATGTGTGGGGCAGCGATTTTGTTCAGGGGGTGCAGTCCACCAACTCATACAAGGCATTCACAAATTGCACTTTGTCGAACGGCAATAAGGACATGACGTGCAATGGGGCCATCACCATTCCGGCCGCTGGAAACAACAAGTACAGCGGCGTGAAATTTACTACTCCTGTAACCGTCAACTCCGCCGCACCGGCAAGCACTACGTTCACTGACGGTGTATTCAATATGACCAACAGCCTAGGCAACACTTCGGGCAACGATATCAGTGGCGGCAAGACTAATATGCAGTACATGACACCGGCAGTGGCTGCGGTCCCGGCGGTTGATCCGATGGTCGGTCTCGGTGCCGGAGTCGTTATCGCCGGTGCGGGAGCCGCAGTGGCCCTGAACCGTCGTCGGCGTGCCGTCGCCGCAATCTAAGACGTTGCAGCTTAGCAACCGCAGGCCCTTACGGGACTGAACAAACGTCCAGGACGCCCCAGTCCGCCGGTCGGCACGGCGAAGTAATCGTCGACCGGCGTAAGTTCTCTTGGACTGTGTGCCCTCCGGCCCCGCTGCCGGAGGGCACGCGTTTCCCCCGCCGCGGGCACAGCTGTCCACGAGGGGGCAGGCCGCCGTTTTGTTCTCCCGCGGAGGGAGGACCCAATCACCATTCCCAGCCACCAGTCACGACGGTTTCAGGTTATGGCCATGTTCGTGGCCAGGGCTGGACCCGGAACAGTACCGCGAATTTCCCGCTCCGTTTCCAGGACTCCTCGGCCACGACTGCGAATCCAGCCGCCGCTGGCGGGCACGATGTGTGAGCTCGCGAGCGAGGTTCCGGAACTCCCCGAGAGTTAGGGCTGAACGATATGAGGCTTGACTCTCGGGGAGCTTAGATTAGCGCGTCTTGGACGTGGCCAAGCCGTCTCTCCGTTCTTGCGACGGCGGTTCAGGTACTCTCCGCCAGCAGTTAGGAGAGCGGGGGCCGCTACATCGGTGCCAATCGTCGGGTCGACCGTGGGCACGGCAGCTACCGTTGGTGTCCTGTACTGAAGTTGGGACATTCCGCCGGACAGGTGTCCACTTGGACCGTTTGTCAAGTTGAACTCGGCGTCGGTGTGGAGCTTGCCGTCGGCTGCGCCCGGCTGGATCTGGACTGTGAACCTTATGCCACTTGGTTTGCCGTTGCCTGTGGCGGGGACCGTGATTTGGCCCTCGCAGGTCATGTTCTTTCCCCCGTTGGTTGTTGTGCAGTTTGTCATTCCCACTGAAGGATTTCCATCGTAGACGCCTTGAAACTTGGTTTCGCCGTGGACGTTTGTTCCGACGAAGATAGCGTTGGGCGGGGCGCTCAGGTAGGACTCGCCAAGTCGGTTTCCGGGGCAGGATAAATGTTAGTAATTTCTGCGCCAACATCGCCTTGGGTACCTGGTATTTGCGGGTTTCACGACCGGGTAGTACGTTGCCGCGGTTGCCGCGACCGCTCCGCCGGTCAGTATGGCGCCGGGTATTAGGACGTTGGTACCGGTTCCAAAGATGCTTTACGAATCTTAGTGGTCACGAGAGGATTCCCCATTTTTCTAATTTGGTAGTTTTGACGGTGAGCTGACGAAAACCGGCTAACGCTCGGCACAACGGAGTGTGGAGCTTGACCCCTCCGTGCACGCTTTCCAAAGACGCGTTTTGCTATTCGTTACCCGGCAGTACCCTCAGCCACGACTGCAAATCCAGTCACTGCTGGCGGGCATGAAACGAACTCCACACCATTAGTTACTTGATAGGCGCCAAATCATGACGTGAAACTATGAGAATTGAGGCTGATCGGGAATCAAGAACACCGGTCGTGCGCATTGCAGTGGAGGCACTGGAAGACATCATCGCCTAAACCGGCACCGCACCGAGCTACGTCCGCTGCGACAACGGATCGGAATTCACGGCCGCGGCACTGACCGACCGGTGCAACACCACCGGGTCGCTATCGCGTTCAACGCCCGATTCGGAAGGGAGCAACTCACCGGAGAGCAACGGTGACCGACTTGAGGGGCGCGGACTTGTTCATCTGGGCGAATGAGCAGCCGAAGTGTTCCTGAGCGCGTCCCCAGGGGCAACCTAGGTATGGCCGGGTTCTAGCTCCGGGAACGGAAGAGTCGCCGACCTGAAGGTTCTGTTTGAGGATGAAGAGAACGACGTCGAGGTTGAGCGCAAATTTGAAACCTTGATGGGTCAGATGGTCTGGGTGCCGCCGAATGAGCGCGACAGCCTTTGCCCCCAGCCCGCTATCGGACCCGGCGGTGGAAAACGTGATCGGGCTGATGCGCACCACCCGGATGCCGCACGCCCGCAACGACGTCGTTCCTGCGGACCCTGGAGTGGGTGCGGCGGCGCGAAAACCTGATACCCGCGGACCCTCCGGCACCGGCAAAACCCTGCTCCTGGAAGCACTCGGCCAGCAGGCCATCGATCAAGGCATGTCCGTGTCTTTGCCGGTTTTCGCCGACGCCGCATAGGGCTTCTACCGCGTCGTGGAAGCCTCCTACGAGAAGCGACCCTTGGCGATCAGCCGCCCGGTCAATCACTTGCCGCCAACTTGATTTCCAGGGGTCGACTCTTCTATGTCTGTCAAGCCGCGTTCATCGCTATTGCCGCGGCGCTGAGCGCGCGGTAGATGCGGCGCGCCAGGTAGCGTTTGATGCAACGACGAATTTCCTTGTCCGTACGACCCTCGGCGCGTCGCTTCTCCACGTACTCGCGGGTTTCGCCGTCATGGGTCATCCTGACGATCGCGACCATGTGCAAGGCACTGTTCAGGGACCGGTCACCGCCCCGGTTCAACCTGTGCCGGACAGTGTTCCCGGAGGACGCGGGGATCGGGTTTACCCCGGCCAAGGAGGCAAATGCTGCCTCGTTGCGGACCCGGCCCTTGTGTGACCACGCGGCGAGGCACTTCGCGGCGCTGATCGCCCTGAACCCCGTCTCTTCCAGCAACGGTGCGGCCTCGCTGACCTTCACGAGGTCGTCCAGCTGGTTCTCGTTGGCCGTGAGTTGCTCATCCAGCGCCAGGACATGTCTGGCCAACCGCACGGCCTCGGCACGGGCGATGGACAGGGAGAGCTCTTCCTCGCGGGAACGCCACTTTGAGACCTCCGTGATCTGGGCGCCTGTGAGCTTTTGGCGGGCATCGATGCCCAGGTCGTTGCCGCGCATCAGGGCGTTGAGGGCGTTGACCGACCGGGTCCGGTCCTTGCTCATGGATCCCCTGGCCGTGACCAGGATCCGCACGCCCTGGCGGACCCCGTCGTGAAGGCGTGGTCGGCGCAGCTTGTCCGCCGGCAGAGGCAGAACGGCCATGGCCATCTGGTGGGCGTCCAGAGCATCGGACTTGCCCACACCACGGCGCTTCTTGGCATCCATGCGCGGCGCCTCGGCGACTGGGAATCCATGGGTTGCCACGGTGCCCGCGAGGATCGCCCCGTAGGACGCAGCGCCTTCGATCACCCACAGGGTATCGGCGTCGGCGTTGGTGCGGCGTGCCACCCATTTGATAGCCCGGTTGATGCCAGCTGCGGTAGTCGGGAATGACTGCGTATCCAGCAGCGCGCCGTTGGTGGCGTCGAGGATGGCGTAGACGTGGTTGCGGGCGTGAGTGTCGACACCCACGACAAATGGGTGAGAATGCGCGACGATAGACAAGGCGGTCACCGTACTTTTCCTTTGTGATGGACTCGGGTGGTGGCCGTTATAGGCCGGCACCAGTCCGGGTAGGAATCACGTCGGAACAGCACTGTGATGGGTCACGCCCCGAGGGGTGGACAATCTTCTGATTAAGCTACCGAGGTGGGCCGGACGGGTACCGGCCACCCACCTGTGGACGGACAAGTCGACCCAATGACACCCTGAGGGTCAGTCGCAACATGAGTCACCTCCACGGGGCGGAACGGCCGGTACCTATCCTGCCAGCCAGTCCCAGACCAGCTACAAACAACTCTCACAGTTGCAACACCCGTGCTTAGCTGGCTATCAGTAAATCACGTAGACGCTCGGCCGGGGTGTCCCAGTCCAGTGTCTTGCGTGGTCGGGCGTTGAGGTCCTGGGCGATGTGTTCGAGGTCCTCGGGCCCGTAGGCGTTCAGGTCGGTGCCTTTGGGGAAATATTGGCGCAGCAGCCCGTTGGTGTTCTCGTTGGATCCGCGCTGCCACGGACTGGCGGGGTCGCAGAAATCGTCAGCGTAGCGGATGATCCGATACGTGGCCCCGCCCCGTTTCCGGTGCGAATCCCTGCGTTGCGAGGTGCCATGGGCATCTCAGAGGTCGCAGAAATGCTTGTCCAGTACCGTCAAGGCGATATTGGCCAGAAGCGGGGAAATGTTCCCTCCCTATGAGCAGCCCTGGGTTATGCGTAGCGGCCGGTGTTTGCCGCGGGTCGGGGCGGTTGTGACGACCGAACACTGCGCATAATCCTGGCGCGGTTAGAGGCTGGCGAGCCAGGTGAGCAGTTCTGGGTTCTGGTTCCATTCGGGCCGGTCGGCGGTGACGATGTCGGCGTGGACGGCTTCGAGAGCTTTGCGTTTGGCCTCGGTGGAGGCCCTCGCGTAGATCTCGGTGGTGGAGAGGTCGACGTCGCCGAGGATGTCACGGATGTAGGGTAGCGGAACGCCGCTGTCGTAGAGGTGCATGGCCCGAGTATGCCGAAGGATGTGTGGGCTCAGGCGGGCGTTGGCGAGTGCCGGATCTGTTGTCCGTGCTTGGTATTTGCGAAGGATCCAGGCGATGCCGCCGCGGCTGAGTTTGGCGCGGTGGTGGTTGAAGAACACCGGATGGTCTTCACTACCGGAGCGATCCAGCTGTTGCTCGGCGAGGTAGGCGTCCAGCAGCGTCGTGGTGTTGTCGTCGATCGGGATGTGACGGGTCTTGGATCCTTTGCCGGTCAGCGCGGCCATCGCGGGGTGATCCAGGCGGATGTCGCGGACGGTCAGGTCGGCGAGTTCTTGAACCCGTGCGGCGGTGTCGTAGAGGGTAGCCAGCAGCGTCGCGTCTCGTCGGCCGGCCCGGGTGGACCGGTCGGGTGCGGCGAGCAGTTGCCGCGTCTGGTCCACGGTCAGGTGGGCCACGCCAGGCCGGTCTTGTCTGCTGGCGGGGATCGCCAGGATGTTCTGGTAGCAGGCCATGCGGGCCGGGTCCTGTGTCTATCTCGCGGCCCTCTCCAGCCTCAAGAACAGCCCGGCCTCAAGAATCTATTACGACCGGAAGCGCGGAGAAGGAAAGTCCCACAAACAGGCCCTCATCGCCCTCGCAAGACGCCGCATCAACGTCCTCTGGGCCATGCTCCGCGACCACACCGCCTACCGGGAACCAATGCCAGGGATCAAAGCTCAGGCGGCTTGACAGAAACATTGAGATTCCCAATGGCCTGGGACGGCTCGGTCCTCGATCTCGGCGGGGCGTTCGGAAATGTTGATCATCGGGTCCCGGAAACGGCTGGTGCGTTCCTCGGGATTCCTGTGCTGCTTGCGGCGGGTCCGTCCGCTGCGCAGGGCCTCTTTGACCTCGCGTTTGAGTCCACCGAGGGCCTGGAAGTAGAGGGCCTGGTAGATCGTTTCGGGGCTCGCGCGCATCTGCTCGTCATCGGGAAATTCCTTGATCAGCAGTTTCGAGATCTGTTCCGGGGACCAGCGGGTGAGGAGCTTGGTCTTCACGTAGTCGTGCAGTTCCCCGTGGTTTTCTCCCGGCAGGGTTGACCTTGCCGGCCCAGTTATGCGCGGTGCTGATGTTCAATCCCAGCTCTTGGGCGGCCGCTGTGATGGTGCCGGTCCGGTCCAGAACGGCATAGAAGTGGTCCTTGTCCGCCTGGCTGTACTGGCGCTGCGGCCTGATCCCGGCGGCGTTCGCCCACTTCTGGCACGTGCTCCTGTTGATGCCGAGCTCCTGAGCCGCGGCGGCGACAGTTCCCAGACGCGCAACGGCGGACAGGAAATCCTGTCTTTGCGCACGGGTGTGGGACTGCTGGGAACGCTTCCCAGGTTCCCCGGCCCTCGAACCCTGTTCTTCCGTAAAAGGAGGATTTTTCCTTAAGGAGAGACTATTTTTCGATGGTGATTCCATGGGTGTTGCGACTCCCGATTATTCGGGGGCGTTGCAACGATCACTAGAACTCGCCCCGACGGGCAAACCAACATGCCGCCACCGGTCATTTCTAAGTTGCCGTTGACACCGCCATTTATCGCTGAGAGTCACAGACCAGCGCAAGCAGCCGCATATACCGGGCTTGTGAAAAGGGAAGGGTTCGGCAGCTTGTTGCCCGGTCGACGCCGGTCAGCTCACGGTCTACTTGTCGTGGAACACCCTCGTCATTACCGCTGTTGCGCTTCTCGACAAGCTGTTGGCCGGCCTGTTTGTCCTGTCGCTGCCGGACACGGCGCGCCGCACACCCCGGCTGTCTGGCTAACCTGCGCCGGCGGTCCACAGGAGGGAGCCGATGGTGAACGTCGCGGCCAGTGCAGGCCCGGTCCTCCTGAGAGTGTCGTCAGGGGCAATCTAGACCCGGTCCTCCTGAAGGTGTCGTGAGCCGCCCAAGTTTGGTTAGTGCGCGGGTGTCATACCCAAAGTCTTTTGCGCGGGTGAGCTGATCTTCCGGGGTTGCGCAGGCGGCTGCTGAGCGGCGGATCTTCCTTACTCGTTTGCACGGAGGCGTCCATTTGCTCAGTACACCCTGCACGATTCGTCTGTGGTGCTCTACTGGGGTTCCGGTTGAAGGTATTGGTAGACGGTTTGGCGGCTGACCCCGAATTCCCGGGCGAGTGCGGCTTTCGCCTCTCCGGTGGCGGCGCGCCGTACCAGGTCGGCCGCCTGCCCGGCGTTCAGCGCCTTGCCCCTGCCTTTGTAGACGCCGGCCTTTTTGGCCAGGGTGATCCCTTCACGTTGCCGTTCCCGGATGAGGGCCCGTTCGAACTCGGCGAACGCCCCCATCACCGACAACAGGAACGTCGCCATCGCGGTTTCGTCTCCGGTAAAGGTCAGGTTCTCCTTCACGAACCGGACCTGCACCTTCTTCTCGGTCAGCCGGCGGACGATGGCGCGGAGGTCATCGAGGTTCCGGGCCAGGCGGTCCATGGAGTGCACCAGGACGGTGTCGCCGTCTCGGGCGAAATCTATCATTGCTTCCAGCTGCGGGCGGTTTTGGTCCTTCCCCGACGCGCGGTCCATGAAAACCCGGTCGAGATGCTCGCCGTCGAGCTGCCGGACCGTGTTCTGGTCCAGTGTGCTGACCCGTATATAGCCGAAAGTCTGGCCAGTCATTGTCTCCCCATGGTGTCAGGGAAACTCTAAGAGTCCACCATCCATGTGTCAAGAAATGTCAATTTCGACCCCAGCCTGACACGTATCCATTGGGATCGTTTCACGCCGGGTTTACGTCTGTTTGGGGTGTAGCCAACTCAGACGAAATTTCGGACCTACGCCTTCTTGATCGCTATATGTCGCACGACGTAGTCACGAGCTGTCCTGTATGGCTGGCGTTCCGAAGCGCCGAGGCGCTGTTGGTGCGGCAGCAGCTAACTGATCGACGGCAGCCCATGGGGACGCTGCTTGACGCAGTGCAGTGAAAAGCCATCCCATTTGGGCTCATGACGAAGCAGAGGGCCCGCATCCTGAAAGGATTACGGGACCTCTGCTTTGCAAACATCCTGCTGCTTACACCTTCGAGGATGCCACGCCTGATGGCACAGTGAAAGTGGGCAACGGAGCCCAGTTTTCGCTGCGCTTGAACCACTTGGTGGGCGTCCGCATCGCGGCCGGCTGGTGGGTCAAGGGTGTGCCTTCGCCGAGCTCCGGGCCTCTGGCACTATTTGTGCACTATAGATTCAGGCCGTTCGTCGTGATCAGACTTCGGTGAGTTCCTCCGCGGAGGCCGTGTTCTTGGTGGGTTCTTTGGTCCGGATCATTCCGACAGCTGCGGCGCTGATAAGCACGACGACGCCGACGGCGAGGTAGAGCTGTACGGCGGACCAGGATGCATCAAGGAGGGCGCCGGTGATAAGCGGGGCAATGATGGCTCCGATCCGTCCGATGCCGATGCCCCATCCGACGCCTGTGCTGCGGACCGAGGCGGGGTAGAGGGAAGGAGCGAGCGTGTAGAGGCCGGCGATGCAGCCGTTGATGAGCATGCCCACGAGGACGCCGGCACCCAGGGCGAGCAGGATCACTGACGCGGAAGAGATGAAGACGACGATCATGACGGCTGAGAGCACTGTGAAGGCCACGAGGACGATCTTGCTGTTCCACTTGGTGGCGAGGACGCCGTAGAGGACCGCGCCAAATATCCCACCCAGGGTGAGCATCAGGCCGCCGGTAATGCCTTGGCTTTCCGTCATGCCTGCGGTGACCAGGAGTCGCGGGGTCCAGCTGTTGACGAAGTAGAAACCGAACATTGTGGTGAAGAACGCTACCCAGAGAAGAAGCGTGGAGCGCCGGTTGGCAGGAGTCAGCAGGTCAGAAATGGGGTTGGTTTTTGACTTGGCGAGGATCTGGACGTCTTGGAGGACGGTGGCCTCGGGGTGACCGGTCTTGCGGGCGATCCGGTTGAGGCGGTCCAGGACGTTGCGGGGCCGCTTCGTCATGAGGAAGTCAACGGATTCGGGCAGGAGGAACAGCAGGACCACCAGGATGCTGAGCGTGCAGATGCCGCCGAAGACAAAGACGGAGCGCCAGCCGTACTGGCTTTGGAGGTAGACGGCCGCGGCGCCGCCAAGGGTGGCTCCGATGCTGTAGCCGGCGGTGTAGATGCTGATACTCAGTCCACGGCGTTTCTTGGAGGAGTATTCGCTGGCGATGACGTTGGTGCAGGCAAGAATGCAACCAACACCCAGGCCCGTCAGGAATCGCCAGATGCTCAGCTGTGCCATGTTGCCAGCCGTGGCTGCCAGCAGCATGCCGGCGCCTGCTGCGCCCACCGAGCCGATGATCATGGGGCGCCGCCCGATGATGTCGGCCAGTGGGGCGAGGCAAAGGGATCCGATGGCCATGCCTACGAGCCCCGCGCTGAGCAGGACCCCCAGTTCGGAGCCTGTCAGGCCAAACTCCTTGGTGACGCCGTTGGCGGTGAAAGCCATTGCCAGTACGTCAAAGCCATCGAGGGCATTAAGCAGGACACACATGCCGATGATGGCCCACTGATATGGCGACATTTTCGAAGTGTTAATACGTTCACGCAGATCCATGGCATCTTCCTTGAAACCTAGGGAACTCCCGGCGGGAGCTACAGCTGTTTACGGCTGCACGGAGGTGCGGGCAGCCCTGAGGGGCAGAACAGGGTGTGTCGTAGTGGCTAGATCAGGGTGTGTCTAGGACAGGTCGATGGTGACAACGGCAGGGGCGCCTGAAGACTTGGCGTCTGTACGGGAACCTGTGGCGGAGCTGACGGCCCGTGAGACGCAGCAGCACATCTTCTTTGCAGCGTGGTGCTGCCGTTCGCTGTAGAAGACATCGCGGTGGTCGACGGCGCCGTTCAAGTTCAGGATGCGGACCTCGCAGAGACCGCACTCGCCTTTGCGGCAGTCGAACATCATGTCCACACCGGCGTCCTCGAGTGCTTCGAGCATGGAGCGGCCCTGCCCAACTTTTGCTTCGATGCCCAGCCGCGGAATGCGGACGAGGAACTCCTCCGGGTCGTACCAGCCGGAGTTCCCGAACGTCTCGTACCGCAGGTCGGGCATTGCCAGTTCGCGTTCGGTCCAGCCGCGGCGGACCGCATCCATCAGCCGGATAGGCCCGCACATGTAGAGTTCGGTTCCCGGGCCGATGCCGCCCACCAGGGTGGTCACGTCCAGGCTGCTTCCCTCGTCGTCGACGTGGACCTGCAGCCGGGCCCCGTGGATCTCCTGCAGGTCCTGCAGGTAGGCCATCGCAGCCCGGTTCCGGCCCGCGTAGACCAAGGTGTAGTCGGCCTTGACGTTGCGAAGGACCGCCGCCATGTTCATGATGGCAGTGATCCCGATGCCGCCGGCCAGCAGAACGTAGCGCTCTGCCCCGATCCGCAGCGGAAAGTTCTGCAGGGGCTGGGTGATGCGGAGTGTGTCACCGGGCTTGAGCGAGTGCATGTAGACAGATCCGCCCCGGGAAACGGGTGCCTTGAAGACGCTGATCACCAGGGTCTTCCCGAGGTCTTTGGATTCCACCACTGAGTAGGAGCGTTTCTCCTGTTCGCCGTTGATGGTAACTGTCAGGTCGATGTGCGACCCGGGCTCTGCATGCTTGGGTGCTGACGGTTCCAGTTCAATGCGCCGGATGCCTGCGGCCACCTCCGAGACGGCCACTACCGTTGCTGACTGCCAGACTTCGTTGTTGGTTGCTGCCATGGTCTTTTTCCTTGGAGTCCTTGTCCGGTCAGAGTGCCGCTGCGAGGCGGCCCTCTGCCTGGAGCATGCGCTCGATCAGCCTGCGGACCCACATGCCGCCTGCATCGATGTTCAGGCTGTAGAACTCGTAATCGGGATTGGCGTCGATGGCTTCCTGCTGGGCCTTCAGCATTGCTTCGTCCTCACCGAACACGCCGTGCACTCCATTGCGGAGCTGGGTAGTGATGAGCTGGCTGTCCAGGCAGTAGTTGCGCATGAACGCCCAGAAGTAGTGGCAGGACTTGGCTGTCTCCGGGCTGATGGTGTTCATGACGTAGCCGTTAACGCCCTGGCTGCGATCCCCGTCCGGGGCGCCTGTGCCGGCCTTGGCAACGCCGACGTCAATGCGGATAGTGGAGGGCGCCTCGAAGCGGATGATCTGCCAGCGGTCCACCTTGCCTTCGAAGCCGGGGAACTTGTCCCGCATGTTCTTGAGCCAGAACGGCGGGGCATCGATGTTGAGCATCCACCGCGACACAGTGACGGTGCGGTCATCGTGCGTGACCACGAATTCGGACTCGCTCAGCTCCTCCTGGCCGATGCTGGAGGCATGGACAAATTCCTCGTGGGTGAGGTCCATCAGGTTGTCCAGGACCAGCTGGTAGTTGCACGGCGCGAAAATGGTTTCCCCATCCCCGGCCCAGTCCTGGCTGTCCATCTGATGCATGTCCGGGACAAGGCCGGGATCCGCCTGGGTCGAGTCGCCCAGCCAGACCCACACAAACCGATGACGCTCCACCACCGGGAAGGACGGGACAGTGGCCGAGGGGTTGATGCTCTCCTGCGCCGGCATGGACGCGCACCGGCCCGCAGAGTTGTACACGATGCCGTGATACGGACACTGGATGCCATCCTTGCCAACGGTCTTTCCCATGGACAACGGCGCCAGACGATGCCAGCACGCGTCCGCCAGGGCCACGGCCTTACCGTCCTCGGTGCGGTACAGCGCCAGCGGGCGGTCAGCAATCCTGCGCGCCAGGGGCTTGCGGGTGACTTCGTGATCCCACGCGGCGACATACCAGGCATTCAGCGGGTGGCCGAGGACTTTATTGGTGGTGGAATTGCTGGACTGGAGCACGGTCATCTTTGGCCTCTTTCCGGTGCCTGGCGTCTTTTCTCAGCGGCATGCCAGGCGTAACAAGATTTTTCTGGGGATGCCTTCAACTATCTATGTCCATAGTTGGTGGCTTGGGTCACAGACTATCTATCGATATAGTTATTGGCAAGACCTTGAAGGGAACTAACGTGAGTCTTCGCTACGCGCTTCTGGCTTTGCTTTCCGTGGAGCCCATGACCGGCTACGACCTGGCCAAACGATTCGAGTCTTCGGTTGCCTTCGTGTGGCATGCACCTGATTCACAGATCTATCCGGAGCTGCGGAAGATGACCAAGGAGGGTCTGCTGCAGGCGGAGGAAGTTTCGTGGGGGCCCCGGGGCAAGAAGACGCAGTACCGGATTACCGAGGACGGCCGGGCCGCATTCCGTGCATGGATGCAAGAGCCCCTGGAGTATTCCCGTGAGCGAGATCCCGTGCACCTGAAGGCCGCCTACCTGGAATGGGCGGAACCCGGCGCGGCGCGGGAGCACATGCAGGCCCACATCGACTATCACACGATGCGCCGCGATCAATGGGCGGACATGATCACCGGGCTGCGGGCAGGCACAAACGAGATGCTGAGCAAACGCCTGGCTGCCACCCCCGAAGCCGACCGTCAACGCACCATCGAATACAAAGTCTTCACCTACGAAGGCCTGATCGCGCGGGCGGAGACGGAAATCGAATGGGGCAAACGCGGGCTCAAACTCATCGATGCACTCTCGGGACCTGCACCGCAAGCAGGACGCCGTGCAATGGACTTCAGAGCATGATCTGAAGTAGGGTTAGGTTATGAGCGCAGTAGCCACTTCCCGAACGACTTTTCAGTCATCCGAACTAAGCCGCGCCTCCGCTGAGGCCTTTGCCGCTGCAACCGATCACCCGATTCAGATCACTCGCCGCGACGGTGAGTCTCTTGTTCTCATGTCTGAGAGCGCCGACCAGGCACGGGCTTCTCTACTTGAACTGGCCGCGCAGCTGATAGCCGTCACCACTAGTACCGAGGGAACACTTGCAACCCGAATGAGTGATCGCTTTCCGTGGATGCTTGCCTTGAGCGAGGCAGACCGGGAAGCCTGCTCCTCAGAAATCGTGGCAGCGGCGCGAGCCTCTTTTGCCACCAATCAGCACCATTTGGCCGTCGCGGCAGTAACTGCATGGCGGGAGACGGCAACTGCCATCGCCGCCGGACTCGGCAAGGAAGCAATCGAATGGCTTGACGACACTGAACCTGTCGAGCGTCCCTGAGGAATGGCGAAGAACGAAAAGGTCGAGAGGCCGACTAAGAAGAGCGAGTATGAGCTTCGTTTCGCTTCTGTGCAGGCCAAACGCGGCTGGACGGATCTGAAAGCCACGACCAGGAACGCCCTGGTGGATTCCTGGGACTTCCTGACGCGGTCACCGCAAATGACGACACCGACCAACTACCAGCTGCGTGGTGAACTGGGCCGGGTATCACGAGATGGTGTCACCCACGACAGATGGCAGCACAAGCCCACTCTAAAAGGTGATGCACGCATCTGGTTTTACGTGGTGGACCAGACTGTTTACCTGGAGCACGTCCATACGAGCCATCCAAACGAAACGAAGTCATAGCAGTCCGACTTCAACAAGGATGTGCGCCCTGCCTTCCAGCCGTTAGAAACCTTCCCGAATAGGCGGTAGCCAAGTCGAAAGCACAGACCGTGAACTAAGAGCCGGTTGCTGTTAGGGGGGTGGCGCACTGCGGGGCTATCGTCGGACGCCGACGGCCCGTCCCGTCCGATACGCGAAGTCAGAGGCGGCGCTCAGCGTTTGCGTCAGAATAGCCGTGAAATCTCGATTTATTGACGCTGGCTCATGAAGTTCTCAGATCCCACCCTGACAGTGGGAGGGCCGGAAAACGGGGCCGCCGTTGCTCAAGAAGCATCGATAGTCCATAGAATCTGGACTTGATGAGCATTGCTTCAGCAGCCTCTGACCGATATCGCATGTTGCGACTGGACACGTATCGAAAGCAGGACCGGAGTTCCGCCCCCCCAGGCCAAATCCTCCCTTGTCAGATGCCCTGACGTCAGGTTGCGGTGTGCCCCAAACTGACGTCAAGGCTTGGCATGCAATTTTAACGCCGTCCTGCCCCGAATTCGGGGGCACAATCGGCGTTGCCAGGCATGCTGCGGAACCCGTCGCTGACCGGTCTACGAGACCCGTCCGTTTTCAACGGCTTCCTGACGGCATGCAGATACCACCTCTGCTCATGGCCATGCCTCAATCGCGTCTCGCACTGCTTGAGCTCGGCAGTCAGTTCGAACGCCAGCGGTGATGACTCGGCCGGATCGAATGCTGCTCGATCTATAACGATCCGGTGGGCCAAACACTGCGATGAAAGGGCTTCAGAAGCTAGGAGGCAGCGGGGGGCGCTCTGCACGTGGTCTCGTCGAAGGATCGCTTCTCATTCGGTCGAGGAAGAACTCGCATGCCTCGCTTTCGCTGAAGAATACTTCTTCGGCCACATGGTCTCCTCGCTCTGAGTAGTACACTGCCCATTCGTAGCCGCGATTTTCCAAAATGTGGGCTTCCGGGGCGGGGCCCCCGTTTAGATCGTAACTGAAGGGATAGAACCCTTCAGTCAGCAGAATCTGGTTCAGCTCGGACCGATTCATTTGCCCACCTCTTTCAAGAAACCATTGTCGATCAGGGTCCTTACGTTTTGGGGGAGAACGTACTGAGTTCCATACCCTGGCTGTCCGAACGCGGGGGCGATAGTTCCCTGAAGCACCCTAAGGTCCCTGGTTGTCTCATAAATGGAATAGTCACCCTCTAAGGCGTGCGGAGGCAATGCGCGCTGCCACAGCGGAATGCCCTCGGGGGACGTGAATCTACCATATGGCGAGCCAAATCGGTCGATTCGGGTGCCAGCAGGAAGGGTCACTGCAGTCCCGAGTTGATTTCGCGTCGCAGGCCTTCGCTGGCGAGGTAGTCGGCGGCGAAGATTGTCCGCACGGCCCGTCCGAGTTCCTCCAGGGCCTGGTAGGTGGGGTGTTTGGGCCCGCCGCGGGTGAAGCGGCGCAGGATCGTCTCCGATTCGGCCGTGCCGAGTTTGAGGGCGGTGGCGTATTTGACCATCTGGTCATATTGCTGGGCGATAAGATCCCAATTGATCGGACGAGACAACACGTCATTGATCTCGGCGTAGGCTTCGTCGTTGCTGGTCCGGTAGAGGCGGATGGAGCCGATGTTCTTCAAGCGCGGCAACAGCCGGAAGCCTAGGAGCTCGGTGAACGCGAACCCCACGATCGAGGCGCCGTGGGTGTCAACGTAGTTCGCTTCGATCTCGGCGTCGGTGTCGTGGCGCAGGATTCCTTCGATCATGGCAGCAACCTCGGAGGAGGAACAGTTCTTCAGCTGGGAATAGATGCAGGTCGATTTCTTCTCCACGTGCCAGTAGATCATCACTCCGGGCCCGCCGTAACGGTTGTGCCACTCGGTCATCAGGTTCGATTCCCAGGACCCGAACTTCTTCGAATCCGAAGCACAGGCATTCCCTTCACCCCACCAGTTAGGGTTCCTGGCCTCGAACGTGGCGTTGACGACCTTCACAATCGCCTGGCGCAGATTGTCCTTCGTAATGAATGTCCGGCGGACATGGCGTAACTCCCGCTCCGTCTCCCCGTGACCGCCGGCGTCAGTGACGGCTTTGATGCCCATGTTCGTCCCGAGTCCGAACAAACAAAGCAGCAGACGCTTACGCAGCGTGTCACGGTCAAGGACCTCGCGGGAGGCAACGGAGACGAATTCCCCGGTAAATCCGGTCAGGAAGTCCGCTTCCTTGAGGACTTCCAGCAAGTCCAGGGTGCCCCACCTCGCCAGGACCTCGTCCTTGAGTTTGCCTAGATTCGCTGGCTCTTCGAGTTTTTCCAGCTTGGGCACCTTTATCCACGGCGCACCGCGGCGTTTGGTGATCCTCACCCCGCCAGTAGTATCGGCCAGCAGACCGTTATCCAGATGCTCCAGTGTCCTGGTCATTCTGGACTGAAGATCAAAAATGAACCTGGCCGGATCCAACGGCTTCCGCAAAGCCTCGTAATGAAGCTCGCGGGAAGCGTCGAAGTCCTGGGGAAGATCCTCTTCCGGATCCCGCCACTTCCCGGCCCCGTCAACGAAAACCTCGCGACGGCGCAACGCACCCCGTAAAGACACCAGCAGGCAAAGCTCGTAGGGTATCCGCTCAATCCTGCCCTTCTCGTCCCGGACAGCGCCCTCCCAGGACCGGGGAACCACCCCCGCAACCGGGACTACCTCGCCTGGGGCGAAGAACTGGCTCTTGCTTCCAGCATCCGCGTACCGTTCCAGCAACGCGATGGCATCCATGATCGGCCGGAACGCCGTGTTATGGCACCGGAACCGCAGCACGGACAGCAACGCCGGCAGCATCCGCCGGTAATGATTCGAGTACGAACCCCGCAACACGGTCCGCACCTTGCCCTGGAACACAGTCTCGTTGGCTTTTGCCTCCTGGACCAGCTGCCGCAGGGTCTTCTCACTCACCACCGGGAACACGGTCTTCCGGACCGTCTCATCCGGGCATGCAACCGCTGTCTCAGCGAGTTTGAACAGCAAGGCCGTCTTCCCATGGACCCTTTGCAGGTCCTCGGTCAGTTCTTTCTCGACCTTCTTCACCGCGCTGGTATTGATCTTCAACACCAGGACCAGCAGCAGATCGATCAGGCAGTCAGCGATCTCCGCCGTGCGTTGATGACACAACGCCGCCAAGAGCGTCAACCGCACCGGGCGCGGCGCGTTCCAGAAGTCCGATGGATACATCCGGGCCGCCCTGGCCCGCCACGCGCTCACGACCTTCTCCGACACCCCGGCAAACAAGCCGGGCGCTAAATCAAGAGCCTGGGCTGCTGAAAGCTTCTCCACTTCTGCCAGCAACGATTCCAAACCAGCCGGGCCCGGATCAGTCTTCAACACCGACAACAGAGAACCCGCTGTTCCATCAGCTACGAGGGCCTCCAGACCAGCAGCGCCGTCCTGCCCCAGAACCTTGACGACATCGGCACGCAAGCGCTGCTCAAACAACGCCCGGCCAGCACCAACAATCCTGCCCGCACGCCCCGGCGGCTCAATACGCTCCTGACGGCACCGGGACAACAAAGCCTCCACAAGCGCAGACTCACGAACCTCCGACGGGCACACCCTCTCCGCCAACCACCCAGCCAGCCGGGCCTCATCAGCGGAGGTGAACTCACGGAATCCAAAATGGGACCTCTCGGCCCGGTGGTATTTGATTGAACGCCCATCCCAATAGGGACCCAGCGCATCGATAGGAACGGAAATCTGTGCTGCTACATAGTTCAAAGCTCCCAGTGGAAGATCAGAAGGCCCGACCGGAAACCTGGCATGTTGCTGAAAAAACTTCAGCAACACAGCAAACCCTGCCCGAATCGCTCCTGACTTCCGGCCCATCAATGCCACATCGTCATCAACCAGCGTCCACGAATCAAGAAGTTCACTCGTCAGCTCAAGGCCCATACCCAGAACTCAACCACACCTAGATTGCCCCTGAAGACACCTTCAGGAGTACCGGGCCGTGCAAGGGCACCCCCGACGACGATGTGGACAGTGGCCCGGGCCGCGCGGCTGCCGCCGAGCTTCGCGCCCAGGACTCCGGTAAAGGCCAGGGCGAGCAGGACCACGACGAACGTCATCGGCACCCGAAGCTGCTGGGTGGACAACAGGATGGCCGCCAGCGGGAGCACTCCTCCCGCGGTGAAGGCGATCGCCGATGCCATGGCGGCACTCCAGGGACTAACCACTTCGTCTTCTTCAATGTCCAGTTCGGCGGAAAGGTGCGCGGCAATGGCATCCTTGTCCGTCAGTTCCCGGGCAACCCTCTCGGCGGTCGGGTGGATAGTCCTTTTGCCTCGTAAAGACCGGAAAGTTCAGCCAGCTCCGCCTCGGAGTGTCCGTGAGTTTGGCTTTTTCCTTGTCGATCATGGCGCGCTGGCTGTCACGATGGCTACTGACCGATACGTATTTCTCCCAGTACCATCGAAATGGCACCGCCCACGAGGCCGCGACGCCGGCAGTGAGCGCCGGGGCAGCCGCCGGGGTGGCCCGGCGACACCCACGACGATCGCGGCCACGGAAACGATCCCGTCGTTCGAGCCCAGTACCCCGGCCCGAAGCCAGTTCAGCCTCCCGGCCAGGCCACCTTCGGCATGGGGTTCATCCGCATGCTGCCCCGGCAGGTCGGACGGCCTCTCCTCGTTTGACGTGTCCGAAGTCAACCACGGCGACCAGCCCGGGCCTGCCCCGGCCGTGTCGTGGTTACCCCCGTTGGGTATACACGGGGAATCACGGGCCATGAACAGGTGCCAGGGTTGGGTCAGTGAACGAGCCCGGAGACGAGGTTTATGACCGTTGCAAGCACGATGGCGCCCAGAACGTAGGAGAGCAATGCCTGGCGGAGGGCCGTATAGCGGATCTGGTCCGTTGTAAGGTTTGTGTCCGAGACCTGGAAGGTCATGCCGATGGTGAAGGAAAGGTAGGCAAAATCCATGTACCGGGGCGGCTTCTTCTCGTTGAAGTCCACACCATCGGCTTCCCTGTAGTAAATGGTTGCGTACCGTAGCGTGAAGAGCGTTTGCACCAGGAGCCAGGACAACGTGACGCTGCCCAGTGCCAGGGCAATGATGGCCGCCTTCAAGCCGCCTTGGGCTGATCCGGCCTCCAGCAGGATCAGGGCGACCCCGCCGAAGCTGCCGATGGTGGCCGCGAGCACCAGCAGGTCTGAGACAACACGGCCGGGATCCTCACCTCTGGCGCGGGCGTGGGCCTCGGTGCCGGCAGCATCCAGGGTCCCGATGACAGACCAGACCCAGATTAGGTACGTCAGTGACGCGGTCGCCCATCCCAGCGCGGGGGCATAGGCCCAGGACATGAAGTTCCCGACCGCAAGCGCGACGGCCAGCCCCACGCCAGCCATGGCGGTCAGGTGGATGCCCGAGCGGTGGACAGGAGGTTTGAAAGTAGAAATGCTCATGGCCTGATCATGACACTCCGACGCCGCGATGAAGGTGTGCCTGCTCTGTGCCGCCGCCACCCTCCGGAACCGCGGGCGGCTGTCGGAGCACAGTGGCAGGTTCTACTGGCCGTTTCCGGCGGTGGAGAGGATCCGCACCACCGGCAACACCGGAAGCCCTGGAGCAGGCGGACACCGTGTCATTCAAGGCCAAGTACCTTCTGCGGGCAGCCGGGCTGTCGCTGTTGCCGGCCGATGACCAAGACGTTGCCAAGAAACTCGCCTGAGTCGCGGCCGGGACGGCGCTCTCGCTGTGCCTGATCATCCTTGGGAGCAAGAAAGCCGGGATGACTGCCCGGATTGTCGACGGATACCATCGGATCTACGCGTCCTATCATCTGAGCGAAGACACCGTCGTTTCCGCGCGTATCGCCGGATTCTAGACCGGACAGATGCTGGCACGAGACGCGGAAAGACGGTCCGGAGGGCGGAGGCACCCGGGCCTCTCTCCAGGACCATCGCACGATCCGGGCCTTCAACAAGCCCGGCAACCAATCGCGCCGGCTTTTCGGTGAGTTCCTTTGAACTTATCTTCTGGTGTTGGCCGCGGCCGGCGCAGACGTTGTAAACACAGCCACGCGCGGAGGCCTCGGGCACACGGCCATCACGATGACGCCGGCGTTGACCATCATCGCCGTCGTTCTCTTCATCGGCCCCGTTTCCGGGGCTCACCTGAACCCCGTCGTGAGCTTGGCGTTCGCACTGCGCCGGGACTTTCCGCGGCCAAGAGTCCCCGGCTATATACTCGCCCAGACTGCCGCCGCCATGCTCGCCGCCGCCACGCTGGCCGTGTTTGGCCACAACGGCAAGGACGGGATGACGGTTCCAGGCCCGGAATTCACCGACTTTCAGGCATTCACCCTGGAAGTCCTGCTGACCGCGGGGCTGGTCAGCACCGTCCTCGCCGTTGCCTCCGGGGCGCAGAACTTGGGCGCGGTGTCTGCATTCGGGATCGCCGCGTACATCGTCATGGCCGGACTGTGGGGACCCGTCAGCGGAGCGTCAATGAACCCGATCAGGTCGTTCGGTCCTGACCTGATCACTGGAGATTTCAGCCGAATCTGGATCTACGCCGCCGGCCCGGTCGCTGGCTCCGTCCTCGCAGTGGCCATAGCGCGTGTCCTGCGGGGCCGGGGCAGCCAGGCCGCCGCCGAAAAAGCCGCCCAGGGCTCCCTGCCCGGTTGAGCCAGGGATCCAGGCTGAAGACCTTTGACCTGTCACACGGACTGCTCACGCCCGTTCCGCGCACGGGTCATCCACGTTGACCTGCGGTTTCACCGCTTGGTCCATCTGCGGCAACCCCTATTCGACGCAGGGATGTTGCCGCCTTGGAGGGCTCCCGTGGAGTCGGCGTAAGTGCTATTGCTGGGGGCCGGGGTTTCGGGTGCTGGGGTCGCCGGCGCCGGGACCTGTGCCGGGTCCGGGACGGTGGTGCTTGCACCGGTCGCGGGTTGCGTTGCCGGGGAGATGACGAAGCCCGTGATCGGCAGGGTCGGGAAGGAAATGTTTCCTCCGGTCAGCGAGGTTGCTTGCTGCGTCCGGCGTCGCGAGCTGCTTGGTATGTGGCGTCGTCATCGGCTTTACCGGCCTTGATCAGGGAGGTTTTCGCGGCGTCGAACCCGTAGCCGTAGCTTTCCTTGCTCAACTTCTGGACATCCTCGCCGTTCAAGGCCCGAACGGTGGAGGTTTGCGTTGAAACTGAGCGCGGTACTACCCACAGACACGACCACACCAGGGACGAGTGCCGCCACGGCCAGTGCGGCGTCGAGGACAATCCTGCGACGGCGGACCCTTCGGTCCAGATCACGTTTCAGGAGTTGCTCATACAGACGGCGGTGGCTCGTTGTGGGGTTCAGCGATCGGGTCCTTGTTTCCTAGTGGCTGGTGCGTGTTTCGGACTCGACGTGGTTGCTGCCGGTAGCTGCGCGGTTGTGTTCGCGGCGGGCCCAGTCGTCCGGGATCGCCGCTTCGAGGGCGTCGTCAACGGTGATAACGCCGAGAATCCGGCGTTCGGCATCCAGTACGGGGAGGGTGAGCAGGTTGAAGTCGGCCATCGTGGTGGTGACTTCGATGATGTCATCGCCGGGTTGTGCGCTGACAGGTTCGGGGTCGGCCACCTCGCCAAGGGTCTTGCTCGGGCTGGATTGCAGAGCCTGGACCAGGCCGATGACGCCTGCGAGTGTTCCGTCCGGGTGGAGGGAATAGATAGTTGTCAGTGCTTCCGGCTGTTGGGCGGTGGCAGTTCGGACACTGTTGATCGCCTCCGCGACGGTGGTGGTTGAGGGAAGGGCCGTGTAGTCGGTTCCCATCAGTCCGCCGGCCGTTGCGTCATGGTAGCCAAGGAGCGCCATGACTTTGGCGTGCTGGGTTGGCGGCAGGAGGGCAAGGATCGCTTTGCGACGTTCCTGGGGCAGGTCCATGACAGCATCTGCGGCATCGTCGGCGCGCATGTGGGCCAATACGTCCGCGACGTCCTGGTCACTGCGGTCCTTCAAGATCCGCGACTGGCGGTCGTCATCGAGCTCCTCAAAGACATCCGCCTCAAGCTCGGGATCCTTATGTACCTGTGCCAGGAGTTCGTGCTGTTCTTTGTCAGAGGAGTCTTCAATGAGGTCAGCGATCTGGGCCGGCTTCATCTTGCGGAATCGTGCAGAATCCGAGCGCACCTTGCTGGAGTCCTTGTGACCGATGAGGGGCAGGAACTGGTTCCAGTCGCGGGAGGCGTGGGGCTTGTGGCTGCGCTCGGTCCGGAACCACCGGGGCTTGTGGACGTCGAGTCCGGTGGCCTCCCAAGTGTCTGCGTTCTGGCTGAGTTCGATGTCGTAGGCCCTGACCATGATGGTGCGTTCAATGTCGATGAGCCGGTGTCCGAGGACGTCTTCCTGGAGCAGGACTTCGCCTTCGCGCCGGCTGAAGGGGCGCAGGTCCAGCTTGGTGGTGCGCAGCCGGATGCCGTAAGCCTCGATGCCTGCCACGTCCTCGACGGTCGTGAAGATCTGGGTGTTGCCCACACTGACGACCAGACCGCTGAGTGTGGGGTAGACCCCGTCGCGAAGACGGACGATCACGTCGGCAAGGACGCCGATCTGGTTGCCTTTGGAGTCGAGGACGGGCTGGCGCAGGAGGGTTGAAAGCATGAAGCGCGGTGCGCTGGAAGTGCCGTTGGTGCTCATCGGTGGGAGCCTTTCGGGAGAAGGGGCTTGACGGGCCTGTTGTGGAATCTACGCCCTGGGCGTTCAGCCGCCAATAGCCAGCTGAACCACACGGACAATGACCAGGATCATCGCGACCAGGAGGTAGGCGCGCAGGACCGTGAGCCCGGCCCTGCGCGCTGTGGACACTTTCGGTGCCTCGAGGAGCGTCAACGGGGGCATCCTCCATTCGCGGCGCTCGGAGTGGCTGACGGCCTCGCGGGCGGGCCCGGGACGCAAGGCACGATAGATCACGTAAGCGATGCAGCCGAGCAGGCACGCACCTGCGCCGATGAAGATAATCGCGACAATGGTTCCTCCGGTCATGTCCGGGAACAGCACGCTGGAAGTCAGGACCAGGGACAGGATCACAAGGATCCCAATGATGAACGCGGTGAAGATGTTCAGGAATTTGCCATTGACCCATGGCCCGAGCACTTGCTTGTCGTTACACAGCAACAGCAGGAACACGGTGGCGGACGGCAGCAGCACACCGGCAAGCACCTGGACCCCGACGGTGAGCAGGCCAAGTGGCGCTCCCGGAATCAGAACGACGATGGCCGAGATCAGCAGGATGCCGGCGAAGACAGCGTAGAAACCCTTGGCATCGGAAAACTTGCGGTGCAGGGAGTGTTTCAGACCAAGGACATCACCGAGCGCGTAGGAGGTGGACAGACCAACGGCGGCGGCGCCGATGATCGAAGCATCAATCAGCGCGACGGCGAAGAGCACGCCGGCGGTCTTTCCAACATACTTGCCCAGGCCCTCAGCCACGCCTCCGGCGTCGGTGAAGTTTCCAAACTCAGGCTGGCCGGAGAACGTCGCGGTTGTGAATCCCATGATCGCCCCCGCGCCGACAATGACGATGGCGATACCGATCCAAAGATCAGCCTTTTCGTAGTTGATGAAACGCGGAGTGATGCGCTTGTCAATCAGGTAGGACTGCTGGAAGAACAGCTGCCACGGCGCAATGGTGGTGCCGACGATTCCGATGATGAGCAGCGTCACTGTTGACAGATCCGAACCAGTAGGAACACCGGGGACCACGAAGTCATGAGCCATCTGGCCCAGGCCCGGGTGCACCATCACGATGATCGGAACCAGCAACAGGGACCCTGCCACGAGGATCATGCAGACACGTTCGAAACGCTTGAAGGACCCCGTGGAAGCTGCCCCGACTATGACGGCGGCCGCTACGAGAACGCCGACGACTTTCGGGATGCCCAGATAGTCAAGGCCGAGGCTGATACCGATAAATTCCGTCACGATAGTCAGAGCGTTCAGGATGAACAAGTCGATCACGCTGAACGCGCCCCAGAACTTGCCGAACCGTTCCAGAATGAGGCGTGCGTGCCCAACGCCTGTGACGACGCCGAGCCTGAGCACCATTTCCTGGTTGACATAGAGAACAGGAACCAGCAGCAGGAGCGTCCACAGCAGGGACGTGCCGTAGTTCTGGCCGGCCTGAGTGTAGGTGCCGAACGCTCCGGCGTCGTTGTCTCCGACCATCACGATGAGGCCGGGACCGACGACGGCCAGGAGAGTCTTCAGTTTGGCCTTCCAACCGCTGCCGGATCCTTCCTGATCCATCTTGATGGTGCCGAAGGCGCCCTTGATGTCGCCGATGTGCGCGCTATCAAGGGACGCCGGTGCTTTGTGTGCCGCAGGCATTGTGGGCTGCGGACCCGTGGTGATGCTCGTGGGCATGGGTGTCCTTCCCGGGACATGAAGACATCCACCCGTGGCATGCGGAGTGCACTGCCCTCGTGGCGGCCGGGTGGAGTCGCGGGCGACTAGTGGGGGGCGGGGGAACCAAGCGCGGGCTCAAGCCGCGTCAGAAGCTGGATTCAGTGCCGCGCCGAGGCGGCACCGTTGGATCGTTTATGATCATCACTCATACGGTGACCACCTCCAATCGGCGCTCTGCACAACCAGGGAGGAGGCCGGGCATCCCACCCGGCGGTTGCCCCTCCTCGTAAGACCTTTGGCACTTCGCGGCGTGAACCCGGCGTTCCGGGAGCCAATCGGGGCCACCCCTTAATGCCGGGGCGGCCTGTCCTGACCCGGGGCGTCTCTCGACGTTGGGGGTCGCTGGCATGTTTCCGCGAAGGAGCCTCAGCTAACGAACGGCACCTTGCACTCCGATGGTAGAGCACAGGCCAACTCTTGACAAACGGCTTTTCCCCGTTTGTCCCGTGCTTTAAAAACATGCCTTTCGCCGCGCACAGGGTCTAGACGATGTGACTGAATTCACCCGTCGGACAAGAAAAGTGCACCCTCTGCCGTGCCTCGGACATCATGCCATCGATCGCCCGGGTGGGTACCGCGGCGGGCCCTCTCCCGCGTTCCAAATATTTAGGCATGCCATAATTCTCGTATGAGGAGTCCCTTATTTGCGGTGTCGCATCCCGCGGTCCGTGTCTGGTCAGCGGCAGGGTGTGTCCGTTGCCGGCCCGTTTCGGTCCGCCGGGCCGGGTGGTGACCGTCTTGGATACCAACGGTCCGTCCCTGACACGGGAGGATGTTGCCCGGTCCTCTGACCGGGCACGGGTCAGCCGGGCACGGCGGTCCGGTAAGCGGCACCATCTGGTGTGGTTGCTGACCGGTCCGGGGCTGCTGGCCATGCTGGGGGAAAACGACGGACCGAGCATGGTCTCCTATGCCGCGGACGGGGCCAGCTACGGCACCGGGTTCTTCCTGCCCTTCATCGTTGTCCTTTTCGCGATGGCCTACATCTGCCAGGAAATGGCGATGCGGGTCGGCGCCGTGACGCACCGCGGGTACGGAGAACTCGTCCTGCAACGCTACGGCCGTCTCTGGGGATGGTTCGGAGCAGTGGACCTCGTGCTCACCAATCTGGTTACGTTGGTCTCCGAGTTCGTCGCCATCCGTGTCGGTCTGGCATTCTTCGGTCTGGGGGCGCCGGTCGCTGCCGGTTTGGGGGTTCTTCTGGTGGTCCTCACCCTGACGGGGGGACGGTACCGGCGCTGGGAGCGGATAGTTTTGGGACTGGCCATGTTCAACGGCCTGTTCCTGGTCGCTGCGATCATGGTCCACCCGGATCCGGGCGCCATCGGCGAAGCGTTCGCCACTTGGTCGCCCTTACCCACCGGCGGGCTCACAACGCTTCTCCTTCTACTGACCGCAACCATCGGGGCGACCGTCACACCCTGGATGATTTTCTTCCAGCAGAGCGCCTCCGCAGATAAAGGAATAACCCACCATGACCTCAAACACGGCCGTCTGGATACGGCGGTCGGGGCGGGACTGGCCGCGGTCTTTGGCTGCGCGGCCCTCATCGCCGGCGCGGTACTGTTCACCCACGGTGGCGAAGCTATCCAGGGCCTTGCCGGGGCAGGGTTCCCCGCCGCTCTCAGCGCCGTGGCGGGAACACCGGTAGGCACCCTCTTCGCCCTGGGCCTGATCGAAGCCGGGGCGGTAGCGATCCTGACCATCTCGGCCAGCACCGCGTACGCCGCCGGGGAATGCATCGGGGTCCCGGCCAGCTTCAACAGCTCCCACCGCGGCGCGGCGCTCTTCTACGGGGTCAACGTCACTACGGCCCTGATCTCGGCGGCAGTAATCCTGATCCCTGGTGCACCGCTGCTGGCCATTGCACTGAACGCGAATGTGCTGGCCACCGTCCTTCTGCCGGTCACGCTGCTCTTCCTGATGATGCTGGCCAATGACAGTGAGCTGATGGGCAAATGGGCGAACAGGCGCGTGACAAATATTCTCGGGACCCTGGTGATCGTTTTCATTGCCCTCTGTGCGGCCGCCTACGGAATCATCTCCTTCCTCCAGACCATCCACCTCATCCCGGCCTAACCCGTACCCCAGATCCGCGGATCCTCCGCAACTGACAAGGAACCTCGATGAAGCACTTTAAGGACCACAGCGAGGACCCGGCCGCGGTTCTTGAACCGGGCCAGCTGTCCACCGCAAAGTCCCTCCCGGTCGCCCCGGCCGAGCTGAGCCCCGGCACCCGCAGAGCACTGTGGGCGTTACGGATTTTCGTCGTAATGCTGGCCATCCTGGTCACCTACACCTTTGTCGCCCAGCTCACCCGGTAGAGAACAACCCAAGCAGGTTGAAGTCCCCGCCGACCCGCGGAATACAAAGGACCGGTGCGTAACGGGTTCCCGTTGATGAACCGGCTCAGGGCCGGGGCAATCTCCGAAAAGCTGACCTTGCTCTCCGCCCGGTAGAGAGGGATGGAGCCGATGTTCTTCGAACGGGGCAAGAGCTTGAACCCCAGGAGCTCGGTGAAGGTGGAACCCGCGGTCGAGGCACCGTGGTGTCGACGTAGTTCGCCTCGACCTTGGCCCCGGTATCGTAGCGAAGGACGCGATCGAGGTGAAGCGCGAGGAAGTCAGCTTCCTCAAGGAGTTCGAGGGAGTCGAGGGTTCCCCACTTGTCCAGTACCTCATCTCTTATCCGGCATCTCTTATCCGGCCCGGGTTGGCAGGCTCAACGAGTTCTTCCAGCTTGGGTACCACGGGCTTGTGCAGGGCCTCGTAGTCGAGTTCACGGGAACAAGACCGAACGTAAGGATTTCTGGACGGGACCCCGGCATGATTCCCATTTGCAGCTAATTGCCGGGGGCCGATGCAGCTGTACACACAAGGGCAGTCGGACGCCTGTGAAGCACGTAGGCACGTTATCGTTGGTCCAACACATCTAATCAGGAGGGTGCATGCCGTACGTTGTTGACTTCCAGAACGTGTCCACTGCCGGTCTGGAGTCTTCTCCCGTTGCCCATGCGCTTGCCGGGTTGCGCGCCAACGAGGGCCGTTACTACCGGAACAAGTACGGCCACGTGTTCACTGTGAGCCCTGCGAGCGAGGTTCCGGAGGTGGTCGAGCGGGTGAGCCGGATCCTCAAGGACGAGCGAGACATCGTCATCGGCTCACGACCGCTCGAAGCGACCGCCTTCGAAGTGGACGGTTTGCGGATGGCTTATGTGTTCTACGAATCGGGGCTGTCGATCAACGTCATGTACAGCATCGAGGACGGCGGGAAACGGGCGGTCGGATTCAAACTCGCCGATGGCATGGAGATTCCGGAGGAACTGGCATCACGTTTCAAGTTCGCACGCCAAAAATCGAAGCTGGCAGGAGTTATCCGCGGCTCCTATTTCGTGATCAAGGGCGAGTACTGAAGGCTGAAAGCCGGTGGTCAGGGTACTGGCAACGGGGATAAATGCATCGTCGACGGGTAGTTGGCGAATTTTGCATCAATCTGGTCTGGCTTCAATTGCCCATAAAGAAGGTCGGACAGGAGGCCTACTCGGGGGACGGTCGTTTTCGTTGTTGTTTCGTCGCCGCCCGCTGCTCCTTTGCCAGTCGGTGACGACGTTTCGAGTTCCGGGTGGGTTTGGTCGCCCGTCGGGCAGCAGCTTCGGGAGCAAGCCCCACAGCCACGAGGTGTGAGAGCTTGGCCAGGGCGATCTCGCGATTGCGCAACTGTGACCGCTGCTCGGAGGCGGTCACAGTGATCACCCCGGCTATGAGGCGTGGTCCAAGACGGATGACCAGCATCTGCCGCTGGTTATCGGAAAGCGCTGCGGAATCGGCGACATTCCAGGAGAGTTCGGCGCGGCTGTCCGATGTGTTGACGTGTTGACCGCCTGGCCCTGACGAGCGGGAGAACCGCCAGCTAAGTTCCGAGGTGGGAATCGTGAGCGCGGGCGACACTTCGAGATCCATGCTGCAAGCGTTTCACGATTTGGAGCCTACGCGTACCGAGAACCAGCCTGGGTGGTCCGCAAGTCGTTGGGAAAGGACGCGGTCAGTCTTGCCCGTCGAACAGGCGCGTCAGGCAGTCGGTGTAGTTGGTGAGTGTGTCGGCGAAAGTGAGCAGTTGGGGGCCGTCGTAGACGGCGGCCCCCGTTTCGGTGTCTGTTTCGTCGGCGTGGCAGAGGAGCGGTTCACAGCTGATGCCGTTGGCGGTGAGCGTTGCGATTCCCCACGGATGGTTGGGGTCGGCGACGGCGATGCCTGCAGCGTCGAGTGTGTCCCGGAGGACGTATCTCGTGACCGTCCGCCAAGATTGCAAGAACGGGGGCCGCAGCTGTTCGATGAGTTCATCGTCTTTGCTGTCGTAAGCGAGTCCCAGATTCGTAGAAAGCTCGTCCCACTCCTGTGCGTCACGGACCATCAGGTGTCCGGCGCGAAGGCGGGCAATTGTTTCGTTCAACGTCATGGTCAGTCCCCAAACTTCCTATCGTTTCCGGTCCCCGCCTACGACGCAGGACTTCATGGAAGAGAACGGACAGGACCCCCGCATGATTCCCACCTTTAGCCGACTGATCGGAAACTTCCACCGCAGGGTGGACGGAGCCTGGGGGACTATGCGGTGGTGGCGACCGGCAAGGGTGCGAGCGGGACGTGACGCACGGCCCCTTTGTCAGCCGAGAGCGCGAAGGCCGCGTAGGCGCGCAGTGCCTGGGATACGGCCCGCTCGCGGTTGGCTGGCTGGTACCCGGTGGTCGCTTCCAGCAGGGCGCGACGGCGGCCGAGCTCGTCGTCGGACACCTCCACTGTGATGGAACGGGCAGGAATGTCGATGGAAATCGTGTCGCCGTTTTCCACGAGCGCAATCGCTCCTCCCGCGGCAGCCTCGGGGGAGACGTGGCCGATCGACAGTCCTGACGTGCCGCCGGAGAAGCGGCCATCAGTGATGAGCGCGCACTTCGCGCCAAGTCCGAGTCCCTTGAGGAATGACGTCGGGTAGAGCATTTCCTGCATGCCCGGGCCGCCGCGGGGACCTTCGTAGCGAATGACCACCACGTCGCCTGCGACGATCTGCTTGTTGAGGATGGCCTCGACTGCGTCGTCCTGTGATTCGAAGACCACAGCGGGGCCGGAGAATCGGAAGATCGATTCGTCGACGCCTGCGGTCTTCACTACGCAGCCATCGAGCGAGATGTTGCCGCGGAGTACGGCCAGCCCGCCCTCCAAGGTGTGCGCATTGTCGATCGAGCGGACACACCCGTTCTCGTTGTCGGTGTCCAGGGTGTCCCAGCGCTCCGATTGGGAGAAGGCCGTGGCGGAGCGGACACAGCCAGGGGCCGCGTGGAACAGTTCAAGGGCCTCGTCGCTGGCCTTGCCACCTCGGATATCCCAAGCGTCCAGCCAGGAGCGGAGGTCGGGTCCGTGTACGGAACGAACGTCGTGGTTGAGCATCCCGCCTCGGTCCAGTTCGCCCAGGATGGCCGGGATGCCGCCTGCGCGGTGGACGTCTTCGATCAGGTAAGTGCCGTTCGGGGCGACCTTCGACAGGCACGGAGTGCGGCGCGAGATGGCGTCGATGTCCTCGAGCGTGAAGTCTAGTTCGGCTTCCTGGGCGGCGGCGAGCAAGTGCAGGATGGTGTTGGATGAGCCGCCCATGGCGATATCCATCGTCATGGCATTCTCAAAGGCCGCGCGACTGGCAATCGCCCGTGGCAGAACGGATAGGTCGTCGTCGAAGTAGTGGGCATTGGTGATATCGACAATGGCCTTGCCTGCGTCCTGGTACAGCTCGCGGCGGGCGGTGTGGGTAGCGAGCGTGGTGCCGTTGCCCGGCAGCGAGAGGCCGAGTGCTTCGGTGAGGCAGTTCATCGAGTTGGCAGTGAACATGCCCGAACAGGAACCGCACGTCGGGCATGCGTTCTCTTCAAGGCGGAGCAGATCGGCATCCGAGACGCTCTCGTCCACGGCGTCCGCGATCGCGGAGATCAGGTTCAGCCGCTTGCGGACCGTGCCGTCGACCAGGACGGCGGTGCCGCCCTCCATGGGGCCTCCGCTGACAAAGACGGTGGGGATGTTGAGGCGCAGTGCGGCCATCAGCATGCCGGGAGTGATCTTGTCGCAGTTCGAGATGCAGATCAGGGCGTCGGCGCAATGGGCGTTCACCATGTACTCGACCGAATCGGCGATCAGCTCGCGGGAAGGCAGCGAGTACAGCATGCCTCCGTGGCCCATGGCGATGCCGTCGTCGACGGCGATGGTGTTGAACTCGCGCGGGATGCCGCCAGCCTCAATGATGGCGTCGGAGACAATGCGGCCCACCGGTTGGAGATGCGTATGTCCGGGAACGAATTCGGTGAAGCTGTTCGCGACGGCGATGATCGGCTTTCCGAAGTCGGAACCGTTGACGCCAGCGGCGCGGAGCAAGGCGCGTGCGCCGACCATGTTGCGGCCGTGTGTGACAGTTCGTGAGCGTAGAGGAGGCATGCAGGCAGTCAACCAGTGGAAGAGCCAAGAGGGGAAGACGGTGCTGCTACTAGTAGTGGGAGTGCTAGATTTTTGGGATGAGTGATGAGCGACGGCGGGAGCTGGGCCAATTCCTGCGCGACCGGCGCGGGGGACTGGCACGAGCGGAGCTGGGGCTGCCGCCCATCGGGCGCAACCGCACGCAGGGATTGCGTCGAGAGGAAGTGGCATCCTTCGCCGCGGTGAGCGTCACGTGGTACACGTGGCTGGAACAGGGGAGGGAGATCAATGCCTCCCGCCAGGTTCTCGAGGCGATCGCGCGGGTGCTTCGCCTGACGGGCGCCGAGCAGTCGTATCTGCTGGCACTGGGCGGTTACGCTTCCGTTCCCCTCGCCGAGGTGGCGGTCATCGAGGAAGCCCCGGCCCACGTGCAACGTCTGCTCGACTCCTTGGACTTCCCGGCCTTTGCCGTTGCCCCCGACTGGGGGATCGCGGCCTGGAACAGCGCTTACGCCGAGCTGTACTCACGTATCGCGGCTGTTGACGCGGCCGACAGGAACCTCCTTTGGCTCATCTTCACCGACCCCCACCTGCGCGAGATGCTCCCGGACTGGGAAGAGACCTCAAGCCATTTCGTGGCTGAATTCAGGGCCGAAGCAGGGGCGCGGCTCGGTTCGGCGGCCCACACGGCGCTCATCTCAAGACTGGCGCAGGCCAGCCCGGAGTTCGCCCAGCTCTGGGCAGACCACGGCGTGGAGCGCTTCGCCTCCCGGCAACGGGTGTTCCTGCATCCAGTGGCCGGGAGGCTGGTCTTTGAGCAGCACCGGCTCGTTCCCTCGGACGCGCCCGAACTGCACTTGGTGATGTACGCGCCCGCCTAGCCTGACGCGTCCTCGGAGAGGTATGAAAGTGCCGCGGTGACATGGGCTTGGACACCCAGACCCAGGGTCGGATCGATCACGGGGGCGAAGAGCGGGGAGTGGTTGGCGGGGATGTCCTGGGCAACGGTCCCGCGTTCGACGGCGGCCCGGTACGTTTCCGGGTCCACGCCGCCCAGGAGCCAGAACGTGTAGGGGACGTCGAAGGCGTCTGGGATGCGACTGAAGTCCTCGGACGCTGTTTGCGGTGAGGCGTGGAGCACGGCGTCCGCCCCGAAGCGGGATGTGAAGGCGGCAGTGACTTTCTCCGTGACGGCGGCGTCGTTGCTGGTCAGCGGGAACTGGTCGTAATACTCGAATTCCGGCTCCCGGGGTGATCCGGCAGTGACGCACTCGCCCTTCACGATCCGCTCGATGGCAGCCAGGACGTTGGCCCGGATCTGGGTGTCATACGTGCGGATGTTCAGCAGGAGGGTGGCGCGGTCCGGGATGATGTTCGACGTGGCGCCGGCGTTGATCGCTCCTACCGTGACGACTGCGAAGTTGCCGGGCTTGGTTTCGCGCGACACCACGGTCTGCAGCCTGAGCACGATTGAGGCCGCCAGCACCACAGGGTCCACGGACATGTGCGGCATCGAGCCGTGTGCGCCCTTCCCGTGCACCGTGATCTTGAGCGAGTCTCCGGCCGAGAGAACCGGGCCGGCCGTGGTGGCGACCGTCCCCGCCGGGATCGGCATAACATGTTGGGCGAACGCCACGTCGGGCCGCGGCACGCGGGTCATGAGCCCGTCGTCGAGCATTGCCTTGGAACCGGCACCCACCTCCTCGGCGGGCTGGAACAGAGCGATGTACGTCCCGGACCAGGCTCCGCGCCCGTCGGCCATGAGCTTGGCGGCACCGAGCAGCGCGGCGACGTGGACGTCGTGCCCGCAGGCATGCATCACGCCGTCCACCTCGGAGGAGTACGGCAGGCCGGTGGACTCTTTGACGGGTAGGGCGTCCATGTCCGCACGGGCAAGGACTGCCGGGCCGTCACCGTTCTCGAGGACGCCTACGACGCCGGTGCCTCCGACCCGGGTCACGGCATAGCCGAACGCGCCGAGTTTTTCCTCGACGAGTTTCGAGGTTCGGTGCTCCTCTAGGCTGAGCTCCGGGTGCCGATGGAGATCCAAGTAGGTATCCCGAATCCAGTCGAGCTCGGCGTCAAGGCCCGCCAGGATTGTTTCATGATCGTTCATGGGTACCTCTCTCTGGTGCAGTCCGGGACGCCTGGGCGAGCGGGCGCAACTGGCAAAGCCAGCATAGCCCCCTGAAGCGAACCGGGGGAGTAACAACTGGAATCCCGCCGGCCAACAGACGGCCGGACTGAAAATAGGGCCGAGGCATAGCTCCGGACTTTACTGGGTGGCCAGGGCTTGGCCGTTGGGCGCTTCGAGAGTCAGGCCGTCCAGACTGGGACCCTCCACCCCGGCAATCCGCACAGCCCATGCGCCGGCGCCATTGGCGATGATCTTCCCACCGACCGTCAACGTTCCGACTGGTCCCTCCAGGTCCACGGTGGCCAGCCCGTCGCCGTCGGTGGAGATGTCCGCCCCGACGTCCACGACGCCGATGTGCCCGGTAGCTTTGACACTGAGTGCGATGGCCGCCAACGGCATCAGGACGCCTTTGACCAGGCTTTCGCCGGCGCCTCCGGAGGTGGTCAGACTGCCCTTGATGGTCAGTTTTGGCAGCTCGCGGCTGACCTGTACGCCCACGGAACCGTCTCCATGCGTGGTGATCGAGTCGAACACGGCCTCGCGCAGAGAGCCGTCGTAGACGTTGAATCCGCGGGCACCCAGCCCCGTGGTCTCAATGGGCGCCTCCACGGTGAGCACGCCGATGTCGCCGAAGTTGACGAAACCGATTCCGCTGGGACCGTGCGAGGTGACTTTGGCCTTGGCGGTCCAGTTCTCCACGGCGCCCCAGTTGTCCAGCACCATGTCGTTCTGGCCGAACGTGGTTGTGGTGCCCAGGTTCATCACGTTGGCGGCATTCGCGCCGCTGATGATGAAGACACCGCCGCTGATCAGGTCGGGTGTACCCGCGGCGATGCCGCCGTCGGAAAAGACGTCCCCAGTGGAGAGCATCTCGACGGCGACGGTCCCGCCGTCGGCCATGCCCGCCTTGTCGCCGTGCCCGCCGACGAACACACCTCCGCCGCGCACTGGGGTTCCCGCGCTGCCCGCCGAGATGTTTTCCAGCCGTGCGGTGAGGACCACGTCCGCATCGGGCTGCCTGTTCCACAGGGTGAACGCCCCCTGCATCGCCTCGACCCCGAACCCGGTGGGCCGTTCCGCCCGGCCGCGCATGTCCGCCTCCGCAACGTGCACGCCGTCGGCCTCGATACGGCCGGCCCGAATACTGCCCTCAGCGGCGAGGTAGACCTGCCCGTAACTCGTGACGTTCTTCAGACGAAGGGTGCCCAGGTCCTCCACCGTGGCGTCGTTGTAGATGGCGAGCTCATGCGCCGAGGTGCGCACGGTGATGTTTTCGATCGAGTTATCCCTCGTCAGCCGCAGGCCCTTGGCTCCGAAGACGAGCTCGCCCCCGCGCAACGCCACCCCGGGAGGTAGCGTCAGCGAGGGCATCCCCTTCAATGTTCCGGAAACCTCGATTTCCGTGGCCCCCTCCGCCAGCGCCTCACTCAACTGCGCCACATCTGTTACCTGTCTCCAAGACACGAACATCACCGCTATTCATCGGATCGGAACTCGGGGCGGCAGCCCCGCGGATTGGGCTTCGTATCAGGGGAGGAGCTACGCCCAGATGTACTCTTCGGCGATCGCTCCGTCGCTCCATTTTGCTACCGTCACCATGCGGCTCCCATCCGCGAACTCGCCAATGACGCAAGTCCACTCGCCGGATCCGAACGCGATCGGGTGCGAGGTGATCTGCGGCGGCGTGCCCCCAGCGGAATCGACGAAGGCTTTCATTGCGTCAATGTGTTCGGTGACGCCGCGGGTGGGTTCCTGGCCCTTCCAATCGACGAGGACATCGTCTGTATGGTGATGGGCGAAAATTCCGTTCCAGTCGGCCTTATTCCACCCGTCAAAGTCCAAATCGTCCATTCCTTTGAGATTGCGGTCAACCTGCTCGTCTTGCATGGTTCTTCCTTCTCTCAGGGCGTCGGCCTCGGTGCCTGGCCGTGTCGCCGTACCAACCGTGAGCTTGACCCGACCAGCGTAAGTGAGTGGTCAGCGACACACAATGTGGTTTCTTGAACTTTCCGACAAGAGACCGCGGAAACGGTGGATTTTTCGCGGAAAGCTGCTGTTGGCTTGAAGGTTGCACGCCAACCGATAGTTGAATCGCAATAGTGATATGCTCCTAGCCTATTCTGTGAGTTTGCGCAAGTGCTCCTCCATCAATTTTTTGGGTCTCGATGAGAGACCCTCCACAAGAAGCCGCGTGATTCCACGCAAAATACGTAGGATCCGGGGTTGCACCGGCATAGTTAAGTTCTTGGGCTTGCACATATGGGTAAAGTCACCGCATGAAAGCAGCATGGAAACGAACAGGGGCTTGACTTGGCAGGGAATGCAACCTTCCGGCACAGCAACACCGCACTGCTCTCGGTGAGCTGTATCGAGGCTCCGAGGATCGTGAGTTCCACGGATTTCGACCGTAGCTTGGCTTCGACCCTGCGGCGGCTGAAGTTTCCCCCGCGGCTACTTGAACGCGTAGCCGGCGTCACACACCGCCGCTGGTGGGCCGCAGGCACATCGTTCGATGATGCTGCGGTCGAAGCGGGCGCCAAGGCCCTGGCCGAGGCCGGCGTCGAGGCGTCCGAAATCGGTCTGCTGATCAATACCTCGGTCACGAGGCGTAACCTCGAACCGTCCGTGGCGGTGAAGATCCACCACGAACTCGGCCTACCGTCGTCGGCCATGAACTTCGATCTGGCCAACGCCTGCCTTGGATTCGTGAACGGCTTGATCCTGGCGGCCAACATGATCGACTCCGGCCAGATCAGGTACGCGGTAATCGTCAACGGCGAGGACGCCCAGGTTACCCAGGAAGCCACACTGGCACGACTGCAGCGGCCTGAGACCACGCGAGAAGACTTCAGCAGGGAGTTCGCCACCCTCACACTTGGATCCGGGGCCGCCGCAGCCGTCTTGGGACCCGCAGACGAGTACCCCTGGGCGCATCGGCTTATCGGCGGCGTGATGCGTGCCGGCACAGAACACCACGAATTGTGCGTGGGAGGCATTGACGGGATGACCACCGACACGAAAGGGCTGCTCGACGGCGGCCTTCAGCTCGTCGTCGATGCTTGGCAGGAAGCCCAGCCAGAGTGGGACTGGGCTGCCATGGACCGCTATGTCACGCATCAAGTCAGCAATGCCTATACTCAGGCGATCATTAATGCCATTGACCTGGACCCGGACAAGGTTCCGATCACGTTCCCTCACTGGGGCAACGTGGGTCCTGCCTCGCTCCCTATGACACTCGCAGCCGAGGCCCAGTCACTGACTTCCGGGGACCGTGTCCTGTGCATGGGTGTCGGTTCCGGGCTGAACGCGGGGATGGTGGAAATCGTTTGGTAGTCACCAACTGGCCCGGGGTCGACCCGGAATGGTCCCGGATGATCGACGTAACGTCCACATCGGCCGTCGAGGCGCCAAGCACAGTGCGCCGCTGGCACCTGTTGGACAACGGCTCCCAGCTCTCCCGCCGTGGCGTGGCTCCCGTCGGTACCCTGCTGTGCGTGCACGGCAACCCCACTTGGTCATATCTGTGGCGGACGCTGCTGGCCGCCGGATCCGACGCGGCACATCCGTGGCGCGTCGTGGCGGTGGACCAACTTGACATGGGCTACTCGGAACGCGGCGGCAGGTTCCGCCGCTTGGCGGACCGAATCAACGACCTGGGCGACCTTACCGACGCACTGGGCCTGGAGGGGCCGGTCGTTACGGTGGGTCACGACTGGGGGGGAGTTATCAGCCTAGGCTGGGCCTTGGCGCACCCACGGCACGTCACCGGGGTGGTGCTGACTAACACAGCCGTGCACCAGCCCTCCGATTCGGCAGTCCCGCCAGCCCTCCGGCTTGCCTTGCACCCCGTCGTGCACCGGTGGGGCACGACGACGTCGGACGCCTTTCTGCGAGTGACACACTCGCTGCCGAACCCGCCGCTGTCCGCCGACATTCGAAAGGCCTACATGGCCCCGTATCGCGGTGCCCGCCGCCGGGACGGGGTGGGAAACTTTGTGGCGGATATTCCCGCAGACGCTTCCCATCCCAGCTTCCCGACGCTTAACCGGGTAGCGGAAGGGTTGCGCGGGCTGAAGGTCCCGGCCCTGATGCTCTGGGGTCCCCGGGATCCCATCTTTTCCGATCGATACCTCAAGGACCTGATCAGCCGGCTTCCGCACGCGGACGTGCATCGCTTCGAAGGCGCCGGACATCTCGTAGCGGAAGACCGAGACATTGCCACACCCGTATTCCAGTGGCTCGCCGGGCACGGGGGTGTGAGCGGAAGCGCGTCTCCGACAGCCGGGGCGGCAGCGAGCGGTGGCCAGGGGCTGAACGATGCGGCCGAGCCGCCGCCGGCGGGATTCCGGCCCCTTTGGGATTTGCTCGGCGAGCTGGCGGCAGGGCCGGTAAAGGGAGATATAGCCGTTGCGGAAATGGCGCCGGATGGCACAGTCAGCCGCTCGCTCAGCTGGCAGCAGCTGGACCGGAACATCCTTGACCTTACCGCGGGGCTGTGGGAGGCCGGAGTGGGGAGCGGCAGCCGGGTGAGCCTGATGGTTCCGCCCGGAGTGGACCTGACCGTAGCCCTCTACGCCTGCCTGCGGCTGGGCGCGGTGGTGGTCGTCGCCGACGCCGGGTTGGGAACCAGGGGCCTGAGCCGCGCACTGAAGGGCGCCACCCCCGATTTCCTCATAGGAATCGACAAGGCGCTGGCGGCGGCCTCCGTGCTGGGCTGGCCGGGACGGCGGATCAGCGTGCGGGACCTCCCGGCTGCCCGCCGCCGAATCCTAGGCGTCGAAACTTCCCTTGCCGCCCTGGCCGGACGCGGCGCCGGACGCCCTTCAGAGCGGCCCGCGCACACTGTGGACCCGGCTGCGCTGGCCGCCGTGCTCTTCACATCCGGCTCCACCGGTCCAGCCAAAGGCGTGCTCTACACGCACCGGCAGCTGGCCGCGATGCGGGATACCCTGGCCGAAACATTCGGGATCCGTTCCGGTGCCCGGCTCGTGGCGGGTTTCGCCCCGTTCGCCTTGCTGGGGCCGGCGCTCGGAGCGGTCTCGGTGACGCCGGCCATGGACGTTACCGCGCCCCGCACTTTGACGGCCCGCGCGCTGGCGGACGCCGCCATGGCCATAGACGCTACCGTGGTCTTCGCCTCCCCGGCGGCGTTGCGCAACGTCCTTGCCACCCAGGATGCGGTGAGCAGGGCCGGTCAAAAAGCCTTGGAAGGGATCGAGTTGCTTCTGTCTGCCGGCGCGCCCGTCCCGGAACCGCTCCTGGCGCAGGTGCAACGGTTGCTGCCCAACGCCTCATTACATACCCCATACGGGATGACCGAGGCGCTGCCGGTCACCGACATCAGCCTCGAACAAATCCAGGCAGCTGATGCCGATTCTGCTGCCGGCACCGTTGCGGGAGCAGGCAATGGCGTGTGCGTGGGGAAGCCCGTGCATGGCGCGCGCGTGGCCGTCGTCCCGCTGGCTGCGGATGGCACCGCACCAGGGGCCCACGTGGTGACGGAGGCTGGCGTGACCGGCGAGATTCTGGTGAGGGCCGCACACGTCAAGGAATCCTATGACAGGCTCTGGCTGACCCAGCGGGAAAGCATCAGCGTGCCCGGATGGCACCGCACCGGCGACGTGGGGCATTTCGACGCCGACGGCCGGCTCTGGGTGGAGGGACGTCTTACCCACGTCGTGACGGCGCCCGGGGCTGTCGTGACACCCGTGGGCGCCGAACAGGCCATCGAACGCCTGGACTGCGTCCGGCTGGCCGCTATCACCGGGGTCGGGCCGGCAGGGACGCAGGCCGTCGTCGCCGTCGTCGAGACCGTTCCTCCCTCCCGCAAAGCCGGCCTTGCTGCGCCGCAGCTCGCCGGGCGCGTCCGCAGGGCGGCCCTTGACGCTGGCGTCAATGTCTCCGCTGTGCTCGCAGTCCCCGCGCAGCCCACCGACATCCGACACAACGCCAAGATCGACAGGACCCGCCTGTCCCGCTGGGCTTCACGAGTGCTCGCCGGCGGCCGTCCGGGGGAGCCATGAGAGTCCTCGTCACCGGCGCAAGCGGGCTGCTCGGACGGGAAGTGGCCCGTCTGCTGGTCCGCCAGGGCCATGCCGTGGCCACGTTCCAGCGCCGTCCCTCAGGAGTCGACGGCGCGGCAGACTTAGGCGGTTCCGTAACGGACGAGGCAGCGCTCCGGGGAGCAGTCGAGGGGTCAGAGGGAATCATCCATCTGGCCGCGAAGGTTTCTTTTACTGGCCGTGCCGTGGAGTTCGATGAGGTGAATGTTGAAGGAACCCGCCGTCTGCTCCGTTCCGCCCGTGCGGCGGGGGTACGGGACATGGTGTTCGTCTCCTCCCCGTCCGTGGCAAACTCCGGCACCGCCATCGTCGGGCTGGGCGCGGAGCCGGCTGACCCGCAGCATGCGCACGGCAATTACTCCCGGACCAAGGCCGAGGCGGAGTTGCTGGCGCTGGCAGCGGACACTCCGGAATTCCGGGTCGCGGCGGTGCGCCCCCATATCGTCTGGGGTCCCGGCGACACCCAACTCGTGGAACGGGTCCTGGCCCGGGCCAGCCGCGGTCGCCTGCCGCTGCTCGACGCGGGTGCGGCACTCATCGACACCACCTATGTGGACAACGCCGCCTCGGCCATTGTCGCTGCGCTGTACCGCATGGAACACGTCCATGGCAGGGCCCTGGTCGTGACCAACGGCGAGCCCCGCCCGGTCGGTGACCTGCTGGCGGGCATATGCGCTGCAGCGAGCGTCCCCGTGCCGTCGTGGAGTTTGCCTGGTGGGGTGGCGCGGGCGGGGGGAGCGGTGGTGGAAAAGCTCTGGACCTGGGCAGGGCGGAAAGAGGAGCCGCCGATGACCAGATTCCTCGCCGAGCAGCTCTCCACCGCCCATTGGTTCGACCAGCGCGAGACCCGAAAACTCCTCGACTGGACACCCGCGGTCTCCCTTGATGAGGGACTGGCACGGCTGGCCGAGCACTATGGTTCCTGGTCAGCTGCGCGGGTTCACCGATCGTGAGCGCTAAGCGGACGTTACCCTTTGACTTCACGACCGTCAGCATGGGCGAATTCTTGAGAACCGTTATCAAAAGGCCAGAGAGTCACTCGGTGGGGAACACAGGCATCTTCCTGAAAGGGCTGAGAGGAGTGGGCAAGACCGCACTCCTGAACGAATTCTCAGAAATGGCGCGTCGTCATGGGTGGCTCATGATCCGGTTTGAGGCCGAGCCAGGAAATCAGCCATATCCATCGGATGCCATTGCCGGGAAACTCACGCGTGAATTCCTGGAATCTTTCGTCGGACCGCTCACTGCAAGCTCTAAACCATGGAGACATGCATTAGATGCAGGAAACCTGCATCGGCAAGCGATCCAGGGGAGAATTCCTGTTCCGGAATCCGAATGCAGTCGTCGCCGCAAGGGCCCGCGAAAACGCCGATTTAGTCAAGGAACGGGAGCTCTTGCAGCTACTTCTACTTCCGTGCTTTGAGCGCCGATAATCTACATTATGTAAAGTTATAGTCTGCGTATCTCATTAGATGAATCAATTCGCCCGGATCCCCGGGATCCGCCGTGTCCTGTCTCACCTAAGGTGAGGCAATCTCACTACAGATGAGGCATTGCCTTTTTTGTCTCACTGCAGTTAAGGCATTGGTGCGGCGTGTCTCACCTCACTTAAGGCATTGGCCGGTTTTGTCTCATTACAGTTGTGGCATGGGACACGCTGCGGCGGCGTCCGAAGCTTGTGCCGGACGCGATCTTGCTCCAGGCGCCCTGACCTACAGGGAGCAATTTTCCTCTGCGTCCAGGACTGGTTATCTCGCTGATTGCTGGATGATCCCGTTTGAGAACTCATTGCCGATTCGGCGTCTGACAGCATTCAAGGGACAGCGTAACTTCGCCGGTCTCTGGTGGTGCGCCACGAACCAGCGGCACGTCGGCTTCGAATCCTGGTGCGAACGTGACAATCTGATGCTTCTGGACTTCGACCCTGATGTCGCCGGCTTCTCATCCCAACCCTTCCGCATGACCCTGCCTTCCTCCCTCCCCCAGGGTTCACACGTGCCGGACTACTTCGTCCGGCTGGCGGATGGCTCGGCCGCCGTGATCGATGTCCGGCCTGACAACAGGGTGACTCCGGCGGATCAGGACATTTTTCATGCGACGGAGGACTTGTGCGCGACGGTCGGCTGGGCGTACAGGCGCCTCGGAGGGTTGCCGGCTGTTCTTCTGGCAAATCTGCGGTGGCTGTCCGGATACCGGCACCCGAGGTGTGTTCGGCCGTCGACAGCAGCCAAGCTCCTGGACAGGCTCGCCGCCGACGGCCCGATGTCAATACGTAGCCTGGCTGCTGCAACCGGTGACCCTGTCACGATCCTTGCACCGTTGTTCCACCTTCTCTGGACCCATCGCATCGGCACTGACATCTGCGCCCGGGTCCTCCATCAGGGCACGATGGTCTGGCTGAACGGCGAAGCACCGTGATGGGCGGGCGGGCCGTATTGACCCTCGGTGATGACGTTGAGCTCCGAGGGGTCATCTACCGGCTAACTGCTCTTGACGGTGAGGTCGCCATGCTTGCCGTTGCCGGCGAGGCACCTGTCGCGATCAAAGTCGGATCACTCCTGGCAGACAAGACCTTCAGGATCGTGGGAACTCAGCCAACGCGGCGGCGGATCGCAGGCCCGTCACCGCTGTTCGAATCGCTCCCTTCCGACGTGCAGGCAAGAGCGCGGTGGATGGAAAGCCACATGACCGAAGTCCTGGAGGGCATCCCCTGCAATGCCGATCCGGGCCAGACCGCCAGAAGGACCTTCGACGTCGAACTCACATCCTTGCGGCAACGCGAACAGGCCAAATTGGCGGAGCTTCACGAATTGGGCGAAACCATGAGCATCGGCTCGCTGCAGCGGTTGCGCCATGCCTACGAGAAAAGGGGCATCCTCGGGCTCGTTGACCGGCGGCTCATCCGCCAAACGCCCCTGGCAGGCCGGACGGACCAGCGGGTGGTCGATGCCATCCTCTCAGTGCTGGAAGGCAACACCCATCAGTCATCAGGAACCACGGACCGTTTGATGCGCCAAGTACGCAAGCAACTCGAAGCCGATCACGGGCCGGACGTTGTCCCTCTGCCGTCGAGGGCCACATTCCACCGCCTCATCGGCAGGCTTGCCGAGGGGCGCCACGCAACCGGGTCAGCCCGGACCCGGCGCACACTTGCCCAGCAACCGGAAGGACCTTTCGGCGCCGTCTACCCGGTCAGGCCCGGGGAATTGATGCAGATTGACTCCACTCCCCTGGACATCGCCGTCGAACTCGACGACGGCGTCATCGGCCGCGTCGAACTGACCGCAATGGTCGACATCGCAACTCGCAGCATCCCGGCAGCGGTCGTGCGCCCGGCAACGAAGGCTGTTGACGCGGCCCTGCTGCTCGCGCGGTGCCTGACCCCCGAGCTGATGCGGCCTGGTTGGGCCCAAGCGGCATCCATGGCCGCTTCCGCCCTGCCCTACCGGTCGATGAAATCCATCGACGAACGACTCGAGTACGCCGCCGCGAAACCGATTATCGTTCCGGAAACCATTGTCTGTGACCACGGCAAGGCCTACCTCTCCAACACCTTCAAGAGCGCGTGCCGCAGCCAGGGCATCAGCCTGCAGCCAGCACACCCCGACACGCCCACCGACAAGCCAGTCATTGAACGCACCCTGCAGTCCATCGGCACACTCTTCGCCCAATACGTCACCGGCTACCTGGGTTCCTCCGTCGAACGACGCGGCAAGAACGCCGAGCACCAGGCCGTGTTCTCCTTGCTGGAGATCCAGGACCTTCTCGATGAATGGATCGTCACCGGCTGGCAAAACCGCCCCCACGACGGGCTCCGGGACCCCTTCACACCCTCCCGGGTACTGACGCCGAACGAGAAATACGCGGCCCTTCTTGCGGTCAGCGGCTATATCCCGGTACCGCTCGGCGCCGAGGACTATCTGGAACTCCTGCCCGCCGAAACACGGGTGATCAACAGCTATGGTGTCAAAATCCGCCACCGGGTCTACGACACCGCCGATTTGAATCCTTACCGCGGCCAGAAATCCGGGATGAAAGCGCTCAAGGACCTATGGGAGGTCAGATACGACCCCTATGACGCCGGTTGTGTCTGGATCCGCAACCACCACGACGGCGGCTGGATCACCGCTTACTGGCGACACCTGTCCGCCTCTCCCCAACCCTTCGGGGACGACATCTGGGACTACGGACGCCAGATCGTCGGGCAACGCGGCATCACGAACCCCTCAGAGGAAACCATCAAGGCTGCGGTGGACAGCATCCTCGACAAAGCCTCACCCCCGGCCAAACCGCGGGCGAGGAACAGGAAAGACCAGCGGGCCGCCGCCCGCAATACTGCTGCCGTGGTGGCCCAACGTCCGCGGCCACACACCGTTCAGCCTGCTCTGGAAAAGCCCCCGACGCCGGACCCAGTGACCGGACCAGCCACGGAACGAGAAGCGGATACCCCGCAGCTGGCGAAGGTCATTCCGCTGAAGATATACAACCCCCAGGAAAAGGCCGACGAATGGTGGTAGAAACAGCAGAACTTCCCAGCGCCAGCCGCGCGCCAACCACGACTTTGCAGGGCTGGCGGAGCTTCGTCAGTTCAGTCGCGCCCGAGATGGATCCGCCCGACCCGGCGGTACTGGCGGCTATGAGTGCCATCGAGCGTGAACGCTACGACGAGCAACGTATCAGCTACCACTCCGAACTGGTCATCGTGGAAACCTCAACCGTGCGCTCCATCACGAACCAGGGCCGGCTGTTGATGATGCTCAACCAGCGTGAGATCAGCGCCCGGCGCGGACTGGTAGTCTCCGGCCCCTGGGCCTCCGGCAAAACCACCGCCATCAAACTCCTCGGCAAAACGCATGAGCTATTGATCAAGCGGAAGTACCCCAGACAGGACCGCATCCCCGTCGTCTACATCACCACGCCACCCAAAGGCTCGCCCCGGAAACTGGCCAGCGAATTCGCCAACTTCCTCGGACTGCCCCAACGCCCCCGCCAGAACGTCACCGACATCGCCGACGCCGTCTGCCAGGTCCTCACAGACGCAAAGACAGACCTCGTCATCGTGGACTTTACCGACCGTGATTTGTGTTGTTCGTGATGTCCGTTCGAGCCTGTGATCCGATCGTCACGGGCCCGTTTACCGACCGGGACCGGGACGTTCGTCATGTTCTGGTGTCGGTTTGGAGGACGAAGTGGTACAGCGTGTGGTGGTCGGGGACCTGAGGGTCCAGCAGATCAATCGGAAGGACGGGCAGCGGTCGTGGACGATCGTGTGGCCCGAGGGGACAGTCCATGAGGAGGCGGACCGGTTCCTGCGGCGGCATGACGGTTCGGGGACGCAGAAGACGTACGCGTACTACCTGGTGGACCACCTGCGGTGGCTGGAGCGCGAATGCCTGGCCTTGGACAAGGTCCGGCTGCGGGACCTTGAGCGCTACATGGGCATCGTCGGCGCCGAGGTCCGCATGCCGCTCGGCGAACCGTGGAGGGTCGGCAAGCGCCCCTACGGACGCTCGGCCCTGTCTACTGCGGCGGCCTGTCTGAAGGGCTTCTACCTGCACCAGTCCTCCCTCGGCATCAACGGGGAGCTCGGCAGGAAGCTCGACACGTCCCGGCTGCCGTCGCGGGCGGACCGGCGCCGGTCCTTCCTCGGGCACGTGAAGTCCACGCTGCCGGCCAACCAGCTCGCGCCCTCGGGGCCGCACCGCCGGCATCCGAAGATGCTCCCGGACGGCGCAAGAGGGAAGCTGCTGGCCGCCGTGAATGCGGCCCGGGACCGGCTGGTGGTGACCTGGCTCGCGGACGGTGGCCTGCGGATCGGTGAATTGTGCGGGCTGCACATGGTCGACCTGCACCTGCGGGAGAACGCGGGGTGCGGCGAGTGTCGCGCCCCGCACCTGCACGTCTGCCACCGTCCGGGAAACCCGAACCGGGCCGAGGCGAAGACCAAGCATCCCTGGCGGGTCGAGCACGGCATTGTGACCGGCGGGCTGATCAAGCGGGTCAGTCCGGCGATGGTGCACGCCTACTTCGAGTACGTCATCACCGAGTACCCGGCCGGCGCCGGCCACGGCATGCTCCTGGTCCAGCTGCATGGCACCGATACCGGTCAGCCGTGGTCCCCGGTCGGGGCCCGGCGGATGCTCGGCCGGGCCGGGAAACGCGCCGGTCTGGGGCTCGTGAAACCTCATGCCTTCCGGCACACGTTTGCTTCAGCGGTTCTTGACGCCGCGGACGGCAACCTGCTGATCGCCCGTGACGCGGGCGGTTGGGCGTCGGCGGCGATGGTCGATGAGGTCTACGGGCACGTCGACGTCCACGACCCGGCGTTCGACGCCGCACTGCGCGCGGTCTGGGGTGAGGCGTGATGCGGCGGCAGGAGTACCTTCGGCCGTTGTTCGCCGGGCGTCCGGACCGGGTCGGCCGGGACCGGCTGGAGATCCTGACCGCGCTGATCAGCGGGCCGTCGTTCGACCCGATCTTCCGCCCGGAGGTCATCGCGATCCCGCGTGGCCACGCGATCTACCGGTGGGAGTGCGTGGTCCAGGGATGCGAACGCACCCGCACGGGCGGGTCGGACCTGTGCTCGGAGCATCAGCGTCAGTGGACCCGTGACAGCGGGCACGGCGTGGGCAGGGCCGCCTTCGTGTCCGCCGCCCAGGGCCTGGACCGGCGCGCCGGAGCGGAAGAGGCCATCTGCCGGATCTGCCCTGAGCGCCCTGCAGCCGGCAATGACCTGGGGCTGTGCCAGCGCCATGTGAGCCGCTGGGCCGCACGCAAGGGCGAGGGAGAGGACAGCGGCTCCTTCGCTGCCTGGGTCAGCGGCGAACCGGCGTGCCCCGGCTACGGGCGCTGCGGTGCGGTCGTCTGCCCGAATCTGGCAGACTCCCCGCTGGGGCTGTGCGCGTGGCACGGCAGCCGCTACCGCCGTGACGGCCGGCCCGGGGACGCCGCGATGCCGCACAACTGGTGGCAGCAATACGAGAGGTTCGGAAAGACGGTGCCGATCGGGTACGGCGACCAGGCCGCGTTCCAAGACTGGTGCGCTGCCGTTATCGCCCAGCCGTGGCCGGGGCAGATCAATCTTCGCGGGCTGCGGCCCCTGGTGCGCGCCGAGATCCAGTGGGGGCTGTCCGTCCACACCCGCCGGACCCGGCCCAGCCGCTGGGACCTGGTCCGGATCCGGTCGCTGGTGACCACCTGCCGCAGACTCGAGGTGGACTCGCTGGTCGACTTCGACTTCGAGCGCGTGGACAGCGGTTCCGCCGCGATCGCCAAGGAGATCCTGCACGAGCTGCGCCTGGTCTACTTCACCCCTGAGCAGGCCAGGGACGCCGGGTTCCTGGAGACCGAGCACTTCGGGGTGCTGTTCCCGCACCGGTTGAGCCACCTCGACCTGACCGGCATCCCGCAGCGCTGGCTGCGGGATCTGACGTGGGACCACCTGGCGGACCTGCTCCGGTCCCCGCGCTGCCCGCGCTCGGCCGGCCCGGTCGACAACCTGCGCCGGGCAGCCGTCGAGCTGGGAACCTTCCTGGAAGTCGACGCCCCTGGCGGTGGCCACGACCCGGCGGCCCTGCGGGAAGAGCACGCCCAAAGGTTCGTCGCCGACCAACGCCACCGCGAACGCGATGGGCTCCCCTCGCTGGCCGTCAAACGGATGGACGGGACCGCGAGCATCGTCACCACCGTCACCCGGTCGGTGGTGTTCAACGCCGTCCGCAAACTGATGCGCGGGGCCCTGGACAGCGGCGCCGTCGAACGGCTGGGCCTGGACCGGGAGTTCATCATCGCGTTTCCGAGTGCCGGCGCCGCCACCGGCCGGACCGCGCGTCGGCCCTTCCCCGACGAGGTCGCCCGGGCCCTGGCAGACGAGGCGAATCTTGCCGAACTGGCCGCAACCCACGACGCCAGCGACAACGGCGCCCGCGACATCTGGGAGACCACCGTCATCACCGGCCGCCGCATCGGGGAGGTAATCAAGGTGCGGTGGGACTGCATCGGCCGCTACGGCGGCCTGGCGATGTTCTGGCATGACCAGACCAAGGTCGGCAACTACGATGTCGCGATCCGCATACCCGAACGCCTCTACGGGATCCTTGCCGAACGCCAGCGCAAGACCCTGGACCGCTTCACCGCCCGCTACGGCCACCGGCCGACCGGAGCCCAACGGGCCGGACTGGCCCTGTTTCCCACGACCTACCGCAGCCACGACGGGACGGCTTCGCTGACCCACCAGTGGTTCTACAGCCGGTTCCGTCCCTGGGTGGACGCCATGGACCTCGGCCACTACGTCCCCCACCAGGCGCGCCATACCCTGGCCACCAACCTGCTGCGCCACGGCGCGACCCTGACCCACATCCGCCGATACCTCGGACAGGTCAGTGACCGGATGGCGGAGCACTACGTCCACCTGACCAGCTCCGACCTGGAGAACGTGCTTCAGCACGTCTGGGTCGCCGGCCCCGGCACGGCCCAACCCGGCGAGCTCCTGGCCGGGGACGCAGCCCCGCTCACCCGCCAGCAGGCCCAGGCCCTGGCGATCGACCTGTCGCGCCGCAGCACTCCGGCCGAGGGCGGGTTCTGCACCTTCCAGCCCGTCGTCTCCGGCGGCGCCTGCCCCTGGAACCTGGACTGCCATAACTGCGACAAGTTCGTCCTCTCAGGCGCCGACCTCCTCTATTGGCGCCGCAAGCGCGAGCAGTGGCGGCTGCTGGCCGAAGGCGCCCCGGACGACGCCACCGCCGACTATCTCCACCGGCACTTCGAGCCCACCGCCCGTGCCATCGATGGCCTGGAGAAGGCCCTGGCCGGCCTCGGTCTCCTCGAGGACGCCCTGGCCCTGGACCTGCGCAAACCCCAGGACTACTTTCACCGCGTGTGGTCCACCGCCTTCCGCGCCACCGACCTCGCCGACGCGGGCAACGACGAGGAGAGCGAGTACAGCGGATACAGCGATACGTCCACCATCGAGGACATCAGCCCCGAAGAGGACGTCGCATGAACACCGCTGCCGTCCCTGAGCCCCGCACGGCGGCGGCCCAGGCCGCCCGCCGCCGCAAGACCGAAACCGCCCTTGAGCGGGTCCATCAGGCCATCGCCCGGCTCCGGCGCGAAAAGGCCCGGGTCAGCGTTGCCGCCGTCGCCCGCCGGGCGGATGTCTCGCGCACCTTCCTCTACGACAACTTCGAGGCCAGAACCGCTATCGCAACGGCGATGGCCGAGGCCGGTGAACACCGGCCCCGGATGCTCGCCGACCAGGACAGCGAACGCGAGCTGACCTGGCGCGAACGCGCCCTGAACGCCGAAGACGGTCTCAAAGCCGCCCAGGCCGAGATCCTCACCCAGCGCACCCGCATCGGTGAACTCCTCGGCCAGATCCGTGACCTGCAGGCCGAATGGACCGAGGAAGCCGTCCAGCGGATCACCACCGAGAACACCACCCTCAAACAGCGCGTCCGCCAGTTGACCGCCGAGAACCGCGCTCTCGACGAGCGGCTCAAGGCCGCCCGCTCGAACCTGCGCTTCCAGGACCGGCGCGTCGCCGATCTCGAAGCCCAGATCGCGGGCAGCTGAAAATCCAGACCGTCCCGCTCCGTCCGGCCCGGCGCCCAGGAAATCCCTGGTCACCGGGCCGGCACCACATTGCCAACACCGAGACCACCCCGACACGCTGCAGCAATGGCCCCAACTCGCCGTCGCGGACATGTAGTCTATGTATCGTCGCAGTTCAGAGCCGCTTCACGAGCTCCTGCGGTCGGTAAAATCGACGAGATCCACAACCTCAACCTGGCCACCAGCGCCGGCGAAGACATGTCAGACCACCTCAAATACTTCACCGAACACATGCCAGCCACCTTCGTCTACGCCGGCATCAACGTCGAAAACTCCGGCCTGTTCACCGGGCTCCGCGGACGGCAGATCTCCGCCCGCTCCGTTCTCAAAACCACCGGCCCGTTCCCGTTCACCGAAGAATGGGAAGCCCTGGTCGCCACCCTCGAAAACGGCCTGCGCCTGCACCACCACGAACCCGGCACCCTCACCGCCCAGGCCCAGCATCTGCACTACCGCACCGGCGGCAGCATCAGTAGCCTCTCCCACCTGATCCGCCAAGCCGCCATCATGGCCATCCTCACCGGCACCGAGAAAATCGACCGCGAACTGCTGAACGAGACCAGCATCGACCACGCAGCCGAATCCCTCGCACCACGACCGGCCACGACCACTGCAGCCCCACGATGACAACCGCCGCAGTGCGGATCCCTTCGCGGCCGCTGCCACGCCCGGTCCGCGTCTACAAAGACGAGACCACTCCCTCCATTATCCGGCGGCTCGGAACTGCCAACTCCCTCCAGCCCCGACAGCTCAGAACGCTCCTGAAGAGCAGCCGCCGGCCATGGCTCGAAACTCTTGCCGTCTTGGCGAACAACGACCCCGCCGTTCTGGTCCTCGCTATGCCGCAGCTTGGCCAGCACGACCCCGCCCCGTCACTGCGGCAGAAACTGGCCGGACGCCCCATCCGCACAACCCACACTGCCGCTTGCCACCGCTGCGCACTTGCCCACGGCGCCGGCCGGTACGTGCAGATCTACACCACCCACGAAATGGTCATCTGCCCGCGTCATGGACTCTGGACCGGCGAGGGCGTCGCCGGTTTCACGGACCAGTTCTCCATCCGTGCGGCCCCGGAGATCACCGCCGCCTGGCACCACCACAAAAACCTCATCACCAGCCACGGGCGCTCCACAGTCCGCAAAGCCTTCCACGTCGCCCGCGTCATCAACTGGACCTGGTACGACCAGTTACATCACTTCCCTGCCACTACCGGAATTTACGACGAACTGGCAGCCGATCAGCCCCGGCACGCCAACAGCCACGCCATCGTAGCCGCCTCGCTTTACCCCGCCATCGTCACCCTCACCGCCGCGATCAGCTCACCACACTGGGACGAAATAGCCCACTCGCGCCACCCCGACCAATTCCTGGACCGCATCAGCATTGAACTCACTGACGGCTGGCACCCCCGCGGAGCCTCAGACCCCCTACGGCACTGGATGGACACAGACTGGCTACCCGGATTCCGCGGACCCGACACCATCAGCCCGCCCAAGCCATGATGGACCTTGGGCCCGGAGACCGTCACACCGTACTTGATCGTTACCTAGCCTTGAATGGTCTCGTTCCACCAAGGAACAAGCGGGTTTAGTTCCGCGGCCAACGCGGCAAAAGCGATGTCGTCCATTTCGAGGTAGCCGTCAGAGTCGACGAAGAAGGTGCCTCTTTCAAAGGCTGCAGCCATTGTGGTTGCCATTGCCGCGATCGATTCGAACTCGAGAGGATGTTCGTCCTCGTCAATCCGGAAATGCCGAACGGATCCTGGGCAATCACTTGCGAGGTCAACCACGTAAAAGTCGCCCCCTCCGTTTGCAAACAGGGGCAGCCATCCATGACTCCAACGATCATCATTGCGGAAAGCTCGGTAGTTGGCTGTCGCATCTTCAATCGAAAGGAAGTAGAAGCCAGGGAAGACATGAATGTCATCAAGCGACGTCACGGATTGTGTGTTCGTTCCGTTGCGCCACCCGAACAGCGACTCGACCTGGGCATTGGAAGGCAGGGCAACTGAATTGATGCAGTCCCTGACCCGGGACCCAGTTTTACCCGGAAGCAATTTCTCTAACACTGCCTGTCTCCCCAGAGCGTTCAAGCCAAGCTCGATACGACCAAGGACCGCCGCAAGATCACTCATCGCGCCCGCCGGAGCAGATGAGATCCCGGACGGGTGGAACGCGACCTAGGTTCTCAGCGCCGAGGCCGCGTGCAGGATGTGAACTTTGCATGCCGCAAGAGTAGACGGAATCGATCATAAAAGCCCATCAAGGTTCCAGTTCCCCTTAGGCACGTCGACCGAAGCTGAAGAATGCTCCGCCAAGGCACTGAACTTGAACCCTGGTACGCATTGAGATTCTCCAATCTGCGTCAACTGTAGTGAGACAAATCGGGAGAATCTGTCTCACTACAGTTGACGCACCCGCGTAATCTGGACGCTCCGTGCATCACGTTGGATGAGACAGGACAGCCGGGACGGGCTCACTCACCCCGGGATTTCGCGGATTCTTGCACCCCCGCAACCCTGACGGGCAGCTTCCCGGACGATCCAGAAGGCCGCGTGTGGTTGTCTGTGACGGCGTGAGACGCGCCTCTGACCTGCGGTTTTGTCGTGATGATGCGTTTGATGAATCATTGATTCAAATTATGAACATGATTCTGGCGTGATTTGGAGGCGAAAATGGCGGTCGATGGGTCCGGGCGCGTGCTGCAACTGAGTGCTGTTCGGCTGCTGCATCCCGAGGAACAGACGCTCGAGGACATGCTTACGGGCTGGCGCAACCAGCAGCTCTCCAGGAACCTTCAGTTCGACACGATTGATAAGGGCATCGGATGTGTCCGAAGGTTCGTGAACCATGTGAACGAGTTCCCGTGGAACTGGTCACCGGCCCATGTCGAGGAGTATTTCGGTGACCTGCGCTCGATCCATCAACTGAAGCACTCCACGATCCGCGGTTACCAGTCCGCCCTCCGCCGGTTCACGTCCTACGTATCCAACCCCGACTATGGCTGGGACCAGGTCTGTGAGGAGCGTTTTGGCACGCACCCGTCCCAGGTCTTCTTTGACTGGAACACCGCTGCGCACACTCAAGAGTACGAAGGGCGTCCTTCGAAGCGGCCGTTCACCAAGGCTGAACTGCAGATGCTGTTCGACCACGCGGATGACCAGGTCGAACTCAAAGCGGCCTCAGGCAAGAAGGGCTGGAAAGCAGCCTACCGCGACGCGGTCATGCTGAAAATCACCTACTCGTACGGGCTCAGGTTCAACGAACTCCGGCACCTGCAGACCATCGATTTCGCGACCAACCCGCAAGCGCGAAGGTTCGGAAAAACAGGCCTCTGCAAGGTCCGCTTCGGCAAGTCACGCAAGGGCTCCCCGCACAAACCCCGCAGCGTCCTGACGGTCTTCGACTGGACGGCCGGGGTCATCGAGGACTGGCTCGCCAACGGGCGGGGAACGCTTGAAACGCTGGACCTGTTCCCCAGCGAACGCGGCGGTCTGATCTGCGAATCCACCCTGCTGCGCCGGCTCCGGCGTTACCTGGACGAGCTGGGACTGCCGCTGGATGGCCTGGATCTGCACTCACTGCGACGCTCCTACGCAACGCACCTTCTGGAGGGCGGATGGGATCCTAGATTCGTGCAATTTATCTGGGGCCGGAAACGTGGTGTCCTTGACGTGCAGCACGAGGCCGGTAACCGTGCAATTCCGCGTGATGGAGGTGCTTATCTGAAGCTGTCCATCACACGGGATCGCGGGAGGGTTAATGCAGGTTCAACGAGTTATGGTGTCCGGTTCGCCGCTTGAGTCGTGGACTGTGCTTGATGATCATGGTGTCATCGAGCCGGTGGAGCGGTTCCTGGCTTACCTGACCGACGTCGAGCGGTCACCGAACACGCTCAAGGCGTATGCGCATGATCTCAAGGACTGGTTCGTCTTTCTCAGGTACCGCGATCTTGATTGGCGTCAGGTGAGGCTGGAGAACGTGGGCGAGTTCGTGGCCTGGCTGCGGCTTCCGCCTGCCGGGCGCGCCGCTGACGTGACGTTATTGCCGTCGGCTTCCCATTATTGTGGGCCGGGCACGGTGAACCGCAAGCTCGCGGCGGTCAGCGGCCTCTACGTGTTCCACTCCCGTCATGGGGTCCCGCTGGGCGACCTTGTCACCGAGTTCGAAACTGTCCGGCATCGAAGAACGGGGTGGAGACCGTTCCTTGCCCACCTTGCCGGGGACAGGCCGCAGCGGCGCCGGATCGTGAAACTGCGTGAGCCCAAGAGGTTGCCCACGGTACTGCCTGCGGCGAAGGCCCAGGCAGTGCTGGATGCGTGCACGCGGCTGCGGGACCGGTTCCTGTTCGTCCTGCTGTGGGAGTCGGGAATCCGCATTGGCGAAGCGCTCGGGCTGCGGCACGAGGACATTGCAGTCGCCGAGGGCGAGCTGACGATCCGCCGACGGGTGAACGCCAACCGGGCACGGGCGAAGTCCATTTCGCCGCGCACGATACCGATTGGCGCGGATGTTGTGCGGCTCTACGGCGATTACCTCCATGAGGAATACGGCGATCTCGACAGCGACTATGTGTTCGTGAATCTGTGGGCGGGCGCCCGCGGACGGCCGATGAGCTACGCGGGAGTCTATGACCTGGTGCAACGCTTGCGGCGAAATACGGGGGTGGATTTTGACCCGCACTGGTTCCGCCACACCTATGCCACCCGATTGCTACGGGCCGGAACGCCCATCGAGGTGATCAGCAGCCTGCTTGGCCACGCATCGGTAGCGACCACCATCGACGTCTACGGCCACCTCAGTGTCGAGGACGCCCGCCGGGCCCTTGAGAAGGCAGGGCTGCTGACCGGAAAAGAGGTTAGCTGGTGAGCTCCCCCGCACTGAACAACCAACACGCCGGTCTTGGACTGCTTGCCAAGCTGATGGCAACGGTCCGGCCCGAGTTCAGACCGAGAATCGTGATCCCGGCCCCGGGCTCCCTCGTCTTCAACACCGAGCCCTGCCGGATCGACGGGTGTGAAAGACAACGCACGGTGAAGGGGTTCTGCAAGGGCCACTACAAGCGCTGGCTCGACCAAGGACGCCCGGAAACAGAGTCATTCCTGGCCAGCCCCGGCCCGTTGCCCTCAGGCGCTGGCCCCTTGGCGGCGTGCACCGTCACCTGGTGCCGCTTCGGTTCGGCCAGACGCGGACTCTGCGTCCGCCATCACGGGTTCTTCGCACGCTCCGGCGAGACCGACATGTCCAGATGGCTCACTACCCTCTCCCCTGAGCCGGCCACCGAACGGCCCGAATGCAGGCTCGCGTTCTGTGACCTCTGGGCACAGGGCAACTCGCCGTTGTGTCTGAACCACAAATCCCGCTGGCACGCCATCGGCGCACCGGACATCGGCGAGTTCGTCACCCGGTGCGAAAGCGTCGGCCTGGACCGCTTCGATTTCCGATGCCTGGACGATCGGCCCCAGCTACGGCTGGAGCTCCAGCACGCCCTGCAATGCCGCCATGACGAACGCCGGGCCAGTACCCATTCGTCCGCCGTGACGCCCGTGATCCGGCTCGTCACCGACAGCGGCGTCACCTCGCTACTGGACTGGGATCTTGACCGGTGGGCAACGTTCTACGGCGCCGGCCGCGCAGGCCGCAGCCACCGCCACAACGGGCAACTCGCGTTCCTGCGCTTTGCCTACACCCGGCTCGAAGACCTCGCTGCCGGCACCGGCTGGGAGTCCGAGTTTTACCGCGATGCCTGGGCCATGCACCGGCTCGGCCACACCGACACCCGCGGCACGCTCCGCTTCGACAAGATCCCGCAACCGTGGCTACGTGCCTTGGCAAAACGCTTCATCCGATGGCGGCTGACCAGCGGCCGGGAAATCATCCAGGCCCGCGTCGACATCCTCGCCCTGAACCGATTCGCCGCGTTCCTGGCACACACTATCCCAGACTCCGACGGCCCGGACTGCATCGACCGCGGCATCCTGGAACGCTTCCTCGCCGAGCTGGCCCGGGACAAACGGGCAGTGACTTCCCGGGGCCGCGACGTCAGCTCCCTGAACGCCTTCTTCGCCGCGGTCCGCCGCCACGGCTGGACCGAGGACCTGCCAACGTCGGCGAACTTCTACCCTGAAGACTTCCCACGACCGGCCAAACGACTGCCCAGGGCCCTGGCCGATCACATCATGGCGCAACTGGATCAAGCCGAAAACCTCGGCAAATGGACCAGCCCCGACAGCCGGCTACTCACCCTGATCCTGATGCGCTGCGGACTGCGCGTCGGGGACGCCTGCAACCTCGCTACCGACTGCGTGGTCCGTGACGGTGACGGCGCCCCCTATCTGCGGTATATGAACCGAAAGATGAAACGCGAAGCCCTCGTTCCTCTCGACGAGGAAGTCCTCGCCGCCATCCTCGACCAGCAACAACGCGTCCGTGAACGGTTCCCCGACGGCAGCAACTGGCTGTTCCCGGCCCCGAAGATGAACCCTGACGGAGCAAAACCGCTGACCACACACTCCTACCGCGGACAGCTTGAAGACTGGCTGGAACGCTGCGACATCCAGGACGAACACGGGCAAGAGGCGCGCCTGACCCCACATCAGTGGCGCCATACCTTCGGGACAACACTGATCAACCGCGACGTCCCACAGGAAGTAGTCCGGGTCCTCCTCGACCACACTTCAGCCGAAATGACCGCCCACTACGCCCGGCTGCACGACACAACCGTGCGCCGCCACTGGGAGAAAGCCCGCAAGGTCAACATCAACGGCGACACCATCACTATTGACCCGCAAGGACCACTCGCCGAAGCCAGCTGGGCCAAACAACGACTCGGCCGCGCAACACAGAGCCTGCCGAACGGATTCTGCGGGCTCCCGGTCCAGAAATCCTGCCCGCACGCCAATGCCTGCCTGACGTGTCCCATGTTCGTCACCACCGCCGAGTTCCTCCCCCAGCACCGCGAGCAGCACCGCCAGACCGTCCAGCTCCTCTCCGCCGCCGAAGCCCGCGGACAGACCCGGCTCATCGAGATAAACCAAGCAGTACTGCACAACCTGGACCGCATCATCGGCTCCCTCGGTGACACCGCATCAGCCGGAGCGGCCGGATGAACCGCCCCGACAACAGCCGGCACCTGATCAAAGCTGCACAGCAGCGCGCCGCCCTCACCCGGTCCAAAGCTGTCCAAGCGCTCCGAACCCTGCACGCGGACGGCCGTCCGGTCACCTTCGATGCCGTCGCCAAATACGCCCGAGTCTCCCGGTCCTGGCTTTACACCCAGCCCGACCTCCGAGCCGAAATCGAACACCTCCGTCAAATACAAGCCGCGGCGGAGCCCACACCGGAATCCCGGTCACAGCGGGCAAGCGAGGCTTCTCTACGGCAACGACTCGAAGCCGCCAACGACAGAATCAGACGACTCAACGACGAGAATCAACGCCTGCGGCAGCAACTCGCACACGCCCTCGGACAACGCCGCCGTGAATCGGTAGTCCCAACCCGCCGGAAGCATCCCGAATCAATAACAGTTCCCCGAGAATGAAAGGACACCGAATGCCATCGTCATGCACGTCCCGGACACACCCACCAACACAAAACCGCAGGCCAGAGGCACATCTACCTGACGGGCTAAAGATAATGCAATATCAAATGGGCCACGAACACGCCTCCACCACCGGGATCTATCAATTCGTCAGCGATGACTTCCGCAACTCCACCCTCCGGGCGGCCCTGGACCGCACCATGGACGAAGTTCTGGGCGTGCAGATGAGGGGCCAATGGTGAGACGCGAAGTCGAATACAAATGGCGGCTTTCCGAGCTCATGGCAGCACGGGGACTACACAACACGACCGACCTCATCCCCCTGCTGGCCGAGCGCGGCATCTCCTTGTCCCGGCCGCAGGTCTACCGGCTCGTCAACCAGAAGCCCGAACGCGTCGCGCTGCAACTCATCGCCGCGATCTGTGACATCTTCTCCTGCGGCCCCGAAGACCTCATCACGGTGACAGCCGCCGATGCCCGCACCCGCAAGACCGGCACCAGCGCTCCCAATGTCGTTGACCTGAACCGCACCGTCCGCCCTCGGCGGGCCCGCATCATCGACGATGGGCACTGAGGCTCCAGAGGGGCTGACTCCCCGCAACACCAGCCGCGGCCGGCCGCGCACCACAGGGAGCGCCACTTGCGTCCGCTGCGGCAGAACCGCCGGCCGAACACGCGCCACCTGGCCCGAAGGCAAAATCTGCGGACCTTGCTTCACCACCGCCACCCGCACCCACGGGACCTGCCCTGACTGCGGCCAGCACCGGCTGCTCCCGGGCCCGCCCGAGACCATCGGTGGGCCGCGATGCGCACCCTGCGCAGGCATCCCCCACGACTTCCACTGCGGCCGCTGCGGTGTTGAGGGCGAGTTCTACCGACTGGGTATCTGCGCCCGCTGCGCTCTCCGGGACGACCTCAACGACCTACTGCTCACAGACCCTGCCGATTCAGGAATGGCGGGCAGAATCGTCGAGGTCCTCTGCAAGGCAGACCGGCCCGAGAGCATCATCACCTGGAAGCGCTCCCCTAAAGTCCAAGCCCTCCTGTCCTCACTCTCAAACGGGACAACACCTTTGACCCACGAAGGACTCAACGCCCAAGCCAAGTCAGCAGAACGAGAAACCAACCACCTGCGGGCACTGTTCGTCCACCACGGACTCCTCCCCTACAAAGACCCGCACCTTGCCCGGTTCGAGTCCTGGATCGAAGACAAGCTCCGCCCCTTGCCCGAACAGGTCGCAAGACCTGTCGAGCACTTTGCCACATGGCACCACCTACGGCGCATCCGGTCCACGACAACACCGGAAACAAGCGCCCGCGGCCCGGTGCACTCGGCCAAACAAGAGATCACCGAAACCGTCAAATTCCTGGACTGGCTCTGGCAAACCCACCAAAGAACCGCAGCCACCTGCACCCAGCAAGACATCGAAACCTGGCTCGCCACCGGACCCACGACGAGGAAGGCCATCCGCACCTTCATCGTCTTCATCAACAACACCGGAACAAACACCCGCGTAGAAATGGGCCATTACACCGCCAAAAACCGCCCGGCAATCACCCAGGACCAACGCCTGGCCTGGCTGCGGGAACTGCTCACCGGCACCAGCGAATCCCTGCCCTACAGAGTCGCCGGGATCCTGCTGCTTCTCTACGCCCAACCGCTCGTGCGGGTAGCCAAACTCCGCGTCGAGGCCGTCGAGGCCAACGAAGGCAGCGCGAACATGAAGATCGCCTTCGGCACGCATCCGGTCCCCGTGCCCCAACCCTTCGCGGAACTACTTCAAGAACACCTGCGAAACCGGCCGAACCTCAGAACCGGATCAGACACCCGAAGCCCCTGGCTCTTCCCCGGAACCCGAGCCGGACAGCCACTTCACCCAGACACCATCATGGACAGGCTCCGCGGCCTCGGCATCGACCTGCGCGGCGCACGAAACACCGCCCTCGACGAACACCTGACGCTTTCCCCGCCACCCCTGGTCCGCGGACGCACTCGGCTACTGCCACCAGGTTGCGTTCCTCCACGCCGACAATGCCGGGGACGCCTGGTCACGCTACGTTAACCTACGCACCAAACCATGACGAGCACTCACATGCTGACGCCATCATCGCTCGGGCAGTTCATATCCTCGACGGCTAAGCTCTTCTCGCACCCGAACGAAGGCGAACTGCGGCTTGGCGGAAAGCAGAGGAACCAGATCGACCAAAGAAGGCGTCCTATCCATGAAGTCCGCGACCGGGGTAATAACAACTTCAGTCAGTTGCTCGACGAAGGCATCTCCAGGGATCCGGCCGCCCATTTCGGCGTCGAGCAGGATGGTTCCCGGAAGATCGCGCGCAACCAGGCCATCAGGCCTCACAAAATCAATCGGCGGGATCACATCCGTCTGCTCGGCTCGAAGACTCAGAAGACAGAAGTTTTCTGACCGAAACTCCCCACTGGCGACCACTGGATCCCACGCCAGATTGAGGTAGTAGTCTCCGCTTCCCCATGGAGACTTCTGAAGATTCACCACCTGATACTCATCGGCCGATGTCGTTCGGAACCAGTTCCGACCTCGCTTACGGAACCCACGTGACTTGAAAGCTCCCGCGAATGCCGACTCGACTAGATTCGTTCTTTCCACACGGGCAATTCTCCAGCATGATCCGTATTCGACAGACGAATACGCCCCCATTCAATCCGCAGGGATGCCAGTAGAAGTGATCCAATTGCAGAATCTGCAGATTAGGACCCCGCTGATACGCACTCCCCGGTTTCGGTGACCTGCAAACTGAAGTCTCGACGAGATCTCCTAGAACGTCCGCAGCATCGAGGCCATGGTCGCATTACGAGTGCATCCAAGGTGCATCAGAAGATTTGAGGCACCTTGAGGTTCGCTGGGAAGCTGAGTGTCCCATCGCAGCCATGCGTAGGCTGTGATGAATTGACTTAGCCTTCGCAGTCGATGCAGTAAGAGTGTCCGTCGCTTTCGCGTGCCAGTTGGGACCGGTGCCGCACCAGGAAACAGGAATAGCAGGTGAACTCGTCCTTCGCTTGAGGAATTACTTGGACGATCAGCTCTTCTGTGACAATTTCCCCACCTGGCGTAAGGCCCTCATCCAGGGCATCAGCTTCGTCGAGCTCACTGACGACGCTTCGGGCATCCGGGGCGTTGGCAGACTGAAAAGCCTGCAGGGAACGGTCTTGGGATTCCTTGACGTCGGAACGGACCTCGTCATAGTCGGTTGCCACTTGGGTGATTCTCTTTTCATACGGTTGTTGATGTTATTCACTCTGACCACACTGGAACGTCCACCTCGACGCACTTGTTCCCTCAACGCGATCTGGCCGCCACACTCTCGTATCCTGGGGCGAATCTTCTATATCTGTAAAACCGTGGTCGGGATGGTGTCGTCGGCGGTGTGGGGTGCGTTCTGCGGGTGGGATCGAAGTACGCCTGAAACCTGCCTCGGGCCAGTGCCGTTCCAGCCGATACGGGGTGGGCCGTCGTTCCGCGCATCTGAGGAAAGTAGACGACGAGACGCGTAGACATGCGCCACGCCGGCGAGGGCGGCGAAGGCGGCCTCGGAGCGTACCCGGCCCAAGTGCGACCATGCCGTGTAGACCACGGCGGCGATCACAGGCCCAATCCCTTTTTCGTCTAGCAGTGCAGCGGCAGGGCTGGCCTCGAGGAGCTCGGTATCGAGGATGGTGATGCGCTTGGCGAGTCGGATCGCCTCTGCCCGGGCGGTGGCGGCGGCGAGGGCCTCGTCGCGGGTACGCCAGTGGGAGATCTCGGTGATCTGGGGATCGGTGAGGGGCTTGCGTGCGTCGATGGCGAGGTCGACGCTGCGCAGGAGGGCGGTGAGGGCATTGAACTTAGCGGTGCGCTCGATCGTCATCTGCTCCCTCGCGGCGACCAGGACGCGCAGTGCGGCCCGGACGCCCTCGTCCTGGCGGGGAACGCGCAGCTGGGCCTCCTCGAGCGGCAGAGCCGCTGCGGCGATCGCGGCAGCGTCCAGCGGATCGGACTTCCCGGTCCCGCGACGCGCGGGTGCGTAGGCCCTGACCCTGGGTGCTTCGGCGACGCGGAAGTCAGCCCGCGAGACGGTGCCGGCGAGCAGGGCCCTGTAGCTGCCGGTTCCTTCAATGATCCAGAGGGCTCCAAGGTCCCCACCGGTGCGCCGGGCGGACCAGGCGATTGCGCGGGCCCTGCCCGCGTGGGTGTTCGGGACGCTTCGGTTCCCAGGTGCTCGCCGTTGGCGGCGAGCACGGCGTAGGTGTGTGTGCGGGCGTGGGTGTCCACGCCGATGACGAACGGGATGAGTGTGCGACAGTGGTCATTGTGGCCGAGGTACCTTCCTCACGAACGGCAGATGCTTTCTGGCCGCGGCGCGGCCGGCGTCGGCCCGGGTGAAGGTCACTCCGAAGCATTCCTGTGATGGGCCACAGCCCCCAAGGGGCTGGGCAGTCTTCTGATCAAGTCATCGGTGTGGGCCGGGCAGGCGCCGGTCACTTCGCTCCAGCCGGACGATTCACCCCACAGGCACCCAGCGGGGCCAGGCTTGTGCGGACCCGGCCACCAAAAAACACGGCCACATCCGCCAGCTCGATGCCCTCGGCTATACCGTCACCCTGACACCCACCCGTCTTCATACCGCCACCTATGCCCGCCGGACCACGACCGGCTGCACCAAGTGCGCACCGGCCGCAGTCAGGTCACCTCATTTTCGGACTAGCGCTGCGAAAAGTCCGCCACAAATCGCTGCGATTCACAATTCCGGGCCTCGTGAACGTCGCGAGCCAGTCCCCGCCGATGTCAGGAATCTATACGTTTCCAAGACACAACGGGCGGTCGCCCCTGCAGGCCGTCATTACTTGACCGCACCGGGCTATTAACTACCGGACAGGGAATGCCCGTTCATGTTCATTTGAACATCGGTCTCCGCGGCTAGGTCTTGTCATTGATTCCGTCCACTCCTTGGACGACGTCCCCCAGGAAAGGCACCATCCTTGTCACTCAAACCCGCTGCCCCCACCCGAGTAGCCATTGTGAGCGCCCAATGGCACGCTGATATCGTCGATCGAGCTGTTGAAAGCTTCCTTGTTCGACTGAAAGAACGTGGCATTACCGAGGTTGACGTATTCCGCGTTCCCGGTGCCTTCGAAATTCCGCTACTCGCCCGACGGCTAGCGACTTCCGGGCGCTACGCCGGTATCGCCACGTCCGCCCTCGTCGTCGATGGCGGTATTTACCGCCACGAGTTCGTCGCGGGAAGCGTTGTAGATGCGCTGATGCGAGTGCAGATGGATACGGACGTACCCGTGTTTTCCGGTGTCCTCACTCCTCACCACTTTCACGGACACGAAGAACACCGCAACCAGTTCTCCCGACACTTCGTGACCAAGGGGCGGGAGTTGGCTGACGCGCTCTCCTCAACGCTGACAGTGCTGGCATCCCTGTAGACACGGAAAAGTCCGGGACCACGGAGGCGCTACCGCCTGCTCTTACGCCAGGCCGTGCTGGGAGTGGTTTTCCCGATGCTCGCTGTCCTCGGGCCACTCAGACATCTGCAGTTCACCGCGACGGTGTTCGCAGCGGCGGCGCGCATTAACCAATAGTCAGGAAGTGCCTCGCACATCGTGCGGGGCACTTCCCTTGGCTAGGGTCCTCGCGCTACGCAGAAACACAAGAGCTACATCGCCGACACTGCGCCGAAACCGTATTGATCGACGACGGCGAGGAAGTACTTAAGTTTGCGCGTGTCCAGCCCAAATAGTGGACACCGCGAGCCCGGACAGTGGCCTCCCCGAACACTGGACTGGCAGGATAATGTTGTGACGATACGTGCTGCAGATGGAGGTCTAGGGTCGATGTTGCTGCGGGTGAAAGTCTCGATCGAAGGCAGCGAACCGGCCATCTGGCGGCTTCTCGAGGTCGACCCTTCTCTGACACTGGATAGGGTGCACGAGGTCCTTCAAACGGCCATTGGCTGGCGGGATTCGCATCTGCACTCCTTCACCGACACCGACCCTTACAAGCTGCTGCGGCCCGTCAACGGGAAGGTGCCGGAACCTCGGCGGTGGGTTTCCCCGGACCCGCTGGAGGACAGTGACGATGCCCTCCCGGAGACGGACTGGACCTTGGGCCAGATCCTCACCGTTGAATCCGGTCCCCTCTTTTACGAATATGACTTCGGAGACTGCTGGATCCACCGCCTCGAACTCACCGGAAGCCTCCCCACGCCGGCCAACGCCCTCAGGGCGCGGCTCCTGGACGGCGCACGGCGGGCGCCGCTGGAAGACTCCGGCGGCGTCGGCGGCTACCACCACCTACTCGACGCCCTCGCCGACCCTGGCCACGAAGACCACAAATACCTGAAGGAATGGGTCGCCTGGACAGCCGGGCCATGGCAGGAATTCGACCCGGAACAGCTGGATATCAATGCCGTGAACAACGAGCTCGCCCTGCTGTTCCCTGCTCCCTCTGCCAACGAGCACGGCCCTGGAATCGAGTCACTGACCCAGGAACTCACGAACCGGATGCCTCCCGTGCTACGACCTGAATTCCGTTCATACCTGCACGCCGCCAGCCTCGACGGCCCCGCAACGGTCGAAGCAGACGGCGCCGAGGCGATGACCGCCCCCTATCTCTGGCTCACCCGCCGCGTCGGGATTGACGGCCTGTCCCTCACTGCTGCCGGCTGGCTGCCGCCGGCCGTGGTCCGCGAGGCAATGACAAAGCTCGGCTGGACCAAGGACTGGATCGGCAAAGCCAACCGCGAAGACCAGACCCTCCCCGTCCTTCAGCTGCGCGAAAGCGCTCAACGACTCGGCCTGATCCGCAAAATCAAAGGCCGGCTTGTCCTCACATCCGCCGCCAAGCTGCTGCTCGATGATCCCGCACGCCTTTGGCTTTTCCTGGCACGAGCCATTGCTCACCGGCACCGTCATGACTCCGAGCGCGACGCGACGCTGTTACTCCTGCTCGAAGTCGCCGCAGGAAAAAGAACCAGCTGGGCTGACTACCTTGAAGCCGTCTCCTTCGGTCTCAGGGCGCTCGGTTGGAGCACCCGCACCGGAGCTGAACTGGAACCGAGCACCGTCCAAGCGCTGTTCGTCGACGCCCAAGAAGTCCTGCTGAACCTCGGCATCTTCGGCGACCGCTTCGGACTCAAAGCCAACTCCGTCCAGGCGCCCGGGCAAGCCTTCGCCCGCGCAGCACTTCATTCATAACCACTCACAACCAGCAAACCACCGGCCCAGCGGCGACGCGCGTCCGCGGAGGCAACGTCGTGCTCTTGAAGCGGCGGTATTCGGAGGTTTCGAATACGCAGGTGCTGTTCGACCTTGGGCTGGCTGTGCGCCGGACCGGTACTCTGCGGTGATCGCGGGTTGCCGCGCCTGCCGTCCGCGGTCTCGGACCTCCTGAATGAGGGCGTGGCTTCGTTCCTTCGGCGTGCCGACAAGATCGACCTCCATGCCGCAGCGGTCCGAGATGTTCAGACGTTCGCCGAAACCTTCAGCAGCACCGGGATCAGGATCATCCCGGGCTTTGTGCGCAGGGATGCCGCGGCCACCGGAGGCTGCCCCATGATGCGCCCCTCTCCCCCGCCGCCGTCTACAGAACCGTCGCGGCAGCCGTGCGCCGCAACGAACGTGTGGTGTGCTCGGCCTCGCGCACATAGCTGAGGTCGTCGACGGCGGACAGTCCTCGCTCACGCGCGCAGCCAACCGGGACACCAGTGCTCCCCGGGCCACCTGCATCTGTGCAGTTGCTTTAGGCGACTTCGCGGTGCGCTGACGCCAGACGGCAGCCCGTGGACGCAGGTCACGCCACTATGCTAAGTATGCTTACAGTAGGATTTGATCTGCCCGTCCGTACTGGAGGAAGTATTGAACGCCGTTGCCAGCGATCCCCCGATGGTGAACGCCGGACCGCGACCAGTGCGGATCAGCTCTCCGCCCGGACGGCTCGAAGCAACTGTCCCGCTGCTCGAATCACTGCGTGACGCCGTCGGGGACGTTCCGGCGATTTTGGCGCTGGCCCTGAAGATTGGACGGACGGCTCCGCGCACAGGTGAAGGCGATACCGCGCACTTATGGGAACCGTTGGCGTGCGTTACGGCCGTAGACGTGGCTGCCGGACGGGTGCTCGAACCGCACCTTGACGCGATTTCCATCCTCACGCAGGCCGAATTCAACGCGGGAACCGGCGCTGGGCCCGATGCTCTTGAGCAAGCCCGCGACACGGAGGACCAAACGTGGGGCGTGTTCGCCGCTGAAGCATCCGGTCTGCGGCTCGAGGCCGCGCCGGGCGGAGCAGGAGGCTATGTCCTGAACGGATCCAAGCCTTGGTGTTCGCTTGCTGGTCAACTGGACCGGGCCGTCGTGACTGCCTATTTAGCGGGGGGAGCCTCCTCCGGGGACCCCGGAGGAGGCGCCCGGGCGGCTTTCGCCGTGCGGCTGCATGACCCGGGGGTTTTCTGCGAGACGCCTCAGTGGTCTAGCCGCAGCCTGCGGGAAATACCTAGCGGAACCGTGCGCTTTGAGGGGGTTTGCGCGGTGCCGGTGGGAGGACCGGGCTGGTACTTCGAACGGCCGGGCTTCGCCTGGGGCGGCATGGGCGTGGCCGCATGCTGGCTGGGTGGGACTATTGCCGTGGCACGCGATTTCCGCTCCGCACTGGCGACAGCTGCAAAGGGTGGTAGCGAACCGGATCAGATTGCCCTTGCCCATCTGGGCGAAACGGACCGGACCATCATGTCCCTGATCGGCTGTCTCGCCCGGGCAGCTGCCCGGATCGACGCCGGGGACCTGTCGGGGCCCGAGGCAAGGAGCGAGGCGCTGCGCGTGCGCGGCGCCGTTGCCGCCGGCGTCGAACGCATTCAGGCGATGGTGGTCCAGAACTTGGGGCCGGGGCCGCTGGCTTTCAACGAAACGTACGGAAAGCGGATGGCGGACCTGTCGCTCTATATCCGCCAGCACCACGCCATGCGGGACGACGCCCAACTGGGCGCCCTGACCCTGAAAGGCGACACCTCATGGTGAGCTTTTCCCACAGTGACACCGGCACGGCCGAGAGCGAATGGGAAGCCAGCGAGCCGCCCACCCTGCCGGACCTCGGCCTAGAGTTGGCTCTCCTTGAGTTCGGCCGCCGTCCGGATGAGGTGGTCCGAAATGCGTTTGGCGTCTCCGGAACCGAACCGGGCTATCGGCATGGCGATACTGAAAGCAGCATGTTCGCCGTCGATCACGCCGAGAGAGACGGCGAAGGCCGCCACTCCATCCTCACTCTCCTGGAAGTTCATGCCGACCCCGTGCCGACGGGTCTCATCCAGGTCCCGGTAGAGCTTTTCGAAGTCTATCTCCGCAGCAGGTCCGCTGGCCCCGGACAAAGCTATCCGGTAGCGGGCGTCCACTTCGTGCAGAGGCAAGTCGGCCAGCATCGCCTTGCCGGACGAGGTCACGTGGGCTGGCAGTATCACACCGACGCGCAATCCAAACCGCAGGGCATGTGTCGTGGCTTCGATACCGTCGACGTGGTGGACTTTGGTACCGACGAGCGTCGCGAGGTGAACGGTTTCCCCAACCCGCTCGAAAAGGCGCTCCAGATGGGGCCGGGCGCGAACCCGTAGCGGTGGAACAGCTCGCATCATGCCGGGGCGCAGAAGTTCCGGACCGGGTCCGTATCGGCGATGCTCCCCCTGCTCAGCGAAGCCGTCGCCGGCCAGGGTAGCCAGCAGCCGCTGGGCAGTCGAGGGGTCGACGTCGAGCGCCTTGGCCGCCTCTGTCACGCTGAGCGAACCCTCCTGCGCCATTACTTTCAAAAGGAACAGCGCGCGGTGGACGGACTCGACCCGTGAACCATTGTTATTGCGTATCACGCAATAACTCTATCGCTTATTGCGGATTACACAAGACCGTGCCTAAGATCACTTCACTGCTTGCTGGAAAGCCCCTGAGGGATGGGCGCGCTTTCGCTTCGGGCAATCGCCGCGCTCTCCAGCCCTTCCCCACCACACCGTCCGACCCACTGCATCCGACAAAGGAGTCCCGATGAGTCAGTCCCCCTCGATTCAACCCGTCAAACGCCCGCTGAGGCCGTCCACGCCCGCCCCGCCCGAAGCCAGACGCGCCGTCCTCAGCGGAACTTTCGGCTCCGCACTGGAATGGTTCGACTTCGCCGTTTACGGGGCGATGGCAGCGACCGTCTTCCCCGTCGTGTTCTTCAATGAGCTCACCCCAGCCATCGGCCTGTTGGCCTCATTCGCCACGTTTGGTGTGGGCTTCTTCGCCCGGCCACTGGGAGGGATCCTCTTCGGCCATCTGGGAGACCGGTTCGGCCGGCGCAAGATCCTGCTGACAACGTTCGTCATGATGGGCTTGGCCTCGATGATCATCGGGCTGCTGCCGGCCTACTCCACAATCGGGTTCATCGCACCGCTGGCGTTGGTCCTCATGCGATTCATTCAGGGAATCGCCCTGGGTGGCGAGGCCACCGGCGCCCAGCTCATGACCATGGAACACGCCCCGGCAGACCGGCGATCGTTCTACGGGGCCCTCATGGCCATGGGCTCCCCCATCAGCCAGGTCATGGCCAACTTGCTGCTCGCGGTGCTCTCCGGCGTGCTGAGCAAGAACGATTTCCTCGCCTGGGGCTGGCGCCTGCCGTTCCTGCTGAGCATCGTGCTGGTCGCTGTGGGCATCTACATCCGCCTCAAAGTCGAAGAGACCCCGGTGTTCAAGCAGGGGATGCAGGAACTAGGCGCGGAGTCGACAAACCCCGCGATCGTGATCAGGACTCACGGTGTGACCATCCTCCGGCTGATGCTGGCCTACGCCCCGATCGTCGTCACCTTCTACATTGTCAGTGTCTTCGGCATTAGCTACCTCACCACTCACGGATACACCCAAAGCCAGACCTTCACCATCATCATGATCTCCAACTTCCTGTCCGTGATCGCCATCTGGTGGGGCGGCCGCCTCTCCGACGTCTACGGGCGCCGCAAAATTCTCATGATCGGCTCGTTCTTCACCCTTATCGCCGCCGTCGTCTTCTTCCAGGTGGTGGACCTGCATAGCTTCCCGCTGACGCTTGGTGTCGTCGCGTTCGCGCTGGTCTCAGCCCAATTCGGCAACGCTGGACAGGGCGCGCTCTTCGCCGAGGCCTTCCCCACCCACATGCGCTACACAGGATCGGCGTTGGCGCTCACGGGTTCGAACCTGGTCTTTGCAGCCCCGGCGCCCTTCCTAGCCTCGTGGTTGATGAGCATCAGCGGCGGTAGCACCCTTTCAATCACGGTTACGTGGGTTGTGATCATCGCCGCAGCCCTGGTCAACATGCTGCTCATGGGCGATGGCAGGACCCTCGAGGGTCAGACGCAGCAGTTCGGACGCTACGCACCGGCCCTGCGGACAGCCGCCGATCCCGGGACCGCGACCGCGGTTGACCCGGCTGTGAGATGACCCGTGATCGTAGAACAACGCACGTATGTCCTGCATACCGGAGCCAGCCTCGCAGACTACCTGTCGGCATATGAACAGATAGGGCTGCCGGCACAAAAGCCGATCCTCGGGGGCTTCCTCGGCTACTTCGTTACCGAGTTCGGCCGCCAGAATGAGCTGACCCACCTCTGGGCCTACACGGACCTTGAGGACCGCCGGGCGCGTCGGGCCGAGCTAGCCGGGAATGAGCAGTGGCAGGAATGCCTGGCCATCATCCGTCCCATGATCATGACGATGGAAAACAAGATCATGTATCCCACCTCCTTTTCGCCGATCCGCTCGCTGCCCGTTTCCAGCACAGACACCCACACGGCGTTCGCCGGACAACCGAGAGGCTGACCATGGGAATCATCGATACCGAGTCTCCCCGCCAAACAGGCTCGACACGGCCGCCCCTTACCCAGACGGCGATCGTCACGGGAGGGGCCGGCGGGATCGGCCAAGCGATCAGCCACCGCCTGGCTAGCGAAGGCTACGCCGTCGTCGTCGCCGATATTGACCAGGCCGCGGCGGACCTCACTGCGGCGGGCCTGCCCCGAATTGACGGAGCGGATCACCGGGGCTTCGCCGGGGATCTGACCAGCAGCAAAGCGAATCGCGAACTGGCGGCCTTCGCCGCCGGGATCGCACCCATCGGCGTCCTGGTCAACGCTGTCGGCATCTCGCCGAAACGGAACGGCCGGAAGATTCAGTTCTTCGAACTGAGCGACGAAGACTGGAACCAGGTGATGGCGGTCAACGTCAGTGCCCCGTTCTTCCTCGTCCGCGAGGCGTACCGGCACATGCCTACGGACGGCAGCGCGAGCATCGTGAACCTGCTCTCCATTACGTCCAAGCTGGGTACGGGCGGTCCGCCCGAAGCAGACTTCGGACCGTTCCTGCCCAGCTCCGTAGCGTACGGGGCCTCGAAGGCAGCCCTGCAAAATCTCACCGCAAGCCTCTCCCAAGAGCTGGCCGGCCAGCGGATCCGTGTCAACGGTGTAGCCCCGGGCTTCGTCCAGACTCCGATGATGGCCGGCGTATCTCTGGAGGAGAAACTCCTGGACCAGGTGCCGATGAAGCGCCCCGCGCAGCCGGAAGAAATCGCCGACGCCGTCGCCTTCCTCATCAGCAGCCGGGCGAGCTACATCACCGGCATCAGCCTCGACGTCAACGGCGGCTGGCTCACCTGCTGACTCGGGGCCGTGTGCCCTGCGGAAATACCGGGACACTGTCCCACAGAGTTCGACTCCTGCAAAACCTTGAAAGCGAGTACCTGATTTCCATGCCCGAATACACCTATGACCTGGTCGTCATCGGCTCCGGCATCGCCGGACAAACCGCCGCAGCCTCCGCAGCGGAGGCCGGCCTCAGCGTCGCCCTTTTGGAAAAGACCGGGAACCTCGGCGGTTCGACGGCGATGAGCGGAGGCTTCTTCGCTTTCTCCGGGACCGATGAGCAAGCAGCAGCGAATGTCGACGACTCAGCCGAACTGTTCTTGAAGGACATGCAGGAGTCGGGAGGCGGTGCCAGCGACCCGGCTCTGCTCGTGACCTACCTGGCGCACCAGAGCGAGACCTACAACTGGCTCAAGCACCAAGGGGTGGAATTTCGGGCCTTGGAGATCAGCTCCGGACAGTCCGCACCGCGCAGCCACAATTCGTCCATAACCGACGTCTTGGCCATCCTCCACCGGAACTTCACCTCCCACGGCGGGGAAACCCGACTGAACCACCGCGCCAACCGGCTGATCCGCGAGGACTCGGGGAAGGTGACTGGAGTCGTCGTCCAATCCCCAGACGGCGAGGCCGTCTTCCGGTCCCGCGGTGGCGTTGTGTTGGCGACCGGCGGGTTCAGCCGGGGCACGGACCTACTGCGTACCTTCGCGCCGGAAGCCCTTGCAGCTATCCCGTACGGAGGAAAGGGCAACACCGGTGACGGCCTGAAAATGGCGTGGAAGCTTGGAGCCGGCATGGCTGACATGGCCTATGTCACCGCCACTTACGGTTCGCATCCTGACACCGGTGAGGAGTTCCATGAGCTGCTCACGGCTTACTACATGGGCGCGATCGTCGTGAACACAGCCGGCAAACGTTTCATGGACGAATCCCAGTCCTACAAGGTCCTCGGCCGGGAAGTGCTCAAAGAAGCCGACGGTCTTGGTTTCCAGATCTTCGACGCGAAGATCCGGGCGAAATCACACCCCGGGATCCCGCTCAACGACATCGACATGCTCGAGAGCATCGGACATGTACACAAGGCGGACACCCTGGAAGAACTCGCCGTGATGGCGGGCATCGACCCATCCGCACTGATGGAAACGGTGGCCCGGTACAACTCTTCCATCGCCTCCGGACAGGCTGACGACGCCGGCCGCACCAACCTGTGCAACGGCGTCGGGGAGCTGCTGCCCCTGGACCAGGCCCCGTTTTACGCCTACCCGGCCAAGGCGCTGATGACCACGACGTACTGCGGGGTCACTATCAACACCGACGGCCAGGTAGTAGACATCGACGGGGATGTCATTGACGGCCTCTATGCCATAGGTGAGGTTACCGGCGGGTTCCACGGGGCGGCCTACATGACGGGAACCTCGCTGGGAAAGGGCGCGGTCTTCGGCCGCATCGTCGCCCGGCACGCCGCAACCACCCTGCCACTCGTCCGGGCCTGAACGCCCCACTAGCTCAGAGGAGCACTGCAATGTCTTATTCAGGAAGCGTTGACCAGACCCGTCAGGTGGACGTTCTCGTCGTCGGCTCCGGCATCAGCGGCTCGGCCGCTGCCATGACTGCTGCCAGGCAAGGTGCCAAGGTCGCGTTGTTGGAGAAGCAACAGACCTTTGGCGGTTCGGCCGCCCTCTCAGCCGGCATGTTCTGGACCGCGCCGACGATTGACGCATACCGCGCACGGATCCCCCTGGGTAATCTTGAGCTGGGTGCTCGCCTGGTGGGTGACTATGAGGAAGCGCTGGCGGAATTGCGGGCGTCGGGAGCCAGAGTAGCTGCCAAGCCCAAGCGGGACATCATGACGTTCGGCATCGGGTACTCCACCGACATTCACGCCATTCTGTCCTGGTGTCGGAAGGAAATCCTCGCCGCAGGCGGTGAAACGCACGTCGGGCTTGCCGTCATCGAACTGCTGCGCGACGGCCGCTCCGTCACCGGGGCGGTGGCGCGCGACGCCGATGGCCGCCTCATCCGCTACGACGCACCCGCCGTCGTCCTGACCACCGGCGGATTCCAAGGCGCCCGCGACGAACTCACCCGCCACATCGGCCCGAATGCGGACCGGCTGCTGCTGCGCTCGAACCCCGGCAGCGTCGGGGACGGACTGCGGCTCGCCCGCGCCGCCGGCACCGGCGGGACCACCGCCATGAGCACGTTCTACGGCCATCTGTTGCCCTACCCGGTCCGCCGCTTCGAAACAGAGGACTACCTGCCCTACTCCCAGTACTACTCCGGTTCGACCGTGATGGTGAACCTGCGCGGCGAACGGTTCGCCGACGAGACCAAGGGCGACGAACTGCTCAACCAGGACGTGGCCTTCCAGCCCGAAGCCCGCGGCATCCTGATCTTCGACGAGCACGTCCGCACCACCGAGGTCATCGAAGAGCCGTTCCCTGGGCTCGGCTCCATCGACCGCTTCGCCGCCGCCATCGACGCCGGCGGTACCCATGCGGAGGCGCAGACCTTGGCCGGGCTCGTCGAAAAGATCTCGGCGTGGGGCGTCGACAGGGAAAACCTCAACGCAACGCTCGAGCAGTACGCACTTGCGGCCGCCCAAGGCGGTGGCGCGGCCCGGGGGGTCCCGGTCTCCGCGGGCGCCCGGGCCCCGGGCACGGGTCCCTTCTATGCCCTCATGGTCCAGCCCTCCATCACCTTCACGTTCGGCGGTGTGCGCACCAACTGCCACGGCGAGGTACTGGACCATGACGGCCGGCCCATCCCCGGCCTCTACGCCGCCGGTGCAGACATTGGCGGACTGTCCAACTACGGCTACGCCGGAGGTCTGGCGCCGGCATACATCACCGGACGCTGGGCAGGCCGCTCCGCTACGGAACGCGCCATTGCGGCCCGTACGGTTGTCCGCGACAACACCCGGGTACTGGTAAACGCAGACCAATTGACGACAGGCACGGAGACTTCATGAGCATGACTACCGCAGACGTCCTTGTTATCGGAGGCGGCGGCTCCGGAATGAGCGCTGCCATCTCCGCGGCGACCAGCGGAGCCAGCACGATTGTGCTCGAAAAAGCTGCCAAGGTGGGCGGCAGCACCGCGATGTCTGTCGGGTCGTTCACCGCGGCCAACACCTCCTACCAGTACCGGGCCGGAGTCAACGACAGCATCGAGCTGTTCATCGACGACATGAAAGTGGCCAACGGCGAATTCGAGGAAAGGGAGAACAAGGAGCTGCGCCGCGTTCTGGCCGAGAACGCGGGAGCGACCGTGGAGTGGCTCTCCAGCATCGGCGTGCAGTTCCTCGGCCCCACCCCCGAGCCGCCGTACGAGAAGCCGCGCATGCACAATGTCCTCCCTAATTCCTCCGCGTATGCATCGGCGCTGCTGCGTGAATGCCGGAAGCGCGGCGTCGAGGTGCGCACGTCCATGCGCGTGGACAAACTCCTGTGCAACGCCGCGGGGGATATCATCGGGGCCCGGGCAGATGGCACTGACTTCTTCGGTAGGCGCGGCGTCATCCTGGCAACCGGAGACTACTCCGCGTCCACCGAGATGAAAGCCGAGTTCGTCGGGGAAGCCGCCTCCAAAATACCGCCGGTCAACCCCAACAGCACCGGGGACGGATTCAAACTGGGAACCGGAGTGGGCGGAATCATGCTGCAGATGGACCGACTTTACGAGGGGCTGCGGTTCGCGCCCTCAAAGCGGCCGGACCCGATTAAGATCCTGCCCTCGCACCCCTTGCTGTCCAAAGCCATGCGCCTCGTTGTCGAGCGACTCCCAAAGAACCTGCTCGCATACGTCATCCGGGGTGCCCTGACGAGCTGGGTAGGCCCGAACAACACGATGTACCAGGCAGGAGCCTTGCTCGTGGGGCATTCCGGGAAACGGATAGCCAACGAGGACTCCGACAAGTTGATGGCACGCGCCGCGGCCGCGGATGAGAAGAACACCGCCTTCATGATCTTCGACGGCGGGGTCGCCAGGAAGTTCTCTGCCTGGCCTAACCCTGTCTCAACCTTTCCGGGTGTGGCTTACGCCTATGTTGACGACTACAAGAGGTACCGCCCCGACGTTTACCACCGGGCTAACACCATCGATGAGCTGGCCCTGAGTATCGGTGTGGAACCCTCCGTCCTGCAGTCCACCGTCGAGGAGTGGAACGCAGACGTCGCCGCCGGAAAGGACTCCCGGTTCGACCGGCAGCATCTCGGGGGCGGAGTCAGTGAGGGACCGTTCTACGCGTTGGGCCCGATGAACGCCTATGTCACTTTGGCCGATGGCGGTCTGGCCGTCGACACCCAGCTGCGCGTGACAACAGCCGACGGCGAGGCGATCCCCGGACTGTGGGCCGCAGGATCAACGGGCCAGGGAGGCCTGCAGCTACTTAACCACGGACTGCACATCGGCTGGGCGATGGTATCCGGACGGCTGGCAGGCCGCAACGCAGCCCGGTCTCAGAGCCGGCCGGATCTCAAACCGGTTAGAGACATTACAGTCACCTGACCGGGAGCCATTGCAGTTGACGGTTGTTCCACCGCGGCATCCTTCCACGGCCTGCGCTCTGTTCGGGGCCACCTTGATCTTTGTCAAGCAACGTAGACGGCCACGGCAGTCGCTCCAAGCCGGCCTGGTGGACGCGACGCTACGAAATCTCGCCCGAAATACTTTTTTGTAATCTTCGTCACAGTAAGCAGTTTCGCGACTATTTACGCGTGTGACACCCAAGGTCAAGTGATTTGGTCTGGTCGTCACACCAACCTTTTACCCACAGGCGTCGCCGCCCCAAAAAGGCATCGGTGCTTTTTCTAAAGGAGACTAGTGTTGAAACTACTAACTAACCTTTCCGCGGTGGGGGCCGCATGTTTACTGCTCGCGGGAATGGGAGCCTCGGCCAATGCGGCGCCGTTGCACGGATCCCATCATCCCGTTTCGCACAAGGTGCCGAACATCCATGATGGAACGGCCCAAATCAAGGCTCAGCACCAGGCGGGACACGGTGCATCTTCTGCGCCGCAGACGCAAGCCAGTTCCAGGGCCTTCAGTGCCGCGGGCCTGCAGCGGTGGACCACTACGAATACGGATTCCACGACAGGCACCAAGTACGCTTCCACCTACATTGGCGCCGATCCGGCGCTTGGCACCACAAGCACCATTAATGTCTATTTGGTTCCGTTGAACATGGATCTGGACAATGGCGACGGCACCACAACCAGCATCAACGCCACCACGGCCGTCAATGACGCGGCGAAAAGTCCCATCTTCGCAAATATGGCCCAAAAGCCCAGCGGCGAAAACACGCAATACATAGATGCATACATGCGCGCCAACTTCAACCAGCCAGCTGGATACCACGTCAAGCTGAACCCTGTGGTCAAGCCCGCCGTGACCTTGAACGTTGGGGCAGACCAGTACTGGGACTACGGCAGCATCATTGGTGTTCAAGACACCTTGATTTCCGACCAAGTATCGCAGTCCGCTGCCTACCCCTCGGACGGCATTGTCATGTACGTCACGCCAGGGGTCTTTGGTGACGACGGAACCGGCAGAGGCTTCGGTGGCTACCATGACTACGACGGCACCAAGGCACTTGGCTTCTCCAACATCCAAGGCGCCTCGAACAATAACCTGCAAGCGCTCTCCCATGAACTTTCCGAATGGGCGTTCGACCCGACGGTGAACAACGCGACAGCAGGGAACCTGTCGACGGCAGGCTACGGCTGCCAGAAGATCCTCGAAGTCGGCGATCCCGTGAACAACCAGAACTTCACGTTGACAGATGCTTCCGCCAAGACATGGACGGTTGAAGACGAGGTCTTTGTTCCGTGGTTCTTCCACACGAATCCGGCCGGGACGTCCAATGGCAAGTACAGCATCCTGGGCTTGGCCAATTACGGCGCCAGCTGCTAGCTGTCGCACGCCGCGTGCCTAGCCTAGGCTAGGCCGCTTGTAGCTCCGGGAGGTCTCCGTCCATTATTGGACGGGGACCTCCTGTTTTTCATGGGTTTATTGGATGTTCAACGAGGGGTCTACATAGCAAAGATAGTAAGGTAATCTTTTCAGTTTTCCTTACTATTTGATAGCGTCAGAACTATGATCTCTGGCCCCGGACCGGACGCGGCACGGTCGTTCGAAGTCGCCGCTGAACTTCGTGTGCTCATTGGCCAGTTCACCCGGCGCCTGCGCGAACATTCGCAGGTGGACAACCTGAGCAATGCGCAAAAGGCTGTGCTGATCCATTTGGAACGCGACGGCAGTGCCACCATGTCCGCCCTGGCCCGCGTCGAGGGCATGCGACCGCAATCCATGGGTCCCATCATTTCAGCCCTTGCCGGGGCGGGATTAGTCGAGGGCGGTCCGGACCCGGCCGATGGCCGCCGCAGGATCCTTTCCCTCACCGCTGAAGCCAGAAAGAGCATCAGCGCCGGCCGGGCGGCCAAGGCCGATTGGCTTTACCGCACTATCCAGTCGAAACTCACGCCGGACGAGCAGGAACGACTGCCCGGTGCCATCCACCTACTCAAACGCCTTTTGGAGCCGTGACACATGACTATCACCACGCTGGATCCGCAGACCGCCCTGATCATTGTTGACCTCCAGCGGGGAATAGTTGCATCCCCGAAGGCTCATCCGCTTGAACCGATCATTAAGAATTCCGCGATGCTGGCGAACGCTTTCCGTAGCCACGGACTGCCTGTGGTCCTGGTCAACGTCACGGGCGGCGCACCTGGCCGGACAGATCAAAGCAGTAACGCGGCCAGGTCGTTTCCCGCCGACTTTGCCGAGCTCCTACCCGAACTGAACCAGCAGCCAGGCGACCACCTCGTGACGAAGAAGACTTGGGGCGCCTTCACTGGCACTGGATTGGGCGTCCTGTTGGAAGACTTGGGTGTGACCCAGGTTGTGCTGACCGGCGTCGCCACGAGCATCGGCGTGGAATCTACGGCCCGGAGCGCTCACGAAGCCGGACTCAACGTCACCCTCGCCCTCGACGCCATGACCGATTTGAACATGAATGCCCATGAAAACTCCGTGACGACGATCTTCCCGCGACTGGGCGAGACCGGAACGACGCAGGAAATCCTGGACATGCTCAACGCCACCCGATCGTGACCGCTCGGGACGCTGCCCGGCCAGCGAACCCATCAGCTGACGCTGGCAAGCTGCTGCACAGTCCCGCACCGAACTCGATCGGCGCCCCGCGTTCGGTAGGATCCCCCAGCCCACTGGGCTGGAGGTTCACGGCACCGCTGCTGCTCGGTTCCACGCTGAATCCGATCAACAGCTCGATGATCGCTACCGCACTGGTGGGTATCGGGATTGACTTCAAGTCTGGTCCGGAGGCCACTGCCAGCCTCATTTCCGTCCTGTTTGTCTGCAGCGCAGTGGCCCAGCCGACCATGGGAAAACTCTCTGTCATCTTCGGCCCCAGACGTGTTTTCCTCTCCGGGGTAGCTATCCTCCTGTTGGCTGGAGTGGTCGGAGTGCTGGCGCCCAGCCTGGAAGTGTTGCTCGTTTCGCGGGCGCTGATCGGCATCGGGACTTCCGCGTGCTACCCGACGGCGATGGCATTGGTGCGCAGGCGTGCGGACGAGGCCGGCATAGGCGTACCGGGCCGGGTCTTAGGCAATTTTTCGATCGCAGCGCAAGTGACCGCCGTCGTCGGCCTGCCCTTGGGTGGCGTGCTGGCGGGCTACTTGGGTTGGCGGGCCCTCTTCGCGGTAAATATACCGTTGGCGGTGCTGGCGTTCACTTTCACGCTGCTCGGCGTGGCCAAAGACGCGCCCTTGCAAAGTCGGGGCCTCGGCGCCCTGCTCGCAATGCTTGACCTGTCGGGAATCGCTCTTTTCACCGGGGCGGTCACCTCGTTGCTGGTGTTCCTTTCCTCGCTTACGACGCCGGACTGGTGGCTTGCCGTGCTAGCCCTGGTGCTCGCCGGGCTGCTGATGTGGCGAGAGCGCCGCGCGCGCAGTCCGCTGATCGACGTCCGGATGCTCGGAAGGAACCGACCACTGCAACGGACATACCTTCGCTCGATCTTGGCTGCACTGGCTACATACACCGCGATGTACGGGTCCAGCCAGTGGATGGAACAAAGTGTGGGGCTCAACGCCGCAACGGTAGGGCTGATCCTGATCCCGCTGAGCCTGACGAGCATTGTGGTTGCGAGGCTTGTCTCCGGCCGGGGCTAGATCCGCTGGCCGCTGATTCTTGCAGGCCTGGCGCTGACGCTGCCCGCGACGGTGATGCTGCTGGCCAACCAGGGCTCCGGCGTGGTGCTGCTGATTGGAATGACCTTGTTGCTGGGCCTGACCAACGGCTTCAGTAGTTTCGCCAATCAAGCAGAGTTGTACCTGCAAACGTCAGTCGCGGGCATTGCCGTGGCCTCGGGGCTGCTGCGGACCTCCATGTATCTTGGTGCCATCGGGTCCTCCAGCCTCATCGCGATCGCCTTCGGGGCGACGGCCACTGACGCGGGTTTCCACACCCTGGCGTGGATTCAGCTTGCGATCGGGGCCATGATGGTGGCGCTGACCGTGGTGGACCGCAGCGTGCCGGCGGTCGGTACGGAGCATTGAGCCCGACGGCGGTGTAGCGGCGGTGGCCGGAAGCTGTCCTGCTGCTCGCCTTCAGTAGTCCTATCGCGTCATAGGAGCGCCGCGAGTTGTCCCCGTTTGGGTCAATTCTGCCTCGGTTCCGCGGGCCTCACGGAACCTTCACAGAGGCCCCGGCTACAATAGGGCCGTCCGTATTTTCCCTGGAGAGGTAGTTCCCTTTTGGTCACTCGCCACGATGCACCCAGCCCCGAGCCGGGCAACTCGCCGCCTGCCGCCTACCCGGGCCAAGGAAAACTGGCTGTTCGTAGCCGAAGGTTCAGTTTTCGCCGTGCGCCTCGCTGGTTCAAGATCACCAGCGCCGTAGTGACGGTATTACTGATCGCAGTCATCGCGTTTGGAGGCTATTGGGTATGGCGCCTTCAGTCCAATATTTCATCGTCGGCACTCGGGGCCGGAGGCCTTAGAACAGAAGGCCCGGTCGACGACAGCAAGGACCGGCTCCAAATTCTCGTACTGGGTACTGACACCCGGAGCGGGAAGAATGGGCAATTCGGCACAACCGACCAGTCATCCGGCTACGGACAATCGGACGTCATGATGCTGTTGGACATTTCGGCGGACAATAACCACGTCAACGTCATCAGTCTCCCCCGCGACTTGCTGGTCGACATCCCGGCTTGCACCGACAACAAAACCGGCCAGCACTATGCCGCACGGCCCGGCGCCATGATCAATAGTGCAATGGCCGAGGCGGGCATCGGCTGTGCTGTTGACACTGTCAACAAGCTCACAGGTTTGGAAGTTGACCACTTCATGATGGCCGACTTTAACGCCGTGACCGAATTGTCCAAGGCCGTCGGCGGCGTCGATGTCTGCGTGAGCTCGGCAGTCAACGATCCTGACTCCGGACTGCACTTGCCCAAAGGAACCTCGCAGGTGGAAGGCGATCAAGCGCTGGCCTTCCTACGTACCCGCCATGCATTCTCGGACGGCGGGGACCTCGGACGGATCAAGGCACAGCAATCATTCCTCGGTTCCCTCGTGCGGAAGCTCAAGGCTGACGGTACGCTCGGAAATCCCCAGAAGATGCTCGGCATCGCCGATACGGTGACAAAGAACCTTACCGTTGATGACGGGCTCGCCTCGGTTCCGGCCCTCCTGACCATCGCGGGCAGGCTCAAGAACATCGATCCGGCCAAGGTTAATTTCATCACGGTGCCGAATGTCCCGGCCGCATCAGATCCGAACAGGCTCGATCTCGACCAACCAGCTGCCAGCACCTTCTTCGCGGCGCTGAAACAGAGCGCTGATCTAAGCCAGCCTGCAGCTGGCGCCGCACCGTCGGCTGCCCCCTCTACAGAGGCTCCGAAAGCCGTTTACGACAAGGCGCTCCAACCGATCACCGTCGCCAACGGAACAGGCGTGACCGGCAGGAGCCAGGAGATCGCGACGCTCCTCTCCTCAGGCGGTTTCACGAAGCTAGCCCGGATTCAGGCCGACGCCAGGCCCGAAACCATGGTGTACTACGGTGCCGGGTTTGCCGACGTCGCAGCGGACGTTGCCGCGATGTTTGGTTTGCCAGCGACAAGTATCCAGCAAGTTGCGAGCGTGCAAGGAGTCCAGCTCTACGCCGGGCAGGACTTTGCCACAGGGAACAAACCGACACTTCCGGCTCCTAAGCCGAATGACGTGGTTTCCCAGACCGCACAAGACCAGACCTGCCAGACAACCAACCCGGCCGGATAGCTGAAAACCCGAGCGCCCTCCGCCTTGCTTTTCGCGGCGGAGGGCGCTTTGCTGGTTTCCAGCGCTGACTTAAGACCCGGCTAACCGACGTGGACCCATGGACGACGGGTGACTTCCGGCTCGGCCTGGCGCAGGACTTCCCGCGTCACCGGCGCTATCTCGCCTTCTCCCAAAAAGAGGAACTTGAGGAGATTGATGACGGGGTTTCCCTCCGTCCAGCGGAAGTAGATATGCGGCATCAATCCGGTGACGTCGCGGATGTGCAACAGCACCGAGGCAATGGTGTTCGGGACAACCGGGCCGTGGACTTCCAACACCGAATAGCCGTGCCGGTAGTGGCCACGGACTTCCAATGCCGTTTCAAAGTCGGAGGAATCATCCACCGTGACCTCAAGGAAGATGGCCGGGTAGTCTTCGGGAAGATGGCTGACCGCCATGGCAGAGTCCAGTTTTTCCCGGTAGTCGGCCGCGGACATCCGGAGGGGCTCGTGTGCGATGATCCCGATCGGCCCCGTGTCGTTGGCCGTAATGAATTCGAGTGCCTTCGCGTCGAGTCTGACATGGGTTGCGTGGAGTTCAAACGAACGCAAGATCCGTGAGAGCAAGGAGATCAGGACAATGCCGGCAATGAAGAACGTGGCGATCCTGATTCCCTCAGGCCGTTCGAAGATATTGGCAACCGTGGTGTAGATGAAAACCACCGCGATGATCCCGAATCCCAAGGTCCGCTTGTGTTGTTGGTGGCGGCGGGCCGACAACGTTACCGCGATCGCTGCCGAAGTCATCAACACGAGGACGCCTGTTGCATACGCGCCGCCTTGGGCGTCGACGTCGGCGTTGAAGAGGTAGGTGACAAGGAACCCGATGAGGGTGAAGACCAGCACCAGGGGGCGTACTGCTCTGGCCCATTCCGGGGCCATACCGTATCGCGGCAGGTAGCGCGGGACAAGGTTCAACAGCCCGGCCATGGCTGAAGCGCCCGCGAACCAGAGGATGGCGATGGTGCTGATGTCGTACACGGTGCCGAACCCGGACCCGAGATACTCGTGGGCCAGGAAAGCGAGGGCGCGGCCGTTGGCTTGCCCGCCAGCTTGGAATTCCTGCTCCGGGATGAGTACCACCGTCGTGAAACTGGTGGTGATAAGGAAGCAGCTCATGATCACGGCTGCCGTCGTCAACAGCCTGCGGGCCCCCTGGATCCGTCCGGTGGGGTGTTCTTCGGTGTCGGATCCGTAACCCCGGATTTGAGGCATGACGGCCACACCGGTTTCGAAGCCTGATAAGCCCAGCGCGAGCTTCGGGAAGACGATCAATGCGATGCCGACTGCCATGAGCGGGTTGCCGTGGGAGGTTGAGAGGGCTGTCCACCAGTCACCAATGGCCGCGGGTCGAGCGAGAACCTCAAAAATGCTCGAGGCAACTACGATGACATTCAGCCCCAAATAGATAGCCACCAGCGCTACGGCAACTCCGATCGCCTCCTTGAATCCCCGGAGGAACACGGCTGCCAGAAGCCCCAGAAGTACGAGAGTAATGATGAGGTTCTGACCCTGCATCCACCCCGGGACGAACGGATTCTGAACGAGGTGGGCGGTGGCATCCGCTGCGGAGAGCGTCATCGTGATCAGGAAATCCGTCGCCGCGAAGCCTAAGAGAACCAGTACGAAGAGCTTCCCTCCCCATCGGGGAAGCAAACGTTCAAGCATGGCGATGGAACCTTCGCCCCGATGGCTTTCTTCTGCCACACGGCGGTAGACCGGAAGAGCGCCCAATAGGGTGACTGCGACCAGAACCAGGGTAGCCAAAGGCGAAATCACTCCAGCTGCAAGAGCCGCAATGGCGGGTTGGTAGCCCAGGGTGGAGAAATAGTCGACGCCTGTCAGGCACATGACGCGCCACCAGGAGTGCGGCTTCTCCTTGGAGGCCAAGACACCGCCAGGACCCTGATGAGAACCCTTGGAATCCTGCAAGCCGAGCAGCAGCCACTTCCTCAAGGCTTCCTTGGTTCCCGGCGGAGGCGTGGACGGATCCGCCGGCGGCCTGCTCATGGTGGTCATGTGTGCCCTTTCGCCAAATGCGACGACGCGCTGCCCGATTAAGGCAGACGCTAGCACTGGGCGTCCGCGGGAGGTCCCAAACCGTGGCGATCTTGACGGAATCTTAGCGGCGGCCCGCAGTCCGTGTTACTGCGGTTGCTCCCCGGAAACGTTGACCAGCCAGGCGATGCCGAACTTATCCGTCAGCATTCCGAAGATGTCGCCCCAGGGCGCCTTCTCCATCGGCACGGTGACCGAGCCGCCGTCGGCGAGTCCGTCCCAGTAGCCGCGCAGCTCTGCTTCGTTGTCCCCACTCAGCGACACCGAAATATTGTTGCCGGGGTTGTAATCCATGCTGTTGGGGGTGTCCGCGGCCATTAGCAGCATTCCCTTGTCGGTCTTGAGTGCCGAGTGCATGATTTTGTCGCCTTCAGCGGGGTCGTCGCTGGCGTGGAATTCGGCGAATGTGCTTTGGGTCAGTTCGCCGCCGAAGACCGACTTATAGAACGCCATGGCTTCCTTGGCATTGTCCCGAAAGCTGATGTAGGGGTTGAGGTTTGTGGTCATGTCATGGCTCCTCAGGGTTTGTGGCAGCCCGATCAGCTACCTTGTCGTCATGCTAACAGCGCTTGCCGCGACCATCCACAGTTGCATTTGCGCCCGGTTCGAGATCGGCTTCTGCGCGGGATAGTGTCGTTTCCATGCCTGCTGTAAAACCCGCCCTCGCGCGCACTGCCCTTGTCGCCGGACTCGCCGATGCCGTTTTCATCCTGGTTTTTGCCGCCATCGGTCGGGACGCACACCAGCGCGCCGATGTTCTGACCGGAGTTTTCGCCACGGCCTGGCCATTCCTCGCCGGCGCCGCGATAGGGTGGCTCGCCGCAAGGGTTTGGCGCGCGCCTTTCCGGATCTGGCCGGCCGGCGTCGCTGTCTGGATTGGAACCGTGGCCGGCGGAATGCTCTTGCGTGCGGTGACGGGGCAGACTGTGGTGCTGCCGTTCATCATCGTTGCCTTGATCAGCCTCGCCGTCTTCCTGCTCGGGTACCGCGCCGTGATCGCCCTTGTGTCCCGAGTTCGTGGAGGAAGCCGTCTACGCTGAGCCTTCAGCGCGTGCCTCGGGCCGATGCACTAGGCTTGCAACGTCCACTGCCGCACTTAGGAAAGGCTGCCCCCAGTGATCACCGCTTTTGTCCTGATCAAGACCGACGCTTCACGCATCCCGGAGACGGCTGAACAGATTTCTGCCATCCAGGGAATCAGCGAGGTCTACTCCGTCACAGGCGAATGGGACCTGATTGCCGTGGCACGCGTCGCCAAGCACGAGGAACTGGCGGACGTCATCGCGGACAAGCTGTCAAAGGTTCCCGCAGTAGTGCACACCACCACGCACATTGCCTTCCGCGCCTATTCGCAGCACGACCTGGATGCGGCATTTTCGCTGGGCTTCGAGCAGTAGTAAACGTCACTGTGCTTCCATACGACCGCGCAGCACCTTCAGTTTTGAGTGAGTCCGACCCAGGTGTCCAACACTCGGGCGGCTGCACCGGAGTCGATGGATTCCACGGCTTTCAGCCACGCCGACGTCATGCGGTCCAGGAACTGTCCCTCCGCAGACGTTTCGAAGGCCACCAGGCCGGCGGCCGCGTTGAGCAAGACGGCGTCGCGAACCGGTCCCGGCTTCCCCGCAAGTACTTCGCGCACGACGGCGGCGTTCGCCTCGGCGTTGCCGCCCCGAAGATCAGCCACGGTCGCAGCAGCGATCCCAAGATCGGCCGGTGAGAACCGCTGCTCGGTGACGTTCCCGTCCCTGATTTCCCACACTGTCGACGGTCCTGTGGTGGTCAATTCATCGAGGCCGTCTTCCCCGCGGAAGACGAGCCCGCGACTCCCCCGGCGCGCGAGTACCCCAGCGATCAACGGGGCCATGGTGGCGTTGGCCACACCCACGGCGGAGGCTTGCACATGGGCGGGGTTGGTCATCGGCCCGAGGAAGTTGAATGCCGTAGGAATGCCGAGTTCCGCCCGCACGGCACCCGTGTGCCGGAAAGATGGATGGAACACCTGAGCGAAGCAAAAGGTAATTCCTGCTTCTTCGGCGTTGCGGGCTACGCGCGCAATCGGCAGGTCAAGCCGCACCCCGAGCGCTTCCAGGACGTCCGCGGAGCCCGACGACGACGATGCCGCCCGGTTGCCGTGTTTAACGACGCGCGCGCCGGCGCCCGCCGATACGAGGGCAGCCATGGTGGAAATGTTGACGGTATTAAGCTGATCGCCACCGGTGCCTACGATGTCGAGCTTTTCGCCCGGGATGCTCACAGGGTTTGCGTTGGAGAGCATTGCTTCGACCAGTCCAGTGACTTCATCCACCGTCTCTCCCTTGGCGCGTAACGCAACCAGGAAGCCAGCGATCTGGGAGGGAGCCGCTTCTCCGGACATGATCGTATTCATGGCCCATGACGTGTTCTCGACCGAGAGGTCGTGCCCCTTGATCAAAGCCGAGATGAGTCCGGGCCACGAGTTGCTTGCCTGCTGTGCAGATCCCTGAGAAGTCACCACTTGATGCTAGCGATCCACCCGGCTTCATGACCAATGCTTACGCCGTTGGGAACTTTTCCGCGCGAATTCGCGTGTTTGTAGAAAAAGTCTCCCTAAATGGCGGTTCGCATTGGGAAGTCCGGACTTTTACAGACATAATGTCCTTGTGACATCTGCGACCCATGCCCCCAGTACCCCGGCGCACCCGACGCTGAATCGCCCCAACCTGGTTTCCGTTGGAACCGTTGTGTGGCTTTCGAGCGAGTTGATGTTCTTCGCCGGTCTCTTCGCCATGTACTTCACGCTGCGCTCCACCTCAGGCGCGTTGTGGGCGGAAGAAACCGGCAAGCTCAACTTCCCCTTTGCGCTTGTAAACACCATCGTTCTTGTGTCAAGTTCCTTCACTTGCCAGATGGGCGTCTTCGCTGCTGAGCGACTTGAGCCGCGCCGTCGAGGTGGCCTGCTGCAGTTCACCCGCTGGGGCATGACCGAGTGGTTCATCCTGACCTTCATCATGGGCTCGTTCTTCGTTGCCGGCCAGACCACTGAGTACGCCATGCTCGTGTCAGAGCACGTTACGCTCTCGGCCAATGCATACGGTTCCGCGTTCTACATGACCACAGGCTTCCACGGCCTCCACGTCATAGGCGGGCTCATTGCCTTCCTGTTCATTATCGGACGTGCATACGCCGCCAAGAAGTTCGGACATTTTGAAGCCACTTCGGCAATCGTTACCTCGTACTACTGGCACTTTGTGGATGTTGTGTGGATCGGCCTCTTCTTGGTCATCTACGTCCTGAAGTAGCCCAACACTGACTCTTGGCTCCAAGAGAATTAATTTTCAAGAAGCGGCTCTCGGAGCCGACGCAGGATCGAAAAAAGGAACCACCACGTGAAGGCACTCTCGCAGAAGCGACGTCATCCACTGGCAGCCATTGCGCTGCTGCTGATGGGACTCCTCGTCACCGGTGGGCTTTACGCCGTTGCTACAACGGTCAACCAGGCGAAGGCAGATACCACCACCTTTAGCGCAAGCGACGCCCAGGAGGGCGGCAAGCTCTTCGCCGCCAACTGCGCTACCTGCCATGGCATGGGTGCGAGCGGATCCAAGGACGGCCCCTCGCTGGTCGGCGTGGGTGCTGCTGCGGTTGACTTCCAGGTTGGCACCGGCCGTATGCCCATGCAGATGAACGGACCCCAGGCCCAGGCAAAGCCGAGGCAGTTCAACGATCAGCAAACCCAGCAGCTTGCTGCTTACGTCGCTTCCCTCGGTGCTGGTCCGGCAATTCCCGATGCCTCGCTGCTTGACGCAAAGGGAGATGCCGCCAAGGGCGGCGAGCTCTTCCGTACGAACTGCGCGATGTGCCACAACGCTGCTGCGGCCGGCGGTGCCTTGACCCGTGGAAAGTTCGCTCCGGCACTGGCTGGTGTTTCGGGCCAGCACATCTATGAGGCCATGGCCACTGGTCCGCAGAATATGCCTGTCTTCAATGACGCCAACATCTCTCCTGAGGGCAAGCGCGACATCATCACCTTCCTGAAGACGATCGAAGCCAACGGTTCACCGGGTGGCGCCGACCTCGGATCACTGGGGCCGGTTTCCGAAGGCCTCTTCGTCTGGGTTGCAGGCCTCGGCGTCATCATTGCCTTCACCATCTGGCTCACGTCGCGCTCGTCGTAGCCAGACGCACCAAATACTTCTGCTGTCCCCGCAGCAGTTTTGAATTGAACATCAACCCGGTTCCGGCCGGGACAACGAGAGAAGGATGAGGCGAATTATGGGCAACCATAGTGACGGCAGTCCGAACCACTCGGGCACCGTAGCTACGGCTGGTCAGAATGTTGTGGAGAAGTTCCAGGATCCTGGACTTCCTCCGCACCGTTTGCGCCTGGCTGACACGGACCCGAGAGCCGCTAAGCGAGCCGAACGTCAGGTGGCCATTCTGTTTGGCATCTCGATCGTCGGTACGGTGATCTTCCTGGTGTCGTACTTTGCCATCGACCTTGGGCAAGACTCCACTATCGCAACGATCCGCACGCAAAACCTGTTGCTCGGCCTTGGTACCGCGTTCGCGATGCTGGGTATCGGTACCGGTATCGTGCACTGGGCCAAGGCCCTTATGCCGGACCACGAAGTGTCGGAAGAGCGCCATGCCATCCGTACTGAGGAAGACCGGCAAGCGGCAGTGCGAATCGTCGAGGACATCGTCGAGGAAACCGGCATCAAGCGTCGCCCGCTAATCCGTAACACCCTCCTCGGTGCTGTGGCGCTGGCCCCCCTCCCGGCCCTGGCCGTTTTTGGTGACCTTGGCCCCCGCCCGGACAACACGCTCGCGCACACCATGTGGGCACCCCAGGACGGCAAGCTCAAGCGCCTCACCCGCGATCCCGACGGAACCCCGATCAAGGCATCGGATGTGACCATCGGGTCTGCATTCCACGTGATCCCGGAAGGCCTCAACGAACTCCAGGAGGGCAAGCTCAACGCGAAGGCAAAGGCCGTCGTTTTGCTCATGCGCCTCAACCCGGACGATTTGACGATTTCCAAAGGCCGTGAAACCTGGAGCTACAACGGAATCGTTGCCTACTCCAAGATCTGCACCCACGTCGGTTGCCCTGTTGCTCTCTATGAGCAGCAAACGCACCACCTGCTGTGCCCGTGCCACCAGTCAACCTTCGACCTCACCAAGGAATGCAAGGTTATCTTCGGCCCCGCCAGCCGTCCGCTCCCCCAGCTTCCCATCGCGGTCGACGCTGATGGCTACCTGGTAGCCACGAGCGACTTCAAAGAACCTGTAGGACCGAGTTACTGGGAGCGTGACGAGCATGAGCGCCTCATCAACAGCTGAAGTCCCCTTTGTACCCACAACCAAGGTTGGCCGCATCACCAACTTTGTCGACGAACGAGTCGGTGGATCCGGCATCCTGCGTGAATTCGGCCGGAAGGTCTTCCCCGACCACTGGTCGTTCATGTTCGGCGAGGTGGCGCTGTATTCCTTCGTCATTCTTCTGTTGTCTGGTACGTTCCTGACGTTCTTCTTCGACCCGTCCATGGCGGAGACCCACTACCAGGGCTCCTACACGCCGTTGTACAACGTCGAAATGTCCGTGGCGTACAACTCGTCGCTGAACATTTCCTTCGATATCCGCGGTGGTCTTTTCTTCCGTCAGGTACACCACTGGGCAGCGTTGCTGTTCGTTGCTTCGCTTGGTGTACACATGCTGCGGGTGTTCTTCACGGGCGCTTTCCGCAAGCCGCGCGAGATGAACTGGGTTGTAGGTGGTGTCCTGCTGATCTTGGCGATGGCCGCCGGCTTCACCGGTTACTCGCTCCCCGATGACTTGCTGTCCGGCAACGGCCTGCGAATCATCGACGGGGTCATCAAGTCAATCCCCGTGATCGGAACGTATATCTCGTTCTTCCTCTTTGGCGGTGAGTTCCCAGGTACGGCCATTATCGGCCGCCTGTACGTCTTGCACATTCTGCTGGTACCTGCGTTGATCCTGCTGATGATCGTCATCCACCTCTTCATGGTGGTTGTCCATAAGCACACGCAGTATCCTGGCCCGGGCCGCAACGACGGCAACGTCGTCGGTTACCCATTGGGACCGGTTTACGCTGCCAAGGCCGGCGGCTTCTTCTTCATCGTGTTCGGTGTTGTCGCGCTGATGGCTGCGATGTTCACCATCAACCCGATTTGGAACTACGGACCGTACGACCCCTCCCCCGTGTCGGCCGGTACCCAGCCTGACTGGTACATCGGTTTTGTCGACGGCGCCCTGCGACTCATGCCTGGCGTTGTTAATGATTTCCACTTCGAATACATCATCTTCGGCCATGTGCTGTCGCTGAATGTCCTGCTACCGGCCCTGGTTCCAGCAGGCATCATTTTCACTGTGCTGTTCACGTACCCGTGGATCGAACGCTGGATTACCAAGGACAATCGTGAGCACCATGTCTTGGACCGTCCGCGCAATGCCCCCACCCGCACCGCCATTGGTGTCGCAGGCTTTACCTGGTACTGCGTCATGTGGGCTGCTGCAGGTTCGGACCTCATTGCAACGCACTTCCATGTTGCGCTGAACGACGTCACTTACTGGCTGCGCACGCTGTTCTTCATTGGCCCGATCATTGCCTTCATGGTGACGAAACGCGTGGCCCTTGCGCTTCAGCGAAAAGACCGTGAGATCGCCCTGCATGGACGTGAAACGGGTCGCATCGTGCGCTTGCCGCACGGCGAGTTCATTGAAGTACACGCGCCGCTGGACGACTACAAGCAGTACAAGCTTGTCGGTTTCGAGTCGCTCTCCCCGCTGCCCGCCGAGCCGAACGAACACGGCGTGGTCACCCGGAAGGAAAAGCGCCGCGCGGCCCTCTCCAAGTGGTTCTTCGAGGACCGCGTTGCCCCGGCAACGCCGGCCGAGCTCGAAGCAGCCCACGGACATGGCCCTCACGAAGCCATTGAGTCCGCTGAAGAGCGGAAGAGCTTGAGCCACTAGCTCTCACCGAAAGCACAAGGGAGGGCCCCGTCCACGCGGACGGGGCCCTCCCTGCTTTTTGGCTTAGGTTATTGACGCCGTCGGAAGCACGTGTACCGGACTGTCGTCGGCACCCTCACACCGTTGGCTAGTGATTGCGGTAGCCGTTGGATTGGCTTCGGGTAGACCGAACGCCCGGGCGCTGCAGCGGTACCCACAACTTGTACCGGTCAGCCCGATAGTACGACACGGAGTAGTCCACTGTGGAGCGGGCTACGAAAGCGTGGCGCTGAATCTTGAGCAACGGCATTCCGACATCCACGTTCAACAGCCGGGCGGTTGATGGTGAAGCGGCCGTTGCTTCAATCATGTCTTCACCCCACTCCATGACAAGCCCGTACTTTTCGCTCAGCACGTTATAGAGGGAACTAGGGGGCGCCTCGTCCAGGAGGCCCGGCACGCGATGGGCCGGGATGAAGTTCTCATCCACGCTCATGGGTTCGTTGTCAGCCAGAAGGAGCCGTCTGAAGCGGACCAGCGGCGTCCCTTCCTCGAGCTGGAGCTCCCGCGCCAGAAACGCACTCGCGGCGATTTGCTCAAAGCTGAGGACTTTCGCTGCTGGAACCATGCCGCGACGCTGCATTTCCTCGCTGTAGGAGGTGAGCTTCACTTGGAGGTCAAGTTTTGGCTTGCGGACGAAAGTCCCAAGGCCAACCACACGCTCGATGATTTCCTCGCCTACGAGCGCATCAATGGCCTGTCGGACAGTCATCCTGGCAAGGCCGAAACGTTCGGAGAGATCCCGTTCCGAGGGCAACGCAGCACCGGGACGGCACGACTCCGCAATGTAGTTGCGCAGGATTTCACGAAGTTGTATGTAGATGGGAGTGCCGCTCTTTCGGTCGATCTCCCCGGAGATGCGTGCTGCTTCAGCAGGCATGACGGTCTTCGGCCAAGATATCTTCCATGAAACAAGCGTAGGCCAATCTACCCGCAGGTCTAGACCAGTTGGATGCTGCGTACGGTGGCGTGGCGTGGCGGGGCTACGCTTGTAAGGATCAAAATCGCAGTCGGCATCGGCCGTCCGAGTCAAAGGAGCCGGTTTGCCCGAGCACAAAGCCATCGTTGCCGCAGAGATCGGCCTCCACGCACGGGCGGCCGCCGTTTTCGTCCGCGCGGTGACGGCCACCGGGCTTCCGGTCACTATTAGGAAACCCGGCCATCAAGCGGTCGATGCCCGGTCTTTGCTTGAGGTCATGACCGAGGATTTCGGCCACGGGTGTGAGGTGGTTCTGTCCGTCTCCGCAGAAGCGCTACAAGCCGACCGCACGCTTGACGAGGTCAACGATGCCCTGACGGGTCTTTCGGCCGTCCTGGAGGCCGTAGAAGGTCGTTGAGCCAGCCATGCGCCATAAGGACGTATGCGTGGCGCTGACCTTCGGATAAGACAACGACGGCGGGCCCCACCGATGAGGTGGGGCCCGCCGTCGTTATTCGAGTAGTTCTAGTGCGCGTGATCTCCACGGCTGTATTCGAAGACCCAACCGACCAAGGCTACGAGAGCCAAGCCGGCGGCAACGAACGTGATCCAGAAACCTATGGCGAGGCCAAGGAAGCCACCGGCGCAAGCCAGGCCAAGGACCAGCGGCCACCAGCTCCAAGGGCTGAAGTGCCCCTGCTCGCCGGCGCCTTCGTGAATCTCTGCGTCCGGACGGTCTTCAGGCCGCAGGCCGACGCGCTTGCCGGTGAAACCCAGGTAAGCCCCGATCATGCCCGCTAGGCCACCGACCAGGAGAATTCCAAGTATGCCAACCCACTCAGACCAGTGGGTCAGGAAACCATAGACCAGCGCCACCGGAACGAAGAAGAAACTCCCGGCTCCAAAAATCCAAGATTCGATTTTCACTTGGCGTCCTTCTGGTCAGCGTTGCCGAGCACGGTTGCTGCCGGCACAAGGGCCTGCGCTGTGTGGTGCTGTGCGAGCTCCGGGTGGTGGAGGTCCAGGGCTGGACGCTCGGAACGGATGCGGGGCAGGGACGTGAAGTTGTGCCGCGGAGGCGGGCAGGATGTAGCCCACTCAAGCGAGGCGCCGAAGCCCCAGGGATCGTCGACTTCCACCTTCTTGTTGCTGCGCCAGGTGATGTAGACGTTCCAGAAGAACGGCAGGAGCGAAGCACCGAGCACAAAGGAGGAAATCGTGGAGAACTGGTTCATCCAAGTGAAACCGTCCTGCGGCATGTAGTCGGCGTAGCGGCGGGGCATGCCCTCGACGCCGAGCCAGTGCTGGATCAGGAAGGTGCCGTGGAAGCCCAGGAACAGGAGCCAGAAGTGGATCTTGCCGAGGCGTTCGTTGAGCATCTTGCCGGTCCACTTGGGCCACCAGAAGTAGAAGCCTGCGAACATGGCGAACACCACGGTGCCGAAGACGACGTAGTGGAAGTGCGCTACGACGAAGTAGGAGTCCGAGACCTGGAAGTCCAGCGGCGGGGAGGCCAGGATGATGCCCGTCAGGCCACCGAAGAGGAAGGTGACAAGGAAGCCGATGCTCCAGAGCATGGGGGTTTCGAAAGTAATCGAGCCCTGCCACAGAGTACCGATCCAGTTGAAGAACTTCACACCGGTGGGTACCGCGATGAGCATCGTCATGAAGGAGAAGAACGGCAGCAGCACGGAACCGGTGACATACATGTGGTGCGCCCACACGGTCACCGACAGTGCGGCGATAGCGATGGTCGCATAGACCAGGCCTTTGTAGCCGAAGATCGGTTTACGGCTGAAGACCGGGAAGATCTCCGAGACGATACCGAAGAAGGGCAAGGCGATGATGTACACCTCGGGGTGTCCGAAGAACCAGAACAGGTGCTGCCACAAGACAGCTCCGCCGTTCTCCGGATCGAAGATGTGTGCGCCGAAGCGCCGGTCCGCGCCGAGCGCGAAGAGCGCGGCGGCGAGGGGCGGGAAGGCCATGAGTACCAGGATGCCCGTCACCAAGGTGTTCCAGGTGAAGATCGGCATGCGCCACATCGTCATGCCCGGAGCGCGCATGCAGATAATCGTGGTGATGAAGTTGACCGCGCCCAGAATGGTTCCGAAACCCGACAACGCCAAGCCGAAGACCCAGAGGTCCCCGCCAACGCCCGGGGTAAAGGTCGTATCCGACAGCGGCGCATAGGCGAACCAGCCGAAGGAGGCAGCACCCTGGGGGGTGATGAACCCGGACACGGCAATGGTGGACCCAAAGAGGAAGAACCAGAAAGCCAGCGCGTTCAGTCGCGGGAAGGCGACGTCGGGGGCGCCGATCTGCAGCGGCATGATGACATTGGCGAAACCCGCGAAGAGCGGCGTCGCGAACATCAAGAGCATGACAGTGCCGTGCATCGTGAAGAGCTGGTTGTACTGTTCCTTGGTCTGCAGGATCTGCATGCCGGGTTCGAACAGCTCTGCACGGATCAGCAGCGCCATCACGCCGCCCAGGCAGAAGAACACGAAAGACGCGATCAGGTACATGTACCCGATGGTCTTGTGGTCCGTGGAAGTGATCCAGCTGACGACAATGCGTCCCTTGGATTTCGGTACTACCGGAGCCTCGAGGACTCCGGCGGATTGAGTGTAAGTAGCCACGTCGCTTCCCTTAATTCTTTGCGTTCAGGTTCGGGTTGCGGTCGTACTTCGAATCGAGAAGACCCGTGTTGCCGCTCTGACGAAGCTGGTCCATGTGAGCCTGGAACTCAGCCTCGGAAACAACCTTCACGCGGAACAGCATCTCTGAGTGGTATTCACCGCAAAGTTCGGCGCACTTGCCGTCATAGGTGCCCTCCTTGGTGGGGGTCAACCTGATGTAGTTGGTCTTGCCGGGAATCATGTCGCGCTTCTGCAGGAAGGCGGGTACCCAGAAAGAGTGGATGACGTCACGGGAGTTCAGCTCCAAGTCAACCGACTTATTGACCGGAAGGTACAAGGTGGGGAGCTTGTCCTTGTCCACGTTGTTGCCCGTGAGGTGCGCCTGGACGCCTGCCTCGTGAAGGTCTTCGGTAATGACCGAGCCTTTCACGTAGTTGAAGTCCCAGGCCCACTGCTTGCCGCGGACGTCAATAGTGACGTCGGCAGGCTGCGAGCGGTCATCGATGGCACGCTGGTCCTGGTCGGTGAAGTAGAAGAACACCAGCACCATGAACAGCGGAATGGTCAAATAAAAGACCTCCAGAGGGAGGTTGTAGCTAAGCTGCTTCGGGAAACCCGTGGTGCCCTTGCGGCGGCGGTAGGCAATGATGCACCAGACCAGCAGGCCCCAAGTAATAATGCCCACGGCGAGGGCGGCGATCCATGAGTTGACCCAGAGGTCCATGATCCGATCGGTGTTGCTGGTGGTACCACGCTCGGTGGGCAACCAACCCTTTGCTACCTCTGGTGAACATCCGGTCAAAACCAACGCGCCGGCGACTGCCAAGCCAGTGATCGAGGTGATCTTTATGCGTCGGCTGCCGGTTCGGTTCTGCGAACTCACAGACGGCCCTTCCTCTTGTTGCTGCAACCCGGCAGGCCAAGGACCTACCGGGCACACTAAAGTTTTACTACCCGGTGTAGAGCTTACCGCTACGAAGCGGTTTTCGCCGACATGTTGGCCTAGTGCGTCGGATCGGGTCGGAACCCGTTCCTGAGCTGGGCCAACAGTCGGCGAATGTCCGGGTTAGTGGAACGAATCGCCGCAGGCGCAAGACCCGCCGGCGTTGGGGTTGTCGATGGTAAAGCCCTGTTTCGAGATCGTGTCCTCAAAGTCGATGCTGGCACCGCTCAGGTAAGGCACGCTCATCTTGTCGACAACCACTTCGACGCCGTCGTAGTCACGGACGGCATCGCCGTCGAGCAGGCGCTCGTCGAAGTAGAGCTGGTAGATCAGACCCGAGCAGCCGCCTGGTTGGACAGCGACGCGGAGCCGCAGGTCCGTCCTACCTTCTTGTTCGAGAAGGCTCCGGACCTTGCCTGCGGCGACGTCGGTCAACTTGACCTCGTGCTCAGGAAGCTCAGCGCTTGCGAGCTGCGCTCCGGTGCTGTTTTCGTTGGTTGCAGTGCTCATTGGCCTACCTTCTTATGATGCTCTTGGCGGCCGCACTTTCGCGCTGCCTGCCCTTACCCAAATACGTGCGGGCTATAGCTACATGCTACGTCGAGCCGGTTCATAGCTATAACTTCTAACGTAACCGCCGGGACCATTACCTTGTTCCCCGCTATCGTCCGCGTGGCTCAGAGGCCTTCCGTGTTCAAGCGGGCCAGCATCAACGCTTCAGCCAGGACAGCATTTCGGAAATCACCGATGTGAAGTGATTCGTTAGCACTGTGGGCCCGGGAATCAGGGTCCTCCACACCAGTCACGAGGATCTGGACGTCGGGATAGGTTTCGGTCAGATCCGCAATGAACGGTATGGATCCACCGATCCCCATTTCAACGGCCGGCACGCCCCAGGCTTCGCCCAGCGCCCACATGGCGATCCGGGCGGCGGCAGATCCGGTGTCGGTGGAGAATGCGTTGCCCCGCTCCCCCGGCACGAACGTCACCGTGGCCCCGAAAGGAGCATGGGCCGCCAAGTGCCTCCCCATTGCGTCCATGGCGGCATCCGGATCCTGGCCGGGAGCCAAGCGCAGGCTGAACTTTGCCCGCGCGGACGGGAGCAAAGTATTTGACGCAACGTCGATGGCGGGAGCATCGATACCGATGATGGACAAGGCCGGCTTCGTCCAAAGCCTCGAAGCGATACTGCCACTACCGGCGAGTCGCACTCCTTCGAGTACCGAGGCATCCGCGCGGTACTGCTCCTCATCCACGTCCTCGACGACGTCATCCTTGGCGACCAAGCCCTCGATCGCGACGTTGCCGTCGTCGTCGTGCAGTGTGGCGATAAGCCGCGACAAGAGGGTCGGTGCGTCCAAGACGGGCCCGCCGAACATGCCCGAGTGGACGGCGTGGTCCAGGACCCGCACCTCGAACGTGCCATCCACCAGTCCGCGAAGGCTGGTGGTGAGGGCCGGAATACCGACTTTCCAATTACTGGAGTCGGCAACGACAATGACGTTCGCTTCAAGGAGGTCCCTGTGCGTTTCGAGGAAAGTGCGGAAAGTCGGGGAGCCGGCTTCTTCCTCACCCTCGAAGAACAGTGTCACCCCCAAGCCGAAATCATCTCCCAGCACCTGGGTTACGGCTGCATAGGAAGCCAGGTGGGCCATGATTCCGGCTTTGTCGTCGGCTGCGCCGCGGCCATAAAGGCGGCCGTCGCGTTCCTGTGCCACGAAGGGTTCGGTCTCCCACAGGCTGACGTCGCCCGGCGGCTGCACATCGTGGTGCGCGTAGAGCAGGACCGTGGGTTTTCCTGGCGCGGCCACGCGGCGTGCAACGATCGCAGGGCCGCCGGGCGTGCCATCGGTCTTGTCGCAGCGCAGGATCTGGACGTCGGAGAATCCCGACTCACGTGCCAGGGCCGCAACGGCCTCGGCGCTTCGTTCCAGCTCCGCGGGGTCGAAACTTGGCCAGGCGATCCCCGGGATAGCAACCAACGCCTTCAATCGGGACATGGTTTCATCAAAAGTGGCATCGACGGAGGACTTGAGCGCATCAACATTGATCGTGCTGACACCGCCGGAAAAGGTCTGCGGGATCTCCGCATTCATTGAAGTCATGGGCCAAAGACTACCGCCGGGAGCCGTACCGGGGAACTCGCACATGCGCCCGTGGCGGTGTCACTCACGGGATCCCGCGACACGTCGACTTTCCGCCGGTTGCTGCGGGGTATTCTGTAGTGGTGTTTGGACGTAAAAAGGATGAGCCGAGCGCTCAAGACTCAGTAGACCAGCTTGCCACCGATGCCCCCGCGAAAGGTGCAGGTGCTGGTAAGGGCGCACCCACGCCCAAGCGCAAAGAGCAGGAAGCAGCCCGCAAGCGCCCGTTGGTGCCGACAGACCGCAAGGCCTCCAAGGACGCCGAGCGTATCGCGGTGCAGGATCAGCGCCAGAAGATGCGCCAGGCACTGGATACCGGTAATGAAAAGTACCTGCCGTTGCGCGACAAAGGCCCGCAGAAGCGGTTTGCCCGCGACTACGTGGACGCGCGTTTCAGCCTGGGTGAGTACCTAATGTTCGGGGCACTCCTGTTCGTGGTGATCTCTTTCGTCATTCCGACGGGAAGCAACGTCCTCAGCTATGTTTTGATCGGCTTCTGGGTCATGTTTCTTGCGGTCTTCGCGGACGTCGTCGTCCTTTCTCGTAAGTTGCGCAAGGGTTTGGCGCAGAAATTCGGTGAGGTGGAGCGCGGCACCATCTGGTACGGCAGCATGCGTTCCCTGCAATTCCGCCGGCTGCGGCTGCCCAAGCCGCAGGTCCAGCGCGGTCAGTTTCCTTCCTAAGACCGGCAATAGAAAAGGGCAAGAGTCTGTCGAAGCAGAAAGACCCCGGAACAACCGTTCCAGGGTCTTTCTGCTTGTCCGCACGTGGTGATGCGCGGCGATCGGGGCCCCGGCCTAGCGACGTCGCTTCGCAAGGGCCCTGTTGATTCCGGCAGCCCAGAACGGACCCTCATAGAGGAATGCTGTATAGCCCTGGACCAGGGTTGCACCGGCGTCGAGGCGTTCCCGGACATCATCGGCAGACTGCACTCCGCCGACAGCCACAAGCACCAACTCATCGCCTACCGCTGCTTTGAGCCTGCGCAGTACCTCGAGCGAACGCTGCTTGAGTGGAGCACCGGAGAGTCCCCCCGCGCCGCAGGCTTCCACTTTGCCCGGCCCGGACACAAGGCCTTCCCGGCCAATAGTGGTGTTGGTGGCGATGATGCCATCGAGCTTGAGGTCCATGGCGAGGCGGGCGACGTCGTCGATGTCTTCGTCACTCAGATCGGGAGCGATCTTCACCAGAAGGGGTACATGCCGGCCGGCCGCCGCGTCGGCGGCCTCCCCGACAGCACGCAGCAGAGGACGCAAGGTCTCGACGTTCTGGAGCAGGCGGAGTCCGGGAGTGTTCGGTGAGCTGACGTTGACCACAAGGTAGTCGGCGGCCGGTGCCAAGGTTCGGGCACTGACCAAGTAGTCATCAACGGCATTGTCGAGTTCAACAACCTTGGTCTTGCCGATGTTGACGCCGATCACGGGACGAACGCCGGCATGAGTTCGCTGCAGTGCCGCCCGCGCAGCCTTGAGCCGGGGCGCGACGGCCGCCGCGCCGTCGTTGTTGAAACCCATGCGGTTAATCACGGCTTTGTCTTCAATGAGGCGGAAGAGCCTGGGCTTCTCGTTGCCAGGCTGCGCCTGGCCCGTGATGGTGCCCACTTCCACGTGGCCGAAGCCCAGCTCGGCGAGGGCTTCGATGCAGTGTCCCTCCTTGTCGAAGCCGGCAGCAAGGCCGAACGGCGAAGGGAAGGTAAGGCCGAAAGCCTCCGTGCGCAGCGAGGGGTGGGGTGCCGTCAATTTGGCCAGAACGCGCCCCACTCCTGAAAGGTGTGCACAGCGGATCGCCTCGAAGCCGATCTTGTGGGCTTTTTCGGCATCCATCCAGGAGAAGGCCAACTTGAAGAAGGTGGGGTAAACGCGCATGTCCCTAGTTTTCCGGTTTACGGGGCTCCTACCAAACCGGAGCGGTTACCGGGCGGTAGCATGTACGAATGCCGAGCAATCCGCGTGATGGAGTTCACTCCAAGGCAATCATCGAAGCCGATGTCGTCGTCATTGGTGCGGGACTATCAGGACTGGTCGCCGCCGCGCAGGCCTACGCGGACGGCAAACGGGTTGCTGTCCTCGACCAGGAACCCGCTGCTTCAGTGGGTGGCCAGGCACACTGGTCTTTCGGCGGATTGTTCCTGGTCAACTCCCCCGAACAGCGCAGATTGGGCGTGCGGGACAGCGCTGAGCTTGCCTTAGGCGACTGGTTGGCGTCCGCGGCCTTCGACAGACCGGAGGATACCTGGGCCAAGCGTTGGGCAAAAGCGTACGTCGACTTTGCCGCCGGCGAGAAGCGACGATGGCTGAGCGCGTTGGGTGTGCGGTTCTTTCCACTGGTGCAGTGGGCCGAGCGTGGCGGCTATGGGCCGCAGGGCCACGGAAATACAGTCCCGCGGTTCCACGTGACGTGGGGCACGGGCCCGGGAATCGTGGAACCCTTCCTCGCGAAGGTGCAAGAAGGCGTAACGAACGGCAGGGTATCGCTCCACTTCCGGCATCGCGCCACGGAAATCACGACGACGACGGGCCACGTCACCGGGGTCAGCGGCGACGTTCTTCAGCCGTCCGGATCCGGACGCGGTGAATCGTCCTCGAGGATCGTCGTCGGAAGCTTTGAGGCGACCGGGGGCGCCATCATCGTCACGACAGGTGGAATCGGCGGAAACCATGCAACGGTGCGGAAGCAATGGCCGGATGCTGCAGCGCCGGAGCACATGCTGAGCGGCGTGCCTGCATCCGTCGACGGTGACTTCCTGGCTGCGGCGGCAGCCTCCGGCGGAAGGCTCATCAATGGCGACCGCATGTGGCACTATCCCGAAGGCATCCGCAACCACTCCCCCGTCTGGCCCTTGCATGGCATTCGGATCCTGCCAGGACCGTCGTCGCTCTGGATTGACGCGGAGGGACGGCAACTGCCAGCGCCGCTGTTTCCAGGGTTCGACTCGCTTGGTGCGCTCAGACATATCCAGGCGAGTGGACACGGACATTCGTGGTTCGTGTGCAACCGCGCCATCGCCTTGAAGGAATTCGCCCTGTCGGGCTCGGAACAGAACCCGGACCTCACGGGCAAGGACCTCAGCCTCTTGGCTTCGCGGCTCAACCCCCGCAGCGAGTCGCCTCTAAGCGTGTTTCTGGACCGTGGCGTGGATTTCCTGCAGGCCGCTACTGCCGTGGAACTGGCGTCGAAAATGAACTCTTTGACCGGTACGGCGCTGATAGATCCCTGTCAGCTCGCGTCGCTCATCCGGGACCGGGACCTGCAAGTGGCAAGCCGGCTGGGCAAGGATCCGCAGCTCGGTGCCATCCGTGCGGCCCGGCGCTTCGCGACCGACAAGATCATGCGAGTGGCCCCTCCGCACCGCCTCACCGATCCGAAGCACGGTCCGCTCCTCGCAGTTCGGCTCTCCGTGCTCACACGCAAGAGCCTCGGCGGACTCCAGACGGACCTGCATTCACAGGTCCTGGACGGTTCCGGAGTTCCAGTCCCGGGTTTGTACGCGGCGGGCGAGGCAGCGGGCTTCGGCGGTGGAGGAGTTCATGGCTATCGGGCATTGGAAGGAACCTTCCTGGGCGGCTGCCTGTTCTCTGGACGCGCAGCCGGGCATGATGCCGCGGCGAGTGTCTAAGCTGATCCCATGGAATGGCAGACCGACATCCTCGGTGCGGACTTTGAAAGTTGCGCGTTCGAGGCGGCTGGACCCGACGGAGTGCTCCGGCGTGCGACCTTGGTCCGTCATGTCCCGCACCAAGCCGCGGGCGGTTCCCGCCCGCGGGCTGCCAATGGTTCCGTACTGTTCCTCCACGGCTGGAGCGACTATTTCTTCAACGTCGCCCTGGCGCAGTTTTGGACGGGACAGGGCTTCCGGTTCTACGCGCTGGACATGCACAACCACGGCCGCAGCCTGCAGGCAGAAACGCCTGGCGGTTACGTAGAGCACTTGGACGACTATGACGCCGAAATCAGCAAAACCATAGAGATGATCCGTGCCTGCGATCCTCTCGGGGAGGCGCCTGGTCCGTTGACACTCATGGGGCATTCCACCGGTGGCCTTGTGGCGGCGCTGTGGGTCAGCAGGCATCCCGGTGCTGTCCAGTTCCTCGTCCTCAATAGCCCATGGCTTGAAATGCACGGAAGTTCCATGGTCCGCCGTGCAGCCCAGACCATGGTGAAACCGCTCGCACGGTTCCGCCCGAAGACCATCCTGCGCCTGCCCGAGCGAGGCTTCTACTACCGCAGCATCAGCAGCTCGGCGGAGGGCGAATGGCTCCTCGACGACAAGTACCGGCCGCCCTTGGCATTCCCCATGCGGGCCGGATGGCTCAGCGCAGTACTCAGTGGCCACACGAGGGTGGCCCGGGGACTTGGAATAGACATTCCGATCCTGGTGCTGATCTCCGGTGCAAGTGCCAATGGCATGGTCTGGCAGGAGTCCATGCGTCATTCCGACGCAGTATTGGACGTCAACACCATGGCCGTCCGTGCCATGACCCTTGGCCGGACCGTCACCTTGGAACGAGTCGATGGCGGACTCCATGATGTGTTCCTGTCCGCCGGTCCGGTGCGCGCCGATGCCTACGCGAGGCTCGCACGATGGATTCACGGATACATTTCCAGTGGACCGCAGCCGGAACCTCCGGCCGGACTCGAGCGTGGCGGGACGGGGGACGTGCCATGACCACGGAGCTGGGGTTGCCTGTTTGGCAACAAGACTATTTAGGCCCTGGTTTCGAAACCTTTGAGCTTGAACTCTCACCCGATGAAGAAGGACCGGTTTGCGCAACGCTCATCCGGCACGTCCGCCCGGTGGCCACCCAGTCCGTTCCACACGGGCTTCTGGATGCTCTGGCAGCTTTCACCAGACGCCGACGCCGGCACGACGTACCCGTCACCGGGGGCCCGCCGCGTGTAGTGCTGTATCTGCACGGCTGGGCCGACTATTTCCTGCAGACGGAACTAGCCGAATTCCTGGGTGCTTCGGGATTCCATTTCTATGCCCTTGACTTACGCAAGTTCGGGCGGAGCCTGCGGCCAGCTCAGACCCCCGGCTACACCACCGACTTGGCCGTTTATGACGAAGACCTCGACGCTGCCCTACTTGCCATACAACAGGACGTTGCTGAGCGGACCGGAAGTACGGACATTCCCACCGTTCACCTGTTGGCACATTCCCTGGGCGGCCTGATTGCTGCGCTTTGGGCTGACAGGAACCCCGGCCGCATTGCCACGCTGACCTTGAATTCGCCGTGGCTGGAACTTCAAGGGAGCAGCCTGATCCGCAGCATAGCGATGCACGTGGTGGAACCATTTGCGCGCACCGACCCCAAACGGCCTTTCCGCTTCCCCGAGATGCCGGCCTATTGGGAAAGCGTCAGCAACCTGGCCCACGGGGAATGGACCCTCGATCCGGAATGGCGGCCCCGGGCTTCTTTCCCGATCCGTGCAGGCTGGACAAAAGCAGTCCTGGCGGGACACGCCGCCGTCGAGCGCAAACTCAATATCGATGCTCCGGTGCTGGTGCTGCTTTCCGGCCGTACGCGGATCCAGGCCGAGTGGAGCGCTGAACTCATGCGCGTCGACGCCGTCATCGACGTCGAACAGACTGCGCGCCGGGCACTGGGCCTCGGCCGGCGGACGGCAGTGTTCCGCTATCCGGGAGCCATTCACGATGTGTTCCTGTCAAGGCGCACTGTCCGCCAGCAGGCCTACCGGGACGTCGCCATCTGGTTGGCTTCCTATCCGGACTGACTGTGCTCAGTGGGTCGCGGCGTCAACGGCACCGCCGTAGCGGCGGTCCCGTTTGGCGTAGATTTCGACGGCGTCCCACAACGTCCTGCGGTCGACGTCCGGCCACAACGTGTCCATGAAGACGAACTCCGCGTATGCAGATTGCCACAGGAGGAAGTTGGAGAGCCGCTGCTCACCGGAGCTGCGCAGGAACAGGTCCACATCGGGAAGATCCGGTTCATCCAGATATTTCTGGATGGTCTTCTCAGTGACAGAGCCGGGTTTCAGGCGGCCGTCGGCAACATCCCGGGCAATAGCGGCCACGGCATCGGCGATTTCGGCGCGGCCGCCGTAGTTAACACACATGGTCAAAGTGCATGTGTCGTTGCCGCGTGTGTACTCCTCGGCTTCCTCGAGTTCCTTGATAACGGAACCCCACAGCCGGGGCCGTCGCCCCGCCCAGCGAATCCGCACTCCCCACTCGTCGAGCTGGTTGCGCTGCCGACGTAGCACGTCTTTGTTAAATCCCATGAGGAAGCGCACTTCTTCCGGCGAACGGCGCCAGTTTTCCGTAGAGAACGCATAGACACTGACGTACTTGATGCCGAGTTCGATCGCCCCGGCCATCACATCGAGCAGGGCGGGCTCCCCGGCTTTGTGGCCCTCGATGCGCGGCAGGCCGCGCTGGTTTGCCCAACGGCCGTTGCCATCCATGACGATGGCGACGTGGCGCGGTATCAGTTCGGCGGGAATCGCCGGAGGCCTGGCACCTGAAGGATGGTGGTAAGGGGCCATTACCGGGGTTGTCCGTGCCGTTGCTGTCTTCTTTTTTCCCAGTGCCACTGTCAGCTTCGCTCCACATGTTTGAGGGACTTCAATGCTCGTTCAAGATGCCATTGCAAGTAGCTGGCCACCAAACCCGCCGCTTCGCGGCGGTGAACGCTTTCGGATCCATCGGCCGTGGCCCAGTCCCCCGTCAGCAGGGCGGCCAAAAGGATCACCGTCGCGGGCGCGGGCGCCGGCGAACCGGGCGGGCGGCAATTGCTACAGATCATTCCGCCCAAGGGAGCGGAGAAAGCGGTGTGTGGACCAGCCGCCCCGCAGCGCGCGCAATTGGTGAAACTGGGTGCCCAACCGCCGGTGGCCAGGGCACGGAGGAGGTATGAATCAAGAATGAGTTCCGGCGGATGGTCCGAACGGCTCAGCGAGGCAAGAGCGCCCACCAGCAAGTTGTACTGGGCGGTCCCCGAATCGACGTCGGCGTCGGTCAGTTTCTCTGCCGTTTCGGTCATGACCGCAGCCACGGTATACCGGGAGTAGTCGGCGGCGATGGAGCTTCCATAGGCTCCTTTGGCAACAGCCTGGGTGACAATGTCCAGGTTTCGGCCGGAGATAAGTTGCAGGTCTGCCACCATGAAGGGCTCCAGCCGGGCACCGAAGCGGCTGGAGGTACGCCGCACGCCCTTGGCAACGGCCCTTACTTGGCCGTGGTGCTTCGTCAGCAGGGTGATGATGCGGTCCGCTTCGCCCAGCTTGTGAGTACGCAGCACTACGGCATCGTCCCGATAGGATCGCGCTGCAAACGAAGGATTGGCCACAGTTAATCTTCGCACCACACCGGCCGTTCTCGGGACCGGCCGTGCTGTGCGGCGCCGTGTTGACGGCGCCGCACAGCACACTGGTTATGCCCGGACGGCCCTGATGGCGCGGTTGACGGCAGAGATGACTGCCTTGAGCGCAGCGGTGCTCGTGTTGGGATCGATGCCGACGCCCCAGAGGACGCGCTCGCCGACGGCGCATTCAACATATGCTGCGGCGGTGGCGCTGCCACCTTCCGAGAGCGCATGTTCGGTGTAGTCGAGGACTCGCACGTCCACGCCGTCTTCACGCAAGATGTCCAGCAGTGCCGCGATGGGTCCGTTGCCTGTGCCCGTTCGCTGGACGACGGTACCGTCCACGCGCAGGGCCGCGTGCAGGGTCAGCTCGCCGGATTCATCGGTTTCGGTGCGGATGGAGCCCAGCGAGTAGCGTCCCCATTGGCCATCGGCAGTGCTGGCGGGCAGGTACTCGTCCTGGAACATCGCCCACAGCTGCGCCCCGCTGACCTCGCCGCCCACGGTATCCGTACGGTGTTGGATAACGCCGGAGAATTCGATCTGTGCCCGGCGGGGCAGGTCCAGGCTGTGCTCGTTCTTGAGCAAGTAGGCCACGCCCCCCTTGCCGGACTGGGAGTTGACGCGGATGACGGCTTCGTAACTTCGGCCCAGATCCTTGGGATCAATCGGCAGATACGGAACCTGCCAGGTGAAGTCGTCGGCGGCTTTGCCCGCCGCGGCGGCGTCCTTTTCGAGGGCTTCGAAACCCTTCTTGATGGCGTCCTGGTGGGAACCGGAAAATGCCGTGAACACGAGGTCGCCACCGTACGGCGAACGTTCGGGGACCGGCAGTTGGTTGCAGTACTCCACTGTCCGACGGACTTCGTCGATGTCCGAGAAATCGATCATCGGATCGACGCCTTGCACAAACATGTTCAAGCCCAGGGTAACGAGGTCCACGTTGCCGGTACGCTCGCCATTTCCGAACAAGCAGCCTTCGATGCGATCGGCGCCGGCCAGGTAGCCCAGCTCGGCCGCGGCGACGCCGGTGCCGCGATCGTTGTGGGGGTGGAGGGAGATGATGATCCCGTCCCGCGGGTGCAGGTTCCGGTGCATCCACTCGATCGAGTCGGCGTAGACATTGGGCGTGGCCATTTCCACGGTGGCGGGCAGATTGATGATGATCTGCTTGTCGGCGGACGCTTCGAAAACGTCGGCAATGGCGTTGCAAACGCGCGCTGCGTACTCGAGTTCGGTTCCCGTGAAGGACTCCGGGGAGTACTCGTACGTGATGTGGGTGTCCGTAAGAGTCTCCTCGTACTTCTTGCACAAACGGGCACCTTGGAGGGCAAGGTCCAGGATGCCGTCCTCGTCCTGGTTGAACACGACGCGGCGCTGGAGGACCGACGTGGAGTTGTACAAGTGGACGATGGCCTGCTTGGCGCCAGCGAGGGATTCGTAGGTACGCTCGATCAGATGCTCGCGAGCCTGGGTCAGCACCTGGATGGAGACGTCATCCGGGATATGGCCGCCTTCGATGAGCTGGCGGACGAAGTCGAAGTCGGTCTGGGAAGCAGACGGAAAGCCGACCTCGATTTCCTTGTAGCCCATATTGACAAGCAGCTGGAACATCTTCAGCTTGCGGGCGGGGCTCATGGGATCGATCAGGGCTTGATTGCCGTCACGCAGATCCACGGCGCACCAGCGCGGAGCCTTGGTGATGACCTTGTCCGGCCACGTCCGGTCCGGCAGTTCCACGTTGATCAGGTCCTGGAAAGGCAGGTACCGATGAGTTGGCATTCCGGAGGGCTTTTGTGCGTTACGCATGACTTAGGGCCTTTTCTCTTAATCTTTGATGGAAGATTGGCCGGGCATAGCTAACTCCGCAGCGAGGGTCGGCCTAGCGAATGATCGCCTTCGAGGCCCCGCCGCGGCAGCTAAGGAGAAGCATTCCTGCACGCACCATTTCACAGTAACACGGGTGCGTATGATGACAATGCAATACCTGAAGCAACGTCCACCATGCAGACGCGGTAACGGTGGATAGCCTGTTCCGCTCGTCGTCCGAAGGAGTTCTAGTGCCACAATCGGGGATCACACTGACCAACATCGATGAAAGTGTTAGGCCGCAGGACGACCTCTATCAGCACGTCAATGGATCGTGGCTGAAGTCGACCGTCATTCCGGATGACCGCCCGTTGGAGGGAACATTCACCGCGTTGCGCGATGGCGCTGAACTGGCAGTAAAGGCGATCATCGAGGAAGCAGCCGCAAAGGGCGAGGACGCCAGCGGAATCCAACGCAAGATCGGCGAGCTCTACAACAGCTTCATGGATGAGGATTCCGCCGAGGCCAAAGGCCTGGAGCCCATCCGCGCCCGGCTCGATGAGGTCTTTGCAACGGCTTCGCCCCCCGAGGTTGTTGCGTTGACGGGGCGGTTGTTCCGTTCCGATGTCTCTGGTCTCTTCTCCATCTATCCGGCCCCCGACGCCGGGAACCCGGACCGGGTCCTGCTGTACATCGGCCAAGGCGGGCTGGGCCTTCCGGACGAGTCCTACTATCGGGACGAGAAGTTCGAGCCGATCGTCGAGGCGTACGCCAAGTACGTCGCCAGGCTCTTCGGCTTGGCACACATTCCCGACGCCGACGCAGCAGCCGCACGCGTCGTCGCCCTTGAAAAGGCCCTTGCCTCGCACCATTGGGACAACGTCACCCTCCGTGATCCGCAGAAGACCTACAACCTCAAGACTGCGGAGCAGAGCCGCGAACTTTTCCCCTACCTGGATGAATGGTTCCACTCAGCGCGGATCGAGGGAGACAAAGTCACCGAGTTGGTGGTGAGCACGCCTGATTACTTCTCCGGTGCGGCCGCGCTCGTCGAGTCCGAGCCCCTTGCCGCATGGCAGGAATGGCTGGCCCTGCGGGTGCTCAATGCCGCGGCCCCCTATCTGTCGTCGGCCTTCGTTGACGCGAACTTCGATTTCTATGGCACTACCTTGAGTGGCACGCCGCAGAACAAGGACCGCTGGAAGCGGGGAGTCGCCGTCGTCGAAGCCGCGCTGGGCGAGGCTGTGGGGCAGATCTATGTGGAGCGCCATTTCCCCGAAGGCTACAAGGCCAGGATGCAGACGCTGGTTGCCAGGCTGATCGAGGCTTATCGCCAAAGCATCACCGCCCTCGACTGGATGGGCGAAGATACCAAAGCGGAAGCGTTGAAGAAACTGGAAGCTTTCCGGCCGAAGATCGGCTTTCCGGACAAATGGATAGATTATTCCGCCGTCGACATCGATCCAGCTGATTTGCTGGGGAACGTGGAGCGGGCGCACGACGCCGACGTCGACCGCCATCTTGATGAAATCGGCAAGCCGGTCGATCTCGACAAATGGCTCATGACCCCGCAGACGGTCAACGCCTACTACCACCCGATGCTGAACGAGATTGCCTTCCCGGCCGCGATCCTGCAACCGCCCTTCTTCACCGCGGAGGCTGACGACGCCGTCAACTACGGCGGCATCGGCGCCATCATCGGCCATGAGATCGGCCATGGCTTCGACGACCAGGGCTCCCAGTTTGACGGAAGCGGAGCGCTGCGGAATTGGTGGAGCGAGGAAGACCGCAAGGCCTTCGAAGCACTGGCGGCCAAGCTTGTCGCCCAATTTGACGCACTTGCGCCTTACGCCGCTCCCGAACACAAGGTCAACGGCAAGCTCACGCTAGGCGAAAACATCGGCGATCTGGGTGGCCTGACCATCGCCTACAAGGCCTACCTCCTGAGCCTTGATGGCGCGGAACCGGCTGTTCTCGAAGGGCTCACCGGCCAGCAACGCTTCTTCATGTCCTGGGCTGCAGGCTGGCGCCAGGTCATCCGGCCCGAGGAAGCCATCCGGCGCGTCGCCACGGACCCGCACTCCCCCAACGAGTTCCGCACGAATGCCATCGCGAAAAACCTCGACTCCTTCCATGAGGCGTTCTCGGTGGAAGCCGGGGATGGAATGTGGTTACCACCGGAGGATCGCGTGAGCATCTGGTAAGCGTCACCGGCTCTGCCAACAGAAGGGAGCGGTCACCACAAGCCCTGTGGTGACCGCTCCCTTCGCTGCGTCTCAGGTGTTCCGGTGTTGCTACCTCGCGATGAGCGCCGGGTTGACGGTCTGGCACTTCACGTCGCCGGCAGTCTGCTTGACGATGTCGGCCGGAACGGAGGCAACTCCATATTTGGTTCCGGAATCGAAGTCACTGCCGATGTAGACCTGGACTCCGACAACTCCGTTGGACAATTCCATCTGGGAAGCCGGGATCCCGAGTTGATTCGCGACATCCGGCGCAACGTCGGCGTAGCCGGGTCCATAGTAGATGACCGTCTTGGGCACGGCCGCCGCGAGGAAGTGCGCCGCCTTGGTGAATCCACCGCCAACCAGGGCTGCTGCGATCTCTTGGCCCCGGGCTGCGATCCCCGTCCCGTCGGCAACCGTTACGGGCTGAATGGCCTTATTGTAGGCAGGCGCGCTGGGGGCCGACGGGGTGCTTGATGGAGCCGGCGAAGCGCTGGCCGAAGGGGCGGCGGTAGCTCCGGGGGTAGTCAGGTCCAGGTTCGCCTTCATCGCGGCAAACAGTTGGGTGGCCTGCGGCTGGGCCAGCTCGAGGCGATTCGGATCGACAGCGGCCGGCTGGGTCGGGACGGAGACGAAGGCCACCTTGGACAGGTCGACGTCCTTGAGTCGGCTCCCGATGGTCAGGAGTGACTGGACGGATGCCAGCCCGTCATCCACCGTGAGGTTCTTTGTCACGACGTCAGCGATGGACAGCAGGCTCTGAGGATTACTGAGGGTTCCGTCGGATTTGATCTTGCGGGTCAGTGAGGAAAGGAACCCCTGCTGCGCCTGAATGCGTCCAAGGTCGCTTCCATCTCCAAAACCATGACGCGTCCGCAAGAAGGCCAGGGCCTGCTCGCCTTGGACCTTCGAGGTTCCCTGAGGGAGCCGGAGCCCGGAATCGGGGTCGTAGACAGCATCGCTCACACATACATCGACTCCGCCCACGGCGTTGGACAGTTCCTTGACAGCGTTGAAATCAGCCATCATGAAATGGTCGATTTCCAGTCCGGTGAGCTTGTTCACGGTGTCAACCGCACAGCCAATGCCAGCCTCCGCCATGGCCGAGTTGATCATGACGTTGGAATGGGGTTGATAGACCGTGTTGGTTTTGGGGTCGGTGCACTGCGGGACATTTACCAGGAGATCGCGGGGGAAACTGGTGAGGCTCACCCTCTTGTTGTCCGCCGAAATGTCCAGCAGCATCATGACATCCGACTGACCGTAGCCCGTGGAGTCCTGCGTGGAACCGTATTGCGAGTTCTTCCCGTCCCGGGTGTCGGACCCAAGGATCAGGATCTGCAAGCGGTCCGTGGCATCGTTGGCGGCGGCCTCAGTCCGAGTGGCGCCTGCCGTCAAGGGTGCTTTGCTGATGTTGGACTGCAAGCGGATGACCCAGTAGGCAGCGAAAACGAATCCAGCGATGAGCAGTACGCTCACAGCGGCCGCAGTAATCTTGAGCCAACCCGGCAGCCCTTTGAAAGCATGCATGTGGCGGGGGGTGCCGGGGGGTTCTCCATGGCGTGCAGCGCCCGTTGCACCAACAGTGCCGGCCCCCTGTACGCGCGCATCGCGACGTTGCACTACTCGCTCAACCTTTCCTCGGAAACGGGATTCGGACCATCTTACGGGCCCAAACTGGGAAAACTCCCCAGCTTCTAGAACCCCAGCTTCACGAGTTGCTTCGGATCGCGTTGCCAGTCCTTGGCCACCTTGACATGCAGGTCGAGGTAGATCTTGGTCCCGAGGAGAGCTTCGATCCCCCTGCGGGCGTTAGTCCCGACCTCCCGCAGGCGGCTTCCGGCTTTACCGATAATGATGGCTTTCTGGGACGGACGTTCGACGTAGAGATTGACCCGCACATCAAGGAGCGGATTGTCCTCGGAACGGCCTTCGCGCGGGACGATTTCCTCGACCACCACTGCCAGTGAGTGCGGAAGCTCGTCCCGGACGCCCTCCAAGGCGGCTTCCCGGATCAGTTCGGCGACCATGACGGCTTCGGGCTCATCCGTAAGTTCACCGTCAGGGTAAAGAGGCGGAGAGGACGGCAAGTGCCCTATGAGGACGTCGGCAACTGTATTGACCTGGAAGCCGTCGGCTGCAGAAACCGGAACGATATCCGCCCAGCCTTGCTCGCCGAGGACTTCGCGGCCCAGCGCGGCTACGGCCAGGAGCTGCTCGGTCAGGGCCTGACGGTCCACGAGATCGGTCTTGGTGACAAGTGCAATGATGGGCTTGCGTCCGACGGCAGCGAGCTGGGCCGCGATGTACTTGTCACCCGGACCGATCTTCTCGTTGGCCGGGAGGCAAAAGCCAATGGCATCCACTTCGGAGAGGGTGTCCGCGACGAGGTCGTTGAGCCGCTTGCCAAGAAGGGTGCGGGGGCGGTGCAACCCCGGAGTGTCCACGAGGATGAGTTGGGCATCCTCGCGATGAACGATGCCGCGGATAGTGTGCCTGGTGGTCTGCGGCTTTGCCGAGGTAATGGCGACCTTCTGGCCGACCAAAGCGTTGGTGAGGGTCGACTTTCCCGCATTGGGACGGCCCACAAGAACCGAGAAACCTGCGTGGAAGCCGCCGAAGTCCTGATCGGCGTCGAACTTCTTATTGTGCTTGCTCACGTGGAACTCCCTGTTGCGTTGTGTCGGCCTCGTCGAGAAGGTCTTCAAGGTCAGTGTCTTCTTTTGGAATGGCTGCCGCAATGATATGGCTGACCCGGTTTCGCCGGCCTTCCAGCCTATCGGCTTTCAACGAGATCCCGCCCACCTCCACCGCGCTGCCGACAATCGGGACTTTCCCCAGGGTCTTGGCCAAGAGGCCGCCCACGGTGTCCACTTCGTCGTCGTCAAGGTCAATGTCGAAGAGCTCTCCGAGGTCGTCAATGCTCATCCGTGAGCTGACCCGGTACGTGCCATCTCCCAGATCAGTGACCTCCGCATCGGTGGAATCGTACTCATCAACGATCTCCCCCACGATTTCCTCAATGAGGTCCTCCAGCGTCACCAGTCCCGCAGTGCCGCCGTACTCGTCAATGACCACGGCAACGTGGGTGGATTCCTGCTGAAGCTCGCTGAGGAGTTCGCTCACAGGCTTGGACTCCGGAACGAAACGTGCCTCGCGTACCAAGGCATCCACGTTCTGGCGCACTGACGGCTGTTCCGGACGGTGCAATGCAGCGGCAACATCCTTCAAATAGAGGATGCCGCGGATCTGATCTGCGTTCTCCCCGATCACGGGAATCCTTGAGTATCCGGAGCGCAGGAACAGGGCCATGGCCTGCTCCAGGCTCGAGCCGGAATCTATGCACACAATATCCGTCCGAGGGACCATCACCGAGCGGACCAAGGTGTCTCCGAAGTCGAAGACCGACTGGATGAGTTCGGCCTCGCTGTCCTCGATCATGTCCGACTCCGAGGCCCTGTCGACGAGCTCACGGAATTCTTCCTCGCTGAAGAATGCCTCGTCGCCGCTCGGAGCACCAGGGGCCACGACGCTCCCGATCGCGACGAGCCATCCAGGAATGGGCCCCAGGATCCAGCACAGGAACCGGATGAGCGGAGCCGAGTAGCGAACCACGCTGCCCGGGTGGGCGCGTCCTAGTTGCCGGGGCGAGACCCCTACCAGCACGAAACCGATCACGGCCATAATGCCGGTTGCGGCCAATCCGGCAAGCCAAACGTTCTCGAGGAGACTATGCATGACCACTGCGACAGCCACGGCCGCCGCCATCTCGAACCAGACCCGCCAGAATCGCAGCGCGCGAATGTGGGCAATGGGCTGGTCAAGGATACTGCGCAGCGAATTCCCCCGGCTCCTGACGACGGCTTGCTCTGCATCGTGCCGCGGCAGAAAGGTGAAGGCAGCCTCCGCCGCGGTCAGCAGGCCAACGACGCTAAGGAACACCAAGGCCATGCCAACCAGGATGACTGAGGTCACTGCATGGTCTCCATGGGGGCGTCTTTGCCAAGGAACCCGGAGAGGAGCTCACGCTGCAGAGCGAACATTTCTTCCTTCTCCTCCGGCTCGGCATGGTCGAAGCCAAGGAGGTGGAGGATTCCGTGGGTGCAGAGCAGGAGCATTTCATCCTGGGTCGAATGACCCGCGTTGCGCGCTTGGACCTGTGCCACCTGCGGGCAGATCGCGATGTCGCCCAGCATGCCCTGGGGAGCCGGCTTGCCTGGTGTTCCCGGCGTCAGCTCGTCCATGGGAACGGACAGTACATCGGTTGCGCCCGGCTCGTCCATGAGCTCGATGTGGAGCTTCTCCATGGCAGGCTCATCCACGAGGAGAATGGAAAGTTCGGCCTGGGGGTGAATGTAGAGCCGTTCGAAAATGAAACGCGAAAGCGTTACCAATTGTGCCTCGTCCACCTGGATGCCGGACTCGTTGTTGACCTCGATGCTCATCGGTGCTCTCCCCGTTTGTCGTGCGTGGGCGCGTGCTGGGCACGCACCCGATGCTTTTCGTCCCATATGCTGTATGCGGACACAATGTCGGCCACCAAACGGTGCCGGACGACGTCGGAAGCGTCCAGCATCGTAAAGTTCACGTCATCGATCCCCTGGAGGATTTCCTGCACGATGCGCAGGCCGGACGTGGCGCCGAAGGGCAGATCCACTTGGGTGACGTCGCCCGTGACAACCATCTTGGAACCGAATCCAAGCCGGGTCAGGAACATCTTCATCTGTTCCGCGGTGGTGTTCTGGGCTTCATCGAGGATGATGAACGCGTCGTTGAGCGTGCGGCCGCGCATGTAGGCAAGCGGCGCGACCTCAATTGTCCCGGCCGCCATGAGGCGCGGGATCGATTCCGGGTCCATCATGTCGTGCAGGGCGTCGTACAAAGGACGCAGATACGGATCGATCTTGTCGCTCAGTGTTCCGGGCAGGAAGCCGAGACGCTCCCCCGCCTCGACGGCTGGCCTGGTCAGGATGATGCGGCTGACTTCCTTAAGCTGCAGTGCCTGAACTGCCTTGGCCATTGCCAAGTACGTCTTACCGGTGCCGGCAGGGCCAATCCCGAAGATCACTGTGTTGTCGTCAATGGCGTCGACATAGTTCTTCTGGTTCAGCGTCTTGGGCCGAATGGTGCGTCCGCGGCTGGAAAGAATATTGTGGGTCAGGACTTCCACGGGGTTTTGCAGGGACTGGCTGCGCAACAAGGAAACGAGCTGCTGAAGCACGTCCGGGGTGATAACCGTCCCCTTGCTCACCAGGCCGCGGACTTCTTCAAGCAGGCGCATGATCCTGGGGACATCGCTGGCCGGCCCGCTGAAAGAGAGCTCGTTGCCACGGACATGAAAATCGACGCCGGGGAACTGGGCTTCAATGTAGCGCAGCGCCTCGTCATGGCTACCAAGGGTCTGAACCATCTGATCAGAGTCGTCGAAGACAACAACTTCCGTCCGGGCACCCGGGACAGAGTGTGGGAACTCGGCCGGACCTGTGTCTACGCTGCTGGCCCTGGGCCGCCCGTTCAATGATTCTGTCATAGTGCTGGCCTTGTGGCCTGTGCTCCTCCGGCTTGGTCATGTCCATCGATTTTGCTCCGATGTCCGTTCGCTGGATGGGCGCAGGATCGCGGGCCTCGGATTGCTTTCAATCCTACGCCAGCCGGTGTCCGAGGTGATGCCAGCGAGTATCGAGCACAGCGTCGAACAGCCGGACCTTGCCGTTTTTGGTATCAACTCCGCATCGACCTCGTATCAATCGGATTGCAGTTGCCCTCCGGGGCATCGAATCGCCGGTCAGCGCCGGTCACTCTATGACAAGCTGATTAATGGGCAAAAATGCCCCTGTGCCCGCCATCGGGCGCATGACTCCTCCGCACTGCAGCGGCCGAACACGAGCAGGAATCCACCATCACCAGGCCAGCCGGCATTTCACAGGGCACACGCACCCGGATTCGATCCGCCGTGCTTGTGGCCTCGCTGACGGCTGCCTTGTCCCTTTCGGCGTGCGTCGCCGATCGCACGGAACAGGGATCGACAACGCCGCTCCCGAGTCCGCCTGCCAGCCTGCAGGCTGCCCCGGACAATAACGCTCCGCTAGAAACAACCCAGGCCTCAAACAAGATTCCGGTGTATTGGATTGGACGGAGCGACCAGGACACGTTCCTGTATCGCGAATTCCGCGACAACCCGGGCAACGAGAACCCCATCACCACGGCCCTGCGGATCATGATGTCCCAGAAGCCGCTGGACCACGACTTCTTCACGCCGTGGCAGAATCCAAGCAGCTTGGCAACGTCGATTTCCGGCAAGAACGTGGTCACCGTAGATGTTTCCCGCGACGCGTTCAATTCCAACCTCGACCCCGGCATGGCGCAGCGGGCGGTCCAACAACTCGTCTACACCGCAACCGCTGCTGCGGCGAGTTCGGGACTGATCGATTCCGGTCAGCAAATCAAGGTGGCCATCTTGGTGGACGGGCACACGGACTATCTGGCGTTCGGACAAGTGAAACTCGGAGACGCGATGGTCCGCGACGCTGCCATGGTGGCTCCCGTCTGGATCATCGACCCGCAAGAGGATCTGACCTTGCCTGCCGGTCCGGTGAAGTTCAACGGGCGCAGCACCGACCCCTCAAAGAAACTGCACTGGCAGATCCTTCGCGAGAACTCCAACGGCGAGAAAACATCCTATCTGGCCGGTCAGACCACCGCCTCCACCGTGGCAGGACAGGGCGGAGTTTTCACCCTCACTGTGGGGCTCGGAACGGGCCGCTATGAGTTGCGTGTTTCCCTAGTGGGACCCAACGACGCGGATATCGCTACGGATACCCGCTCCTTCAACGTCCGCTGATTCCGGTACGCGGCCAGCGCCTCCCCAATCCTCACCTCCCCAATCCTCACAGAGAGTCTTGGCTACCAGCGCCCGAGTATGTCACTGGCGAGCACGACGGCGGCCGGTCCTGCCGTCGATGAGCGAAGGACGTGGTGCCCCAAGAGAGCGGTGACGGCGCCGACGTCGCTGAGCTTGGTCACTTCGCGCGGCGAAATACCACCCTCCGGGCCAACAATGAGCAGGACTTCCCGTCCGGCGTCGTCGTCCGTGTCAGGAAGGTGCTCCTGCCACGTCTCCAGCACGTCCCGCAGGGGGCGCTTTGCGTCCTCGTGGAGGATGATCGCCAGATCCGCGGCGGCGACAGCCGAAATCAAGCCGGAACCGTCGACGGCGGCACGCACTTCCGGAATCCACGCTCGCCGCGCTTGTTTGGCGGCCGCGGTGGCCACGGATTGCCACTTCGCGTGGGCTTTGGCTGCCCGGTCGCCCTTCCAACGGACGATGGAGCGTTCTGCCTGCCAGGGCACGACCGCGTCGATCCCGAGTTCCGTTGCCGTCTCGACGGCGAGCTCGTCGCGATCGCCCTTGGCGAGGGCCTGGACCAGCACAAGCCGCACCCTCGGCTGCTGTTCCTCCACCACATCCGAGGCAAGAACCGTGAGGGTTCCCTGGCCCGATTCAGTCACGGTTCCCGTCAGCCGTTTGCCGACGCCGTCGGCAATGTCAACTGCTTCACCGATCTCCAGTCGCTTGACGGTAACAGCGTGCCTTGCTTCGGCTCCTTCGAGTACGAAAACATCGCCACGCCCGAGCCCGTCCAGCGTTCCGGCTGCTGTGAAGAATACGGGGTTGCTCACCGCTACAGGTTACCGAGCTTGTCCCGCAGTTTCGCGAACATGCCACCGCTGGCCACGAGCTTGCCCTCGGTGAACTGCTCTCCGCGCATTTTGGCGAGTTGGCGCAACAAATCTTCCTGTGCGGGGTCGAGCTTGCCGGGCGTCTCAACGTGCAGGTGCACCTTGAGGTCTCCGCGCCCGTAGCCGCGGAGATGGGTGACGCCCAGCCCGCGCAGGGTAATGACCTCGCCGGACTGTGTGCCGGACTTGACGTCGATCTCCTGGGGTCCGTCAAAAGTGTCAAGCTGCAGCTCAGTACCGAGTGCGGCGGCTGTCATGGGGACGCTCAGGGTTGCGTGCAGATCGTCGCCTTCACGCACGTAAGTGGGATCGTTGTTGACCCGAATCTCCACGTAGAGGTCGCCGGGAGGGCCACCGGCGGGGCCCGCTTCGCCTTGCGACGACAACTGGATGCGTGTTCCGGTGGCCACGCCGCCTGGCACTTTGACGGTCAGCGAACGGCGGCTGCGGATGCGGCCCTGGCCGTTGCACTCATTGCAAGGGTCCTTGATGATGGAGCCGAAGCCCTCGCATGAGCCACACGGTGCGGCGGTCATGACTTGGCCGAGGATGGAACGCACAGCCCGCTGGACCTGACCCGAGCCACCGCAGATGTCGCAACGCTCGGGGTGGGTGCCCGCACGGCAGCATGAGCCCTCGCACGTGGGACAGATGACCGCGGTATCGACCTCAAGCTTCTTGTTGACGCCGAAGACGGCCTCCCGCAAATCGATACGGACGCTGATCAGGGCATCCTGGCCGCGGCGCATGCGCGACGCGGGTCCTTGCATGCCGCCGCCTCCTCCGCCGAAGAAGGTGTCGAAAATGTCTTGGAAGGCGAATCCTTGGCCTGCGTACCCTCCGCCGAAACCGTTGTCGGTCCCGTTCTCGTTGCCCGTAGCGTCATAGACGCGGCGCTTCTGGGGGTCGGAGAGGACCTCGTAGGCGTGGGTGACGGCCTTGAACTCCTCGGCCGCACCTGCCCCGGGGTTTACATCGGGGTGCAGCTTGCGGGCGAGCTTGCGGTAGGCCTTCTTGATCTCCTCGCCGGTTGCTTCCGGCGAGACGCCCAGAACGTCGTAGTGACTGCTCAAAGTCGGTATCTCTTCCTTGTTTTACTGTTACACAGCGTATCTTGCCAGGAGGTTTCCAGCCGAGGCCGTCATCCGCCCAGAATGCGGGAAAGGTAGCGTGCGACGGCGCGAACGGCCGCCATGGTGTTGGGGTAGTCCATCCGGGTTGGCCCAAGAATGCCGATCTTCGCGCTGCTTCCGGGACCGTAGCCGGTGGCAACCACTGAGGCTTCGGAGAGACCGTCGTAGGGATTCTCGCGACCGATGCTCACGGTGACTCCCCGGGGGTCCTCAGCCATGTCCGACAGCAGTCGCAACATGACCACTTGCTCCTCGAGCGCTTCGAGGACAGGGCCGATACTCAGCGGGAAATCCACGTTGGAGCGGGCCAGGTTCGCCGTGCCGGCCATGACCATCCGTTCGTCCCTGCTTCTGTCGGCAAGCCTTTCCAGGCCGTGGGCAAGGACGCCCGCAAGCCCCCGGAGCGCCGGTGGACACAGGGCAACGACCGAAGGCAGGACCTGCGTCATCAGATCAAGCTGGGAACCGGCAATGCTCCCGAGGAAACGCGCGCGCAAGGCCATGATGTCCTCATCGCTGGCATCCGCTCCGGCGTGGACAACTCCCTGTTCCACTTTGCCGGTGTCTGCGATCAATACCACTAAGACCTGTCGGGGCGCCAGAAGGACGAACTCAATGTGCCGCACCCGTGCGCGGCTCACGTGCGGGTACTGGACGACGGCGACCTGGTTGGTCAGCTGCGAGAGCAGGCGGACGGTGCGCTCAAGGATGTCCTCGACGTCGTCCGGCCCTTCCAGCAAAGAGTGGATGGCCCGGCGCTCAGCAGCAGAAAGCGGCTTCACCTCGGAAATGCGGTCGACGAACAGGCGGTAGCCCTTATCCGTCGGGATGCGGCCGGCGCTCGTGTGCGGTGCGGCGATGAGGCCTTCTTCTTCCAAAAGGGCCATGTCGTTGCGGATGGTGGCACTCGACACACCCAAATGGTGCCGCTCGACCAAGGCTTTGGATCCGACGGGCTCGCGGGAGTGAACGTAGTCCTCCACGATGGCGCGCAACACTTCGAGCTTGCGTGGTTCGCTCACTGCCCACCTCCATTCAACAGCCGGTTCTTCAACGATTGGCCCTTAACCGGCCCTCAACAACAATTAGCACTCAACATGCCCAAGTGCTAACAAGTCTAGTATGAGCCACCCCGTTGTTAGCATTGGTACCGCTCGCGGCGAACATGATTCCCGCGCGGTCCTGCGGAATCGCCAGGACGTCATCGATCCTCCTAGCGCAAAGTGGTGTGAAGACTGTGTCTTACGACAATTGGGGCCCGCAAGATCTCTCCTCGCCCGCCAAGAAGCAGCTGCCCGAGGTGCCGGTCGAACGCGGGATGGTTCTCGAAGATGTGCAATCCGGTTGGGTCGGGGCCGTGACCAGGGTCGAAAAGTCCGGCGGCATGCACATTGTGGTGCTGGAGGACCGACGAGGGAAAAACAAATCGTTCCGGCTGGGCTTCGGGTTTCTGTTGGATGGGCAAGCAGTCAAACTCCTGCCGCCCGCGCCCCGTGCGGCAGCCGGAAAGGGTGCGGTTCAACCAGGCAGGACCGCGTCGGGATCCGTCCGCGTGGCGGACCAGCGAGCCCGGGTCGCCAAGGCAAGCCGGATCTGGGTGGAAGGCAAACACGACGCCGAACTGGTGGAGAAGGTCTGGGGAGACGATCTTCGGGTCGAGGGCATCGTCGTCGAGCCTTTGCATGGGGTGGACGATCTCAAGGCCGCTATCGCCGAATTCTCCCCCGGGCCGGGCCGCAGGCTCGGGATCCTCGTGGACCACCTGGTGCGGGATTCGAAGGAATCACGGATTGCTGCCGACGCCATGACGGTGCCCGGCGCGGCAGGAAACGTCCTGATCGTGGGGCACCCCTACGTAGACGTCTGGCAGGCCATCCGCCCCAAGGTCCTCGGGATCGAACAATGGCCGACTATCGCCCGCGGCACCGATTGGAAGACCGGCATCCTGAAGTCGTTCGGCTGGCCCCACGAGACGGCCGAGGACATCGGCCTTGGCTGGCAGAAACTTCTCGGGGCCGTCCACAGCTATGCGGACTTGGAGGCATCGTTGCTCGGGCGCGTCGAAGAAGTTATTGATTTCCTCACCATGCCGTGACGATTCCTTTCGGACAGCGCTCGCTTCACAACCCGCTCAGGCGCGGTATACGCGATATATCCGCCCCCAGGTCAGATACTTGGTCCCGTGATCACACGCCGAGCAAGTATTCTGGGACAGCAACACTTCACCGATTGTTACTTGAAGGAAGAAACTGTGGCAGACAACGCTCCTGACGAACAGGACGGCGCCTCTGGCCGATCCCAGTACCACGGCGTTCCTGCCAACGCGCTGCCCCTAACAGCCGCGGAAGACCGTCAATGGGCCACGCTGGCGCATTTCGGCGGGATCCTTGGCTGCGTGCCTTCGCTGCTGATCTACCTGATCTTCCGCGAACGCGGCCCGTTCACGGCACAGGAATCCAAGGAAGCGCTGAACTTCACCTTGCCTCCAACGGTTGCTGCAGTGCTCGCCAACATCCTGGTCTTGCTCCCGGCAGTGGGAAACCTGTTCGCTGTCCTTGCCACGGCGATCTGGGTGGCGCTGACGTGTTTCTCGGTGTCCGCCGGCATCCGGGTCAACCACGGGCAACCGCACCGCTACCGCTTCAACCTCCGCTGGATCAAATAGCTACTCCGGAAGGATACGCCGGACCACGGCGTCAGCCAGTCGCCGGCCCTTGAGTGTCAAGACAAGCCGTCCTTGGAAGGCCGCTGCAGGTTCAACCAGGCCGTCCGCAATAAGGCCTGCGACAGCGTGGCGACCCACCTTGTCGAGGGCATCGACCTGAAGCCCGGTGCCGAGGCGCGCCTCCAGCATGATGCGTTCCACTTCCCGGGTTCCGGCGTCGAGCGTTTCCCGTCCAGCGGCGGGCGACACTCCGCCACCGAGCCTGTTGGCATAGGCCGTGGGGTGTTTGACGTTCCACCAGCGGACGCCGCCCATGTGGGAATGCGCGCCGGGTCCGATGCCCCACCAATCGTCTCCCCGCCAGTAGGCAAGGTTGTGTTTGCACGCCTGTTCGGATGTGCTGGACCAGTTGCTGACCTCGTACCAGTCCAGCCCGGCTGCGCTGATCAGCTGATCGGCGAGTTCGTACTTGGCGGCGTGGTCGTCGTCGTCGATGCCGGGAACTTCTCCGCGCCGGATCTGTGCCGCCAGCTTGGTGCCTTCTTCCACAATCAGCGCATAAGCGCTGATGTGGTCCGGATCGTATGACAGGGCCGTCTCCAAGGAGGTCTGCCAATCGGCCATCGATTCCCCCGGAGTGCCGTAGATGAGGTCCAGGCTCACTGCCAAGCCGGCGTCGCGCGCCCATTGGACCACTAACGGGACCCGGCTGGGCGTGTGGGTTCGGTCCAGGACCTTGAGGACGTGCGGGACCGCCGACTGCATGCCGAAGGAGACCCTTGTGAAGCCGGAGTCTGCGAGCAGTTGGAGCGATTCGGGCGTCACCGAGTCCGGGTTCGCCTCAGTGGTGACTTCGGCTCCGGTTTCCAGACCCCAATGCCCGACGGCGGCCGTCAGGATGCGTGCCAGATCTTCAGCGGGCAGCAGCGTCGGTGTGCCGCCGCCGAAGAACACCGTGCTCAGGGGCCGCTGCGGGAGCCCGGAGGCCTCCATGGCCCGGACGGCGAACTCCACTTCCGAAATGGCAGTAGACGCGTAGGCGTCCTGGGAGGCGCCACCCCCAAGCTCAGTGGCGGTGTAGGTGTTGAAATCGCAGTACCCGCAACGCACGGCACAGAAAGGTATGTGGACGTACAGTCCGAACTTGCGTGACTCGACGCCGTCGAGCACCTGCGGTGGCAAGAGCCCATCCGCAGGTGCCGGATCCCCGAGGGGAAGGACACTAGGCACAGGGTCCTCCGGGGGCCCATGCTGTGCCCGATTCTTCAACGCGCTCCGGTCCCGGAGTGTTCCGGGCGAACAGCCCCATTACTTCTTGGCCTTGTCCTTGGATTCGTCGGTGGTAAGGGCTGCGATGAACGCTTCCTGTGGAACCTCCACGCGGCCCACCATCTTCATGCGCTTCTTGCCTTCCTTCTGCTTTTCCAGAAGTTTGCGCTTACGGGTGATGTCACCGCCGTAGCACTTGGCAAGGACGTCCTTGCGGATGGCGCGGATGCTCTCACGGGCAATGATTCGCGAGCCGATGGCGGCCTGGATGGGCACTTCGAACTGCTGGCGGGGAATGAGCTCACGCAGCTTGCCTGTCATCATGACGCCGTAGGCGTACGCCTTGTCGCGGTGGGTGATGGCACTGAAAGCGTCAACCTGCTCGCCCTGGAGCATGATGTCCACCTTGACCAGATCGGCAACCTGCTCGCCGTCGGCCTTCCAGTCCAGCGAACCGTAGCCGCGGGTCTTTGACTTGAGGATGTCGAAGAAGTCGAAGACGATCTCGGCCAGCGGGAGGCGATACCGGATTTCCACCCGGTCCTCGGAGAGGTAATCCATGCCGCCCATGACGCCGCGGCGGCTCTGGCACAGCTCCATGATGGCACCCACGAATTCGTTGGGCGCCAGAATGGTGGCGGACACCATCGGTTCACGGACCTCGGCGATCTTGCCGGTGGGGTATTCGCTCGGGTTGGTGACGTGGAGGACCCGCTTGTCCTCCAGCGTGACCTCGTACTCAACGTTGGGAGCGGTGGAGATAAGGTCGAGGTTGTACTCCCGTTCAAGCCGCTCACGGGTGATTTCCAGGTGCAGCAGGCCAAGGAAGCCCACGCGGAAACCGAAGCCCAGGGCCGCAGATGTCTCCGGTTCGTAGACGAGCGCTGCGTCATTGAGCATCAGCTTCTCGAGGGCATCCCGCAGCACCGGATAGTCCGTGCCGTCCAAGGGATACAAGCCGGAGAAGACCATGGGCTTCGCGTCGGCGTAACCGGCAAGGGACTCCGCTGCCGGCTTGGCCAGATTGGTCACGGTGTCGCCGACCTTCGACTGGCGGACGTCCTTCACCCCGGTGATCAGGTAGCCCACTTCGCCGACGCCCAGTCCCTTGGAAGGAGTGGGTTCCGGGGAGCTGACACCGATTTCGAGGAGCTCGTGGGTGGCGCGGGTGGACATCATCTGGATCCGCTCGCGCGGATGCAGCATGCCGTCCACCACGCGGACGTAGGTGACTACACCGCGATAGGTGTCGTAAACGGAGTCGAAGATCATGGCGCGGGCCGGGGCGCTGGGGTCCCCTACAGGAGCCGGCAGATCGCGGACGATCTTGTCCAGGAGGGCCTCCACTCCGACCCCGGTCTTGCCGGATACGCGCAGCACGTCTTCGGGATCGCCACCGATCAGGTTGGCGAGTTCCGCGGCGTACTTTTCGGGCTGGGCGGCCGGGAGGTCAATCTTGTTGAGCACCGGGATGACGGTGAGGTTGTTTTCCATCGCCAGATAGAGGTTTGCCAGCGTCTGGGCTTCGATGCCCTGAGCTGCGTCCACCAGAAGGACTGCACCTTCACAGGCGGCAAGGGAACGGGAAACCTCATAGGTGAAGTCAACGTGGCCAGGGGTATCGATCATGTTCAGGGCATAGCTGGTGCCGTCGAGTTCCCAGGGCATGCGGACAGCCTGGGACTTGATGGTGATGCCACGCTCGCGTTCGATATCCATTCGGTCCAGATACTGGGCCTTCATGTCGCGGGACTTAACGACGCCGGTGTACTGCAACATGCGGTCGGCCAAGGTGGATTTACCGTGGTCGATGTGGGCGATGATGCAGAAGTTCCGGATGATGGCCGGATCTGTCGCGGCGGGCACCGGTGCGGTGCGGGCCATGGGAGACACGCAGGATCCTTACTGTCGATACTCACACGGCTCCGCCCCGGACTGGTCTTCACCATTCCGGCCGACGCCGCATATCTGAACTTATAGTCTCCCATGAACGCGGCGCCGGTTGTGCACGGTGATCAAGCGCCGACGCATTGTGAACAAGTGCTCGGAAACGTTAGCCGCTGCGGTGCTTGCGCAACGAGGAACATCGAGGAAAGTACGGTAGTTCCATGGCATCGGACACACATTTCCTTGGCATGCTCCTCAAGGGCTCCCTGGGCTACCTTCGACGGGCCTTCGGATCCCCCGCGGGCACGCGCCCCCGCCGGCCGCCGCAAGCCGGGACGGCAAACAACGCACTCCGGAACCGAAACGCAGGCACCGGCGTCGGGCGGCTTGCCCGTCCATATCCGGGTGACTTCCGGGGCACGGTGTCTCCGCGATACTCCCCCAACCCCGACGGCAAGCCGGATCCCGGAGAGATCGTCTGGTCCTGGGTTCCCTACGAAGAGGACCATTCGCGGGGCAAGGACCGGCCGGTCCTCTTGATAGGGCGCGACGGCGGGTGGCTGCTCGGGCTGATGCTCACCAGCAAAGACCACGACGACGGCTACCGCTCCGAAGACTACGTCGACATTGGCACGGGTGCCTGGGACCGGCAGGGGCGGCCCAGCGAAGTCAAGGTGGACCGGGTGGTGCGGATCAACCCTTCGGACGTGCGGCGCGAGGGCGCCATCCTGGACCAACGCACTTTCCAGCTCGTGGCGCGGAGGCTGGGCGGGCGACACGACTCGGCCTAGATGCCAAATCCCCGGAAAAGCGATGAGTCTGATAATATTTATGGCTGTGTGTCCGTGCAGGTCGACGGGCACTCATGGTTGGCTGCCATAGGCATCCCCACGCCGCTCAGTCGATGGCCAACCTGATAACCCTCTAGACCAATTTCCGCATTAAAAAGAGAGTTCACACACGTGGCTAATATCAAGTCCCAGAAGAAGCGCATCCTCACCAACGAGAAGGCTCGCCTGCGTAACAACGCTGTCAAGTCTGAGCTGAAGACGGCCATCCGCGCCGTTGCCACCGCCGTTGAGTCCACGGACAAGGATGCCGCTGCAAAGGCTCTTGTTGCTGCCAGCCGCAAGCTGGACAAGGCTGTCAGCAAGGGCGTTATTCACAAGAACAACGCCGCAAACCGCAAGTCGGCGATCTCCAAAAAGGTCAACGCACTCTAAGGTTTTCCCAGTTCGACTGAGCTGAACGTGAGGCCGGCACCCCTGGGTGCCGGCCTCAAGTATTTAATCGACTCACGACGCGCAAAAGGACCTGGGACGCGTGGATTCGGGCGTCGCCACGGATTGCTTGTGTCGTCCAAGAATCTGGGAGTCGCGCGTGGGCTAGCGGCCCCGGGCTGAGGTAGCAATGACCGTGACGGCGTGTTCGACCGCGTACACGGGATCGCGGGAGAGGCCTTTGACTTGGGCGTCCGCTTCCGCGGTGACTTGGATCGAGCGGATCAGGCCGTCCGGAGTCCAGCGCCGGACATCCCGCTGGGCCTGTTCCACGAGCCATGGCTGTATGCCGAGTTGCTTGGCGATCTGTGCTGACGATCCTTGTGCGCCTGCAACCTTGGCGAGGGTGCGGAGCTTTGCGGCAAGCGCGGCAACGAGGGGCACGGGGTCGACTCCGGTGGCCAGTGCATGCCGGAGGCTGGACAGGGCCTGCGGTCCATTGCCGGCCATGGCGGCATCGGCAACTTTGAATGCCGTGGCTTCCACGCGGCCGCCGTAGTATCGCTCTACCGTGGCTGCATCCACTGGGGTGGTGGCATCCGCGATGAGCTGGTTGCACGCCGCGGCAAGCTCCGAGAGGCTGGCCCCGACGGCGTTGACGAGGGCTTGGACAGCTTCCGCTTCGATGCGGCGCCCGCCTGCCTTGAATTCCGAAACGACGAATGCTGTTTTTTCGGCGTCCTTTTTCAAAGGTTGGCAGTCCACAACGGGCCACCCGGAGGACTTCACGGCATCCAGAAGCTTCTTACCCCGCGTCCCGCCTCCGTGCCGAAGGACCAGCACGACGTCGTTCTCCGGCTGTGCGAGGTAGGCCAGGGCATCGGCAAGGAAGGCATCGTTCATGGACTCGAGGCCCTCGATCTCGATGAGCTTGGCTTCATCGAACAACGACGGCGTGACGGTCATGGCGAGGGATCCGGATTCGTAGCTGCCGGCATTAAGCTTGCTGATTTCCACGTCCGGCGCCGCTGACCGCACGTGGGAACGTATGCGGTCCATGGCACGGATTCCGAGGTACTCCTCAGGTCCGGTGATGAGGACTACGGCGGACGGGGTGACCTCCCGCCAGCTGACGGTGTTTGCCGCGGAGGGTTTAGCCTTGGAGACCGAGGCAGCAGCCAATGTTGCTTCCTTCCAGAAGTTTTCTTTCAGAGTTCTAGTCTCCCACGTCCAGCCGGGCCGGCGGTGGCCCAGGCTGCGGTTCCCTTGACCGGTGCCCGCACCCCCTGTGATGGCCCTTGGCACCTTGGCGGCGAACAGCTGACTCTCCGGCGGCCATGAGGAGTACTAAGCGGCGGTGCAAAGCCAGCACAGCAGCGCCAGCCCACACTGGATGCAGGACCAACCACACCAGCACAAGGGTGGCAAGCGAGCACAGAATCATGGTGGCAATTCCCGTCGGTCCTTCCGGCCAAGGCAGGGACGCGCCTGGAAGTCCCGCAAACAACCTGGCAGTCGCTGCCACCACGGCGGCACTCGCCCCGGCAACGGCTATGGGAATGACCGCAAACCAAGGAAGCAGGGGAACCAAGGGAACGGCCATGGTCCCCAAAATCGTGACTGGTGCGACGAACGGCGCCACCGCGACATTTGTGATCAACGAGTAACTGGAGAACTGCGGCTGCAGGCCGACAATCACGGGACTGCACAGAAGCTGCGCCGCCAAGGGAACCGCAATGGCCGAAGCGAGCCAGGAAGGCACCCAAGCTGGAGCCCAGGATGCGATGGGGCGTGCGAACACGACAATTCCCAACGTGGCGAGGACCGACAAAAGGAATCCAATGCTCATGCCAAGTGAAGGATCCAGAATCAGCAGGCCAATCACCGCAAGGCAGAGAAACCCCAGACTCCGGCCCCTCCGCCCGCCGCTCAGCGCTGCGAGGCCGATCGCCCCCATGACCGCAGCCCTGAGGACACTCGCATCCGGTCCTACCATCATGACAAAGGCGGCCAACCCCATCAGGGCCGCGATTGCCGTGACTCCCCTGGCAAGCCGGAAGGTCCTGGCCAAAAGCACAAGGCCCCCAAGAATCAGACTGCAATTTGCCCCGCTGACGGCTGTGAGGTGAGTGGTTCCGGTCGTCTTCATGACGGCTTCAAGGCCTTCATCCAGGGCCGTGGTGTCACCCGTGACCATTCCAGGGAGAAGACCCGCAGCGTCGCCCTGCAGCCACTCGGTAGCAGACTTGAACTGTTTCTTCAGTTGCGCCGGACCGTGGGAGACGCTTTCCTTCGCCTCCGGCTGCATGGGAGGCGTGGCAGCCGCGAGAACGGCGGCCTCCGCCTGGCCCGCTTTTGCCTGTTTCAGCCTTCCTGCGGTTCTGACTTTCTGGCCCGTTACAACCTGGTCCCAGCCTTCTCCACCGGTCAGCAGAATCTTCGCGCGCGAACGAATCAACAATCCGTCGGCGGCGATGTCAATCACTTCGGCCGGAACAGCCCACCGTCCGGATCCACGGGAGGCGGTGCCCAGTTCCCTCGGATCTCCCACAATCAGCACGTGGATGACCACCGAGTCACGGGATGCCGCAGCCTGTGCGACCGGACCGTCCTGCCGGGGTGCGGCATCTAACGCAGCACGGGCGGCCACGGCAGCCCCGAACAGGCACGCAACCGCCAAGGTGGCTTGAAGCGTCCTCATGATCGGACGCGGGCTACGCTGAAAGGCCCGTCGACGCCACCCGGCCAGGAGAACGCACGAGCCAACGAACAAGGCCGCGCAAAGGCCCACAGTCGATGATGTGGGCAGGAAAGCGGCCGAGAGGGAGACGGCCCACGTGAGCAAGGCCGACGGAACCAAGCGCAGGTCGATGCGGCTTTCTCCCTCCCGTGCCATGTCAGACAGTCACCAGGGGCAAGAGGGTTTCCAGCATCTTTGGCCCGACACCATCCACGGCATCGAGGTCTTCCACTGCCGCAAACGGTCCGTGCTGCTGCCGCCACTCGACGATGCGCTTGGCCAGGACGGGACCCACCTTGGGCAGGCTGTCGAGTTCTTCGGCCGTTGCCGTGTTGAGGTTGATCTTGCGAGCTGCTGAACTCCCGGTTCCCGGGTTCCTGCTTTCGGTAGCCTCGTTCACGGCCGCGCCAGGAGCTGGTCCATCTGCCGAGGAAGCGGGTTCTCCTGGCAGAGGAACATGGATCTTCGCGGCGTCCTGCACCACCGCCGCAAGGTTGAGCCTGTTCAGCTCGGCCGCTGGATCTGCTCCGCCGGCGGCGCCAATCGCGTCAACTACACGCGCTCCGACGGGCAACGTGACGACTCCGGGATTCTTTACCGCACCGGCCACATGGACAGTGATCCGGCCGTGCGGGTCCGGCGACCCCGTCTGGGCCCCGTCCCTCCCGGCCCCGTCCCTCCCAGCCCCGTCAACCGCAGCTCCGTCAACGCCGGCAACCGCCCGTCCTCCCGCTGACGAGCTACGGACCAACGGCTCTGCCGTCGGCTGTCGCGCCCAGACCTGCCAGGCACACCACGACAGCAACAGCAAGCAAGGAATGGCCAGCAAGGTGGCTACACGCCACGGAGTTCGCCAGCGTAGCCGTGGAGAGGCTCCGGACTCCCCCGGACCCTCCCATTCATCGCAGACGAAGCCGGTCTGGGAGCTTCCCGGGCCGCCTTGAATGGACTCGCCCAAGGGCAAAAGCGGTAGAGGATCGTTGTCATGCCCGCGATGGGCACCGCCGGGCCCGGCACTGTCCGGCCCCTCCGGTGCAAGGCGCGCCGCGAACCGTTGCCGGGCAGCGCTCGCAGCGTGGTTGGCTGAGGGGGAACCTTTCCTGCGCGGCATATCCCCGAGCGTAGAACGGCCAATCCACCATTGGCAGGCAGCATCGGCCCTATGTGGACAACTCTCCTATCGAGAGACGTTGTGGAGGATCAGCTGCTGCCCGCGGTCGGCTTACCGGCCCCGGCACCCTCCGTGGAACTGCCTGCCGGGCGTTCCGCAAGGCCAGGTGTACTGCTTTCCCCGACGATCACGGCCAGGACGCCGAGGCCAGCGTGGGCAGCCAGCACGGCCGGTAAGGTGCTGATTTGTGCGGGTGGGCACCCCGGGCAGTGCGCTTCCAGCCGTGCGGCGAGCCGCTCGGCCTCTGCAAGGTTTCCAAAGTGGTGCACGGCAAGCCGCGCTTGTCCTGCCGGGCGGGAAGTGACATCCGCAGCGACGATTTCCTCAAGCCGGGCGACGGCCCTCGCCGCCGAGCGCACCTTCTCAAGCGGCACGATCTTGCCGTCGTCGACCGCGAGGATCGGCTTGATGGACAGCATCGTCCCCAGAAAAGACGCAGCAGTGCCGATTCTGCCGCCGCGCCGGAGCTGCTCAAGGCTCGGCACGTAGAAGTAGACCTTGGTTCGGCCCATGCGCTCCTCGGCAAAGCGCCGGACCTCGGCCGCCGAACGACCGTCCGCTGCAGCCACAAGGGCGCTTTGGACACCCATGCCCAGGGCCATTCCGACAGTGCGGGAGTCAATGACCTCGACGGGGATTGAAACGCGCTCGGCGGCCAGCCTGGCGGCGTCGGCCGTGCCCGACAGCCCGGAGGAGATATGGATGGAGACGACCGCCTCGAAGCCGCGAGCCTTGGCGGCGAGATAAGCCTGTTCGAACTGGCCGGGAGAAGGCCTTGAAGTCTTCACTTGCGATCCGGCCGCCAGTGCCAGTGCGAGCGTCTGGGTGATATCGTCTTCACCCTCGCCGTAGATTTCCTCACCCACCATCACAGGCATCGGCACCACGGCGAGGCGCCCGTCGGCGACGAACGCCTTGACCCATTCGGCCGGGAGCGCGGCTGCCGAGTCAGTGACGACGGCGGTGCGGACCGGAACAGGCGCTGGTTCAGCTCCGCCGCGGCCCGGCGTCGTCGACTGGCGTAGGCGGGCCAGACGTTCCTTGAGCCACATCCATGCAGGTGGTTCGCGGTCCGTCAACGATGCCTCCTGGGCTGCTGCCCGGCCGCCGGCAAACGCCGGCGGCCGCATTCCCGGCTATGCCGGGACGATGTTGACCAGTTTAGGCGCACGTACGATCACGGTGCGGATGCCACGGCCGTCGAGTGCCCGCTGCACGTTTTCGCTTGCCAACGCAAGCTCGCGCAGGGCGTCTTCACTGATGTCCGGCGATACGTCGAGGCGGTCGCGGACCTTGCCTTGGACCTGGACCACGGCCGTTACGGTGTCCTGGACAAGGAGCGAAGGATCGTGGGAAGGCCAACCCGCGTTTGCCACGGAGGCCGGGTGGCCCAACTGGTTCCACAGGTCCTCGGCCGTGTACGGCGCGAAGAGGCTCAAGATGACCGCCACGGCCTCGGCGGCTTCGCGGACGGCAGGATCTGCGCCACCGGCCCCGGAATCGATGGTCTTGCGGGTCGCGTTGACGAGTTCCATCAGCTTGGCCACCACGACGTTGAATTTGTTGTTGTCCAACAACTCCACGGCGTCGGCGATGGTCCTGTGGGTGACGGTGCGCAGGGCACGGTCACCGGTGGAGACGTCGACGCCGGGTTCGCTCGCGACGTCCTGGCCGAGGCGCCACGCGCGGGCAAGGAACTTCGCCGAGCCCGACGGCGAAACATCCGCCCAGTCGACGTCGTCCTCGGGCGGGGAGGCGAAGACCATGGTCAGGCGGACGGCATCGACGCCGAACTTGTCCAGTTGCTCGCTAAGGTCCACGCCGTTACCGAGGGACTTGCTCATGGCCTTGCCGCCGTTGAGAACCTGGCCTTGGTTGAGCAGGGCGCTGAATGGCTCGTCGGCCGCAAGCATTCCCATGTCGTGGATGACCTTGGTGAAGAAGCGGGCGTACAGCAAGTGCAGGATGGCGTGCTCCACGCCGCCCACGTATTGCCCCACGGGCATCCAGTCGTTGATCTTGGCCGGATCGAAGGGGCCTTCGGTGTAATGCGGGGAAACGAAGCGCAAGAAGTACCAGGACGAGTCCACGAACGTGTCCATGGTGTCCGTGTCGCGCTGGGCCGCCCGTCCGCAATTCGGGCACTCCACGTTGACCCATTCAGCCGCGGCAGCGAGAGGAGACGTACCCCGCGGCGACAAAGCCTCGCCGCGAAGGTCTTCAGGCAGCCTGACCGGAAGTTGATCGTCCGGGACCGGGACCTCGCCGCATTCGGCGCAGTGGATGATGGGGATCGGTGTTCCCCAGAAACGCTGCCGGCTCAGCAGCCAGTCGCGCAAGCGGAAGTTGACGAACTTCTCCCCCGTGCCCAGCTTCTCCAAAATGTCGATGGCTGCCGGGACGGCCTCAGCCTTGGACAATCCATCCAGTTCGCCGGAGTTGATCAGGGTTCCCTCACCGGCGGACGCAATGCCGCTTTCCGCGGGGTTTTCCGCACCGGTGTCCAGCACGGGACGCACCGGCAGATCAAAGGCCCGGGCGAAATCAAGGTCGCGCTGGTCATGGGCGGGTACCGCCATGATGGCCCCCGTGCCGTAGTCCGCGAGCACGTAGTCGGCGGCCCAGACGGGAAGTTTTTCACCGTTGAGGGGATTAATGGCGTAACGGCCGGTGAACACGCCTGTCTTCTCGCGCTCAGTCGACTGGCGCTCGATGTCGGACAGGGCCTTGACCCTTTCACGGTAGGCCATGAGGGCGTCGTGGTGTTCGGGCGTGACCAGGTCCAATGCCAGGTGCGCGTCCGCGGCAACAACGAAGAAGGTTGCCCCATACAGGGTGTCCGGGCGGGTGGTGAAGACAGTCACTTCACGTTCGGCCCTGGTATCCGCGGCTTCGATGACGAACCGCACGTGTGCGCCCTCGGAGCGGCCGATCCAGTTGCGCTGCATCGCCAGCACCCGCTCGGGCCAGTGCCCTTGCAGTTCGGACATGTCGTCCAGCAAGCGGTCAGCGTAGTCGGTGATCTTGAAGTACCACTGATTCAGGGACTTCTTGGTGACCGGGGTTCCGCAGCGTTCGCAAGCGCCGTTGACCACTTGCTCGTTCGCCAGTACGGTCAAGTCCTTCGGGCACCAGTTGACCGGGGAATCCTTGCGGTAGGCCAGGCCACGCTCGTAGAAGCGCTTGAACAGCCACTGTGTCCAGCGGTAGTACTCGGGATCCGAAGTGTGCAGCCGGCGGGACCAATCGACAGAGATGGCATAACGCTTGAACGATGCCGCCTGGGTATCGATGTTGGCGTACGTCCACTCGCTTGGGTGGGCGTTGCGCTTGATGGCGGCGTTCTCCGCGGGCAGCCCGAAGGAGTCCCAGCCGATAGGGTGCAGGACGTCAAAGCCCTTCTGCCGCAGGTACCGGGCCACGACGTCGCCCATGGCGAAGGCCTCGGCATGGCCCATGTGGAGGTCCCCGGAAGGGTAGGGGAACATGTCCAGGACGTAGCGCCGCTCGCGGGAGCCGTCGTCAACGGGAGTGAAGACTTTGAGGTCTTCCCAGACCTGCGGCCACTTGGCCTCCATCGAAGCGAAGCTGTAGACACCCTCCTCGGGCGTCTCGCCTGCCACTACTGACTGTGCTCCGGTTTCTGTCTCCGGCTGAACGCTCACTGCTGCCCTCTTCTGTTCTTCCATGACGGTTTTGCCTCCTGCTCCGGGTCCCGGAAGGTCCCGGACACACAAAAGCCCCTCGGCAAGGAGGGGCGGCCGCTCGGTTCGCGTTCTCTAAGGTCGACGTTTACCGGGCGGCTAGCCAAGCAGAAGGATCGCACGCATAAAGCCACCTTACCGCACCAAGTCCATGGCGTGGTTTCAAGAACCGATGCAGCGCCGGTTGAGGTTCCGGGGACTCCCCGCCATGGTGTGGTGGGCACCGCGGTGGGCCCACAGCTGCGAGGGTCCCGACGCGAGCTTGCGAGCGTTGGGAGCAGCTGGGGACGGGCGGGCGGGAGTCCCCGGAACCTCTCTCAAGGAGGCCTACTTAACGTCCTCGTCGACCCAATCCATGGACTTGGTGACTGCCTTCTTCCACAGGCGCATCTGGCGGTCCCGTTCGCCCGCGTCCATCTGCGGCTCCCAGCGCTTGTCCTCGCCCCAGTTTGCGCTGAGCTCGCCGAGGTCTTTCCAGAAGCCGACGGCGAGGCCTGCCGCGTAGGCCGCTCCCAGGGCCGTGGTTTCCACGACCTTCGGACGGACCACCGGCACACCCAGGATGTCCGCCTGGAACTGCATGAGCGCCTCATTGGCGACCATGCCGCCGTCGACCTTCAGCTCGGTCAGCGGAACGCCGGAGTCCGCGTTGACGGCGTCGAGCACTTCGCGGGTCTGGAACGCTGTGGCCTCCAGCGCTGCGCGTGCGATGTGACCCTTGTTGGCGAAGCGGGTGAGGCCCACGATGGCTCCGCGCGCGTCTGCGCGCCAGTACGGGGCGAACAGGCCGGAGAACGCGGGCACGATGTATACGCCGCCGTTGTCCTCGACGCTGGCCGCCAGCGTCTCCACCTCCGGAGCGGAGCTGATCATGCCGAGGTTGTCGCGGAGCCACTGGATCAGTGAACCCGTGACGGCAATGGAACCTTCCAAGGCATAATGCGGCTTGGCATCGCCCAGCTTGTAGCAAAGCGTCGTCAGCAAGCCGTTCTTCGAGTGGACGATCTCTTCGCCCGTGTTGAAGATCAGGAAGCAGCCGGTGCCGTAGGTGTTCTTCGCTTCTCCCGGCTCGAACGCCGCCTGGCCAAAGGTCGCCGCCTGCTGATCACCCAGGATACCCGCGACCGGTACCTCGCGCAGCAGTTGGGAAGTGTGGACGGTGCCGTAAACCTCGGAGGAGGACTTGATAGCGGGCATCATCGACGCCGGCACGCCGAACGCGTCCAGAATGTCCTGGTCCCACTGCAGGGTGTCGAGGTCCATGAACATCGTGCGCGAGGCGTTCGTGACATCGGTGGCATGCACACCGCCGTCGACGCCGCCGGTCAGGTTCCACAAGACCCAGCAGTCGGTGTTGCCGAAGACCAGGTCGCCGGCTTCGGCCTTGGCCCGCGCTCCTTCAACGTTGTCCAGGATCCACTTGATCTTGGTGCCGGAGAAGTACGTGGCCAAGGGAAGGCCGACCTTTTGCTTGAAGCGCTCGGCACCGCCGTCCCGGGCGAGTTCGTCCACGATCGATTGGGTGCGCGTGTCCTGCCAGACGATGGCGTTGTAGATCGGTTCGCCCGTGTTCTTGTCCCACACGACGGCGGTTTCGCGCTGGTTGGTGATACCCACGGCAGCGATGTCGTGGCGGGTCAGGTTGGCCTTGGACAACGCCGAACCGACGACCTCCCTGACGTTGTTCCAGATTTCCACCGGGTTGTGCTCCACCCAACCGGCCTGAGGGAATATTTGCTCGTGCTCCATCTGGCCGGTGGAGACAATGTTGCCTGTGTGATCGAACACGATGGCTCGCGAGCTGGTGGTTCCCTGATCAATGGCGATGACGTATTGCGACATTTTGACGTCCTTGTCTGCTTGCTGTGGTGCGGATACGGGATATGGTCTGAGCGATTTACTACTTGGCCACGGTTGCCATGATCGGCACCGAGTGCGCGACGAGACCGGCGATGGTTCCGCCCAGGAGGGGACCTACTACCGGAACCCAGGAGTAGGCCCAGTCGCTGGAGCCTTTGCCCTTGATCGGTAGAAGAGCGTGCGCGATGCGGGGGCCGAGGTCACGTGCCGGGTTGATGGCATAGCCGGTTGGCCCGCCAAGGGACGCGCCGATGCCGACGACGAGCAATGCCACTGCCAGCGGACCCAGGCCGGAAGGCGTGCCGCCGAAGGTCAGGATCACGAAGACAAGCACAAACGTGCCGATGATTTCAGTAACCAGGTTCCAAGGGTACGAGCGGATAGCCGGACCCGTGGAGAACACCGCGAGTTTGCTGGCTGCCAGCGGCTCAGCATCGAAGTGTTGCTTGTGGGCGAGCCAAGCGAAGATGGCACCCAAGAAGGCGCCGGTCAGTTCTCCACCGAAGTAAGTGAACGTGGATGCCGCACTCACCGCCACCCCGGGGGCGAACTCGGCCTTGCCATCAACCAAAAGGCCAAGCGTCACGGCCGGGTTCAGGTGCGCACCGGACATGGCAGCCACGTACACGCCGGCAAATACTGCGATGCCCCAGCCAAAATTCACCATCAGGAACCCGCCGTTGTTACCCTTCGTGCCCTTCAGCGCGACGTTTGCCACAACGCCACAGCCAAGCAGGGTAAGCATGCCGGTTCCGAACACTTCGGAAAGGAAAACTATTCCGAGAGACATCTTTGACTCCTCATTTTCTTCTGTTGTCAGCCCTGCAGGTTTTGTTAGGGCGTTTTGGCCGGAACAATCAAGCTGATGTGACGTACATTACGTTCATGCGACGAGGCTGTGAACAGTCACGCCATGAAAACGTTGAAGGACCTCCTGTGCATGCTGGATCTCGGCGTCACGCCTCGCTGCGTCCCAGGCAAGCTGCGCGGAAAGGACTTCGGCGATTTCGTTGAGGAGCTCCCCTGTCACGAGACCCCGGAAAGCCAGCGAGGTGCGGCGGATGAGGACATCCACGAGGTGCCCGATCTGTTCGTTGCCGGCCATGAATTCCAGTTCACGGACGCTGAGCTCGTTCGTGGAGCGCAGTCTCCGGTCCTCGCCCGCATGGAGGTAGGCGATGACGTCTTCGGCCCGGGTCCCGTAGCGCGTCAGCAAGCCGCTGACCCGGTCGGCGCCGAGGCCGGGAGCCATGTGTCCCTTGACCCAGTCTTGGATCCCTTCTTCACTGTCCGGGAAGCCGGATCCGCCCCCGATGGCGAGCTTCGCCGTCGAGACCTTGCGTTCCATGCCCAGTTCGCGGAGCACATCATTGCTGAGGTGTTCGGCAAGGGCCCGGAAAGTGGTCCATTTTCCGCCGATCAAGGAAAGTACGACGGCGGCCTTCCCGCCCCCGGCGGTCAAGTCACCGGCGGCCACAGGACCGGAGGCCGGGCCCTCGCTTCGTTCGATGCGGTAGTCGCGGGAAACGAACCCGGGCTGAGTGTCATCGTGGCGCGGAAGCGGCCGGACCCCGGCGAAACTGTAGACGATATGGCTGCGGTCCACGGTGACGGAGGGGAAGACGTGTCCAACGAGATCGAAGAAATAGTCGATCTCGGCTTCCGTGCACACTGCGTCCTCGGCCATGTCGGCGTCCACATCGGTGGTGCCCACGAGGACACGGTCACCCATGGGGTAGATCAGGACGATCCGCCCGTCCGTGTGTTCGAAGAAGATTTCGCGACCACCGCAGGCTGCGAGAAGTTCCGGGTGATCCAGCACGATGTGGGAACCTTTGGTCCCTCCCATGAAATGGCTCGCGGTCCCCATCGCCTTGTTGGTGAGATCCACCCACGCCCCGGTGGTGTTGACGATGACGTCGGCATGGAAGCTGAACTCCTCGCCCGTGAGCTCATCCCGGAGCAAGACAGAATCCGCTGTAGCATCCACACCAGCTGTGTGGTCCATGGACACCAAGAACACATAGTTGCTTGCGCGTGCGCTGCCGCCCGGCAGCCCGCTTCCGATGCCGGCCCTTTCGCCATCCTGCAGCACGTCGAGCGTGAGCCGCTCGGGATTGTGCACGGAAGCGTCAAAGTACGTGGCTGCGTATTTGATGCCGGGATGCAGCCGCGGCAGTTCGGTCAATGCTTTTTCCCTGCCGCGGAACTGGTGGCGGGGGACGCTGCCCCCGTCGCGGGAGAAGAAGTCATACATGCTCAGCCCAAGCTTGATGAGGAAGGCGCCGCGTTCCTTCGGCTTCCCTTGCTTGTGGGTAAGGAATCGGGTGGGAGCGGAAAGGATGCCGGAGAAGGTGCTGAAGATGGGGATGGTGGTCTGCAGTGGCTTGACGTAGTGGGGAGCGATCTTCAAAAGCCGGTTGCGCTCGAGCACCGACTCTTTCACCAAGCGGAATTCGCCGTTCTCAAGGTAGCGGATACCGCCGTGGATCATATGGGACGAGGCTCCGCTGGCACCTTGGCAATAGTCACCGCGCTCGACGAGGGCAACGTCCACGCCCTGCAGCGCCAGATCACGGAAGGTAGCCACGCCGTTGATGCCGCCTCCGATGATCAGCACCCGGGCTTGCGGACGTTCACGAAGCGCGGAAGCCGAGTTTCGGCGAGGTGATCCCTCTGCGGAACTGAAAATGCTGTTGTATCCCAAAACTGCTCCCTTGGGCATTGGTATGTGCGCTGCATCTCTTGACGTCGCACCTTGCACAACTATTCTTCGAAGGAGTGGAAAATGAAGTCAAGCTATTTGCACAAACGTGCAGAACGGAACCCAGATGCCACGATCACGAGCTTCGGACGCCCTCCGGGCAGCGCAGATGTACTACCTTCAGGACCTCACGATGGACGCGATCGCCCGGGAACTTCGGACCTCGCGTTCAACCGTCTCCCGCCTGCTGTCCTCGGCCCGCGAGTCGGGACTGGTGCAAGTCCAGATCCGCAGCCCGCTGGACTCCGCCCCCGAACTGGAGCGCATGATCCGCAGCCAATATGGGGTCGACGTGCACGTGGTTCCCGTTCTGGACACCTTGAACGAGGCGGAAACCCTTGACCGGGTCGCGATGCAGGCAGCACGCACCATAGGTCCCCTCGTCGATTCAAATGCCATCATCGGCGTCGCCTGGGGTGCCACCATCAGCGCCGTCAGCAGGCATCTGACCCGCAAGATCACCCACGACAGCACCATCGTCCAGCTCAACGGTGCGGGCAACATGCAAACCACCGGAATCACGTACGCCAGCGACATCATGCGGCGCTTTGGCATCGCTTATGGAGCACGGGTGGAACAGTTCCCCGTGCCCGCATTCTTCGACCACGCGTCGACAAAGACTGCCATGTGGAATGAGCGAAGCGTCCAACGCGTGCTCGAGCTCCAAGCCAAAATGAGCATCGCCATCTTCGGCGTGGGGTCGGTGCATGCGGACTACCCCAGCCACGTATATGCCGGCGGGTACCTCGACGAAACAGACCTCAATCTGCTGGCGGGCTCGGACGTCGTGGGTGATGTCGCGACGGTCTTCTTCCGTGCCGATGGCTCCTCTGACGGGATTACCCTCAACGAGCGTTCCACCGGTCCAAGCCACGAGCAGCTACGGCAGGTCAGGCGGCGGATCTGCGTCGTATCCGGTGCATCCAAGATCAACGGCCTACGCGGCGCCCTGGCAGCGAGGTTGGCCACCGACCTGATCGTGGACGAGGCCACGGCCAAACGGCTGGTGAGTTTCGGCAGCCCGTCCTGAATGTTTGAATGATCCTGAAACATTCCCGGCATCGAGGTAGGTAGAGTCTTGGCTATGAAACCCTCGCCCCGCCTCAGTCTCAACAACGGTGTCTTGATTGACCAGCTAGGGTTCGGACTCTACAAAGTGCCACCGGCGGACGCCACGTCCTTGGTCGCCACGGCGCTCGGCACAGGTTACCGGCATTTCGATACCGCCGCCATGTATGGCAACGAAACCGGTGTGGGCCGCGGCATCGGCAGCGCCGTAGTACCGCCGGCCGGCGTCGACAGCAACACGGGAGGTTCCGGGGAAGGCACCCACTCGCTCGCACGCGAAGACGTCTTTGTGACCACCAAGCTCTGGAACGACGATCAGGGATACGACTCCACGCTCCGGGCATTCGACACTTCCATGGCAAACCTCGGACTGGACTACGTCGATCTGTACCTGATCCACTGGCCCTGCGCGGCGCGCGGACTCTTCCAGGAGAGCTACCGGGCCATGGAAACCTTGTACCGCGAGGGGCGCGTGCGCGCGATCGGAGTCTCCAACTTCCAGCCGGCCCATCTCGAGGCCCTCATGCAAAAAGCCGAAGTGGTGCCCGCAGTGAACCAGATCGAGCTGCACCCATGGCTGCAGCAGACCCGGCTTCGGACCTTGCATGAGCAGTTGCGCATACGCACCGAGGCGTGGAGCCCGTTGGGCCGCGGACAGGTTCTCCACGATCCGGCCATCCAAGCCCTCGCAGGCAAATATGGCAAGACACCCGCGCAAATCATCATCCGCTGGCACCTCCAATTGGGGAATATCGTCATTCCCAAGGCGAGCACCGCCGCACGCATCCAGGAGAACTTCAGTGTCTTCGGCTTCGAGCTAGATACCGATGACATGGATGGCTTGGCCGCCCTCGAACGCCACCACCGCGCCGGGTCACACCCGGATAACGTCAACTAGGACCCGCCGAATGGAACAAGTGGACTCCAACCACTCCCCCGAACCCGCACCAGCCTCCACCCGGGAGTTCTTCAGCAAGGCACTGGCTTCCAGGACCAGTGCCACGGACATCGACCTCGACGGCAGCAACGTGGCCTATTGGTGCTACGAACCGGTCACCCCGACCGCGGAGACACGAACCATACTGGTCATCCACGGTTTCCGCGGCGACCACCACGGACTGTTGCGGGTAGTGGACCATCTGCCCGAGATGCGGATCATCATGCCGGACCTCCCCGGCTTTGGCAGCTCGGAGCCATTCGCAGGCGATCCCCACACCGTGGAGCGCTACGGGAAGTTCATCACCGGTTTCATGGCGGCCTTGGATCTCGGATCGGACACGGTCCTCCTGGGGCATTCCTTCGGATCCATAGTCGCCAGCCATTTCGTCGCCGCGAACCCCGGTGCCGTGCGCCCCTTGATCCTGATCAATCCGATCGCGGCTCCCGCGCTTGAGGGGCCCAAGGGCCTCATGACCAAACTGGCAGTTCTCTACTACCAGCTCTCCGCTGGCCTCCCGCGCCGGATGGGCCTTGCCATGCTGCGCAGCCGCGTGATCGTTCGCATCATGAGTGCCACGATGGCCAAAACCCGCGACAAGGAACTCCGGAACTTCGTCCATGGACAGCACGATGCGTACTTCTCCGCCTTCGCCGACCGCGCCAGCCTGCTGGAATCTTTCCGGGCCTCCGTGTCCAGCCATGTGGCCGAGGTCGCCGGGCAGCTGGACCTCCCCGTATTGTTGGTGGCCGGGGAGAAGGACGAGATCGCGCTGCTCCGGGACCAGCACAAACTGATGGAAGTCCTCCCGGACGGCAGGCTGGAAGTAATTCCCGACGTCGGGCACTTGATCCACTACGAGACCCCGGCGCCGGCCGCGGCCGCCATCCGCAGCTTCCTGGAGGAACACCCCGCGTGAAGATCGTCATCGACGCCCGTTTTACCCGCACGGACCATCATGACGGCATCAGCCGCTACGGCTCGAGCCTCATTGCGGCGACGTCCAAGATTGCGGATGTCACCATGCTGATCAGCGACAAACGCCAGTTGGCGCTCCTTCCCGACGTCCCCTACGTGCACATCAGCAGCCCGCTGTCTCCCCGTGAACTGTTCGTGGCCCGCGAAGTCAATAGGCTTGGGGCCGATGTTGTGGTTTGTCCCATGCAGACCATGGGAACCTGGGGACGCAAATACGGCTTGGTCCTCACCCTGCACGACCTCATCTACTACGAACACCCGGCTCCTCCGGGCTTCCTGCCTGCGCCGGTGCGGCTGCTCTGGCGGCTCTACCACAAGGCCTACTGGCCGCAGCGCCTGCTTCTCAACCGGGCAGACATCGTTGCCACCATCAGCCATACCACCGAGTCGCTCATGGCCAAGTTCAATCTGACCCGCCGCCCGGTGCGGATCGTAGGCAATGCCCCGCAGCCCGGCCAGTCGCCGCGGGATCCCGCAGCGGGTGCCGAGAAATCCTTGCTCTACATGGGCTCGTTCATGCCGTACAAGAATGTGGAGACCATGCTCCAGGGCATGGCCGAATTGCCCGAGTTCACCCTGCATCTGCTCAGCAGGATCACCCCCCAACGCCGTGCCGAGTTGGAGCCCTTGGTTCCGCCGGGTGCACGGGTGGAGTTCCACAACGGCGTCACCGATGCCGAGTACGATTCGCTTTTGCTGCGGGCCACCGCCCTCATCAGCCTGTCCAAGGCAGAGGGCTACGGCCTGCCTCTGGTCGAGGCGATGGCGCTTGGCACTCCCGTGATCGCCAGCGACATTCCGATCTTCCGTGAAGTAGGCGGGGATGCCGTGAGCTACGTGCACCCGAACTCGGCTGCCGAATTTGCCGCGGCCGTCCAAGCCCTTGACGACCGGGAATTATGGCGGGCCCGCTCACGACGGTCGGTGGAACGCGCGGCAGTCTTCAACTGGGATGAGTCGGCCCGGCAGCTTCTGGCCGTGGCCGAAGAGATCGTTGCGATGCGAGTCGGCAAGCGGCGCTAGAGGACGTCGACGCCATCGAGCCGCAACTGCACGGGTCCCGACGTCCGCTTCGCCGCGCTGGCAGCCTTGACTGCCCGCATGGCCCGGGTGGCCTCGGCCGCGTGGGCGTACGGGATGAAGAGCAGCGTCCGGACCTCCGGATCGCTCTCTTGCGTTGTTGCCCGCTGCCCCGTTCCGCGCTGTGCCGCGGGAGTGAGCGAAACCGGAGCCGGGCCGGCGGTGCGCAATTGGATGCCTTTGGCCAGGCTTTCCATGAAGTGCACGACGTCGGCCCGCTGGCCCGTCACGGACGCGATCCGCACCGCAGGCGGCAACTGGAGTTCCTGCCGCAGTGCCAGCTCCCTTGAGGCGTACCCGGCCGCGTCCCAGCGCAACAGGGCCCCGGTCGCGGTAGTGTCGTCGGCCGTGATGACTACGAGCCCGCCTTCGCTGGCGGGCCGGACGAGTGCAGCCGCGTTGAACCAGCGACGCACGGTGTCTTCACCTGCACGCAGGTTTTCCCGGCGTAGGAGCGAATCACCGTCCAGGAGCAGGGCGGCAGCGTAACCCCCGGAAGCGACCGGTTCAGCGCCCACCGTGGCCACCACCAAGGCACCGGCATCCGGGACGGTGGCCTTGACCTGGTCTCCCGAAGACGTCACAACGGCCTTGCCAGGAAAGGCCCTGCCCAACTCTTCCGCGGTCCGGAGCACTCCGGCTGCCCCCCTGCGAAGCCGGCCACCACCGCACGTGCGACAACGCCATTCCGGGGCCGGGGTCGAGCACCAGCGGCACTGCGGCAGCGCCGACTGCCCGGCGATGGCGAGAGGGCCTTGGCAGTTGTTGCATCTGGCGGGTTCGCGGCAATCCTCGCATACGAGGGACGGAGCATACCCTGCCCGGGCGACCTGTACCAGGACGGGACCGCGCTCCAGTCCGTCCTTGGCAGCCCGCCAGGCGGCGCCAGGCAAACGTGCGATCCTTGCCAGAGGATCCCGCTCCTGCTCGAAGCTGTCCGCGGTGTTGAGCACACGCGGCGTCTTTGCGCGGACCACGGTGCGCGGGGCTTCCACAGGCACGGCCCAGCCCACCTCGACAAGCCGCTGGAGTTCAGTGCTGCGGCTATGCGCGGCCATGAGGCACGCTGAGGATTCCTGTTCCGAACGCAAAAGCAGGATTTCCCTCGTGTGGGCGTAAGGAGCGCGCTGGTCAATGTGGAGGTCGTCGCCGTCGTCCCAGCACACCACGAGCCCGACGTCCCGCACCGGAGCGTATGCCGCGGAACGTGTGCCGAAAGCCACCTTGGCCTCGCCGCTGAGGAGCCGAAGGTAGCTTCGGTACCGCGGCGTCTGGCCGTCATCGGCCGTCAGGCGGGCGAGGTCCGTATCGGGAAGGACACAGCGTAACGCCGCCTCCATGCGGTCGAGATCTCGGTAGTCGGGCACAACCACGACGGCGCCCCTCCCGGAAGAGCGGACCGCGGCTACCGCTGACGCCACCAGCTGCGGCCAGCCCGCAATCCCAAAACCTTGCACTGCGGTCAGGACAGCCCGAGGCGCGCCACCAGCGGCAAGGTGCTGCAGGTACGGGGCGCCGTTGGTATACGAAGCCCACGCCGTTTGCCCGGCGGTGGAGGAAACGTGTGCGGACGTGATGGATTCGGCCGGCCCCTCGAAAAGGGACTCGCCGGACAGCAACGCCTTCTCGAGGCGTGCGACGCGCGGCGGGATAGCGGTGCGGAGCACATCGCTCAAGGTCCCGGCGTAACGGGCCGCGACGCTGGAGGCAAGCTCCAGCAAGACAGGAGTGAGCACGCTGAGCGGCGAAACCACTTTGAGGAGCGGAGTCAGGGTGTGCCTCGCCTCCGACGATTCCGCACGCTCCAGCACGTAGCCGTTGAGTTCCTGGCCGCTGAAGCGTACTTTCACGCGGACGCCCGCCGATGCACTGTCCGCGAGCTCGGCCGGGACGCCGTAGTCGAAGGGCCGGTCCAAATGTGGCAAGGATGATTCGACCAGAACCCGCGCCACGGGGTTGATTGACGCGAGCGGCGGACCGCCGGAGTCGTTCGCTCGATTGGGGAAGCCCTGCAACAAGGACGGCTGACGGGCCGGCGAAGGCACCCCCAAGGCAAAGGGAAGCAGCGAATCATCGCTCACACTTGTCACCTCCCTGGTTCGGCTCTTGGGTCAAGCCAAACACACACCACCGACAATCGGACTCCGGCTGGCTGGGCTCGGGCTGACTGAGCTCCGGCGACGGGTTCAGGCGTTGAAGAATTCCTTCAGCTCGTCCACGCGGTCCAGGCGTTCCCACGTGAAGTCGGGCTCGTCGCGGCCGAAATGGCCGTGCGCCGCCGTTTTGGCGTAGATCGGGCGCTTGAGGTCCAGCGCATCGATGATGGCGCGGGGGCGGAGATCGAAGATCTCCGCAATCGCTTCGCTGATCTTGGCCGGGTCGACAGTCTCCGTGCCGAAGGTCTCGACGTACGTACCGACGGGACGCGCTTGCCCGATCGCGTAGGCGATCTGGATCTCCGCGCGCTTGGCCAATCCTGCCGCGACGACGTTCTTGGCTACCCAGCGCATTGCGTAGGCGGCCGAACGGTCCACTTTCGACGGGTCCTTTCCGGAGAAGGCACCGCCGCCGTGGCGGGCAAAGCCTCCATAGGTGTCGACGATGATCTTGCGGCCGGTCAGCCCGGCGTCCCCGACGGGTCCGCCGATGACGAATGCGCCGGCGGGGTTCAGGATGTTCGCGACGTGGGAAATATCCAGATTGGAAACCGCCAGGACGGGGTCGATGACGTGCGAGGCAAGATCCGCGCGCAGGCGATCCAGGTGGGTTCCTTCGGCGTGCTGGCTGGAAATGACCACGGTTTCGACGGAGACCGGCCGGTCGCCGTCGTATCCGACTGTCACTTGGGTCTTGCCGTCAGGACGCAAGTAGGCCAGCTCGCCGCTCTTGCGGACTACGGTGAGGCGCTCCGAAAGCCGGTGCGCAAGCCAAATGGGGGTAGGCATGTAGGACGGGGTTTCGTCGCTGGCGTAGCCGAACATGATGCCTTGGTCACCGGCACCCTGCAGGTCGTAGTCGTCCTCCTGGCGGCCTTCCCGTGCTTCGAGGGAGTTGAAGACACCTCCAGCGATGTCGTTGGACTGCTGTCCGATGGAGACGGACACGCCGCAACGTGCACCGTCGAAGCCGTTGGCGGAGGAGTCATAGCCGATTCCGAGGATGGTCTCGCGGACGATCTGCGGGATTTCGACGTACGCATCCGTGGTGACTTCGCCAGCCACGTGCACCAAGCCGGTGGTGGCCATGGTTTCAACCGCAACCCTGGACTCCGGGTCTACCGCCAGGAGGGCGTCAAGGATCGCATCGCTGATCTGGTCGCAGATCTTGTCCGGGTGCCCTTCAGTAACCGACTCCGAAGTGAAGAGCCGGAGCTTGGACGGGTTTCCGTGGGATTCATGGTGCAGCGGTAGAGTCACTCGACTACCTTACTTGGTTGGGGCCGACCGGCTTCCGCCGTATGTCCCTATGCTAAGGATGGACTAGCTAAGGATTGAGCGTCATCCGGCGCCTAACTGGCCGGGTGTACGTGGCTCAGTTCAGTACTGACCCGGTCAATGACGGCGGCAGCGACGTCGGATTTGGAACCGGCCGCAGACTGCGGCGCAGCGCCACGGCCCGAGAGAATGATCACAGAATTCTGGTCTTGTCCGAAGACGCGTCCGACGCCGACCTGGTTGACCACCAAAAGGTCGCAGCCCTTGCGTTTCAGTTTGGCGGTGGCGTGCTGCAGGACGTCGCCGTCTTCATCCCCGGTTTCCGCGGCAAATCCGACGATCAACTGGGTGGATGCCTCAGCGTCGCGGCGCTCAACCAGTTCATGGAGGATGTCCGGGTTCTGCACAAGGTGTACTACCGGAGCGTCGCTGCCGTTGACCTTCTTGATCTTGGTACCCGAGACTTCAGCAGGACGAAAGTCAGCGACCGCGGCGGCCATGATCACGACGTCGGAGCCGATCGCGGCTTTCAGCGCCGCATCGCGGAGTTCCAGAGCGGATTCAACCTGGATCAGCTCGACGCCAGCGGGTGGCTGGACATCCATGTGGGCGGCGAGAAACCGGACTTGGGCCCCGGCGTCAAGGGCCGCGGTGGCCAGCGCAACGCCCTGCTTGCCGGACGATCTGTTCCCCAGGAAGCGGACCGGATCCAGGGCTTCCCTGGTACCTCCCGCGGAAATGGTAACGGTTCGTCCGGACAGCGGCTTCAGGCCGGCAAGCTGGGTTGAGGGCGAGGAGTCGTCGACCAAAGCCATAGCGGCTGCGAAGATCGCTTCCGGCTCGGGCAGTCTGCCGGGCCCGGAGTCCGCGCCTGTCAGCCGGCCCACTGCGGGTTCCAGGACGGTAATGCCCCGGCTGCGCAGTGTTTCCACATTCGCCTGGGTGGCTCGGTTGTGCCACATTTCGGTGTGCATCGCGGGGGCGAAAACCACCGGGCCGTGGGCCATGAGGAGCGTGTTGGTGAGCAGATCCCCCGCTTGGCCGGTTGCGGCCTTGGCCAGCAGATCGGCGGTTGCCGGGGCAACCACGATGAGGTCGGCTTCGTGACCGAGCCGGACATGGTTGACCTTCTCCACGTCGTCAAAGACGCTGTTGCTCACCGGGTTGCCCGAGAGGGCCTCCCACGTAGCGACACCGACAAATCGGCTGGCGGCCTCCGTGGGGATGACCGTGACATGGTGTCCGGCCTCAGTAAAAAGCCGGAGGAGCGATGCAACCTTGTAGGCTGCGATCCCTCCCCCGACTCCGAGGACTATGCGCACGTGACCTCCGTCAACAAGCAGTCTGTACTACTCTGCGGGTTCGATGGGGGTGGAAACCAGCAGGCCTTCGTTGATCTCGCGCAGGGCGATCGAAAGCGACTTCTCGTTAAGCTTCGTGTCGACCAGCGGGCCAACGTACTCGAAGAGGCCCTCGTGCAACTGGGCGTAGTAGGCGTTGATCTGACGCGCGCGCTTGGCGCCGAAAATCACCAGGCCGTACTTCGAATCGGCGGCAGCAAGAAGCTCGTCGATCGGCGGGTTGATGATGCCTTCAAGGTTCGTGGACACGAATTCTCCAAATTCTAACGGGCCGACTAGTGCTAGCGCTCAGCGCTGGTGCGGGGTAAGCCCCATGAGTGAAACAAGCTCGTCCGCTGCCCGGCGTACGTCGTCATTGATGACAGTGTGGTCAAACTCCGGTTCAGCGGCAAGTTCCAGTTTAGCGGTTTCCAGCCGTCGATGCTGTTCCTCCGGGGTTTCGGTGCCGCGTCCGACCAAGCGGCGGACCATTTCGTCCCAGCTGGGTGGCGCGAGGAAGACGAAATTGGCGTGCGGTACTGCGGCCTTGACCTGGCGGGCACCCTGTAAATCGATCTCCAACAGCACGGACTTGCCTTCGGCGATCGCGGCATCCACCGTGGTGCGCAAGGTCCCATAGCGGTTCTTGCCATGGACGACGGCCCACTCAAGCAACTGCCCGTCTTCAACCAGTGCGTCGAATTCTTCGGCAGACTTGAAGAAGTAGTGGACTCCGTCGGTCTCCCCTGGACGCGGCGCGCGGGTAGTGGCTGAAACTGAAAGCCAGACCTCGGGGTAATTGTCACGGATATACGTGGATACGGTTCCCTTGCCAACGGCAGTGGGGCCTGCGAGGACGGTCAGTCCCGGATTCTTGCTCACATCGTCCTTCGTGGAGAGGATTAATACGCTGCATTTCTGCTTAAACGCCGTATTTGTTTAAACGCTGTATTTGTTTAAACGCTGTATTTGTCTTCCATAAAATCTATCAGCGACCGGGACTGGTGAATTCCCAGACCCCTGAGTCTTCGTGAAGCGGCGATTCCGATCTCCCCCATGATGGCAGCAGCCCTGACCGGACCGATACCCGGAACAGCCTCAAGGAGCTCGGAGACACGCATGCGCGCGATGGCCTCGTCTGTCTGCGCAGATTTGATCAGCCCGGCGATGCTCAGTCCACCCGTCCTGAGCTGTTCCTTCGCGAGAGCCCGCCGTGCCCGGGCTCTCGCCGCCTTTTCCAAGGCGTCGGAACGTTCCTCTGGAGACAAAGCCTTCAACGTCACTGACACATCCCCCTTTGGCTGCAATCGAGCGCGTAGCGGTTTGGACTGATCCCGAAGCTACCGCCTGCTCCGTGCAGAGCGCAATGCACCAGACCCACCAAGATTGCGCTCAGGCTTGCAACAAGCCGTCACGGGTGGCCTCGGTGGCCGAGCGCAGTCCGGAAATCGTCGGACCTGCGGCGAGGATTCCACGGCTCGACGTCGCAAGGACCGCCGGATACGCGTCACCGAAGGTGGCACGCAAATCTGCCGGGGTAGCTCCTTGGGCACCCAGGCCCGGAGCCAGGATGGGTCCGTGAACGGCATTGAGGTCCAATCCAAGTTCCGTGAGTGCTACGCCGATCGTGGCACCTACCACGAGCCCGACCGATCCCAGACCCCCAGGGCCCACGGTTCCGGCATAGCGGCGGTTCTCATCGGCCGCAGCCTCGACGATCCGCCGGGCCACGGACTCGGAACCGCCAACATGCTGCACTGACTTGCCCTCGGGGTTGGACGTCAAGGCGAGCACAAAAACCCCACGGCCATACTCGGCTGCGAGATCCAGCGCGGGCCGCAGTGACTCGAATCCCAGGTAGGGGCTCAGGGTGACGGAGTCCGCTGCCAAGGCCGATCCGTCACGCAGCCAAGCGTCGGCATAGGCAGCCATCGTGGAGCCGATGTCTCCGCGTTTGGCATCGGCGATGCTCAACACTCCGGCGTCGGATGCCGCCGCGAGGGTCCGTTCCAGGACAGCCATGCCTGCCGAACCGTGACGCTCGTAAAGCGCCACTTGCGGCTTGACCGCGGCAGCGAGGACCGCCACGGCCTCCACCACCGTGAGCGAAAAACGCTCCAGCCCGGCGACGTCGTCGTTCAATCCCCAGTCCGCCAGGAGAGCCGGGTGGGGGTCGATACCGACACACAGGGGGCCGCGTGCGGCCATGGCGGCAGCCAGCCGCGAGCCGAACGGCTGCCGGGCTGCGGCAGACTCAGGCATTGACGGCCTCGGTGGCTGCCTTTTGCGACGCAAGCAGCGCCGCGGCATGCTCCTGCAGGCTGGTCACCGACCATTCGTAGGTGCGCTGCGCCTCGATTGCCTGCACCGCCGCATTGAACTCCGCCACCGTGGTGATGCAGGGGATGCCGATGGACGTAGCAGCCGCCCGGAGTTCGTAGCCGTCGCTGCGGGCTTCGCCTCCGGAGGGGGTGTTGAAGACCATGTCGATCTCGCCGGCAATGATGAGGTCTGCGATGGTGCCTTCGCCTTCGGCGCTGCTGCCTTCTGCGACCTTGCGGACCGGGGTGGCCTGGATGCCGTTGCGGCGCAGGACATCCGCGGTGCCACCCGTGGAGACAATCTCGAAGCCGAGATCGGACAGGCGCTTGACGCCCATGATGACCGAACGCTTGTCCCGGTTGGCCACCGAGACGAAGATCTTTCCTTCGGTGGGCAGCGCGTTGTTAGCCGCTGCCTGGCTCTTGGCGAAGGCGGTGTCGAAGTGCTTGTCGATGCCCATGACTTCGCCGGTCGAGCGCATTTCAGGGCCAAGCAGTGAGTCCACCACTTTGCCCTCAGGCGTCCGGAAACGGCTGAAGGGCAGCACGGCTTCCTTCACTGACACGGGCGCGTCCAGCGGAAGATTGGAGCCGTCACCCGTTTCCGGCAACATCTTGTAGGCACTGCGCAACTGGTTGATCGTGACGCCGGTACCGATCAGGGCAGCGGCCTTGGCCATTTGCACGCCCGTTGCCTTGGAGACGAACGGCACGGTGCGGGAAGCCCGCGGGTTGGCTTCAAGCACGTACAGAACGTCGGAGGCCAGCGCGAACTGGATGTTGATGAGGCCGCGCACGCCGACGCCTTCCGCGATGGCCCGGGTAGCCGTGCGCACGCGTTCGATGACGTTGTTGCCGAGGGTGATCGGGGGCAACACGCAAGCGGAGTCACCGGAGTGGATGCCGGCTTCCTCGATGTGCTCCATGATCCCGCCGAGGTACATGTCCGTACCGTCGAAGAGCGCGTCCACATCGATTTCGACGGCGTCCTCCAGAAAGCGATCGATCAGCACCGGGTGATCCGGCGTGATTTCCGTGGCATTGGCGATGTAGCGCGACAGGTTGGGCTCGTCATAGACGATTTCCATTCCGCGGCCGCCAAGCACGTAGGACGGGCGGACCAGGACGGGGTAGCCGATTTCGTCAGCGATCTTCTTCGCATCCTCGAAGGACACCGCGGTGCCGTTCTTCGGGGCGATCAGGCCGGCACGGTCCAGCACGAGGGAGAACATGCCGCGGTGTTCGGCGAGGTCGATCGCTTCGGGCGAGGTGCCCAGGATCGGCACGCCTGCATCCGCCAACTGCTGTGCGAGCTTGAGCGGGGTCTGGCCGCCGAGCTGCACGAACACGCCCATGACACCGCCGGTCCGCTCCTCTGCCGCGATGACCTCGAGAACGTCCTCCAGGGTCAGCGGTTCGAAGTAGAGGCGAGTGGAGACGTCGTAGTCCGTGGAGACAGTCTCCGGGTTGCAGTTGACCATGACGGTCTCGTAGCCGGCCTTGCGCAGCGCCATGGAGGCGTGGACGCAGGAGTAATCGAACTCGATGCCCTGACCGATGCGGTTGGGACCGGAACCCAGAATGATAATGGACGGCTTGGAGTGCAGGCCAACCTCGTCCTCTTCGTCGTACGCCGAATAGTGGTAAGGGGTGTACGCGGCGAATTCAGCGGCACAAGTGTCCACGGTCTTGTAGACCGGGCGGATGCCGAGGGCCTGGCGGACGCCGCGGACCACAGCTTCCGGATTGTGGGTCAAGAGACCGATCTGCTCGTCCGAGAAGCCATGGCGCTTGGCGTGGCGCAACATGTCTTCGGTCAGGGCGCCGGCCGAACGGATCTCCTGGGACGTTTCGTTGAGCAGCTGGAGCTGGTCCAGGAACCACGGATCGATCTTCGTGGCGGCGTAAAGGTCTTCCACCGAAGCACCACCGAGCAAGGCGCGCTGGACCTGATAGAGGCGGTCCGTCGTCGGGCGCTTTGACTTTTCGATCAGCTCCGGGACTTCCCATTCGGGCACGTGGCTGAAGTCCAGCTGCGAGCCCTTCTGCTCCAAGGAGCGGAGGGCCTTCTGCAAGGCTTCCGTGAAGTTTCGGCCCATGGCCATCGCTTCGCCCACGGATTTCATGGTGGTGGTCAACGTGTTGTCCGCGGCCGGGAACTTTTCGAACGCGAAGCGCGGAACCTTGACGACGACGTAGTCGAGCGTCGGCTCGAAGCTCGCCGGAGTCTTCTGGGTGATGTCGTTCGGGATCTCATCGAGGGTGTAGCCAAGGGAGAGCTTGGTAGCGATCTTTGCGATCGCGAAGCCCGTAGCCTTGGAGGCCAGCGCCGAGGAACGCGAAACGCGCGGGTTCATTTCGATGACGACCACACGGCCAGTGTCCGGTTCGATGGCGAACTGGATATTGCAACCGCCAGTGTCGACGCCGACTTCGCGGATCACGGCGATGGAGATGTCCCGCAGCCGCTGGTACTCGCGGTCAGTCAAGGTCAGCGCCGGAGCAACGGTGATCGAGTCGCCCGTGTGGACGCCTACCGGGTCGAAGTTCTCGATGGAGCAGACAACAACGACGTTGTCGTTCTTGTCCCGCATCATCTCAAGCTCGTATTCCTTCCAGCCGAGGATGCTTTCTTCCAGCAGGACCTCGGACGTGGGGCTGTACTGCAGGCCTTGGCCCACGATGCGGCGCAGGTCCTCCTCGTTGTACGCCAGTCCCGAGCCCAAGCCGCCCATCGTGAAGGACGGGCGGACAACCATGGGGTAGCCGAGGTCTTCCGCCGCAGTCAGTGCCTCATCCATCGTGTGGATGATATGGCTGCGGGCCGACTCGGCACCGCAGCGTTCCACCACGCCCTTGAATTTTTCGCGGTCTTCGCCAAGTTCGATTGCAGCAATGTTGGCGCCGATGAGTTCGACCTTGTACTTCTCGAGTACACCGTTCTTGTCCAAGGCGATGGCGGTGTTGAGGGCCGTTTGGCCGCCCAGGGTGGGCAGGATCGCGTCCGGGCGTTCCTTGGCGATGATCTTCTCGACCACCTCGGGAGTGATGGGCTCGATGTAGGTGGCATCGGCGAACTCGGGGTCGGTCATGATAGTGGCCGGGTTGGAGTTCACGAGGATGACGCGCAGGCCCTCCTCTTTGAGCACGCGCAGCGCCTGGGTTCCGGAGTAGTCGAATTCAGCCGCCTGGCCGATGACGATCGGGCCGGAACCGATGACCAGGACGCTCTTGAGATCTGTACGCTTTGGCATTACTTGGTGTCCTCGTTCTTCGCGGAGTTCGATGTCTGAGTGTCGGCTGCCTGCACGGTCTGGCTGTTCTTCGTGCTCTCCATCAGCTCGATGAAGCGGTCAAAGAGGTACGCGGCGTCGTGCGGTCCGGCGGCGGCTTCGGGATGGTACTGGACCGAGAAGGCCGGGATGTCGAGGCACGCAAGTCCCTCGACGACGTCGTCGTTGAGACTGACGTGGCTGACCTCGACGCGGCCAAAGCGCTCTTCCGGAGCCAGGGTGGCGCCGTCCATGGGTGCATCGACGGCGAAGCCGTGGTTCTGCGAAGTGATTTCGACTTTCCCGGTGCGGCGGTCCATCACCGGCTGGTTGATACCGCGGTGGCCGTACTTGAGCTTGTAGGTGCCGAATCCGAGAGCCCGGCCCAGGATCTGGTTGCCGAAGCAGATTCCGAAGTATGGCAGTTTCTCGTCAAGCACCGAACGGAGCAGCTTCACCTGGGCGTCGGCGGTGGCAGGGTCGCCAGGACCGTTGGACATGAAGAAGCCGTCCGGATTGACTGCCTTGACGTCTTCCAGCGTGGCGGTGGCTGGCAGCACGTGGACGCGAACGCCACGTTCAGCGAAGCGGGTGGGAGTCATGGCTTTGATGCCAAGGTCGATCGCGGCGATGCTGAACTTCGCTTCGCCCGTCCAGCCGTGGTCTGCGGGTTCCACGACATACGCTTTATCGATGCTTACTTCCTCGGCCAGGCGGGCGCCTTCCATCGGGGCGCTAGCGAGGACCGTGTCCAGGAGCTCCTTATCAGTGGCGTTGGCTGCCTCGCCGGAGAAGATTCCCGCGCGCATGGTCTTGTGCTCGCGCAAGTGCCGGGTAATGGCGCGGGTGTCCACGGCCTGGATGCCGACGATGCCTTGTTCAACCAGTTCAGAGTCGAGAGATCGCTCAGAACGCCAGTTCGAGGGGCGGCGTGCGGCGTCGCGGACCACATAGCCGGCCACCCAAATGCGGCGGGACTCGGCGTCTTCCTTGTTCACACCGGTGTTCCCAATGTGCGGAGCCGTCTGGACCACCAATTGGCGGGCGTAAGAGGGGTCCGTGATGGTTTCCTGGTACCCGGTCATGCCTGTAGCGAAGACCGCCTCGCCTAGGGCGACGCCCGTGGCGCCATAGCTGCGGCCGCGGAACGTGCGGCCGTCTTCGAGCACCAGCACCGCTGCGGTGGATTCTACGGGGGTGGTATTGCCTGTCACTGTGCCTTCTACTGCATTGCTATCCGTCACTTTGTTACTTTCCACTATCGGCATCTGCCTGGGGGGCTGCAGAAATCAAATCTTCAAGCGCTTCGAGGAGCGGCTGCTTGTCTGAGGCGTGCCTGGTCCTGAATCCGGTATCGAGCTCACGTTCCCCGAGCATCCAGCTCAAGACCACGAGTCCGTCCTTTTCTACAAACTTGCCGGCCATTCCGTTGGCACTATGGCAATCGGACACGGCGCCCGCCGGAACGAACAATGGTCCTGTCCCGGTGCGGTCGAACAAGACGCCTTCCGGATGGACACTCACTTCCGCGTTCCCACGGAAGCCCAGCCCGTGGACGGCGATCCGGTCGAGCCAGTCTCCCGCCGTCGTCGTGGCCACATACTGTCCCTCCGTCACAAGCACCGCTGGACTGAGTAGTTCGGGCACATCCGGAAGTTGCCCGAGGCTGGCCTGCCGTTTGAGCCGGCTGCGCCAGCCTTTCGCTATGAGCCCCGCGGCAAGCGCAGCTAGGACGACGACAATGAGCAAGGATGCGATCTTGTCCATCAGTTGCTGCTGCCTGTGCCGGAAGAATCCGCGGCGTAGCGGTATGGCGTGTTGAGCTTGCCATCCAGTACGGTCGGGTGGCCCTTGAAGAACGTGGCTACGACGGCGCCCGGCAGCTCCCTGCCCGCAAAGGGTGAGTTCCGGCCCATTGTCGCCATCTTATGTGGATCCACTGTCCAGCGGGCAGCCGGGTCCACGAGGATCACATTGGCGGGTTCACCGGCCTCGAGCGGACGTCCTTGGTCAGTCACGCGGCCAATGGCGGCGGGCACCGTGGACGTGACGCGGGCGAAGTCGGCCCACGTCATGAGCCCGGTTTCGATCATGGTTTCCTGGACTACCGACAGGGCGGTCTCCAGTCCCGTCATGCCCATGGCTGCCTGGGCCCATTCACATTCCTTGTGCTCGCTCGGATGCGGAGCGTGGTCCGTTCCGACGACGTCGATGGTGCCGTCGGCCAGCCCGGCTCGGAGCGCCTGGACGTCCGCATCGGTGCGGAGCGGCGGGTTGACCTTGTAGACGGGGTCGTAGCTGCGGACCAGCTCATCGGTGAGCAGCAAGTGGTGGGGCGTGACCTCGGCGGTGACGTTGATGCCGCGTTCCTTGGCCCAGCGGACGATCTCCACGGATCCTGCCGTGGAAACGTGGCAGACGTGCAGGCGGGACCCCACATGCTGGGCGAGCAGAACATCGCGGGCGATGATGCTCTCCTCGGCCACTGCAGGCCACCCTGCAAGGCCGAGCACCGCGGAGACAGTGCCCTCGTTCATCTGTGCTCCGGCAGTAAGGCGGGGTTCCTGCGCATGTTGGGCGACAACGCCGTCGAACGCCTTCACATACTCCAGGGCCCGGCGCATGAGCACGGGATCGTGCACGCAGATGCCGTCGTCGGAGAAGACCCGGACCTGGGCGCGCGAGTCTGCCATGGCGCCGAGCTCGGCAAGCTGCTCGCCGGCAAGTCCCACTGTGACCGCACCTACCGGACGGACATCCACCCAGCCCGAGGCGCGGCCCAAGCTGTGGACCTGCTCGACGACGCCGGCAGTGTCGGCCACCGGGTTGCTGTTGGCCATGGCGTGTACGGCTGTGTAGCCGCCAAGGGCTGCGGCGCGCGTCCCCGTTTCAACCGTTTCGGCGTCTTCGCGACCGGGCTCGCGCAAGTGGGTGTGGATGTCGACCATGCCGGGAAGTGCCACGAGGCCAGCGGCTTCGATGACGGTGGCGCCTTCGGCGGAAAGGCCCGTGCCACGCTCGGCGATAACTCCTTCGCGGATCAACAGGTCTTCGGCGCCGCCGCCCAGGATGGCCGCGCCGCGGATCAGATAGGTGCCGCTTGCTGTACCTGGTGCGGTCTCGGTCATCAGTTGTTCTCCTTGTCGGAACGGGCGGTGCCCGGCGGGCTGGCGGCTTCACGGGAATCCCCCGAAAGCAGCAAGTACAGGGCGGCCATCCGGACGGATACACCGTTGCGAACCTGGGCCAGCACGGTGGAGCGGGGTGAATCGGCGGCGGCGGACGAAATCTCCAGTCCGCGGTTCATGGGGCCGGGGTGCATGATGATGGTGTCCTTGAGGCCGAGGTCGTCGAGCGCGCGCAGGCGCGCATCGTCGAAGCCCCAGCGGCGCGAATACTCGCGCGTGGAGGGAAAGAAGGATGCGTTCATGCGCTCACCCTGGACGCGCAGCATCATCATCGCGTCCACACCGGCCTCAAGTGTCTCGTCGAGGTTGTAACTGACCTTGCACGGCCAATGCTCGACGCCGATCGGCAGCAAGGTGGGCGGGGCCACCAATGTTACTTCCGCGCCGAGCGTGCGCAGCAGCCACACGTTCGAACGGGCGACGCGGGAGTGCAGGACGTCACCCGCGATCGCTACGCGCATGCCCGCGAGATCGGCGCCAGTGGACGCCGAGCCCTTGAGTTTGGCCCAATGCCGACGCATCGTAAACGCATCCAGGAGAGCCTGCGTGGGGTGTTCATGGGTGCCGTCCCCGGCGTTGATGACCGCGGCGTCGATCCAGTCAGTGGACGCCAGGCGGTGCGGCGCCCCGGACGCCCAGTGACGGATGACCACGGCATCGGCCCCCATGGCTGCGAGGGTCTGCGCGGTGTCTTTGAGCGACTCGCCCTTGGACACCGACGAACCCTTGGCGGCAAAGTTGATGACGTCGGCAGAAAGCCGCTTTGCCGCCGCCTCGAAGGAAATGCGGGTGCGGGTGGAGTCCTCGAAGAAGAGGTTGACCACGGTCCGGCCACGCAAGGCGGGCAGCTTCTTGACCTCCCGGTCCCCCACTGCAGCCATCTCTTCCGCGGTGTCCAGGATCCGGATAGCGTCGCCCGCGCTGAGGTTCTCGGTGGAGAGTAAATGTTTCACGCGCCGGCCTCGATGACTACTTCATTGATGGGCCGGCCATCCACCGAATCGATTTCCTCGAGGTGGACCCGGACCTTTTCCGAGGAAGACGTTGGCAGGTTCTTGCCTACGTGGTCCGCGCGGATGGGGAGTTCGCGGTGGCCGCGGTCAACCAGGACTGCAAGGCGGACGATGCGCGGCCTGCCAAGATCGATGATGGCGTCGAGGGCGGCCCGGATGGTACGGCCTGAGTACAGGACGTCATCGATCAGGACAACAACCTTGTTGTCGATGCCGGACAACGGCAGTCTCGTGGGATAAGGCGGCCTGGCGGGCTGGTGTGAAAGATCGTCACGGAACATGGTGACGTCCAGCTGGCCGACAATGGCCGAGGCATTGACGGACGGATCTGCGGAGGCGATCTTGTCTGCCAGCCGCACGGCCAGCGGATAGCCGCGGCGTGGGATGCCTAAAAGAACCAAATCCTGGGAGCCCTTGTTGGCTTCGAGGATCTCGTGGGCGATACGAGTGAGAGCACGGTCGATATCCGCATGGTTGAGGACAACCCGGGACGGCACCGGTGCAGTGACTTCAGTCAACGCTCGTCTCCCCTTTCCCCGCCTCACGGGACGGAATTAAAAAAGGAACATTTGCCCTTCAAAATTACCACAGGGGCGACGCCGGTCCGACGCGCCCGGGGGCGCCGAGGATGCGTTTTAGCTCACATGCGCCGGCATTGGCGGAGTTCCCATCACGGCCGGCGCAAAACGCAGGGCCGGTGCCCACAGTTTCCTGCGGCCACCGGCCCTGCGTGTGCTTTCTGCGCCGCCTAGGCGAGCAGGGAAGGCTTCAGCGTCTGCAGGCGGCCGAGGAGGCCATTGATGAACGCGGGCGATTCGTCGGTGGACATGGTCTTGGCCAGTGCCACGGCTTCGCTGACCGCGACACCGTCCGGGACGTCGTCGTTGTAGAGAAGTTCCCAAGCGCCGATACGCAAGATGATGCGGTCAACGGCGGGCATCCGCTCCAAGGTCCAGCCTTGCGCGTAGGTCTGCAGGAATTCGTCGATAGTGGGCTGCATGGAAACCACGCCCTCCACGATGTCCGTTGTGTACGGGTTGACCACGAGATCGGTCATTTCCCTGCGGGCCTTCAAGACCTCGAACGCGGAGGCGGAACGCTGCTCCGCTTCGAACAGTACTTCGAGGGCCCTTGTGCGGGCCTTGCCACGGGCGCTCACTAGTCGTTGACCCGGCCCAGGTAGCTGCCGTCGCGGGTGTCGACCTTGACCTTGGTGTTGTTCTCAACGAACAGGGGCACCTGGATCTCGTAGCCGGTCTCAAGAGTGGCCGGCTTGGTTCCGGCGGAGGAGCGGTCGCCCTGCAGGCCCGGCTCGGTGTACGTGATTTCGAGGACCACGCTCGGGGGTAGTTCAATGTAGAGCGGGGTGCCCTCGTGGATGGCGATGTTGACCATCTGGTTTTCCAACATGAAGTTGGTGGCATCGCCAACCGTGGCACCGGAAACGGTGATCTGGTCGAAGTCCTGGGTATCCATGAAGACGAAATCTGCACCGTCCTGGTACAAGTACTGGTAATCGCGGCGATCCACCGTGGCGGTTTCAATCTTGAGGCCGGCGTTGAAGGTCTTGTCCACCACCTTGCCCGACATAACGTTGCGCATCTTGGTCCGCACGAACGCGCCGCCCTTGCCCGGCTTGACGTGCTGGAACTCAATGATGTTCCAGAGCTGGCCCTCGAGCTTCAGCACCGTTCCGTTCTTGATGTCATTTGTGGTTGCCACTAGTATCCTCTGGTTTCTCTCACTGGTTCTAGCTACGCTCGCTGGGTTCCAGCCGATTATGCCAAGCAGGCATGCCTTGACGGCCGCCAGCGCGTATTTATCAAAAATCCAAAGACCATTCTACCGGCAAAAAGCACTCCGGCTGCAGCGGCCCATGTCCAAGCGGGAGATTGTCCAGGCGGCGAGCCCGCCTAGGACGCGAATTCGAGGACGTACCGGGCGCGCTGAAGGGCCACAGCAGAGGAATAGATCAGTGAAGCGTCGGCTGCCTGGGCGACGCGCAGGTTCAAGGCTTTGTTGAACGACTCCGCCGCGGCGACCGGATTTCCGGCTACGAAATACGCCCGCCCCAGATACTGCTGGACGATTGGCTCCCTGACGGTTCCGTGGACCTCCGCGAGGAGCTGGCGGAAGAGCTCCACGGCGCGGTCGAAGCGGCCCGTGGCGCGGTGCAGTTCGGCTTCGATAATCCGCAGATTGAAGCACTCGGGGGCGTTGTAACGGGCCTCCGCGAGCAACTCCGCAGCTTCACCCGGGTGTCCTTCGAGCATGAGGGCCATGATCCGGTCGGCTGGATCGGCGGACTCGGCCAACGCGGAATGCATGGCTTCCTCGTTGACGATGGCTGGCAGGAGCGTGTCCGGGTTGATGCGCACACCGGGAAAGCCGCCCGTGGGCCAATCGCTGATGCTGCTGAACGTTTCGGTCGTCATGATGCGATCTCCTGGTAGGCAGCGAAAAGGAGCGATGTGTCCGGAACGTCGAGGATTCCAGGCTTGGCCACGCCGTCGAGCACCACGAAACGCAGAAGGTCGCCGCGCGACTTCTTGTCACGACGCATTCCGTCGAGCAGGCCCTGCCAGCGGTCCCGGCGGTAGCTGACAGGCAACCCAAGTCCCTCGAGGATGGTGCGGTGCCGGTCGGCGTCGACCTCGGAAAGCCTACCGACGCTGCGGGCGAGCTCGGCCGCGAACATCATGCCCACAGAGACCGCTGCTCCATGGCGCCAGGAGTAGCGTTCCACGAGCTCGATCGCGTGGCCGAGGGTGTGGCCGTAGTTCAGGATTTCGCGCAGGCCGGATTCCTTGAGGTCTTCGGAAACCACTTTCGCCTTGACCGCAATGGCCCGTTCGATGAGCTCGCGGAGCACGGCCGAACCGGGGTCGGTGACCTCTTCCGGCTTGTTCTCGACGAGGTCCAAGATGGCGGGATCAGCAATGAAACCGCATTTGATGACCTCCGCCATTCCCGAAATCAACTCATTCTTGGGAAGCGTCTGAAGCGTGTCCAGGTCCGCCAAGACAGCTGCGGGCGGGTGGAAGGAACCCACCAAGTTCTTTCCTTCGGCCGTGTTGATGCCGGTCTTACCGCCCACGGAGGCGTCCACCATGCCGAGGAGGCTCGTGGGCATGTGGATGACTTTGACACCGCGCAGCCACGTGGCGGCGACGAAGCCAGCCAAATCGGTGACCGCACCGCCGCCGACCGCCACAATGGCGTCGGAGCGGGTGAAGTCATTCTGGCCAAGCACCTGCCAGCAGAAAGCGGCAACCTGGATATGCTTGCCTTCTTCAGCATCTGGGATCTCGGCCGTGACGGCGGTGAATCCGGAAGCCTCCAGCTCAGCGCGGACCGTGTCGCCCGTAAGGCGCAGGGCCCGTGGATGGACCACCAGGACGCGCTTGACGCGCTCCCCCAGCTTCGCGGGAAGGGTCTCCAAGAGGCCTCGTCCGATGACGACGTCGTAATTCTCGTTGGCCGACTGGCCAGTGACCTTGATGACAGTTGCTTCGTTACTCACTTTTGCACTTCCTCTTTCAAGGCCGCGTATTCACGCAGTCCTTCCTCCACGTCGAGCGCGATTTCCGCCACGGTTCCAGTCCGGACGTCGATGACGATATCTGCCAGGCGTTCGTAGACAGGGCGCCGGGCCGCAAAAAGGGTCTCCCATCGGGCCATCGCGTCGCCGGCAAGGAGCGGCCGGCCGGTGTTGCGGGCGATGCGTTCGGCGACAGTCCCGGCATCACATTCGAGGTAGACCACCGTGCAGTCACCCAACAGTTGTTGCGTGCCGGAGTCCAGTACCGCTCCGCCGCCAAGCGAGACAACCGCACCGCTGATGTTCGCGGCTTCAATGGCCCGCGCAACTGTCCTGGCCTCGATCTCCCGGAACGCGTGTTCTCCGCGACCCGCGAAAATATCGGCGATGGTTCCGTGGTGTTCAACAATGACGGCGTCGGTGTCCACGAACGGGACGCCCAATTGTTGCGAAAGCTGGTGCCCAATGACCGACTTGCCAACCGCCATCGGCCCCACCAGGGCAATCGCACGCCCGGCACTGGCGCCCGAGGTATTGGGGATCACTAGTGGCCGACCGAGTCCAGGGTTGCCGGGATGCTGTCCAGGTAACCCCGAAGGTTCCGGGCGGTTTCGGCGACCGAGTCCCCGCCGAACTTCTCAGCAACAGCTTCGGCGAGTACCAGGGCCACCATGGCTTCGGCCACGACGCCCGCAGCCGGGACGGCACAAACGTCGGAGCGCTGGTGATGGGCCTTGGCGGCTTCACCAGTGCTGACGTCGATGGTCTTGAGTGCGCGCGGGACGGTGGCGATGGGCTTCATGGCGGCGCGGACACGCAGGACTTCGCCGATGCTCATGCCGCCTTCAATGCCGCCGGCCCGATTGGTCTGGCGAACGATCCGGCCGGTGTCGTCCTTGACTATCTCATCGTGGGCGGCTGAGCCTCGGCGGGCGGCGGTGAGGAAGCCATCGCCCACTTCGACGCCCTTGATGGCTTGGATTCCCATCAGGGCAGCAGCCAGTCGGGAATCGAGGCGACGGTCCCAGTGCACGTAGCTGCCCAGTCCCGGGGGAAGTCCGTAGGCCAAAACCTCGACAACACCGCCGAGGGTCTCGCCTTCCTTGTGTGCCGCGTCAACCTCGGCCACCATGGCGTTCGAGGTCTCGCGGTCGAAGCAACGCAGAGGATCGGCGTCGAGCGCCAAAACGTCGGAGGGCACGGGCAGGGGACGGCCCTCAGGCACGGAGACGCTCGCAATGGAGACCGTGTGGCTGACGAGCTCGATGCCGAGCTGCTTCAGGAATTGGGAGGCAACAGTGCCCAACGCGACTCGTGTGGCGGTTTCCCGGGCGCTGGCCCGTTCCAGAACGGGGCGGGCCTCAGGAAACCCGTACTTCTGCATGCCTGTGAAGTCCGCGTGCCCCGGCCGCGGACGGGTCAGGGGCGCATTGCGTGCCTGGTCGGCAAGGAGCGCCGGGTCCACGGGGTCGGCAGACATGATCTGCTCCCATTTGGGCCATTCCGTGTTGCCGATCTGGATGGCGACGGGTCCGCCCTGTGTGACGCCGTGACGCACGCCGCCAAGGATGCTCACTTCGTCCTGCTCGAATTTCATCCGGGCGCCACGGCCATATCCGAGACGGCGGCGCGCCAAAGCGTCACGGATTTCCTCGCTGGTGAGTTCCACACCGGCGGGAACGCCTTCAACAATTCCGAGCAGTGCCGGGCCATGGGATTCACCGGCGGTCAACCAACGCAACATATATCCAATCCTGCCATGTAAGGCCCTTAGTAGACCCGCCGGGGAAGCCCGACTGAGTCACACATCACATCTATGACATCGGCCGTGACGTCAGCGCCGGAAAACAAACGGATTTGCTCCACGGCTTGATAGAGCAACATCTCGAGCCCAGGAACCACAACCCCACCCCGTGAATGCCATGCTTCGGCGATGCGGCTGGGCCACGGATCGTAGGCGACATCGAGCAGGACACCCGCCCCGCCGTCGGACAGCCTGCCGAGCTGCGCGGCAATGCTGTCTGCCGCCCGCGGGGGAAGGGTGGAGATCACCAGATCGGCGCCCGCCATCCCCTCGGCCGCCTCAGTCATGGGGCGGAGTTGAAGAGAGAGCCCGACGCCGGCAGCCGCGGCTTTCGCTTCGGCGGCACGTCCGGTGTCGCGCACGTAGACATCAACGTGGTGCGAACCGAGCTCCCGCAGCGCCGCGATGGCCGCGGCGGAAGTTCCGCCGCCGCCGAGAATAGCGGACTTCGGCTGCGCCCGGCCCCCTGCATTCCGGACAGCTTCCACGATGCCGGCCACATCCGTGTTGTGGCCAACCCGCCGCACACCGTGCGCTGTGGCTTCAAACGACACCGTATTGATGACACCCAGGTGCAAACCGGCCCCACGGACTTCGTCGACTTCGTCCACCATGGCGGTTTTGAGCGGCATGGTCACCGACAAGCCGCACCAATTGTCCCTGTCCTCAAGGTCCGCCATAAAGGCGTGCAGCCGCTCGACAGTGACGTCGATCGCTGAGTAGTAGATGTCGAGCCCCAGCTTCGCGTAAGCCGCACGGTGGAGCGCCGGAGACTTCGAGTGGCTGATCGGGTGCCCCAGGACGGCGGCACGTCTGCTCACACGCACCGTCCGGCGTTGGCGGCACACCATTGGTTGTATTGGTCAACGTACCTGAGGTGTTCCGCCAACGTGCTGGAGAACTTCGTCTCCTTGGTGTCCAGGTTGATGGTCACCCAGTAGAGGTAGTTGTTGGCTGTCGGCTTCGCTGCAGCATCGATTGCCGTCTTGCCGGGCGAGCCGATCGGGCCAACCGGCAGGCCCACATTGGCGTAGGTGTTGTAGGGGTTGCTCTTGTCGGCCTTCTCGGCATCGGTCAAGTGGAAGGTCTTGGTACCGAGGCCGTAGGTGACGGTTGCGTCGGACTGGATGAGGCCATTTGTCTCAGTGTTGCCCGGCTTGAGCCTGTTGTAGATGGCCCCGGCCACGTTCCCGTAGTCGGCCTGGCCGCCTTCAGCCTGGACGATGCTGGCGACCGTGATGATCTGGTACTGCCTGGCGGGATCAGTGACACCCTGCGCCTTGAGCTCATCGGTCGTAGCGGTGACGAGCTTCTGTAGGATGTCCTTCGCGGAGGTTCCGAGGGGGAAGCGGTACTCCCCCGGTGCCAGGAAGCCTTCGAGATTTTTTGCCGGGGCGGGGACGCCGAATTGGGCCGGCGAATCGCTGAGGGCCTTCAACTCGGAGACGGGGATACCCGAGCCCTTGGAGATAGCATCGAGCGACTCGCCGATGCGCAGCCCCGCACTCAGCGCGAAGTACATGACCTTGGAGGAATCCTTGCCGAGGAGCACATTCACTGCATCTGAGTTCTTCATTTCCGTGCGGAAAGTGAAATCGCCGGGTGAGAGTTCACCACCGGCAGCAGTGAACGCAGCAAGGAACGTGTCGGCGTTGGCAATGACGTGCTGGCTCTGGAGCGTGGTCGCGACCAGCTTGGGGCCGGAACCTGGGGCGACCGTCACGGTGACGGAACCAGTGCCCGGGCCGGGGTAGTCGCTGACCTTGTCCATCCCGAGAAGTGGCTTCAGGAACTGCGCCCCGATCGCGACCGCTGCTACGAACACTGTGAGGCTGAGCAGGAGCGCGACGAGGCGACGCCGCCTGCGGACTTTCTTCGACGGAGCCTTTGGCGCAGGCGTGGCGGACGCCATGAGTTCATGGGGGTCATGCGTGTCGTGGAGTTCGTAATCAAAGGCAGGATCGTGGTGCTCATAAACTTCGTCATGCGCATGTGGATCGTGGAACTCTGCACCATGCGCGTCCTCGTAGGCCGGAACAGCGGCGAAGTGCTCGACGTCGTGGGGCTCGGCAGTCTCCGGGTGCGCGTCTTCTGCGTGCTGAGCCGCTTCGGCCTGGAGAGGCAAGCTTTCGGAAGGAACGGATTCATCCTGGATTCCGTCGTCATGGAGCTCAGAGGCGTGGGAGGTCGCTTCCGAGTCGGCCGACGCGTAGTCCGGAACGTATGCCAGCTGTGGTTTCGGTACCGCTACAGGTTCAACGTGGACCGGCACGGGCGGTGGAAGTATTTCTTGGTTTTGGGTCTCCAGGAAGCGTTCCCTGGCACGGATTTCACGACGAGTCAGCTGCCGGGTGCGGTCTTCTGAAGCGTCGTTGGAGGGGTCGTTGTTGACCGGGCTCACGATTGTCTTCCCCTCGTTCGAGAGTGTGGATCAATGTCGGAGGATTGCAGCGGCGCCGTGGCACCGTCAACGTGTTGGAGCGGCAACGGCGCCTGCACGCGCCTGCCTACATCTGCACCTCTGGCTTTTTGCATGTCGATCGCGTGCTGCAGAATTCCGGCAGCGGCAACCTGATCCACCACTTTACGATGATCTTTGCTGCTCATGCCAGCTTCATGGAGATTGCGGTGAGCCGTCACGGTACTGAGCCGCTCGTCAACCAGGTTGACAGGAACGTCAAGTCCGCGCCGCTGCAAGTGGGCGGCGAGCAACTCGGCGTAGTCGCTGGCCATGACCGCGGACGCGTGTTCCTCACCCTTCATGGTTCGAGGCAGGCCGACGAAGATCTGGACGGCGCCGAGCTCGGCAGCCTGCCGGACAATGACCCCGATATCGGAATTCTTCTTGGCGTCCCGGCTCACGGTCTTGAACGGCGTAGCCAGGATCCCGTCGGGATCACAGATGGCAACGCCCACACGGACCGTGCCGACGTCTACCCCCAGCTTGGTTCCCCGCGGGTAGTCGTCGTTGCTCGCAATGGCCTCCAAGATCAGCGCTTGGCGATCGCGTCCACAACGGCCGCAAGGGCCGGTGCGATCTTCGAGGGGTCGGTTCCGCCGCCTTGGGCGACGTCGTCCTTGCCACCACCGCCGCCGCCGAGTATTCCTGCAGCCACCCGCACAAGGGCGCCTGCCTTGACGCCTGCTTCGCGGGCCGCTTCGTTCGTCGCCACGATGATCACGGGACGGTCGTTGCTGACACCCGCCACCGCCACGGTGGACGCGTCGGAGCCGAGCCGGTTGCGCAGGTCCATGGCGAGGCCGCGGAGGTCGTCCGCTCCCCCGACCTGGCCGGCGTCGTGCGCGATTACCCGAACACCGGCGGCATCCCGCGCTGTGGCAAAGAGGTTCGCCGCGGCTGCGGTCAGCTGTTCTTTCCGGAGGCGGTCAAGTTCTTTCTCGGTCGCCTTGAGTTTAGCCAGGGTGCTGGAGATCCGGTCCGCCAACTGGCCCGACGGAACCTTGAGCATCTCAGTGAGCTCTGTGACCAAGGCGCGCTCAGCAGCAAGGTGCCGGAAGGCGTCAAGGCCGACAAAGGCTTCCACGCGGCGGTTTCCCGAACCGACAGACTGTTCGCCGAGCAGCGAGAGGCTTCCGATGAGGGACGTGTTGGCCACATGGGTGCCACCGCAGAGTTCACGGGACCATGCGCCGTCGATCTCCACGACGCGAACCTCGCTGCCGTAGTTCTCTCCGAACAGGGCCATGGCGCCCAATGCCTTGGCCTCAGCGAGCCCCATGACTTTGGTGTCCACCCGGAAGTTGTTCCGGATAGCGATGTTTGAGACTTCTTCAATCTCGGACTTCGTGGCTGGACTCAGCCCCTCGCCCCAGGCGAAGTCGAAGCGCAGGTAGCCGGCCTTGTTGAAAGAACCACGCTGGGTGGCTTCCGGGCCAAGGATCTGGTGCAAGGCCGCGTGCACGATGTGGGTGCCGGTGTGCGCCTGTTCTGCAGCGTGGCGTCGCTCGCGGTCGACGGCGGCACGCACCAGGGCGTCCGAGGCGATCTCCCCTTCGCGGACGATCGCCTTGTGGACGCTCAGGCCCTTCACGGGGCGCTGGACGTCGAGAACCTCGACGACGAAGCCGTCGCCGGTGATAAGTCCCTTGTCGGCAGACTGGCCACCGGCCTCGGCGTAGAACGGAGTTTCGTTGAGCACGAGCTCGATTTCGTCGCCCGTGGAAGCGTGGGCGACGCGTTTTCCGGAACTGACGATGCCGCGGACGCGGGCTTCGCCTTCCAACTCGGTGTAGCCCGTGAAGACGGTCGCACCTTCTGCCAGGAGCTCCTGAAAGGCCGAGACATCGGCGTGCCCGCCCTTCTTGGACTTGGCGTCGGCCTGGGCGCGCTGACGCTGTTCCAGCATGAGGCTGCGGAATTCAGCCTCATCAACCTTCAGCCCGGCTTCCTCGGCCATTTCGAGAGTGAGATCGATCGGGAATCCGTACGTGTCATGGAGCGCGAAGGCATCTTCGCCGGACAACGGCTTACCGGCGGCTTTAGAGAGCACCACGGCTTCCTCCAGGCGCGCAGTACCTGAAGCGATGGTGCGGAGGAAAGCCCTCTCTTCGGCGTAGGCGATACGGCTGATGCGGTCGAAGTCGGTCTCCACCACCGGGTACACGCCTTTCATGGCGTCGCGTGATGCCGGAAGCAGCTGCGGGAGGCAGGCTTCTTCGACGCCGAGGAGGCGCATGGCACGGACGGCACGTCGGATGAGCCGGCGCAGCACGTAGCCGCGGCCCTCATTGGACGGGGACACGCCGTCGGAGATCAGCATAAGGGCCGAACGGATATGGTCGCCGACGACCCGCATGCGGACATCGTCCGTGTGGTGTGGATCGTCAGCGGACTCGGCGGAAGTGTATTCCTTGCCGGAGAGCGCTGCGGCCTTGTCGATGACCGGACGGACCTGGTCGGTCTCATACATGTTCTCGACGCCTTGCAGGATCATCGCGAGGCGCTCCATACCGAGGCCTGTGTCGATGTTCTTCTTGGGCAGTTCGCCCACGATGTCGAAGTCCACCTTTGAGCGGACGTTGTCGATCTGGTACTGCATGAACACCAGGTTCCAGATCTCCACATAGCGGTTCTCATCCGCGATGGGGCCGCCCTCGGCACCATAGGCAGGACCGCGGTCGTAGTAGATTTCCGAGCACGGACCGGCAGGTCCGGGCTGTCCCGTGGACCAATAATTGTCGGCCTTGCCCATGCGCTGGATGCGCTCGGCCGGGATGCCGGTGTTCTTCAGCCACAATTCCTGGGCTTCGTCGTCTTCTTCGTAGACAGTCACCCAGAGACGGTCGACGTCCAGTCCGTAGCCGCCGTCGTCGACGCTCTTGGTGAGCAGTTCGAAGGCGAACTTGATGGCGTCTTCCTTGAAATAGTCCCCGAAGGAGAAGTTGCCGCACATCTGGAAGAACGTGCCGTGGCGGGCAGTCTTGCCCACTTCCTCGATGTCCCCGGTGCGGATGCACTTCTGGACGCTCGTGGCGCGCTTGAAGGGCGGCTCTTCGCGGGCGGTCAGGTAAGGAATGAAGGGAACCATACCGGCCACAGTGAAAAGCAGGGAGGGGTCGCTGGATACGAGCGACGCGGAGGGCACGGCTGTGTGGCCCTTGCTGACAAAAAAGTCCACCCAGCGTTTGGTGATCTCCTGCGACTTCATTAGCTGATTACTTACCCTTCTCAATTCACTGCACATGAGTTTGTGCGCGGTTCTGGCATGTGCCATTGCCGCAGCTTCTAATTCTGCCCTGTTGACGGCCGCTTGGGCGAACCGCGGCAGCTTGTACCCCGGCTGCTAGCGCCTATCGGCGTCCGGCCCGTTGACGCCGAGTGCGGCCCGGAGCTCGCCCTCGCGTTCACTCATTCCGGCTCGCACGGCGTCGGCAAAGTCGTACACACCATCAGCCAGGCGAGTTACGGCGCGGTTCAGGCCGTCGGGTCCGATATTGGCCCGTGCTTCGGTGAACTTGCGGAAGGCGATGACACCGATTGCCATACCGATCCCCATCCAGACGATTCTTTTCACAATATTCCTGACGTACGAAGGCCGAGATTGACGAACGGATTCAGCGGCTGCGACGGCCGCTGCCCGGTTTGCGGCGGTTGGCAAAGGCCGAACGCACTCCGTAGCTGAACGCAGCCACCTTGATAAGGGGCGAACCGACCGTCGCTGCCACCAGCGAGGACAACGCCGAGATGTTGGCGGAGGCATCAGAGACGTTGGAGGTGATGCCATCCACCTTCTTCAGCTGCTGGTTCGTGGTGGAAACGGTCGCTGTGACTTCGTCCATCAGGGGCGTCGCTCCGTCGCTCAAAGAGCGGATGGAAGTGCGGACTTCGTCAAAGACGCGCCCAAGTTTGAGGATCGGCACAGCCAACAGCAGCACAAGGAGCGCGAAAACTCCGGCCGCGATCAGGCCTGCAATATCGCCACCAGTCATGGACACTCATCTCCTAGCATTTGTTGCGTAGCGGTGGACGCACGGTGCAGTTCTCCTTGCGGGTCTGCGCAAGCACCCCCGGCGTGGCTTCCCCAAGTACCTTACATACAAAGAAGCCCGCGGCGCGTGCCACGGGCTTCTTTGTATGCGCGCTGGAATTTAGCGAGCGTAGAATTCGACGACGAGCTGCTCTTCGCAGGTCACGGGGACCTCAGAGCGCTTCGGGCGGCGAACCAGGCGAGCCTGGAGGGCGTCGATCTTGACGTCCAGGTAAGCCGGAACGACGTTCAAGACGTGTGCGCCGGCAGCTGCAACCTGGAACGGAGCCATGACTTCGCTGCGGCTGTGAACGTGGATGAGCTGGCCTTCCGCAACGCGGAATGACGGGCGGTCCACGCGAATGCCATCAACAAGGATGTGGCGGTGCACAACCAGCTGGCGGGCCTGGGCGATGGTGCGGGCGAAGCCGGCACGCAGCACGAGGGCGTCGAGACGCATTTCGAGCAGCTCGATCAGGTTCTCACCGGTCAGGCCCTTGGTGCGGCGTGCTTCTTCGAAGGCACGGGTCATCTGGGCTTCGCGGATGCCGTACTGGGCGCGCAGACGCTGCTTTTCGCGCAGACGTACAGCGTAGTCAGAGTCCTGCTTCTTGCGGGCACGGCCATGCTCACCGGGGCCGTACGGACGGCGCTCCATGTACTTGGCGGCCTTGGGAGTCAGAGCGATGCCGAGTGCACGCGAAAGACGTGCGGTACGGCGAGCACGAGTGTTGTTAGCCACTTGTGTCCTTCCAATATCTGCGGTGTGTCAGTGTTACTGGCCTCCATGAGGGAGAGCATCGGCCAACCGCTGCCTTTTGCTACGGGGCGCAGGGCACAACATCAGAAGCTACGTTCTGAAGGATTGTGCCTCCGTGCCTTGCCAGACAAGCATCTAGCCTACCATGACGGCTAAGTGCCCCGGATGATCCTGCGTAGTCGCTCAAGCCTGGGAGCAATGTCCCGTTCCGCGCCGTTCGCTGTGGGCTCGTAATAGTCCCTGCCCACCAAATCATCCGGAGCATATTGCTGGGTGGCAACGCCGTGCGGGGCATCATGGGCGTATTGGTAGCCCTGTCCATGGCCAAGTCCCTTCGCGCCCTGGTAGTGGGCGTCGCGCAGGTGCGCCGGAATCCCGATTCCCATGCCGGCGCGCACATCGGCGACGGCCTTGTTGATGCCCATGTAAGCGGCGTTGGACTTGGGCGCCGTTGCCAAATGCACCACGGCTTCGGCGAGGATGATCCGGCCCTCGGGCATGCCGATGAGTTGTACGGCCTGGGCAGCGGCGACGGCGGTCTGTAGTGCCGTGGGATCTGCCATTCCGATGTCCTCGGCCGCAGAGATAACGATGCGGCGGGCCACGAAGCGCGGATCCTCGCCTGCTTCGAGCATACGGGCCAGGTAGTGGAGGGCCGCGTCGACGTCGGAGCCGCGGATCGACTTGATAAACGCGCTGGCGACGTCGTAGTGCTGGTCGCCCGCCCGGTCGTATCGAACTGCGGCCACATCCAGGGCCCGCTCCGTATGGCGGAGCTCGACGCGCACTGGAAGCTCCGGAGCGTCGTCGCCCGCCAGTCTTGCCTCTTCGGACGCGTCTTCGGAAGCGTCGCCGCCGTCGTTGGTGCGGTCTCCGTAGGCCACCCCGGCAGCGGCCTCAAGGGCCGTGAGCGCACGGCGGGCATCTCCACCGGACAACCGGACCAAATGCTCGAGGGCTTCGGGCGTGAGCTGCACTCCCCCGGCCAAGCCGCGGGCATCGGCAACAGCCCTTTGCAGAAGCCCTTCGATGTCACCGCCCGTGAGCGGCTTGAGAGTAAGCAGCAATGACCGCGACAGCAGCGGCGAAACCACCGAGAACGAGGGGTTTTCCGTGGTGGCTGCGACCAGCACCACCCAGCCCTTCTCGACTCCGGGAAGCAGGGCGTCCTGTTGGGCTTTGTTGAAGCGGTGGATCTCATCGAGGAACAGCACGGTGGTGGTCCGGTAAAGATCCCGTGCAGTCAACGCATTTTCCATGACGAGCCGGACATCCTTGACACCGGCGGTGATGGCGGACAATTCCACGAACTTCCTGCCCGGTCCGCGGGCGATGACGTGTGCCAGCGTTGTCTTTCCTGTTCCTGGCGGTCCCCACAGGATGACTGAGCTGGGACCGGCGGGGCCGGCGGCGTCAGCTCCGGCGGCGAGCTGCCGCAAGGGCGACCCGTGGCCCAGCAAATGCTGCTGGCCCACGACGTCGTCCAGCGTTCGCGGCCTCATCCGGACGGCCAGGGGGCTGCGCGGCGACGCCGTGCGCCCTGCCCCGGAACGGTCCGGGTCCGTCGCCCGGCTGCCGGCGTCGTCGTCGTTGTCCGCGCCGGCACCAAAGAGATCTTCCACATGGATAGGCTACTCATGATTCCAGTTAAGGAGACATCGACGTGCAGATCCGGCCATCTGGTCCCAGCGGAAAGCAACCATCGGCGGCGTCCCGCACCGCGTTCATCCCTGCCCCGCGCCTCACCGGCTGGGTGGAACGCTTCGCCGCGAGCCATGGCGCTGTTGAGGAAGAGCCCAACGACGGCGGTACCCTCCTGCGGGCGGCTGATGGCGCCACGGCGCTACTGACAGCCCCCTGGCCCGTCGATGGAAGGCCCGGCAAGGGATCCACCACGGTTGAGCGTTTGGCGTCGCTTGCTTCACAGGAAAGGCGGCTCGGCATCATTCTGGTTCGCCGGGGCGGCTATGCCGTAGGGGTCGTGAGCGGCGGGAGAGTGTCTGCGTCCAAATCGGGTTCCCGTTACGTTCAGTCGCGGTCCGCAGCGGGGGGATCCTCGCAGCAGCGGTTTGCCCGGCGGCGCGAGAACCAGGCCAACGCGCTGACGGAAGCTGTGGCCGGATATGCCGCTGGTGTGTTCGCTGGGCACAGCATTGAATACTTGGTCCTGGGCGGTGACGCAGCGCTGTCCGTGGCGGTCGTGGAGGAAGCGGCGTTGAGGGAATACGCCTCGCGGAAAAGGCTCGCGTTCCTGGCGGTTGCCGATCCCAACGCCACCGTGCTCCGCAGGGCTGCGGCAGATGCATGCGCCGTGCAGATACAGGTCACGGACCCGCTGTAGCGAACCGCAGCGCAACACCGCGGCATCTTCCTCGCGACCGCGCTAAATTGTCGGCGCCTCCTGCGATGCTGTGGGTATGGATGGAGGGACAGCTTTGAGTGTGGACAGCAGCGCGGACAACAGTGCTGACAGCAGCGCGGCCGTGGAGGCCGTTGCCGCGTCCGTTGCCGTGCTTGCTGCCCTGGCCGAAGCCGGTACGGACCGCCCCGATCCCCTGCGCAGCCTGGCGGATGATTGCCTGGACGGCCTCGCCGAGGTCGCCCGCCTGGAAGCCCGGACCGCCGCCCTGAAAGCCAAGCTCGCCGCCAACTACGTCCAGGCAGCCAGGGCCCTGGCATCACCGGCCCCCTCCCCGCAGGAACGCACCGCCCACGAACTCGCCCTGATCGCCGAGCTCGCCTGCGCCCTGACCGTCAGCGAACGAACCGCCGCAGCCCTCCTCTCCGAAAGCCACGCATTGACCACGGCCCTGCCACGGACCCTGACCGCCCTTGGATCCGGGACGATCTCCTGGCAGCACGCCCGCATCATCATCGACGAAACCGACACCCTGGACCCCGCCGCCCTCGAAACACACTTCCTGGACCCCGACACGCCCACCCCCGCCCGCGGCTGCCCCGCCGGAGACCTCGTCCCCTCCCGGTTCCGCGCCAAAGCCCTCACCTGGCGCGAACGCCACCACCCGATCAGCATCGAAAAACGCCACGCCAAACGAGCCCAGGACCGGCGCGTCGAATACACCCCGGACAAGGACGGCATGGCATGGCTCTCAGCCCACCTCCCCGCAGCCACCGCCGCGGCGATCTGGAACCGCACCACCACCGCGGCCCGCGCCCTCCAAAGCCCCCACGAACCCCGGACCCTCGCCCAGCTCCGCGCCGACATCACCGCCACCTGGCTCCTCACCAACGGCACCAACAACACCAACGATGAAATGCCCGACGGCGGCACGGAAGTCAGCGGGGCGGAACCAGGACAGGCCGGGCGCGTCCCCTCCCCCAAAGCACAGGTCCTGATCACCGTCCCCGTCCTGTCACTGCTGGGCGCCACGGACGAACCGGCCATGCTGGACGGGTACGGGCCGATCCCGCCGTCCATGGCGCGGCGCCTGATCACCGACGGCGCAGACTCCTTCCACCGCGTCCTGACCGACCCCCGCGACGGTGCCCCGCTGGAAATCGGACGCACCAGCTACCGCGTCACCAAAGCCCAACGCCAATGGCTCCGGCTCCGCGACGGCAAATGCCCCTTCCCCGGCTGCAACAACCACTCCCTGGACAACGAAGCAGACCACCTCCTGGCCTGGGCCCACGGAGGCACCACCGGCATCTCCAACCTGGCCCAGCCCTGCCCCAAACACCACCGCCTCAAACACCGGACCGGCTGGACCCCCACCACAGCCAGCAAAAATAGTCCACCGGGATGGACATCACCCTCACAACGCCACTACCCCAGCGAACACCAAGACTGGGAACCACCCCACTGGCCACACCACATCCCGATCACCGAAACACAGCCAGGCCCAGATCCAAGCCCCGACGAGGAGCTGCCCGCATACCCCGGACCGGAAATGCCCCCGGATCCATTCCCGGACTGGCACTCCTTCACGGCCGCACACCCATGGCCAGACGCCGACATGGACGACATGAACGACCCCTTCCCGGAATCCAGCGCGTTCGAAGGCGCCTGATCGGCGAAAACTTCATACAGGGGACAACGGCTCCGGCTCTGAACGCCCTCGTAAACGGCGCAGCGCGACCACGTTTCCTAGCAGCCTGACAACGCCCGCCGGGGCCGTGCCTGCCGGTAGAGGTACCTGCCTCGCTCTGCGAACCCGGCGCCCTCGTACAGAGCCTGGGCGCCGGTATTCGAGGCCATCACCAGTAGCCAGAACTCGGATACGCCTCGGTGGCCGCCCGCTTCCAGAAGTGCACCCAGCACCCGCCGCCCGAAGCCTTGCCGACGGCGTCCGGCCTCGGTTGCCATGCAGTAGATGCCTCCGCCGCCGTCCACCAGGGCGAGGCGCCCGACGGCGGCCGAAGCGCCGTCGTCGTCCCTTACGAGGGCGTAGATCGAGGGACACGGCGCCAAGATCTTCCGGGCAATCTCCAGCTCGGCGTCCCCGCCGCGCCCGTCGACGGACCACCACAGCCGGAGCCACTCTTCGGAAGGCTCGTCGGAGAGCTCGACGTCGTTCACCCAGCCAGCCGGCGGGGCAACGGGAAGGGCCCTGGCCGCGCGAATCATAATGAGGGTCTCGGACTGCCGGGTGAATCGCTGCGCATCCAGCACCGCGTTGAGGCCCACGCTTCGTTCGTCGTCGAAAACCTGGAAGATCAGTGGCAGGCGCCGGGAGCGATACCACTGCGTGGCGATGCGTACTGCCGACTCGTGGTCATGGGCCTGTTCCCTCGGCCAGACCGAGTTTGCCCGCTGTGTGACACCTCCCGCGGCCCGCAGGACCCATCCACCGGCGTCCTCACGATCCGGGGCCGGCCACGCACGGTCCATCAGCTCCTCAAGCAATGCAAAGCCCATTTCCTGCGCCACGAGTCCTCCTCAACGTCAATCGCCGTCATGCTATGCCGAAGGCCCCCGCAATGTGCGAGGGCCTTCGGGTTACTTCCAAGGTTTCCAGCTACTCCGGCTTGGCTGCCGGTGCTGCGGGAGCCTTGGCTTCAGGCTTGAAGTCAACTCCGGCTTCCTTGCGCTGCTGCGCCGTGATGGGGGCAGGAGCAGCGGTCAGGGGGTCGTAGCCGCCGCCGGACTTGGGGAAAGCGATGACGTCGCGGATCGAATCGACGCCGGCGAGCAGGGCCACCACGCGGTCCCAACCGAAGGCCATGCCGCCGTGGGGAGGTGCGCCGTACTTGAATCCCTCGAGCAGGAAGCCGAACTTGGTCTGGGCGTCTTCCTTGTCCAGACCCATGAGCTCAAAAACACGCTCCTGGACATCGGCCTCGTGAATACGGATGGATCCGCCGCCGATCTCGTTGCCGTTGCACACGATGTCGTAGGCGTAGGACAGGGCCGATTCCGGGTCCTTGTCAAAGGAGTCCAGGAACTCGGGCTTCGGAGAAGTAAATGCGTGGTGCAGTGCCGTCCACTGGCCGCCGCCCACTGCGACGTCGCCGGAGGCAACGGCTGCGGCTGCGGGTTCGAACATCGGAGCGTCCACGATCCAGACGAAAGCCCAGTCCTTGGGATCGATCAGGCCGGTGCGGTGGCCGATCTCGACGCGGGCAGCGCCCAGCAGAGCGCGGGACGGGGATTTCTCACCAGCGGCAAAGAAGATGCAGTCGCCGGGCTTTGCGCCCACGGCGTCGGCCAAACCGGCCCGCTCGGCGTCCGTGAGGTTCTTGGCAACAGGACCGGTGAGCTCACCGTCTTCCTTGAACAACACGTAAGCAAGTCCCTTGGCGCCACGCTGCTTGGCCCATTCCTGCCAGGCGTCCAACGCGCGGCGGGCCTGCGACGCTCCACCAGGCATGACGACAGCTCCAACATAGGGTGCCTTGAAGACACCAAAGTTGGTGTCCTTGAAGAACTCAGTCAATTCGGTGAGCTCCAAGCCGAAGCGCAGATCCGGCTTGTCGGATCCGTACTTGGCCATGGCCTCGTGGTACGTCATGCGGCGGATCGGCGTCGGGATCTCGACGTCGATCAGCTGCCACAGTGCCTTGACGATGCTTTCGCCGAGCTCAATGACGTCGTCCTGGTCAACGAAGCTGGCCTCGATGTCGAGCTGGGTGAATTCCGGCTGGCGGTCCGCACGGAAGTCTTCGTCGCGGTAGCAACGGGCAATCTGGTAGTACTTTTCGAAACCGCCCACTTGCAGCAGCTGCTTGAAAAGCTGCGGCGACTGCGGAAGCGCGTACCAGGAACCCGGCGCCAAACGCGCCGGAACAACGAAGTCGCGGGCGCCTTCCGGCGTCGAGCGCGTCAGCGTGGGGGTTTCGATCTCCACGTAACCCTGCTGGTGAAGCAGTTCGCGGGCCACGCGGTTAGCTTCGGAGCGCAGGCGCAGGTTCCGCGCGGGGCCCGGGCGACGCAGGTCAAGGTAGCGGTGCTTGAGGCGGGCTTCCTCGCCGACCTCAACGTGCTCGTCGATCTGGAACGGAAGGGGATCCGAGGTGTTGAGGATCACTACCTTCTCGGCGATGACCTCGATCTCTCCGGTGGCGAGGTGCGGGTTTTCATTGCCCTCGGGACGCTTGCTCACGGTGCCCACGATCTGCAGCACGTATTCATTGCGCAGGCCGTGGAAGACCTCTTCCTCGCGGACAACCACCTGGGCGACACCGGACGCGTCACGCAGATCGACGAAGGCCACGCCACCGTGATCTCGACGGCGGGCGACCCAGCCTGCCAGGGTGACGGTCTGTCCAATGTGCTCGGAACGCAAGGATCCGAGGTCATGTGTGCGCAGCACAGCATTCCTTTCAACATGATTTTCAGCGGATCATGATAAAAACGATCCCGTTCGAGTTTACCCGCATGGATGAAGCGCCGCCCCACCGGGCGCGGCCCGTTCCCGGCTGAGGCCCACGGCGTTTTGCCTTTGAGGCGCCGGTTCGTCCCTAGCGCGTGGTGACGCGGACGTGTAGGTCCTCGGGGGACGGCTCCCAGCTGGCCGGATCCGCGTCGACTTGCTCCCCGGTGCGGATGTCCTTCACCTGGTGCTTGCCGTCGTCGTCCGTGAACCAGACGAAAGGAATGCCGCGGCGATCGGCGAATTTGATCTGCTTGCCGAACTTCTCGGCCTTGGCCGCAACCTCGGTTGCGATCCCCCGCCCGCGCAGCTGGGCCGCGACATCCTGGGCAGCAGACCAACTGTCATCGTTGTTCAGCGCCACGAGCACTGCGGTGGGCACCGAGCGCGACGCCGTCGCGAATTCCTGGCTCAGGATGCGCGAGACAAGGCGGGTCACGCCGATCGACAGGCCGACGCCGGGGAACTTGCGGTTGCCCTTGCTGGCAAGGGCGTCGTAGCGGCCGCCGGAGCAAATGGAACCGAGCTGCTCATGTCCCACCAGGACGGTTTCGACGACGGTACCGGTGTAGTAGTCAAGGCCGCGGGCGATGCTCAGGTCCGCCACAACCTTGCCGGGGGCGCGCTGCACGGCGGCCTCGATGACTTGTTCCAGTTCGCTGAGGCCCTCTTCCAGAAGCTCGTCCGTGACGCCAAGGGCCCGGACCTGCGCCACGAAGGACGTGTCCTCGGTGCGGATGCTTGCGAGCTTCAAGGCAAGTGCTGCCTGCTCGTCCGTGGCGCCAAGCTCGCTCTTGAGCAATTCGGCGACTTTCGCTTCACCGATCTTCTCGAGTTTGTCGATGCTGCGAAGCACGCCGGCCGTGTCCGTCAGGCCGATACCGCGGTAGAAGCCCTCGGCCAACTTGCGGTTGTTGATGCGCAGGCGGAAATCCGGAATGGGAAGTGCGCTGAGCGCTTCGGCGATGACGAGGGCGATCTCGACGTCGTAGCGGAAGGGCAGCTCGCCGTCGCCCACGACGTCGATGTCCGCTTGCGTGAACTCCCGGGCGCGGCCTTCCTGGGGACGCTCCCCCCGCCACACCTTCTGGATCTGGTAGCGGCGGAACGGGAAGGCGAGGTAACCGGCGTTCTCCACGACGTATCGGGCAAACGGCACTGTGAGGTCGAAGTGGAGGGCCAGGGCGTTGGGATCTGCCTTGTCCGACTTCCCGCCCTCGCTGGTATCTTCGTCTTCCTGCAGGCGGCTCAGGCCGTATACCTCTTTGTCGATCTCGCCTTTGCGCAGGAGTTGGCCGACTGTTTCCACAGCGCGGGTTTCGATCGAAGAGAAGCCATGGAGTTCGAACGTCTTGCGCAAAGTGTCCAGGACATGCAGTTCCACCAACCGCTCCTGGGGAAGCCACTCGGGGAATCCGGACAGGGAGGCGGTACGGGCCATGGTGGAAATTTCTCCTCAATGATTGCGCGGGCCGGACCTTGCGCCACGAACCACGGGCCGATTCGGCTCAGGTTAGGCGGGCGCCCAGCCAGTCATGCATAAACTATGTGCGGCAGCCAGTTTATGCTTTCGGCGCCTGCACATCTAATGCGGGTACCCGATTCGGGTTGCCTGTGATGGAAGCTTGTCCATACAACCAGGAGGACTCTTGTCTACAAGGCCGCGGGACAACCGTGAAGCCAAACGGCGCATCAGGCAGATGGAAGCCAAGCGCGAGCTTCGGCGTACACAGGGCAAGCGCCGCCGTCGGGACAATGTGATCGCCGTCGGTGTGGGCGCTGCCGCCCTGATTGCCGCCGTCGTGCTTCAACTCACGGTGTTCAACTCGAACCCGAGCGAATCGCAGTTCGCAGCGGCGCAGGCCGGGCTGAGTTCGCCGTCCGCCGCTCCCTCAGCGAACCCATCCGCTTCCACCGCGGCGACAGGGTCGAATAGTGCCGACATTCCCAAAGCGGACACCGCCGCGGGTAAGACGTTCACTGGCCAGCTAAGCCTCAACGGAGGGGCGGTCGGCGTCGAACTGGATGGCACAACGGCTCCCCAAGCCGCAGCGGTGTTCAAATCCCTCACTGACGCGAGTTATTACAGCGGGCTCAAGTGCCCTCGACTCACCACCGCCGACAACTTTGCGGTGCTGCAGTGCGGGGCCAAGGGCACGGACACGAGCGATGATCCCAACTTCCACTGGGGACCGCTGGAGAACACGCCCGCTAATAACACTTACCCGGCCGGAACCATCGCCGTCGCCCGTACTGGCAACAATGCGTACGGCAACGGGCACCAGTTCTTTATTGTCTATAAAGACACTGTCATTCCGCCGGATTCTGCAGGTGGGTACACGGTGGTGGGGAAAGTGACGAGTGGCATGGACGTCGTGACGAAGATTGCCCAGGCGGGTATTAATCCGGGCAGCAGCACCACCGACGGCGCCCCTGTGGCACCTGTCACGATAGACTCGTTTTCTCTGAAGTAACCAGCCCGGACTACCGTTCGCGGCGCCTTACCTTAGTAATCCCTCCAAGCGAAAGACTTTTAGCGGTGACAGACAGTCAGAAATCCGACGAAACTGCAGTAGTGGCCAACGAAGAAGAAGTCCAGGCACCGGCAGCCGCCGACGCCGGCGTTGAGTCGGCTGCGCCGGCAGACGAAGCGGCAGAGTCCGCCCCGACGCCTGCTTCTCCGACGCCACGTCCGGCCCCCTCGCATACACCGTCTCCTGCAGCCTTTGCTGCCCGTCCGAAGGCCGCAGCTAGCGTGATTCCGGCCGCTCCGGCGGCCCAGCCCACGGCTGTGTCGCTCGCGGAGGCCGCCAAGTGGGGGCGCGCCGAGGGTGACGGCCATGTTTTCCTGACCATCGACGGCGAAGAACAGCCGGTGGGACAGTACCCGGGAGTAAGCACCGACGAGGCATTGGCGTACTTCGCCCGGAAGTATGAGGACGTGGTCGCGCAGATCGTCCTCATGGAACACCGTGTGGAATCCAAGGCTCCGGCCACGGACATGCAGAAGACAGTGGACCACCTGCGTGAGCAGCTCGCCGAGCGCAATATGGTGGGGGACATCCGCACCGCTGAGTCCCGCCTGGATGCTTTGACTGGGCAGATTTCCGAACTGGAAAAGTCCGAGAAAGCTGCGCACGAAGCCGCACGTTCCGCGGAGCTGGCCGCCCGCGAGGCGATCGTTTCCGAAGCCGAATCCATCGCCTCCCAGGATCCCTCCCAGGTGCAGTGGAAGACGTCCAGCGCCCGCATGAACGAACTCTTCGAGAGCTGGAAGACAGCCCAGAAGAACGGCATCCGGCTTGGACGCAGCAACGAGGACGCGCTGTGGAAGCGGTTCCGTTCGGCCCGTACGGTCTTCGACCGCCACCGGCGCGCCTATTTCTCGCAGTTGGACAGCACCAATTCGGCCGCAAAGGTGGCCAAGGAACAGCTGATCGAGGAGGCCGAAGCACTCTCGGGTTCCACTGACTGGGGCTTCGCGGCGGGCGAGTACCGCCGCCTTATGGACCAGTGGAAGGCCACGCCCCGCGCCAGCCGCAAGGACGACGACGCCCTGTGGCTCCGTTTCCGTGCCGCCCAGGACGTCTTCTTCAGCAACCGCCAGGCTGCCAACGATGAGATCGACCAGCAATACACGGCCAATCTCGCCGTCAAGGAAGAGCTCATTGTGGAGGCCCAAGCCCTCTTGCCGATCGCGGACCTCAACGCGGCCAAGAAGTCCCTGCAGTCCATCCGTGACCGCTGGGAAGAAGCCGGAAAGGTCCCCCGTGCCGACATGGGCAGGATCGAAGCCGGCCTGCGCAAGGTCGAGGACGCCGTCCGGGAAGCTGAAGAGGACAAGTGGCGCCGGAGCAACCCGGAGACGAAGGCCCGCACCAATAGCGCCCTATCACAGCTTGAGGCTGCCATCGTCGGCCTCAAGGAAGATCTGGAGAAGGCCGAAAACGCCGGAGACCAGCGCCGCATCAAGAATGCCCGCGAGGCCCTCGAGGCCCGCGAGGCGTGGCTTGACCAGATTCAGCGCTCGGCCAGCGATCTCGCCTAGTACTACGTGGGCTGACAGTACGAACTGAGCTGACAGGCCCCGTCCCGGTTATCCACATAACCAGGACGGGGCCTGTTCCCGTTGCGGCCGCCACGCGATGATTGCTGAATGGACACAGGATTCCCGCCTTCGCAACAACAGGACTCTCCTGCCCAGGAACTGTACTCGCCCAGTCCGCTGTTCACGTGGGCTGAGCTTCAGTCAATGGCCGCCGACGGCGTGCTCACGCCCCTCTACGAGAAGAGCTTCACCCCTCCCGGACTGGCCGTCACCCCACGACTCCGCGCCCGTGCAGCTGCATTGGTAGTTCCGGATCGCATCCGGAGGAAAGTCATTGCAGGCCGAATGACGGCGGCCTGGATCTACGGATGCGCGGATGCTCCCGAAAGGCTCTCGCTGCTAGTTGACGCCAAACACCGCATATCGAGCCTTCGCTCGGCCCGGGCCTGCATTCTGCACGAAGTGCGCTTGGGCCAACTGGACGTGGTCAGCATCGGCGGCCTTCTGGTAACCACTCCCCTCCGGACGGCTGTGGATGTGGCCCTGCATGTGGAAGCGGACAGGGCCGTGCCGGCCCTGCGGATGTTGTTGTCCCAGGAGCAGCTGGGCGTTCGGCTTCGGCTCCTGACGCTTGCCGTGGAGGCGTTCCCCAGGGTCCCGTACAAAAAAGCCGCCTTGCGCAAGCTCACAGCCCTTGCGCTTCAACAAGACGCCCTTCAACAAGACGCGCTTCAGACTGACGCTCTCCCGCCCAAGGCGGCCGCGTGAGTTTCGATGGTTCAGCTTCGCCGGTGGTTTCCGGTGGTCCTGTAGACGTCGAAGACGCCGTCGATCCTGCGCACGGCGCTGAGTACATGGTGCAGGTACTTGGGATCGCCCATTTCGAAAGCGAAGCGGGAGATCGCCACACGGTCGCTGGAAGTGTGCACGGAAGCAGCCAGGATATTGACGTGGTTCTCCGACAGAACACGGGTGACATCCGAGAGCAAGGACTTCCGGTCGAGAGCTTCCACTTGGATCTCAACCAGGAAAACGCTGGATTGGGTCGGGGCCCATTCGACTTCGACTATACGGTCCGGCTGGTCCCGGAGATCCGAGACATTCGTACAGTCCGTGCGGTGAACCGAAACACCCGAGCCCCTGGTGACGAAGCCAAGGATCGGATCGGGCGGTACGGGCGTACAACAGCGGGCGAGCTTCACCCAGACATCTCCCACTCCCCGGACAACGACGCCGGAGTCCGAGTACCGGGCTTTCTGGAGCTGCGAGGGGATACTGACTTCGTCCAGGTCCTCGTCTGGAGTTTCATGGCCACCGAGGTGCTCCATGAGCTTTTCCATGACGGACTGCGCCGAGGTGTGGCCATCACCTACACCGGCGTAGAGACCCGAAATATCAACGTAGTGGAATTCCTCCGCCACCGTGGAGAGGGCGTCATGCGTCATGAGCCGCTGAAGGGGCAAGTTCTGCTTGCGCATCGCACGGGTCAGCTGGTCCTTGCCCCGCTCGATCGCCTCTTCGCGGCGCTCCTTGCTGAACCATTGCCGGATCTTGTTACGGGCCCGGGCGCTCTTGACGAAATGTTGCCAGTCCTGGCTCGGCCCTGCACCCTCGGCCTTGGACGTGAAAATTTCCACCCAGTCGCCGTGATTCAGTTCGCTGTTAAGCGGTACCAGCTTGCCGTTGACACGCGCGCCGATAGTCCGGTGACCCACCTCGGTGTGGACAGCATAAGCGAAGTCCACCGGCGTCGATCCAGCAGGAAGGGCCATGACCTCGCCCTTTGGCGTAAAGACGAACACCTCGCGGGCATTGATCTCAAAACGCAAGGAGTCCAGGAATTCGCCCGGATCAGATGTTTCCTGCTGCCAGTCGACCAATGAACGCAACCAGCCCATGTCGCCGTCTTTGGGACTCCCTGGGCCCACGGCAGTCCGGTTGGGCTGGTCCTTGTACTTCCAGTGGGCCGCCACGCCGTACTCGGCACGGCGGTGCATCTCGTGCGTGCGGATCTGGATCTCGACAGGCTTGCCGCCAGGCCCGATCACCGTGGTGTGCAAGGACTGGTACATATTGAACTTCGGCATCGCAATGTAGTCCTTGAACCTCCCCGGCAGGGGGTTCCACCGCGAATGCAAGGTGCCAAGAGCTGCGTAACAGTCACGGACGGAGTCCACCAGGACACGCACGCCCATGAGGTCGTTGATGTCGTCGAAGTCCTTGTCACGGACGATCATCTTTTGGTAGATCGAGTAGTAGTGCTTGGGCCGGCCCGTGATCGTTGCCTTGATGCGGGCAGCCCGGAGGTCTTCGGCAATCTGGTTGCGGATGACGCTCAGGCTCTTCTCGCGCTCCGGCGTGCGGTCCCCCACCATCCGGACGATCTCTTCATAGACCTTCGGGTACAGGGCGGCGAAGGAGAGATCCTCAAGTTCCCATTTAATCGTGTTCATGCCGAGGCGGTGGGCCAGCGGAGCAAAGATCTCAAGCGTTTCACGGGCTTTGCGGGAAGATGATTCAGCGGAAACGAAACGCCACGTGCGGGCATTGTGCAGCCGGTCCGCAAGTTTGATCATCAAAACGCGGATGTCCTTGGCCATGGCCACAACCATCTTGCGGACGGTCTCTGACTGCGCAGCCTCACCGAATTGGACCTTGTCCAGCTTCGTGACACCGTCCACGAGCATCGCAACCTCGGGACCGAAGTCGCGGGTCAGGTCAGCGAGCGTGTAAGGAGTGTCCTCCACGGTGTCGTGCAAGAGCGCAGCGGCCAAGGTGGTGCCGGTGAGCCCGAGCTCGGCCAAGATCGTGGCCACCGCTACCGGGTGGGTGATGTAGGGATCGCCGCTCTTGCGCTTCTGTCCTTGATGACTGCGCTCCGCGACCGTGAAGGCCCGCTGGATCAGGTCGAGGTCTTCCTTGGGGTTATTCGCCCGCACTGTCCTGAGGAGCGGCTCGAGAATGGGCGAATAGGTGCTCGCGCCGCGCCCCGTCAGTTTCGCGAGCCTGGAGCGTGTCCTTTCGCGCCGTCCGGGAAACGTTGGACGCACGCCTGGGCTGTCCACGGGAACACCGCCCGCAGTGTTCCCCGTAGATGCGGTCGCGGTGCCGGGCACGCGGCTCAGGCCGTCTTCCCCGCCCGTCGGCGGCGCCGACGTCGTACGTTCCTCCACAAGAGCACCCCTCACGACTGACTTAATTCTTCCAGTCTATTCCCGCCGGTGACCTGTCCAAGAACCGGTACCCAGATGACGGAGGCAGGAACACGAAAGGCCGGTCACTGACCTGGGCGGTGACCGGCCTTTCACAAGGAAACCAGGCTAAACAGTAGCGGCTTCCGAATCCGATGCGGCGGCCGCTGAGCGACGATTCGCGACCTTCTTGGCCTGCTTCTGCAGTTGCGGTTCGCTCTGGCGCAGCCAGGCATAGAGCGGAGCTGCGATGAAGATTGTCGCTGCGGTGCCGATGAGGATACCGACGAACAACGCCAGGGACAGGTCGCGGAGCGTGCCCGCGCCCAAAAGTCCGGCACCGATGAAGAGAATCGCGGCGACGGGCAGCACGGCCACCATCATGGTGTTGATGGAGCGTACCAAGGTCTGGTTGACGGCAAGGTTGACCTCTTCGGCAAACGTACGCCGACTCGAGGTGGTGATGTCAGAGGTGTTTTCGCGGATCTTGTCGAAAACCACCACGGTGTCGTAAAGCGAATAGCTGAGAACAGTCAGGAAGCCGATGATGGCCGACGGGGTCACTTCAAAATCGCTGAGCGAGTAGACACCGGCCGTCGTGAACATCGTGACCAGCATGCCGGCGAGGGCCGAGACGGACATCTTCCACGTGCGGAAGTACAAGGCCATCAACAGCGCAGCCAATCCCACGAACACCGCCAGGCCAATCAGCGCCTGCTTGGTGACGTCCTGCCCCCATGTGGGGCCGATAAAGGTCGAGGTGACCTCGTTGTCCGTGACGCCGTAGGCCTTGGCTAGGTCCGTCTTGATCTTGATCGTCTGGTCATCGCTGAGTTTGTCCGTCTGGATACGCATGGTGTTGCCGGCGACGTTCGCAACGCGCGGAACAGCACCGGGCACGACGTCATGGACCGCCTTTTCACCCACGCCGGAATCAGTGGTTTTGACGTTGGAAACGGTGAACTCGGAACCACCCCGGAAGTCGATGCCCAGGTTGTAACCACCTTTGACCACCGGCAGGAGGATCGAGATCGCCACCGCTACAGCGGCGATGATGAACCAGATCTTTTTGTTGGCTACGAAGTCGTAGGAGCGTTTGCCCGTGTAGAGCTCATTGCCGAACTTTGCGAAGCTGGTGGTCATTACTTCTCCTCCTTGGTGCCATTGGAAGAACCGGCCAGCTGGGCTTGCTTCTCGGCAAGTCGGCGCTCGGCGATGGTCATGCGGCGCTCGGCTTCCGCGGCGGCACCAGTGTTGCGGGCGCGCACGACGGCGGGCTTTTCCGTTGGCGTACGAAGCCTCCCCGCACCGCGGTACAGCGGCACTGCTCCCAGGCGCTCGGGGTCCAGCCCGGAGAAGCGGTGACCTTCACCGAAGAACTTGGTCCGGGCCAGCACCTGGAGCGTCGGGTGCGTGAACATGAACACGACCAGGAGGTCGGCCAGCGCGGTGAGCCCAAGAGTGAAGGCAAAACCACGGACGTTCCCAACAGCGACAAAGTACAGCACCAGGGCGGCGAGCAGGTTGACCGCTTTGGAGGCAAGGACTGTGCGCTTGGCCCGCTTCCAGCCGTTCTCGACGGCGGACACGAGTCCCTTGCCCTCACGCAATTCGTCGCGGATACGTTCGAAGTACACGATGAAGGAGTCCGCGGTTTGCCCGATCGCGACGATGAGACCTGCCACACCGGCAAGAGAGAGACGGTAGTTTTCAGTCCAGCCAAGAATCGCAATCGCAAGGTAGGTAAGTCCGCCAGCTACCACCAAGGAGAGGATGGTGACAAAGCCCAAGGCGCGGTATTGGAAGAGAGAATAGACCACCACGAGCAGGAGGCCGATCACACCGGCCATCAGCCCAAGTCGCAGCTGCTCCCCACCAAGGGTTGCCGAAATCTGTTCCTCCGACTGGATGTCGAAGCTGATGGGTAGGGCGCCGTAGCGAAGTTGGTCCGACAAAGCCTGCGCGGATGCCTGCGTGAAGTTACCCGTAATCTGCGGCTTGCCATCAGTGATCACAGCGAGGGATCGCGGAGCAGAAATCACCTGGTCATCCAAAACGATGGCGAACTGGGACTTGGGATCGTTGCCGCCCGAGGCCTGCGATGCCACGTAGAACTGGTTGAGCCTCTGGGTAACGTCCTTGAACGTCTTGGTGGCGGCGGAGTCGAACGTGATGGTCACGCCCCAGGCGTTGGTGACCGAACCCTGTGCGCCCTGGACGGGATCGAAGGAGGACGAGACAATGTCCTGGCCCTTCACTTCCACAGGTCCGAGGATGTACTTGACGGCAGGAGTGGTGGCGGTTGCTGCCTCGCAGGTGACCAGCGGCTTGGCCGGATCGGACCGGGGTTGCTTGTCCTGGGAAGGATTGACGCAGTCCAGGGCTTCGAAGGCCTTGTAGACATCGGCCGTCACCCAGTTGCTGTCGCTGGCGTTGGTGGGCGCAGCTGTGGGCTTGGGCAGGCTGGCGTCCGGCGTTCGCGATGCCACCGGGACCGCCGCAGGGTCCCCGGTGGTGATGACCGGGCGGAAGTTCATATCGGCCGAAGCCTGGATCAGGGCGCGGGTTTCCGAGCTTGGTGTGCCGGGTAGGCTCACCACCACGTTACGGCCCGACTGGGTGGTGATTTCCGCCTCGGCCACGCCGGAGCTGTCAACGCGTTGACGAATAATCGCAACGGCCTGGTTCAACTGCTCCTCATTGATGCCCGAGGATCCTTCGACCTTGGGCGCGAGGATCATCTGCGTGCCACCCTCGAGGTCAAGTGCGAGCTTTGGTGCCCAACTTGCGTGGCCAGTGATAACGCCGCCACCGAGGACTGCGGTCAGTACAGCAAATATTGCGACAAGCCAGATCAGCACCCTGCGGGCTGCATTTTTGTGGCCGGTTCGTGCCATGTTCGATCTTCCTGTTGATGACGGAACAGCCGCCGACGTGCACTTGTAAGCGCAGGCCGGCGGCGGTTCATTGCCGTAGAACTATTCCCGCTGGTTGTACGGGTACGGACTAGCTGTCCTTCTTGCCCTCATCATTGAGGCGCTTGAGGGTTTCCTCGGAAGTCTCAGCCGGTGCCGGCGCGTCGGCGTCAGCGGCCGTCAGCGACGAAGCGTCATCCGGAACGTCAACAGCCGCTTCCTCGGTGGGCTCAACGATCTTGGTCACAGCCTGGCGGTGCACCGTAGCGAGGTTGCCCGGAGACAGTTCAAGGACAACTTTGTTCTCAGCGTCGTCCATCGAGACGATCCGGCCGAACAAACCAAAACTGGTCATGACGTCAACGCCGGGAGCGAACTGGGACTGCAGCTTGGCCTGCGTTTGCTGCGTCTTTTTGTTGCGGCGGAACATCATGAAGATGAAAACGCCAAGCATGGCAAACAGCAGGATTGTCATTGGATCCACAGGGAAGTTCCGTTCTTTACTTACGTTTTAGTTTCACGGCTATGTCTGCCCGGTGGATCCGGCGGCCGTGGAGCTTCCTCCATTTGGCCGCACAATGCTCCGACGGGCGGGCACAGAACCAAGGACTCGAACGTGCCGAGTGTCATACCAGTCTAGAGGCATAAGCTGAATAGATCGCGCTAGCGGCCGGTATCTATGCTTTCGGCCTCAATTTCGCCGTCCTGGAACACCGTCAGAGGGTCCTGTCCGAACACTCCGGCCGGCACTGCATATCCAAGGTGGGTCCATGCGGACGCCATGGCAATCCTGCCGCGCGGCGTCCTCCCCAAAAGTCCTTCGCGTACGAGGTACGGCTCAGCCACGGTCTCGACTGTCTCCGGCTCTTCACCTACCGCAATCGCGAGGGTGGAAAGCCCCACAGGACCCCCGTTGAACTTGGTGATGAGCGCCTCCAGGACGGCGCGGTCCAAACGGTCCAGTCCGCGCTCGTCCACTTCGTACATGTCCAAAGCGGCGGAAGCCGCGCGGGCGTCGATCTGCTCGATCCCGTGGACCAACGCCCAGTCCCGGACACGGCGCAGCAGCCGGTTGGCGATACGCGGCGTCCCCCGGGAACGGCCTGCGATCTCACTGAATCCGGCCGAGTTGACCTTCAGGTCAAGCAGTCCCGCCGAACGGCGCAGAACCAACTCGAGCTCGGCGACGGAGTAGAACTCCAAATGTCCGGTGAAACCAAAGCGGTCGCGAAGGGGGCCCGGCAGGAGGCCGGCCCGGGTAGTGGCGCCCACGAGGGTGAAGGGCGGCAACTCAAGCGGAATGGCCGTTGCCCCCGCGCCCTTGCCTACCACGATGTCCACCCGGAAATCTTCCATGGCCATATACAGCATTTCCTCGGCAGGCCGGGACATCCGGTGGATTTCATCGAGGAAGAGCACCTCGCCCTCCGAGAGCGAAGAGAGGATAGCCGCCAGGTCGCCGGCATGTTGGATGGCGGGTCCACTGCTGATCCGCAAGGGAGCATTCATCTCGGCGGCGATAATCATGGAGAGCGTGGTCTTGCCCAGACCCGGAGGGCCGGAAAGCAGAACGTGGTCCGCGCTGCGGCCGCGCATTCTCGAGGCTTCCAGCACGAGCGAAAGTTGCTTGCGAACGCGGTGCTGGCCAACGAAGTCGTGGAGGTTCTTCGGGCGCAGGGCCGCCTCGATGATGCGTTCCTCGGGCTCCTCTCCCCCGGTAACGAGGGACGGCTCAGCCACGGCTGCCTACCCGGTTTCCCGCACGGGCACCGTCCTGGCCAAGCCAGCGGAGCGTCGCACGCAGGATCTGGGCGACGTTGCCGGCGTCGGCCAGCTCCGGGGAATCTGCCATGGCTTTATCGATACTGCCGGCGGCGTCCTTCTCCGACCAGCCAAGGCTTGCCATGGCAGCAACCACCTGCGGCTTCCAAGCGGACTCGGACGCGACGGCGGGGGCAAGCCCTGGCGCGGTGCCGAGCGGCACGAGCTTGCCAGCCAACTCCAGCACGATCCTGCCGGCCACTTTGGGCCCGATGCCGGGGACTTTGGTGAATGACTTGGCATCACCGGAATGGGCGGCCACCCGGATTGCCTCGGGTTCATGGACGGCAAGGACCGCCAGGGCCAACCGCGGCCCCACCCCGCTCACACTGAGCAGGACATCGAAGACTTCCCGTTCGTCGTCGTTCGAGAAACCAAAGAGTGTCAGGGAGTCCTCCCGGACGATCAACGAGGTGAACAGCTTCGCCTCCTCCCCGACATGCAGGTGGCTGAGAGTTTGGGGCGTGGCGTAGACGCTCATTCCGGCACCGTTGAGGTCGATGACGGCCGTGGAAAGGCTGACGTGTGCCACGGTTCCGCGAAGAAAACTGATCAAGACCCGGCTCCTGAAGTACTGCCCCGTGCATGCTGCGCCGCGGGCTATCCGAACATATCTACGAATACCCTAACAAGTGCCACCGACAATTACCGGGCGCGGCGCGCTTTCGCTTCCGCTTCCGCCCAGGCCCGCTGTGCCGGCGTCAAGGCACCGGTACCTGACCCGGCGGTGGAAACGGCGGCGCCACTGCCTGCCCGCCACGCGTGCGTGACGGCGAGGGCCAAGGCATCGGCAGCGTCGGCCGGCCGGGGCGGCGCGTCGAGGCGGAGAATCTTGGTGATGAGTTTCGTTACCGCCTCCTTGTTGGAGGTACCGCTTCCCGTGACGGCGGCTTTGACCTCCGACGGCGTATGGAGCGCCACCGGGATGCCGCGCCGTGCAGCAGCCGCGATGACCACGCCGGACGCCTGGGCCACTCCCATGACCGTACTGACGTTCAACTGGGAGAAGACCCGTTCGACGGCCAGAACGTCGGGTTTGTACAGGTCGAGCCATTCATCGATGGCTTCGGCGATAACCAGCAAGCGCTGGTCCAGCGACTGTTCCGGGGAGGTTCCCACGACGCAGACTGCCACCATCGTGGCGCGCCTGTTCCGTTCGACGTCGACCACTCCGATGCCGCAACGGGTGAGGCCCGGATCGACTCCTAGTACGCGAAGAGTCAAGTCCGGGCCCCCTTTTTAGTTGTCAGGCTGTGTTTGTCTATCGAAAGAAACTGTTACTCGGCTTCGAGCGCAGCCTGGACTTCCTCGCTCATGTCCGCGTTGGTGTAGACGTTCTGGACGTCGTCGAGGTCCTCGAGGGCGTCCACGAGCTTCATGAACTTCTTTGCACCGTCGAGGTCAAGGGGCACCTGCATGGACGGCACAAACTCGGCTTCGTCCGACTCGTATTCAATGCCGGCCTCCTTGAGGGCGTCACGGACGTCCTGGAGATCGGTGGGCTCCGAGTGGATTTCCCAATTCTCTCCGCTGTCCTTGACTTCCTCGGCGCCGGCGTCGAGCACGGCCATCAGGATGTCGTCTTCGCTGAGCCCGTTCTTCGGCAGGTTGACGACGCCCTTGCGGGTGAAGAGGTAGCTCACGGAGCCGGGGTCGGCAATGGTGCCGCCGTTGCGGGAGATAGCGAGCCGGACCTCCGAAGCAGCACGGTTCTTGTTGTCCGTAAGGCACTCGATCAGGAGTGCCGATCCCTGCGGGCCGCGGGCTTCATACATGATTTCCGTGTAGTCGACCACTTCGCCGGTCAGGCCGGCACCGCGCTTGATGGCACGATCGATGTTGTCAGCGGGAACCGACGTCTTCTTTGCTTTGGTGACAGCCAGCTCCAGGCTGGGGTTGCCGGCAAGGTCTGGTCCGCCCATGCGGGCGGCGACTTCGATGTTCTTGATCAGTTTGGCGAACGACTTCGCGCGACGGCTATCGAGGATGGCCTTCTTATGCTTGGTGGTTGCCCATTTGGAGTGGCCTGACATGCTTTACGCTTCTCCTCTGATCATTCGAATGAATAGTTCGTGCACGCGCTTCTCCCCCGTCACTTCCGGGTGGAAGGAGGTGGCCAGCAACTGGCCCGAGCGAACTGCAACAATTCTAGCCAACCCGTGCAACGTATCCGTGTGGGCTGCCTTGCCCGGCTCCACCTGGGCGAGAATTTCGACGCCGGGACCAACGCGTTCCACCCACGGTCCGCGGATGAAGACCGCGTGGACGGGAGCCACGCCGGACTCCCCCGCGCTGAAGTCGAGACCCTTGAAGTCAAGGTCCGTCTCAAAGGATTCCCGCTGCCGGCCGAAAGCGTTGCGACGGACCGTGATGTCCAGTCCGCCGAACGTCTGCTGCGGATTCCCGGCGAGGTCGGAGGCGGGGTCGGCGATGTCGTCCGCCAGCAGGATCATGCCCGCGCAGGAGCCATAGACCGGCAGCCCGGACGCGATCTGCTTGCGGATCGGATCGGCAAGTTCAAAGATGCGCGCCAGCTTGTCGATGGTGGTGGATTCGCCGCCGGGGATGATGAGGCCGTCAATATCGTCGAGCTCCGCGGGCCGCCTGATGCCGATGCCGGTGGCTCCGGCCGCTTCGACGGCGTGAATGTGCTCACGAAAATCGCCTTGTAGTGCGAGGACGCCGATGCGTAGGCCCGAGCCCACGCTTGATGACGCCTCGGAAGGGGGATTGGTCATTCGACCATCATAATGCGCCGCCGCTGCCGGGCTCGCCTTGGCAACCCGGCTACGCGCCGGCGGCACGTGGTTTATGCACCAACTGGGATATATTACAGAGCATGTTTTCGTTCACCGTTCCACTCGGCAAGCTGGTCCGTGCTGTGTCCCGGCTTCGCGGCGGAGGTTCGGCATTGCCCGGTCTCGTGGTCGAAAGAATCGACCCCGGCTTCATGCAGCGGACACTGTCCTCACTCCCCCACGGGGTAGCCGTAGTGAGTGGGACCAACGGCAAGACGACCACCACCAAAATGGTCGTGGAGCTCCTGGAAAGCCAAGGCCTGAAGGTCTTCACGAACCGGACAGGGAGCAATTTCACCCGAGGGGTGGCAGCGGCCATCCTCGGCGAGGTGGACTGGCGCGGCAGGCTGGACGCCGACGTCGCCGTCCTGGAACTCGACGAGGCACATGCCGTGCACTTCGTGAACAAGGTGCCGCCGCGCTATTGCCTCCTCCTCAACGTCCTGCGCGACCAGCTGGACCGCTTCGGCGAAATCGACGCGACGGCGATGCTCCTCCAGCGGATCGCCGAAAGAACCACCGGAACCGTAGTGCTGAACCGCGAAGACCCCAGGGTTGCCCGCATCGCGGGGGCCATCAGCGGTCCCGAGGTGCGCTACTTCGGATTGGACGAATCGCTCCGCAGCACCTTCCCGAACGACGACGACATGCGCGCGGCGGCTCCCGGAACCAGCGCCCACGGCGACGTTCCCGCCGTCGAAACGGCCGACGTCGTACTCCGCCGGGTCGGTACCGACGACGCGGACTTCGAGTTCGACGGAACCCGGGTGACGACGCACATGAAACTCCGTGGCGTCTACAACATCTTCAATGCGGCCGCTGCGTTGGTACTTGCCAGAAGCATCACCGGCGCAAGCGGAAGGCCCGGCGATGCGGCCAAGCTGGTCAAAGCGCTTTCCGAGGTGGCTCCGGCCTTTGGCCGCGGGGAGAGCCTGACAGTGGATGGCCAGCCCCTTGAGCTGGTGCTGGTGAAGAACCCGAGCGGTTTCCGTCTGGGCCTGAAGTCTTTTCCGGCAAAGGGCTACGCCTCCATGATCGCCATCAATGACAACTATGCCGATGGCCGTGACATGTCGTGGCTGTGGGACGTTGAATTCGAATCCCTGCGCGAGGACGGCGTCGAGCTCGTCACCGGGGTCCGAGCGTACGACATGGCGCTGCGCCTCCAATACGACGACGTCCGCTGCGGCTCGGTGGACACCGACATTCCCGCGGCCTTGGCTGAATTCATCCGGGGTTCGGCGGGCAAACCGAAACGGATTTTCTGCACCTACACGGCAATGTTGGCCATCCGGCGCGAACTCTCCAAGATCACCACTGTGGAGGTAGTCTCATGACCCCGGCCGAAGATACCGCACACTACGCTAGCAAAGGCACTATCCGGGTACTGCAGCTGTATCCCCGTGAGATGAACATCTATGGAGACTGGGGCAACGCACTGGTCTTGCAGCAGCGCTTACTCTGGCACGGTTACACGCCTGAGCTCCTTGAATACAACGTAGGCGACGACTTCCCCGAAGATATCGACATCATTGTGGGCGGCGGCGGCCAGGACAGCGGCCAAATAGTCATCCAGGACGATCTCCAATCACGCGCCGAGCACCTCCGCGAAATGGCCGAGGGAGGAACGCCCATGCTGGTGATCTGCGGGCTCTACCAGCTCTTCGGCAAGTTCTTCAAAACGAAGGCCGGCCCGGTCATTCCCGGTATCGGCATCCTGGATGTGGAGACCGTCGGCACCGATGAACGACTCATCGGAAACGTCACGCTCACGTCTCCCGAGTTCGGCGAAATCCTGGGCTACGAAAACCACAGCGGGCAAACCACCCTCAGCGGCGGCGTCGAGCCCCTCGGCACAGTGTCCAAGGGCGCCGGCAACAACAGCAAAGATGGTCATGAAGGTGCCAGGCACCGGAATGTGGTTGCGAGCTACCTGCACGGGTCCCTCCTGCCCAAGAATCCGGCCATCGCCGACTTCCTGATCCGGACCGCCGTAGAACGCAAGTACGGCACCTTTGTCCCTGGAACGCCCGACGACGGTTTTGCCCGCCTCGCGCGCGAACACGCGGCAAAGCGCCCCCGCTGAAGATCGTGGTGGACCGGGCCCCGGGAGCCGTGGATTTCGCCTCGGCGGAAGGCTCCTAGAAATCCTGAAGTGTGCGCACACGGTTGTGTAGTTGGCGGGCGACGTGGGCGATGAGCTCTTCCGCGGCCGGTTGATTCGCCGCGGCGGTGGTGGATTCGGTGAGTGCTGTCACTGCGATGGTGTGGCCGTTGCGGTGTTGGGCGACGCCGATTTCATGCCGGAGGTTGAGAAGCGTCCCTGTTTTTGATGACCAGACGGTGGCGTCGGTGTCGAATTCAGGAGCGAGCCGGTGGCGGAGGACGTTGGCCTTCATGAGCTGTCGGAGTCGTTGGGCTGCGGCCTCATGGATTCGGGTGGGGCGCCAGATTTCGTTCAACAGGTTCGTGAAAGCTTCCGCGGTGCCGGTGTTGGCGCGGGCTGGATCCAGTTGAGGGAGCAATGGGCCGGCGGCCCGGTTCACGCCATCGATAGCGAGGTGGTGGGCCAGGTATCGTTCCTCGGGCCTTAGCCGCGCCTCTGCGGTATCGGCCAGCTCACCCAGGCTGTGCCGTAGGATGATGCCGCCCAGGTTCAGCTCCCGCATCAGCCAAGTGACGTGCTCGGGCGGAGTGATTTCCAAGAGCGCGTCCGTGGCGGAGTTATCGCTGATCCTGACGCTGAGGTAGAGCAGATCGTCGATGGCAATGGTTGCAGGGTGCCGGAATTTACTCAGCCCGGTGGGACCTGGAATGGTGAGCCGGCCAGGGCTGACGTCAACGCGTGTGCTCCCCCTGATCTCACCGTCGATGATGCGTTGCATGGTGGCCAGCGCAAGCGGGACCTTGACGAGCGACGCGGCGGGGAAAACACGGTCTGGGTCGAGGCTGATCTGCTGGCCCGTTGCCAGGTTGCGGGCTGTGAAGGACCCGAGGATTCCGCCTTCGAGGAGTTTCGTGCGGAGCCGGTCCAGGAGGGTTTCAGTATTCAATCGCCTGGGCTCCAAGGACGTCTGCGATGTGGGCCCAAAGCTTGTCTTTCAGTGTCGCTACCTCAGTGGTGTCAACGCCGGTGATCGCGTAGGTGCGGTTGAGGCGAACTTCGCCGAGGGGCCGCCAGTGCAATTCGAATCGCTGTGCTTCCCCCGGTGTGCAAAGGACGAGGTCATCGTCACGGAAGGCAGCCAGTGCAGCAGCCTGGGCTGATGGTGCACGTTCCACTTGGCCGGGTTTGAGGCCGTTGCTGTCCCGGAGGTGGTAGAGACGGTCCCGAATGTGGGAAACGTCGTCCTCCGGCAGTATCCACAGCCGGCTCGTGCGTGCGTCTAGCCGCCGCCGCGGGCGGAGGCAATCGAGAAAGAAGGGTCCGGTCTCTTCCCTGTGGGCCTGCCCCACACCCAACGGAATCGCCCACGCTGAAATGTCCGGTGGGGAAGGAACAAGGGCTGTCCTCGGTTCAGGGTCGCTCATGTCTTTGTCTCCAAGGTCCCACCCGGCATAGACCACTTCGAGGTCGATCGAGCCCTTCTGGGCGTCACGTATGAGGCGGGCCACTTTCTGGGCCAGGCAGCCCTCGGGGACAGCCAAGGTAATCGCTTGCAGATGGGATTGCCCAGCGATCTCCTCGATCCGGCCCGCAAGTTGGGTCAGACGGCGGGCATAGGGCAGGAGGGTTGCCCCGAACCGGCTTGGTCGGTGGTTGTCACGGTCGATCACAATGTGTCCAAGGTGCTGTTCAAGGGCCGCGACGCGGCGGCTTGCTGCCGACTGGGGAATCCCGATCCTGGCAGCGGCGACAGTGAAACTTCGCGCGTCGCAAACGTGCACGAACGCTTCGCAGGCGGCGAGGAGATTCATCTGCACATCCTAACCGGGGTGACGGACGGGGCGCGCATGCGAAATGTGCATGACCGCATGCCTTTCTAGCCTTTGACGCTTGGGATGTCGTCGCGTTTAGTCAGAGCGGAATCACTGCCAGCCACCCGCGTGGGCGCAGTTCACGTCAGCTAAGGAGAACCATCGTGGAAAGCAAGAAACTCCTCCCAATCATCACAGCATTCACCATCGTCACCGGGCTGCTGTCCGGGTGTTCGAATGGTCCAAACCCGGATTCGGGAATCGCCCACCCATCTCCGACCTCCTTCCAAGCCTCGAACACGATCTCCTCAGCACCCACAGAGGCGTTCTCGCTGCTCGAAAAGGAGTACGACGCGCGCCTTGGCGTGTACGGAATCGATACTGGCACGGGGAAAACCGTGACGCACCGGGCCGACGAACGCTTTGCCTACGCCTCAACGTCCAAAGCTTTGCTTGCCGGGGCCGTCCTTGCCAAGACCAGCATCCCGGACCTCGAGCAAGTCATCCGATACACCAGCGGCGATCTGGTCAGCTACTCACCCGTCACCGAGAAGCACCTCGATACCGGTATGCCGATGCGTGAGGTGATCGCTGCGGCCCTGCAATACAGCGACAACACCGCAGCGAACCTGATGTTCAAGCAGCTCGGCGGTCCGCAGGGTCTCGGCGACAGCCTCAAAAAAATCGGCGATAACACCACCCACGTAGACCGTACCGAACCCGAGCTCAACGAAGCCGTTCCCGGGGACATCCGCGACACCAGCACCCCGAAAGCCCTCGGAACAGACCTGGCCGCATACACCCTGGGCGACGCCCTCCCCAGCGAATCCCGGACGCTCCTGACCGATTGGCTCAAAGGAAACACCACCGGCGGAAAACTCATCCGTACCGGCGTCCCCAGCGGCTGGACAGTCGGAGACAAGACCGGAGGCGGCAGTTTCGGGACCCGCAACGACATCGCCGTTATCTGGCCCCCCACAGGTGCCCCCATTGTCCTCGCAGTCATGTCCAGCAAGGGCACGAAGGACGCCAAGTACGACGACGCACTCATCGCAGCCGCAACACGGGTCGCGATCGCTGAGCTCGAACCCAAGTAGTCCCCCCGCAGTTGTCGTCGTTATGAAGGCTCATAACGACGACAACTGCGTGGGCCCACACCGCCGGGGTTCCCTGGCCGAGCTTGCGAGGCGAGGGTGGCGGTGGGGACTAGTTGGGTTAACGCACGACGGCGGTGGGTCTCCATTGATTGGTGACCCACCGCCGTCGAACTGCTTCCGGGGTTTGGTTACCAGCCGCGCTCGGCGAGGCGGTGCGGTTCGGGGATGTCCTCGACGTTGATGCCGACCATGGCTTCGCCCAGGCCGCGGGAGACCTTGGCGATGACGTCGGGGTCATCGAAGAACGTGGTGGCCTTCACAACGGCCGCGGCACGCTGGGCCGGGTTGCCGGACTTGAAGATGCCCGAGCCGACGAACACGCCGTCCGCGCCCAGCTGCATCATCATGGCAGCATCGGCCGGGGTGGCGATGCCACCGGCGGTGAACAGCACCACGGGGAGCTTGCCGGTGGCGGCAACTTCCTTCACGAGCTCGTACGGGGCCTGCAGCTCCTTGGCCGCGACGTACAGCTCGTCCTCGGGCAGGGAGGCCAGGTTCTTGATCTGCGCACGGATCTGGCGCATGTGGGTGGTTGCGTTGGAGACGTCTCCGGTGCCGGCCTCGCCCTTGGAACGGATCATGGCAGCGCCCTCGTTGATGCGGCGCAACGCCTCACCGAGGTTGGTGGCACCGCAGACGAAGGGGACCGTGAAGTTCCACTTGTCGATGTGGTGGGTGTAGTCGGCCGGGGTCAGGACCTCGGACTCGTCGATGTAATCCACCCCGAGCGACTGCAGGACCTGGGCTTCGACGAAGTGGCCGATCCGGGCCTTGGCCATGACAGGGATGGACACGGCGGCGATGATCGCATCGATCATGTCCGGGTCCGACATGCGGGACACGCCGCCCTGAGCGCGGATGTCCGCGGGAACTCGCTCGAGCGCCATCACGGCAACGGCACCAGCGTCTTCGGCGATGCGGGCCTGCTCGACGTTGACGACGTCCATAATGACGCCGCCCTTGAGCATCTCGGCCATGCCGCGCTTGACGCGGCTGCTGCCCGTAACGCTGGCTGCGGACGAACCGGCTTCGTTGCTTACATCAGGTGTAGACACAAAAACCCCTATGGGTAGATAGAAGACCTTGGCCGGGGCGCAGGCGGACAGGGGGCCATACACAGCGCACACCGGATTTCCAGGTCACATTGACCAAGTACCTTCAATACTAGTCCCCTGTGCTGGGCCGGTCGTACTTGATTACCGGCATCGATGCTGCCAGCTCCCGGGGTCCGGGCAGGCCTTGCGCAGGCCAGGTGCGCGGCTAGGCGGGCGTGCCGCCGTCGACGTCTGCCATGGCCTGTTCGCGGACAGCCGCCATCCTCTGGACGACGGTGACGCCCGTCGCTGCGGCGAGCAGCACGAGCGTCACAAGCAACACGACGGGCGGCAGCCCCAGACCGCTCAGGCCTGTCACGAGCAGCACGGAGATGAGCCGCTCGGCCCGTTCGGCAATGCCGACGTTGGCACAGAAGCCCAGCGACTCGGCCTTGGCCCGCGCGTAGGAAACCACCATTCCGAGCACCAGGCAGGCGAGGGCCGCCATGGCGATGGAGATGTTCGCGCCACTCGTGAAAAACCAGATGGCGACGCCGGCAAAAATGGCGCCGTCGGCCAGCCGGTCCAGCGTGGAGTCGAGAAAGTTTCCCCATGGGCCGCTACGGCCCTGTTCCCTCGCCATGATGCCGTCCACCACGTCGGACAAGGCGAAGACCGCAATCACGAGCGAACCCCACCAGAGCTGGCCTAGGGGATACAGAATCAGGGCCCCGAGTATGACGCCGGCGGTCCCGACGACGGTTACGGCGTCGGGCGATACCCCCGCCTTGAGCAGGAAGCGGGCAAGGGGCGAAAACAGCCCGGTGAAAAACCCGCGGGCATGCCGATTAAGCATCCGTCTCCCCGGACAAATCCGACTCCCCTGGCCAGGCGTCGGCCACTTGCTGACGGACCTCGTCAAGGGTCTGGGTGACGGCCTTCGTCTGGGCGATGATCGGGAAGAAGTTTCCGTCCCCGCCCCAGCGCGGAACCACGTGCTGGTGCAGGTGGGCAGCGATTCCCGCCCCGCCGGCGACGCCCTGGTTCATGCCCAGGTTGAAGCCGCTCGGGTTGGCCACCTTGCGCAGTACGCGCATTGCGGTCTGGGTAAGTTCCGCCATCTCGGCTGTTTCCTCGACGGTGATGTCCGTGTAGTCCGGCACATGCCGGTACGGGCACACCAGCAAGTGGCCCGGGTTATAGGGGAACAAATTGAGCACTACGTAGCACGTCTTGCCACGGTACGCGATGAGGGATTCCTTGTCCGGGCGGCTTGGAGCCAGGCAGAACGGGCAGTCGTCCTCGTTCTTGAACTGGTTCTGCCCACCCTTGATGTAGGCCATGCGGTGCGGAGTCCAGAGGCGCTGGAAGGCGTCAGGAACACCTGCCAGGCTGAAGTCGTCGGTCACTTCGGCATCGCCCGGATAGTCAGCTGTCACGCCCGTATTCTCCTGCACTTTTCCTGTCCCCTGCGTCGCCCGGCTCGTCAGCTCTCGCGGTTCTTGACGGCGTCCACGATTCTCCGGACGGCTTCGGCAACGGGCACTCCGTTGTCCTGGCTGCCATCGCGGAAGCGGAACGACACGGCACCGGCCTCCGCATCCTCGCCGCCGGCGATGAGAACGAAGGGAATCTTGTCCTTGCTCGCAGTGCGGATCTTCTTCGGGAAGCGGTCCGAGGAAATGTCCACCTCGGCACGGATGCCCTCGGCCTTGAGCTGGTCAACGACGTCGAACATGTAGTCGTTGAACGCTTCCGCCACCGGAATGCCGACGACCTGAACGGGGGCAAGCCATGCCGGGAAGGCTCCTGCATAGTGTTCGGTGAGAACGCCCATGAACCGTTCCACCGAGCCGAACAGCGCACGGTGGATCATGACCGGACGCTGGCGTGTGCCATCGGCCGCCTGGAACTCCAGCTCGAAACGCTCAGGCAGGTTGAAGTCGAGCTGGATGGTTGACATCTGCCACGTGCGGCCCAGCGCATCCTTGGCCTGCACGGAAATTTTCGGACCATAGAACGCTGCTCCACCTGGATCCGGGACCAGCTCCAGCCCCGAAGCCTCCGCCACTTCGGCCAGGGTTCGGGTTGCTTCCTCCCATGCAGCGTCTTCACCAACGAATTTGTCTTCGTTCTTGGTGGACAGTTCGAGATAGAAGTCGTCCAGTCCATAGTCCTTGAGCAGGCCGAGGACAAAGTTCAGGGTGGTGGTGAGCTCGTCCTTCATCTGCTCGCGCGTGCAGTAGATGTGGGCGTCGTCCTGTGTCATGCCGCGCACGCGGGTCAGTCCGTGAACGACGCCGGACTTCTCATAGCGGTACACGGAGCCGAATTCGAAGAGCCGCAGCGGCAGTTCCCGGTAGGAGCGCCCGCGCGAACGGTAGATGAGGTTGTGCATGGGGCAGTTCATCGGCTTCAGGTAGTAGTCCTGGCCGGGCTTGCGCACAGTGCCGTCCTCGTTCAGTTCCGCATCGATGTGCATCGCCGGGAACATGCCTTCCTTGTACCAATCAAGGTGCCCGGAAACTTCGTAGAGGTGACCCTTGGTGATGTGCGGCGTGTACACGAAATCGTAGCCTGCGTCCACGTGCCGTTGGCGGGAGTAGTCCTCCATGGCCTTGCGGATGATGCCGCCCTTCGGGTGGAACACCGGCAGGCCCGAGCCCAGCTCGTCCGGGAAGGAGAACAGGTCCAGCTCGGCGCCGAGTTTGCGGTGGTCGCGACGCTCCGCCTCTGCGATCCGCTCCTGGTAGGCCTTCAGGGCGTCCTTGGTGGGCCAGGCGGTGCCGTAGATACGTTGCAATTGCTGGTTGTTCTGGTTGCCCAGCCAGTAAGCCGCCGACGAGCGGGTCAGCGCAAAAGCGTTGGAGATCAGCTTGGTATTGGGAAGGTGCGGGCCGCGGCACAGATCGCACCAGACGCTGTCTCCGCTTTTGCGGTCTACATTGTCGTAAATGGTGATGTCTCCAGCGCCCACCTCGACATTGACGCCCTCGCCGGCGTCGGCCGCCTCGTTCTTCTTGCCCAGCAGTTCCAGCTTGTAGGGCTCGCCCTTCATGGCTTCGCGGGCTTCGTCTTCAGTGACGACGCGGCGGACGAACTTCTGGTTCTGGTTGATGATCTTCTGCATCATCTTTTCGAGCTGGCGGAGGTCTTCCGGGGTGAAGGGCTCGGCAACATCGAAGTCGAAGTAGAAGCCATCGGTAATGTACGGGCCGATTCCGAGTTTGGCGTCAGGACGCAGCTGCTGCACGGCCTGGGCCATGACGTGTGCGGTCGAATGGCGAAGGACGTTCAGGCCGTCCGGCGATTCGATGGTAACGCCTTCAACCTGGGCGCCTTCGGGCAGCACCTGGTCAAGGTCCTTGAGTTCGCCGTCGACTCGGGCTACTACGACGTCGCGGCGCTCAAAGAAGAGTTCCGCGCCGGTGGTCCCTTCCGTCACCTTGGTCTCTTCGCCATCGACGATGAGGGTGATCTGCTGGGCATCTGACACGGTGTCTCCTATTCATTGATAAGGCTTCATAGCTTGTGGCGTACGGGGACCACAGCCAGCCACCGTCCATCGTATCCGCTCCGGCTGGGGCCGCCAAAGCACGCCGCGGCCCACCCTTTTTGACTCAACCGGCACCGGCGTCCGTTTCAGGACCGGGCCTCCAGCAACGCAAGGAGAGCTTTGCCGTCCGGGCTACCCAGGCCCGTGCAGGGATCCCAGCCGGTCCCGGCGTTGTAGCTTCCATTGGAACCGCTGGTGATGTCGTGGAATCCTGACGCCGAGGGGATGCCTTTTTGGTAAAGCAGAGGCTGAATCAGCCCAAAGCGCCGATTCGTGGCTTGGGCCAGCCGGGCGAGCAGCGCCGCCCAGAGAGGCGCGACCGCACTCGTTCCACCGATCACCACGTCCTTCCCGTCAACGCGAACCTGGTAGCCGGTCTGCGGGTCGGCGACGCCGCTGACATCGGGCACGCCCCGTCCCGGTTGCTTCGGAGCGGGTTTGTGCTTGGCGTGTCCCACGCTCCCGGACTGCCAGGAGGGGACAGGGAAGACATCGCTGTATCCCCCGCCGGTTGCCGAGTTCGGGCCATCATTCCAGACGGTCTCGGCGCTGATCGCTCCCGTGGCGGCATCCGCTTGAAGTCGGGTTCCGCCGCAAGCCAGGACGTGAGGGCTCGACGCCGGGAAATCCGCGTGGTCCTTGCTGTCTGTTGCGCCGTCGGAACTGCCGTTGTCTCCGGCTGCCGCTGTTACCGTCACTCCGAGGGCCGCGGCGTCGGCCATGGCCTGGTCGAAGCTTGCCCGGGCTTGGGCCGTCCACGCGTCCTCGCTCTGGCCCCAACTGATGCTGATCGACGTCGGTGCCGGGCTCGCGTGGGAGGCCGCGACGATCGCGTCGAGGAACCCGGCGTCGGTATTAGGGGCAAAGTAGACGACGATGTTGGCCTTGGGAGCCAAGGCGCCGACCACCTCGATGTCGAGCAGGACTTCCCCGTCGGCCCCGGTAGGGTCCTGCCCGGGTTGGTTGGACCCGCCGTCGACTCCCACGGCGGTGACAGTCGGCGTCGAAATGCCGAGGCCTTGGAAGTAAGTGTCGAGGTCCTGTTGCCCGAACCCGCCGCCGAGTTCGAGGATCGCCACGGTTTGCCCGGAGCCGTCGGTACCGTCAGGGAAGTTATAGATCTTTCCCAACTGGGGTGGGGTGTAGCTGGTGCCCGTCGAAGCCAGGGGAACGATGCGGAATTGAGCCCGGGCCTGGGGCCGGTCGTCAAGGCCAAGGACGGCGACAACGATGCCGTCGAGCGCTGCAGGCACCTGGAGGCCTCCCGTGCGGTGCCGGTGCGTGACTGCGGTGCCGTCCGGACCGCGGCTTGTCAGCTCATCCAGCGACGTTCCGAAAACGCTGCTTAGCCGCCCCACAGTGCCGGCCAGCCGAATCCGGCGGCTGGCCGCATCCGAATCGATGACGTCGAGTCCCAAGCCGGAGAAAGTGAGCACTGCAAGATCAAGGTCCGCTGCCGAAGCACCATACCGCGAGGCCAGTTCGTCCCGCGAAATCGGAGTAGTTGGAAGTTCCGTCAATTCTTCCTGGCGCCGAAGGATGACCGTGACCTCAATCCGGCGGGAAGGGTCAACGGGACCGTGAATGTCGCGAACACCCGGAGCGGGTGCCCTTTCCGATCCTGCCAGCGGGACACTTTGCGTTTCCTCCGGCCGCTGCTCTTCGGGGGTCTCCGTGGACATTATTGCCTCCTACGCTCGCGTGACAGAGCTCCGTTCCCTGCGATTATGCCCCCGGAACCTCCTTGGCACCATGCAGGACAGCGCTTGGGCGTGGCCGCCACGCGCGGTAGCGTGGGCGTGGGCCGGTCGCTGCCACCGCATTGACCGGCGTCATGGCGAGTCAAAGGAGCGAACCATCAATAGGTCACACCGCACATCAGCTCATGAACCGGACACCACAGTGGAGCTGAACCCCATCTTCAGCCGGCCCGGAGAGTCCAGCATCTTCCCGCGATTCACCCTCCCGGACGGCGAGTCCCTGCCTTCGACGGCCTACCAGGTTGTCCACGACGAAGCCATGCTGGACGGGAACTCGCGCTTGAATCTCGCGACGTTCGTTGGGACGTGGATGGAATCGGAAGCGTCGAAACTCTATTCCGAGACGTTCGACAAGAACATGATCGACAAGGACGAATACCCGCAGACGGCCTTGATCGAGACCCGTTGCTGGCGGATGCTCGCAGATTTGTGGAACGCGCCCGATCCCGCCAAAGCCATTGGAACCTCGACCATCGGTTCCTCGGAAGCGTGCATGTTGGGCGGCCTCGCGTTGAAGCGCCGCTGGCAGCACGCGCGGCGGGCGGCCGGTCAGTCGACCGACAAACCCAATCTGGTCCTCAGTTCGGCCGTGCAGGTGTGCTGGGAGAAGTTCTGCAACTACTGGGACGTGGAAGCCCGGTACGTTCCAGTGTCAAAAGAACACCCGGTGCTCGACGGCTATGAGCTGGACAAGTACGTGGACGAGAACACGATCGGCGTTGTGGCCATCATGGGAGTGACCTATACAGGCGCCTATGAACCGATCGAAAAGATCTCCGAGGCCCTGGACGAGATCCAGGCACAGCGCGGCTTGGATATCGCCATCCACGTGGACGGCGCATCCGGTGCCATGATTGCCCCCTTCCTGCAGCCGGAGACAGTCTGGGACTTCCGTTTGGCACGGGTGGCCTCGATCAATACCTCGGGCCACAAGTACGGTTTGGTGTACCCGGGCCTTGGCTGGGTCATTTGGCGGGATGAGGAGGCCCTCCCGGAGGATTTGGTCTTCCACGTCAGCTACCTCGGCGGGAACATGCCGACCTTCGCCCTGAATTTCTCACGCCCCGGTGCGCAGGTGCTTCTTCAGTACTACTTGTTTCTCCGCTTGGGTTACGAAGGATACAAAGCCGTTCAGGCAACCTCCCAGGATGTTGCGCTCTACCTCTCCAACGAAATTGGCGCGATGGAGTCGTTCACTTTGTGGAGCAACGGATCGGACATCCCGGTCTTTGCCTGGCAACTCACCGACGGTTACACGGACAAGTGGAATCTGCACCACCTCTCCGAACGCTTGCGGATGAATGGATGGCTCGTCCCCGCCTACCCGTTGCCAGAAGGCTTGAGCGAGATTACCGTCCAAAGGATCGTTGTCCGCAACGGTTTCACGCGCGATCTCGCATCCAGTTTCCTCAGAGATCTGAAAAAAGAGGTTGCCTACTTGGATGGCCTCACCGCACCCATGCCTGCCGGCGGACAAACCCAGGCGTTCCACCACTAATTAGTTTCAAGGAGGAGCGCTCATGTGCCGCTTGTTCGGTTTGCATGCCGGTTCGGAGCCAGTCCGGGCCACTTTCTGGCTTCTGGACGCACCGGACAGCCTGGCTGATCAGAGCCGACGCGAGCCCGACGGCGCCGGCATAGGTACCTTTGACGCTGACGGTGATGCCCACGTAGCCAAACAGCCGCTCGCCGCTTGGGAGGACCACGCCTTTGCGCGCGAGGCACGTGTCCTGAAAAGCACCACGTTCCTGGCCCATGTGCGGTATGCCAGCACCGGCGCTCACACCATGGTCAACACGCATCCGTTCGAACAGGACGGGCGGCTATTCGCCCATAACGGCACCTTCGCCGATCTCGAACGGCTGGATGGGCGGCTGGCCGAGTTGGGTGTTTCGAATCTGGTCAAGGGCCAGACGGACAGTGAGCGGCTCTTCGCGCTGATCACCGCGGAGAGCCGGCGTGCCGAAGGGGACGTCGGGAAAGGAATCACCCGGGCAATCAACTGGATCGCCAGGGAGCTTCCCGTGTTCAGCTTGAACCTCATCCTGACGACAGCAACAGAGCTGTGGGCAGTCAGGTACCCGGACACGCATGAGCTGCATATTCTGGAACGCTTGCCTGCAAGCTCCGGCGAGGCTGCTCCGCTCGATGCGCGGAGCTCCCGCATCCGGGCGCTCAGCAAGGATCTCGGCCGCTCGCGTCACGTCATCATCGCCACAGAACCGATGGATGACAACCCGGAGTGGCGTGCACTGGAGGGTGGCTCGCTGGTCCACGTGAGTCCCGATTTGGGGGTGACAATAAGTTATCCCTTCCCTGCGGAACCGGCCCATCGGCTGGAACTGTCCGAGCTCTCCCCCTCCGCGGCCGCATCCCAAAAGCCGTAACCCGGGCCATTCCTGCCTCAGAGTCCTCCCATCCCACCAAGCCCCCAGTGCAACCAAGCCCTGGGCAGACCCTCTGGAGAAACTGTGTTTGAAACAGTCGTGCGAGACGCGGTCGTCTTGAAGCCTCTTGAGACATGGCACGCCGACGAGTTTGCCGAGCACATGAGCAGGGCACGAGACCATATCCGTCCGTGGGTCGGACCGACTTTTGTTACAGACACCGTCGAAGGTGCCCGCGCTACCCTTCAGCGTTACGCGACAGCCACCGCAAGTGATGGTGCGCGCATCTATGGCCTTTGGGACGGCGGCAAGATCGTTGGAGGCGTGATGTTTGTCACGTTTGATCCCGTCTGGGGCATTTGCGAGCTCGGCTGCTGGCTCGAACCCGATGCTGTCGGAGGCGGCCTCATCACCCGGTCAGTCGAACTGCTCATGGAGTGGGCCTTCGTAGAGCGGGGGATGTCTCGCGTTGAATGGCGGTGCCGCACCGACAACGACCGCAGTGTTGCTGTCGCGCAGCGACTACGTATGCGTTCAGAGGGCGTTCTTCGCAGCAGCTGGGTCTACGACGAGAATCGTTACGACAAGGAGGTATTTTCAATACTTCGCGCCGAATGGATGGGCACACGAGCTGTTATCGCTCAATGACAGACGCCTCCCCGATGGCGGCCTCCGCCCTGGACTCCCGATCGCGTCCTTATCCGGCGTCCAGATTCCGCCCGCAGAGGGTCCTTCACCGGGCAGCTCCGTGAAACGCGGACCGAAAGCTATCGCATCCGAATCATGGGTAGTTACGGTGGCTCCATGAGGGACAGGATGCTGCCGATCATATGCGGGACGACAGAGTTCCATGACGCCCTCGCCCACTACGAGACGGAAGGCTGGCGCCGTGCGGAAACTGATCTACGGCATGAATCTGACCCTGGACGGCTACATCGCCGCGGCTGGCGACGACATCGGCTGGAGCGGGCCGAGCGAGGAACTGTTCCAGTGGTGGCTCGATCAGGAGCGGGCTAGCAGCCTGTCGCTGTACGGCCGGAAGCTCTGGGAGACCATGAGCTCCTACTGGCCCACCGGCGACCAGCAGCCCAACGCCACCCCGGCGGAGGTCGAGTTCGCGCGGAACTGGCGGGACACGCCAAAGGTGGTGTTCTCCTCGACGATCAAGAAGGTCGGTTGGAACACCCGACTGGTCACGGGCGACGCGGTCGCCGAGGTCACCCGGCTCAAGGCCGGGGACGGCGGCCCGGTGAGCGTCGGCGGGGCAACGCTCGCCGGGGCGGCCATGCGGGCCGGGCTGATCGACGAGTATGCGATCGTTACCCATCCGGTCCTGGTGGGCGGCGGCACTCCGTTCTTCACCTCGCTGGACAGCTGGGTGAACCTGAACCTGGTGGAGACGCGGACGTTTCCCGGCGGCGTGGTCCTGACCAGGTACGAGACGAGGCGCTGAGCGCGATTCCTCCGCGCGGCACGGGGAAGTACTCCCCCGTGCCGCAAGCACCCTCGGGAAGGGGCCCACAAGTGCCCGCTACCACGTCTCAAAACCATCTCGTTGAATCAGCGTGTTCACCGTTAGCTATGGGACACGTGGGCCCGGCTCTTACGCTGAAGGCCGCGTGTTCACCGTGTCCATGGCCCCCGCCGCACATATGATCGGTCCATGACCGCTGAAGTCGAATCCGAAACCGTCTTCGTCCCGGCCGTGCAACTGGACGGACAGATGAGCATCAATGACGTCTTGCTTGAGTTGGGCCGGGAACCTGTGGTGTATCCGTCAGCAAACGCCGACGCCGGTGATTTCCACATTTTCTAGGCCGACCTCGGCTCGTCGCGTTGAGCGCTGTGCCCGTCGCTGCCAATAGAGGTACCGGCATGGACTCCCTCCCGGGACCTAGAGGTCACTATCGTTGATCGCATGGACAACCGGAACGACGCCCGCGATTTCCTCGCCTCCCGGCGCGCGAAAATCACCCCCGAACAGGCCGGGCTGCCGGAGTCGGGCGGCAACCGGCGAGTGCCGGGACTTCGCCGCGGCGAAGTAGCGGCCTTGGCCGGGGTCAGCGTGGAGTATTACACGCGGCTCGAACGCGGAAATCTTGCAGGCGTGTCCGAGAGCGTGTTGGAAGCATTGTCCCGGGCCCTGAAACTAGACGAGGCTGAGAGCGCACACCTGTTCGATCTCGCGCGTACGGCGGGAACAAGCAAGAGGCAGCGCCGGACCGCGCCACAACACGTCCGGCCAAGCGTCCAGTTCGCCCTTGACGCCATCACTGACGCACCGGCGTTTGTTCGCAACGCCCGCATGGACATCCTCGCTGCCAACAAGCTCGGCCTGGCATTGCACTCCGAGATGTATGTCAATCCTGTCCGGCCAGCCAACTACGCGCGCTTCATATTCCTGGATGAGGAACGGGCGCGGCGGTTCTTCCCGGACTGGGAGCTCGCGGCGAACAACATGGTGGCCATCCTCCGTACCGAGGCTGGCCGGGACCCCTTCGACCGCGGATTGAGCGACTTGGTGGGAGAGCTCTCCACCCGTAGCAATGAATTCCGCACACGTTGGGCTGCGCACAACGTCCGCCGCCATTACACAGGGTTCAAGCACTTCCACCACCCTGTGGTGGGCGAACTCCGTCTGCTGTTCGAGGCGATGGACCTCTCGGCGGACACCGGTCTCTCCTTGTTCATCTACCCGGCAGAACCCGGCTCCCCTTCCGCCGATGCCCTCCGGCTCCTCGCAAGTTGGGCAGCCACGCAGGAACTGGCAGAACATCCCCAAACCGGCGTGTCAACGCCCGAAGCTGGCAGGCTCCACTAGCTCACGGACGCGGATCCCGCCGCGATTCCCCGTCTCCTTCATCGTCGCGCCGGTCCGGGGAACTCTCACGCCTATCCGGCGCCTCGTTGCGCCTGCCCGGGGAATCGCCGCCGTCGGGGTCGAGGGCTGCAGCACGCCGGAGTCGGTCCTGCGAGACTTCGTTGGCCCGCTCGGAATCCTTTTGCTTCTTCATGGCTTCGTTGTGCAGCCGTTCCGCCTCGCTCTCTGCGCGGTGCGCGTCTGCCTCGGCACGAGCCGCTTCCGCCCTGCGCTCGTGTGCCCCGAGGGCGTCAGTCCGGGCTTGTTCGCGGAGTTGCGCGGCGCGTTTGCGGTCGGCCGCCGTCTTCGCCCGGCGTCCAAACACTACGATGGCGATCACGACAGCGATCACCACGATTGCCACTACGATCCAGATCAATTGTTGCCCGTCCATGTCCAGCCTTCCCCAACGTTGACTGTATTCTCCGCAACGCGGATGTTGGTTTCTTGAGTCAACATCCTCGGGTACGGCATGGCACGAGTGGCGTGTACTTGTTTTTCACCATGGGAAGGGCCGCTATTCGGCGCCCTGGGGGCGGGTGCCGGTCTCAAACGTCAAAGCTGGTTCGTCTGGTGTGGCGAGGGTCAGTACAGCTTCCTCGACTATCTCGTGGTCCTCGAGTTCACGCTCCACACGGCGCAGGGCCACCGCGACATCATGCTCCCGGAGATCACCCGTGATATCCACGGCTGCCACCAAGTACAGCTTTCGCGGTCCCACAAACTCCAGGTGCAGGTACGTCAAACGTTCGATCTCCTCGTGTTCCAGGACCCGGATTGCCATGGATTTCTCGAGTTCCGGGGTGACGCCCTGGCCAACGAGGAAACGACGATTACGGTCTATCAGCACCACTGCGATGACGCCGAGAAGGATGCCAACGAGAATCGACCCGAGTGCGTCCGGCAACGGAGATCCCGTGAGTTGGTGCAGGAAGACACCGGTGAACGCGATGACCAGGCCTATCAACGCGGCACTGTCTTCCGCGAAGACAGCACGCATCGTGGGATCCGAACTCATCAGAACCTGTTCCAAAGTGCGGCGTTCGAGCCGTTGCGCAGACTCGTGCGCCTGCCGGAACGCCTGAACGAACGAGGCGCCTTCCAGAGCGAGAGCGATGGCAAGAACAACGTAGGCGACCACGAAATCGCCGGCCGGTTCCGGCGCGATGAGCTGCTGGACGCCGTGCATCACCGATACGACTGCACCCGCCGTGAACAAGCCAAAGGCGGCGAACATGGACCACACATACGCTTCCCTGCCATATCCCATCGGATGGGCTGCGTCCCGCCGCTTCGACGACCGCCTCTCGGCAACAAGCAAGAAGACCTGGTTTCCCGTGTCTGCCCAGGAATGGGCAGACTCCGCGATCATCGAGGCGGATCCCGTCAGAACGGCAGCAACTGTCTTTGCCGCGGCAACAAGAAGGTTTGCCGCAAAAGCCAAGATCACGGTCATGAGCGATGAAGACGGCATCTTGACCTTCTTGTTGTGGCCCATGGAACTTACCGTACCCAAAACGGCCGGGATCTGTTCCACGGCGCCCCGTCCTTGGCAGCGCGCCTGGACCTAACCGTTGCCGAGGAATGTGCGGAGGGTCCAGGCGTTGCGGACGGCATTCCCACCTCCGTCGTTATTGAAATACACGAAGACATCCTTGCCCATGGCTTCCCATTCCGTGATCCGATCCGCCCACCAGCGGAGGTCCTCCTCGGAGTAGGACCCGCCGTAAAGGTTGTGGTGGTCAGGCCCGTGCATCCGGACGTAGACGAACGGCGAGGTGGCGCGAAGTATGCAAGGAAGCTGCGCTCCGCTCATGATGCAGTAGGCCGTTTGGTGGTGCTCGAGCATGGCGTAGATGGCGTCGTGGTGCCAGCTTTCATGGCGGAATTCGACGGCGACTCTTATCCACTCCGGGACCAGGCCAAGGAAGTAGGCCAAGCGCCCGTCGTCGCGCTCCATGCCGGGAGGAAGCTGGACCAGCAGGACTCCGCGCCGGGTCCCGAGCGCGTGCCATGCCGAGGTGATCCGCTCTATCCAGGCCTCGGGCGCGTAGAGACGCTTTCCGTGCGTCAAGCCACGGGGAGCTTTGACGGAAAACACGAATCCCTCAGGTAGCCGGTGCCGCCAACTGGCAAAGGACGCGTCACGCGGCCAGCGATAGAAGCTCGCGTTGAGTTCAACGGTGTCGAAGTGCTGGAAGTAGTAATCGAGCCTGTTGCGCGAGGCAGTTCCCGCAGGATAGAGCACGTGCTCCCAGTGGTCGTAACTCCATCCCGACGTCCCAACCCGAGTTCCCACGCTGCCTCCATCCGCTGGGATTGCTTCCGATCCTGACTCCGGGAATCGACCGGACGCAAGGCCGGGACGACGGCGACGGTCGCCGACGGGACACCATGAGCCTATGGTCCACGTCACTACATAAGTATGCTGATGATATCCGGAGTGATGAAGGGTGGGCGAAGAACAGATGCGATCGGGGTCGATTCTTGGGCTGATCGTCGTGATTTGGCTCGTTATTGGAGCGGTGGCCGCCGGCCAGCGCGGCTATTTCAATGCAGTTCCTGCTCAGTGTTCCCAGTTCGCGACGATTACTTTGAATATCGTCGCCGGTCCACTGAATTACACGGGGCTGAACCCGGTGGCAGGTTGCGAGCTGCCGCGGCCGTCATGAGCCAGCGGGAGGATCCGTTGGCCGCCGGGCCGGAGGCCGACACCAGGCATGAATCCAGGGAACAGCGAATGGATCGCAACTGGAACGAGCTGCTCCAAGAGTTGCGTGTCCTGCAAACGGGCGTGCAGATCATCGGAGGCTTTCTCCTGACTCTTCCGTTCCAGCAACGATTTGGCACGTTGACCGAGTTGGAAAACTGGTTGTATCTCGCACTGGTGATCCTCGCGACCATGACCACCGGCCTGATGCTCGTTCCGGTCAGCCTGCATCGGCGACTCTTCCAGCACCACGTCAAGTCCCGCTTGGTGTCGGCGGGTAACAAAATCGTCAAGGCTGTTCTTGCATGCGTCGCTCTTCTGATTGCGGGATGCGCCGGGTTGATCTTCAGCGTTGTGCGCGGGCAGGAAGTCGGCGCGCTTGCTGGATTGGGCATCCTGGTGGCACTCGCCGCACTGGTGCTGCTGTACCCGCTTCTGGCCTGGTCTCCACGGTACAGCCGTCCGGAAAGGGAACGGGAGGAGAAGCCAGCCAGTGGCCACCCCTGATTTCCGGACCCGGAATCGGCTAGTGCAGGCCCCGTAGATCCATATAGTAAGTTTGCTGAGCAATTTCGCCGAATCCATGGACAGAGGCCGCCCGGCCTACTAGTTTCGATGTGGTAGCAGCTCACGCGAGCGTCGAAATGCCGACGAAGAAGGTGATCATGGACCAGCCAGAACCGCAGCAAGCTGAAATGGAACAACCAAGCAGCACCCGGCTTTCCCCGCCGAAGGATCCACGTTCGGCCTACCACACGGGGTCCTTCCCGCAGCAAGAACAGAAGCAGCCAGGACTGACCGGGCCGATGGAGCCTGTTCCGGACCACGGCGAGTCTTCCTACACGGGCCATGGCCGGTTGTTGGGCAAGGCCGCCCTGATCACGGGAGGCGACTCCGGGATCGGAGCAGCCGTGGGCATCGCCTTCGCCAGGGAAGGCGCCGACGTTGCATTTTCCCACCTACCGGAAGAAGCCCTGGACGCACGGAACACCACAGAGTGGATCCGGAAAGCGGGGACGAAGGCTTTGCCCCTCCCGGGTGACGCCCAGTCCGAAGAATTCTGCCAATCCACGGTGGAACGCGCACTGGAAGAGTTCGGCCGGCTAGACATCCTCGTTCTGAATGCCGGATACCAAAAGAACAGGGACGGACTTGCCACCTTGCCCACCGAGGAAATGGACAGGGTTTTCAAAACCAACCTGTACTCCCTGATGTGGACGGCTCGTGCGGCACTCCCGCATCTGAAGGCCGGAGCCTCGATCATCGTCACGGCCTCAATCCAGGCGTTCAACCCGTCACCGCAACTGATCGACTACGCGATGACCAAAGCGGCGCAAGTGGCTTTCACCAAGGCCCTCGCGCAGGAATTGGGACCCAAAGGCATCAGGGTAAATGCCGTGGCCCCGGGACCTATTTGGACGCCGTTGATTCCCGCAACGGAATGGCCGGACAAGCTACCGGACTTTGGCCAGGACACCCCTTTGGGCAGGGCGGGGCAACCAGCGGAACTGGCTCCCGCCTATGTCCTCCTTGCCTCCGACGAAGCGTCCTACATCTCGGGCGCCGTTGTGCCGGTCACGGGAGGAAAAGGCCTCTAGTGGCCGCTCTCTGGGTCTCCCTCGGTTTTCGATCAGAAGGTTCACGCAGCACGGAAAGGACAGCATGGACATGGACAAGCAGCATTCAGCGGAGGAAGAGGCAGCCGGAGGCTACGGAACGCCGACGCCGGAACAAGAAACAGCAACGCCCGTCAATCAGCAGGCCAAGCCCCAGGACCAGGATCGCCACCCCGGATCGACATCAGAGGCAAGCGGCGAAGGTTCAGCCTCCGTGCCCTCAGCCGATGCAGAGTTGGACGAGTCCAACACCGACTCAACCGAGACCGGCCAGCCGTTTTCCTCCGAACCAAAAGGGGACGCAACGGGTCTCCCGGACCACAAGTCGCCCAAGGATGATGACGAAGAACGATTCGACGCGGGCTGATACCGCAGCAAGATTGCCAACCACCACGAACCAATCCGAAGGAGCATGAAGATGGCTACCGTTAACCAGACAATTGACGTGGACGTCCCTGTATCTGTGGCATACAACCAATGGACGCAGTTCGAAACTTTCCCGGAATTCATGAAGGGCGTCGAGGCCGTAGAGCAGATCGACGAAACCGCGTTGCAATTTTCCACCAACGTCGGCGGCGTCAAGCGCGAATTCAATGCCCAGGTCTTGGAGCAGGTTCCGGATTCCTTAGTCAGTTGGGCAAGCGTCGACGGTCCCCGGAACGCAGGCTCGGTGCGCTTCGAAGCACTTGGCGCAACCCGCACCCGCGTTATCGTTGAAATCGAGTGGGAGCCCGAGAGCTTCGCCGAAAAGGCCGGCTCGATGGTCGGCATCGACGATCTGCGGGTTTCCGCCGATCTGGACAAGTTCAAGAAATTCATCGAAGAGCGGGGCCGGGAAACGGGCGCATGGCGCGGCTCCGTGACAAGCGGCGACGTCGATGACAGCGGCGAGGCGTCCGGCGTCGGCGCCCCCTCGGAACTGCCAGCCGTCGATCCCGATCTCACCGCTCCCGCCGCCGCGAACACGGCCGACGTCGAGGCGTCCCTGCGGGGCCCCTCGGCGACCGGCGAGGAACTGGGCGTCGGCCAATACACCGAGGGCGACTACGGCAGGGAAAGCGTCCCCGAGGTTCCCGTCGAAAAGATCCAGGGCGACTACACTACCGAGGAACCGCCGGCGGTCCCTGCCGACGAGCGGGACGATCCGGGGAGCAAACCATGAGCGAATTCCCTCCCGATCCCACGCGAGAACCAGACCCCACCCGGGAACCCGGCCCCGCACCAACACCGGAGCCCGTACCCCTACCGGAGCCGGGACCGACGCCCGTCCCGAATCCGGGCCCCGAACCCCAACCGGGCCCCCGCCCCGGAACCCCCGAACCGGTCCCCCTGCCTGAGCCGGGCCCTTCGCCCGTCCCGGACCCCGATCTTCCCTTCCCGCCTACGCGCCCCCTGGGAGAACCACCGCTCACGATGGGGTAACCTTCCGCGGATCGGCGGGACCACTAATTGGTGAATTTCTAGGAAGCGAGAAAGTGATGGGATTTTTTGGATTTCTGCTGCTAGGGCTGATCGCCGGAGCTATTGCCAAGCTGCTGATTCCCGGCAGGCAAGGCGGCGGAATATTGATCACCATGCTCCTGGGGGTCATAGGAGCCATACTGGGCGGATGGATCGGGGGTCTGATCTTCGGCGGCGGCCTGCAGGAATTCTTCTCGCTCCGGACGTGGTTGCTTGCCATCGGCGGGTCGATCATTGTGCTCCTGATTTACGGGGCTGTCGTCGGCAGGAGACGTCGGATATAGGCCTTTCCACGAAACGGAGCCAACGCCATGGCCGTGAAACTCAACAAGAAGGCATTCGATCATGCCAAGGAACTCATCAAGGACAGCAAGTTTGTCCTTGATAGCCGGGACGATTGGAGCGAACACGCGCCCTCGACTCAAGACCAGAACAAGTTCCTTGATAAGAAGGGGAGCGCTGAATATTCGGCATGGTTTCTCGGCATAGATGATGAACATCCGGAAGGCCAGAAAGGCCGCTACAAATTTCCCTACGGGGACTTCAAACGCATTCACCGGTGTGCTGTTATTTCAGCCGAAAGCAGGGCCAGTCAATACGACTATGACGATATCCGCCGGGCCCTGGGAGATTTGCTCCAGCAGTTGGACGAGCACTGAGCAGTGAACGCGGCAGAGTCCGCGGCGCACGAAAGGCAACGGGCATGTTAAACGAGCGAAAAATACCTTCCACGAGCCTGGAGGCCGAAGAAGCCGATTCCATTCGAGCCCTCGCCACCCAATTGCGTGTGGACTCCATTAGATGCAGTACCAGCGCAGGCTCGGGTCACCCCACGTCGTCCTTGTCGGCAGCCGATCTCATGGCTGTCCTTCTCACGCGGCACCTACGCTACGACTGGGAGCACCCGGCGTTGCAGAATAATGACCACCTCATTTTCTCGAAGGGACATGCTTCCCCCCTGTTGTACTCCATGTATCGGGCCGTCGGCGTAGTCGACGAAGATGAGCTGCTCAACACATATCGCCGGTTCGGTGCCCGGCTGCAGGGCCACCCGACCCCGCTACTGCCGTGGGTTGACGTGGCGACCGGCTCCCTGGGGCAGGGATTGCCGGTTGCGGTGGGAATATCCCTCGCCGGGCGGTCACTGGACAAGCTGCCCTTCCACACCTGGGTGTTGTGCGGCGATAGCGAACTCGCCGAAGGGTCTATCTGGGAAGCCATCGACAAAGCCTCTTACTACAACCTCGGAAACCTCACCGCCGTCGTGGACGTCAACAGGCTCGGCCAGGACGGCCCCACCGAACTCCAGTGGGACATGGAGAGTTACGCCAGGCGGGTGGAAGCGTTCGGAGCCGAGGCCCTCATCATCGACGGTCATGACCTTGGCCAAATCGACGACGCGCTGCGCCGGGCGCAAAGCGATCCTGATCAGCCGACGGTGATTCTGGCCAAGACGATCAAAGGCAAAGGAGTGCCCGAGATCGAAGACCAAAACGGCTGGCACGGCAAAGCACTGCCAGCAGACATGGCGGAAAAAGCAATAGCAGCACTCGGTGGACCAAGCAACGTCAAGGTGTCCACACATCCTCCGGAAGCCGGCACGCCGGCAATTACTCCGAACGCCCAGGCTGCGGTCACGCTGCCACGCTGGCAGGTCGGCGAGAAAGTGGCGACCAGGGCCGCCTTCGGCGCCGCCGTGTCAGCGCTTGCGGTCCGCCCCGAAGTAGTAGTTCTGGACGGCGAGGTGGGGAATTCGACCCATGCCGGCGATTTCAAGAACGTGGCGTCGGAACGGTACTTCGAGATCTTCATCGCCGAGCAGCAGCTTGTTGCCGCCACCATCGGCCTCTCGGTCCGCGGCTACGTGGCCTTTGCGTCAAGTTTCGCGGCTTTCCTGGTCTCACGGCCCTTCGACTTCATCCGTATGGCGGGGGTCTCAGAAGTGAACATCCGCTTGGTCGGCACACATGCCGGTGTTGAAATCGGACAGGATGGTCCTTCGCAAATGGCCTTGGAGGACATTGCCGCCATGCGGGCCGTGCACAGTTCCACCGTGTTGTATCCGGCCGACGCCCCCTCCACCGCGCAGCTCGTGAGCGCCATGGCTGACATCCCCGGAATTTCCTACCTGCGTGCTACCAGGGGGGCCTATCCCGTGATTTACGGGCCCGACGAACAGTTCTTCGCTGGCGGATGCAAAGTCCACGGGGCGAGCCTTGATGACCAAGTGGCACTTATCGGCGCCGGCGTCACGCTCCACGAATGCCTCTCAGCCGCCGAGGAACTGGCCCAGGCGGGAATCACTGCCCGCGTCATCGACCTCTACTCAGTCAAGCCCATCGACGTCGACACCCTGCGCCGGACCTGTCTCGAAACCGGAGGCCGGATTGTTGTCGCGGAAGACCACTATGCACAAGGCGGCATCGGCTCGGCGGTACTCGAAGCCCTTGCGGGCGCCAACACCCCCAAACTCCACATTGCGTTGCTCGCCGTCAGGGAATTGCCGGGATCAGGCGAACCCCAGGACTTGCTCAATGCCGCAGGTATTTCCGCACGCCACATCGTTGCCGCAGCCCGTGGACTTCTCATGGACTGACCGCGCAGGCCACGAATACCGACCCCCGGCGTAGGCTGAATGAACCTAGACTCTTGCCGTCTTGGGTGTCGCGACCGAGCCCCGCCGGATGAGCCGGGCTGAGAACTCAACACCGCTGGCGGGCTTCCAGCCGTCAATTTGCCTGATCATGGCAGTGGCGGGATCAGGCATGAGAAGAAGATCGCGGGTGATATTCCGGATGGAATCTTCGGCATCCCCGAGGCTCCGGTCCCCCAAAGTTTTCGCGTCACAAACCATCGTTTCCAAGCCATATTCAGGGTTCTGTCGCTCAAGCCATGAACAATCCGGTCACCCTCATTACTATCGTAGTGAATGGGGGCGAGTTCCTGACTTAGCTGGGACTTGCCGGAATGGATATCGGGAGCTGGCAGTGTCGGAACCTTTGGAATCTCAAGACCCACTCGTCGAGCCGGAACCGGTTCTGGTTCCCGGGGGCAACAGCGACAGTCTGGCGGCCCTGCGTGAGCAAGCTCAGGACATCATTGACGAAGTCCTGAATGAAACCGAGCCGAGCGGGGAACATCTCCGGGCAAAACTCCGGTCCAGCATTGCCCGACACCCTGGATTCCCCGAACTGGCACTGCTCGAGCACCTGATGAACAGGGCCAGCGGCAACTGACTCCCCTGGGGTTGCACACGTTTTACACAGGGTTTACTCACGCGGTCTTGTTAGCCTCAACGCAGTCAGCACAGACTGAATATCATGTGAAAAACGATTCACGGTGGTTGTTCAAACAGAGCAGCGGACGAGGAATGCAGTGATGCTCCGTCCCGCTCCTAGTGAAGTCGCTACGGAGCAGGATCCGCAGACCGGGAGGTAGCAGTGGCCGGAATATTCGAAGTGTTTGTTGACGGGGAGTCCTTATTCAGGTTCCGCCTCAAATCACCTGACGGAATGGTTATTGCTGTTTCGACGCCGTTCAAGGACAAGCCCGCAGTTGTCGCCGGCATAGCCGCTGCGCGCGAGTGTGCAGGCATGGGACTGGTCACCGACCTTTGCCCAGCCGCGGGCGTGCGCGAACCGGCCGCAACCGTCCTTCCGAGCGCAATTCAGGACCGACGGCGCACTGGGGGACTTACCTGGGTCTCAGCAGGCAAGATGCGCCGCCGGCCGTTTTGGTCCAACCCTAATTCTTCCACTGTTTTCCCGTGATGCACAGCAAGGTTGGGACCTCACGGGCCCCAACCCGGACTCTGCGGCCAGCGGTATGCCTAGACTGTATGGGCCCGGCTGGTTCGAAGAAGTCGCGGTGTGTCAGTGGTGGGTGGTCCTATCACGGGACAACCAGGGACACTTGCCGGTGACCGTTACAGGCTGGGAACTCTGATCGGCCGCGGCGCGACGGCGTCGGTCTACCGGGCGCAGGATGAGAGGCTGGGCCGCGGGGTGTCCCGGAATCTCCTTGCCCCCTGCTGGAGGGTCCGGACGGACTTGCCCGGCATGAAAACGGTGTGCGGCTTCTGGCAACCTTCAACCATCGGTCACTCGTGACCCACTTCGACGCCGGTTCCGACCAGGGGCCGCTGTAGTATTCGGGCAAAATCGGGCGGACACGGCTAGTTGGCTGGTGAAGTGAGGGAAGGGACAGCTCCGCGGATCCTTCTGATGGTCATGGTTGGGGTCTTTGGAGTGTGCGGTAGATGGTGTCCTTGAGACGGAGAACATGTCCGTCGGGTCCGTGATCATGTAGTTGCCGTTTGAGTTCTTGTTGTTGCTTGGGGCTGAGTTTGGGTCGCGGCCGCGGAGTCTTCCCTTGGCTTCGGCAATGGCCATGCCCTCGCGTGTGCGCACGCGCAGACGGTCCACTTCGAATTCTGCGAAGGTAGGGAGGATGTCGAAGAACATCTTGCCCATGAGAGCAGTGGGGTCATAGGTTTGCCGGCCGATAGAGAGTTTCACCCCGTTACGGACTAGATGTTCGGCGATGTCCCTGGCGTCCGTGACTGATCGGGCCAGCGTGTCCAGTTTCGCCACGATCAAGGTATCTCGGGGTCCACGGAGGATCCGTACGGAATTTCACGCTAAGCGGTCATGCGGTGTCGCCTGCGCGTTTGATGGCACGGAGACGGTTGAACGCGCTACCGCGAAGAGTTCGGCGAGTTCCACCGTCGCGTGTGTCCCTACTCGGTGAACGGAGACTAGGTGGGCTTCCTGTGTTTTGGAAAGCTTGGGCTGTTCCCCCGGAGGCGGAGCCCCAGATGCTTAGCTTGACTCCGCGCCGGGTGAGTTCGTCAACGATGTCCTTTGCATCGCCAGCGACCGGGCCAGTCGGTCGAGTTTGGTCACGACCAGGGTGTCCCCGACCGGCAGGCGGCCAGCGCTTCCCTGAGTCCCGACCGGGCGCGGTTGGCGCCGGGTGAGTCCTTGGTCCGTGAAGGTATTCTCTGGTGTCACCCCAAGAGCGACCAAGGCGTTTTTCTGGGCAGTGAGGTCTTGGGCGCTGGTGGATACGCGCACATATCCGATGAGGAATCCGATCATGGTGTTGAAAGTATCGTTTGTCCCCCGGGAGATTCTGTCGATCGAAGCAACACCTATTCCAAGGTGAATCTGTCATGTATTTGAGCTCCTCTTCCCCAACGGGGATCCGCTTTTTGGCTTCGATCAAGCAGGGAAATGGTCTCAAGCCTTCCGCCCGCGCGGCCGGAATCAACAAGGAAGTCGGCTACCGCTGGTTGCGCGAGAATTATCTGGGCCTCCGCGGTGATGGATTGAGTCCGGTGGAGGCGACGGCGGCGCTCGGATTCGATACCTCCCGGCTCCCGGCCTGGGAGGCTGCGGTTGACGGGGCCACAGGCCGCCATCATCTTCAGACAAACGTCGAGAGCGAAGCCAAATTCTGGGCAGCGTTCGAGGACGGAATCAGCCTTGAACGGTCAGCCCTTGCCGGCGGGGTGAGCCGTTCGACGGCATATCGGTGGATCCAGATCCGGTTCGACCAACTCCGGGGCTCGAAGGCTACCTTGACGCGATGCCAGGTGCTTCTGCGGTTGACGGACCGGCGCTGCCGCGGTTTTGAACGCGAACGGCTCGCACGACTGGCGAAGGAAAGAAATGCTGCCGCTGCGGCCCAACACGCTGCAGCCCTGTCCTCGAACCGCTACGCGGAACAGGTCGTGGCTTCAACGGTTTCCGAGGCTCAACAACGGCGGGCCGAACGGGACACGAAGTACTGGCAAATGATGCGCGAGGGCAAGAGCAACGCCGAGGCGTGCAGACTTCTGGGTATGCATAGGCGAACAGGCACTTCACTCCGGCGCGCCAACAACTACCAGATCCCCTCCCTGAAGCCCCCGCAGGTAGCGACGGGCCGATACCTAGATGTCCGGGAACGCCTGCAGATCGCCGACCTGCTGAACCTGGGATTCTCCATGCGGCGAGTGGCTTATGAGCTCGGACGTCAGCCCTCCACCATCAAACGCGAGCTGGACCGCCACCGGGACGCCGAAGGCCGCTATCTCCCCCGCACGGCCGACCACGACGCCCGCCTGCAACGATCTCGCCCGAAGGTCCATAAGCTCGTTGCCGATCCCCGTCTGCGCGGGCTCGTGCAACGCAAGCTCAACCGCTGCTGGTCCCCGGACGAAATCAGCGGCTGGATGAAGAAGACCTACCCCGAGGACCAAGAACTACGGATCTGCCCCGAAACGATCTACCGGTCACTGCTGCTGCCTCAAGGCCAGGGCCTGCATAAACGCTACGCCGCCAGGCTGCGCACCGGCAGGCGAATCCGCAAGACCCGTTGGCACACCCGCACGAATCGAGGCTCGCGGATCCGCAACATGAGAATGATCGACCAGCGGCCGGCCGAAGTTGGAACCCGCTTGGAAGCAGGCCATTGGGAAGGGGACCTCATCGTAGGTGTCGGATCCGTCTCGGCAATGGTGACCCTGAGGGAACGCAAAACCCAATACGGAATGATCGTCAATCTGCCCCGGGACCACACCGCCGCAAGCGTTAACGCTGCGATCGCCAGCGCATTCGCCGTGTTGCCGCCGTCCCTGAAACGCACTTTGACCTGGGACCAGGGAGTGGAAATGGCCAGCCACGAGGCATTGACCGAGGCCACGGGGATTCCGGTGTTCTTTGCCGAACGCTCCAGCCCATGGCAACGAGGCGCGAACGAGAACTTCAACGGGCTCGTCCGTCAGTACTTTCCCAAGGGCACCAACCTGGCCGTTCACAGCGTCAGACACGTCAATCACGTGATGCGGGAACTCAACACCCGCCCCAGAAAGAACCTCAACTACGACACCCCCGCTGAACGATTCAGGGCCGAGCACAAAGCACCAAAAGCGGCTGTGGCGTAGCCTCTAACAGACGGGGACAAACAACCCTGTCTAGTCCATTTGTTGCGTCGACCGATGAAATTCGCCCCCCCGCCACCGGGCATTTTCTCGGGCGGTCTTACGGGAATCAGCCGGCTGCGGAAATACGGTGATCGAAATCCGAAAATTATGAGTAGCTCTTGCGCCGCTGAACGACCGGCTATCGGGCACCCGCCAGCCGACGCCGAACCCTCACGGTGTCGTCCTGGCCCCGGGATTTCCAACTACCAGTCACAACCTGGGCTGCGCGAAGCCCTCACCGCCGTCCGGGCCGGCGACACCCTCGTTGTCACCAAACTCGACCGGCTCGCCCGCTCCCTGCCCGACGCTCGGGACATCATCGAGGACCTCACCAAACGAACCGTGAAGCTCAGCATCGGCTGATCCGTCCACGATCCGACCGACCCCGTCGGCCGGATGCTCTTCACATCCTGACCATGGTCGAATCCGACCTCCTCCGCGCCCGCACCCGCGAAGGCATGCAAGTCGCCAAAGCCAAAGGCCGCTCCGCGCACGTCTCCCTATATAAGGGGGGACAACAACACCACGGCCGAGATCGCCGAACTATTCAAGGTCGACCGGAGCACGGTGTGCCGCATCGTCAAACGACATCCGTAACATGTCCCAAATGAGCGATTCCCCGGGAATCGGGCCCACGCGGCGACGCCTAAATCAACAGGAACTTCTTACATGAGAGGATAGCCAGACTGAGTGATCCTTGAGCAGGCATCTCATCGAGAATTGAAAAATTCGGCCGAAAGGAGGCAACGTGCCCGGACCAAGCGATCAAGTCAAGGCCCTCCTTCGCGCGCATGCCTCTGGGGACGAAGATCTGTTTTACAGCGTGGCACTTCAGCTTGCCGCCCAATCTGCCCGGCGAGGCCATTCAAAAGTTGCGCTAGAGCTCAGAGACCTGATCGACAAAAGCCGGTCGAAGCAGGTTCCCCGAGGACAACCAACGCCGATTGGCAGTCCGCGCGGGGAGCTTAGCGAGCTTCTGGCCATAACTTATCCTGATGAGGGTCTTTCCCAGATGGTGCTCAGCGACGAGATTTCGGCCACTTTGGGTCGAGTCATACACGAACAACGCCAAAGTGATCAACTACTCCGTCATGGCTTCGTTCCGGCCCATCGTTTACTTTTGACGGGGTCGCCAGGGACGGGCAAGAGCTTGACAGCAGCAGCCTTAGCCCACGAGCTCTCCCTGCCACTCATGACCATCAGACTGGACGGAGTAATGAGCCGCTTCCTAGGCGAGAGTGCGTCAAAGCTACGACTGATCTTTGACGAGGTGGCTCGGCGTCGCGCCGTCTATCTCTTCGACGAATTCGATGCGCTCGGAAGTGACCGCGGCGCGACTAACGACATCGGTGAGGCCCGGCGGATACTTAACTCATTCCTCCTATTCCTTGATGAAGCACCGTCCGAAAGCGTCCTGATCGCGGCGACTAACCACATGAGCCTGTTGGATCCTGCTTTGTTCAGACGATTCGATGCCTTAGTCAGGTATGCGCTTCCAGGAAGGGCACAAGCTGTGTCCGTGATCCGACGTCGGCTGGCCTCCATGGACTCCTCCCAGATCAACTGGAATGCGGTCGCCAGCGAAACACACGATCTATCTCACGCGGATCTAGTCAAGGCTGCCGAACGCGCGGCTAAAGACGCTATCTTGGCGGGCGGTTCAACCATCGACACTCCGCTTCTCCTCAGCGCGTTAGCCGCGAGAAGAAAGCCCAGCATTGACTGAGAACTTCCCGCACATCCCGCTAGATCACATCGCGATGCCCTCTCAGGAGACCAGTAGCCGGAAGAATCCGCCCGCGAGCCCGAAATTCAGTCCCGAGTATCTTGACCATGGCCCAAGCCGGGGTGCACACGCAAAGCATCTGAATCAGTCGCTAGCAAACGCCCAAAACGCGGCCATGCATGCGCGCTCGAAGGTACCGGGAGAACTTCGCCCAGACGGGTTCTCGGCTGTTGCTGTTCAGTCGACAGCTCGCACCGCCTGCAGCTAGCAGAACTGAAAGCGCGGGCAGAACTCTTGCAGTTTCATTCGGCATCCGAACAAACTGATGGGGCACCCCCGGAAGACCAAAGACCCATTGCACCCGCCGAGCGGGCGGTCTTGTGGTTGACAAACGAACAATTGACGAAGCTAAGCGCCGACATCGCCAACTTCGCGGACGACACCAGAGATGGCAAACCTCGATATCAAGCTCTCGTGGCCAATATCGCTGCCTTTGAACCGGTCACACTGACGGACCTCTGGCGAGAAGAATCAGATCTTCCGTCAGATGAAATCGAAACCTATTGGGAGCTTTGGTATCACGATGACAATGGTTTGGAGACATCGTCGTACCCACTTTTGGATCGATTTGGTGCGCAACTAGACCTAACTGTAGAACACCCTGTTCTACAGTTAGGCGAATACATCTCCTGCGTGGTCGTCGGGACGAAACACAGCGTGGAGATGCTGCTCAACACGCGCGCCATGCCAGTAGAGATTCGTCGGCCTAGCTTCATGGAGGAGCTTGAGACCTTAGGCCAAGACTTTGTCGAGGACTGGGTCCAGGACTTCGCAGGCCTCGTTGATCCAGCACCCCTGGACGCACCCGTCGTCACCGTGCTGGACAATGGGGTAAAAGCAAGTCACCCCCTTCTTTCGCCTTCCCTGCGCGAGAGAGTGTGGAGTGTCATTGATGGGCATCCCGGTGATGACATGTTCAGCCGGCACGGAATTCAAATGGCGGGAGTTGCTCTATTCGGCGATCTCAGGGACCACCTCGACATAAAAAATGGGGAGCGCCTCGAACTGACACATGGGCTTGGAGCCGTTCGGGTCCTCCGGCGTAAGAATGACGTCCATGAAAGCCACCACACGCCCGGAATCCTCATGGTCAACGCTGTGGCTGAAGCCGAAATAAGACGCCCTAAGAACAGACGTGTTTTTCTGCTTGCTCAGACGATGACAAACCGAAGCGGCACGGAACATCGCCAAGCGCTTCCCACGACATGGTCGACGGCCCTGGATGCTTTGGCGATGGGGTGCATGGTCGAAGTTGGCTCTGAAAAGGTCAAGGTCGGCCAACCGGAGCCGGGGGCACAACGGCTTTTCTGCGTCTCGATTGGCAATGTTCGAAATGAGGATTTCGACGCATTGGGTCTACCGTCGGCTTTCCCTTCAACCAATATGACGAAGATTGCCGAGGATCCGTCTCAGGCTTGGAACGTATTGCGCATTGGCGCGTATACCGAGCTCGACGAGGTACCTTCATCCGCACACTATGAAGGATGGCAGCCGCTTTCTGTGAAGGGCGGCTTGTCTCCGCACTCTCGCACGGGCGTGTTGGCGAATAAGAACCATGGTGCTGTTCCCGACATCGTCCTTGAGGGCGGAAACTTACTTCGATCACCCAGCGGCGCCCTGGACTATCCATCCGCTGTATCTGTCATAACGACTTCGACCGACAGTGCCGCCCCTCTGACTCCTACATTTGCCACCAGCTCGGGGACCGCCCAGGCTGCGAGACTTGCTGCCATAATTCAATCTCGGTACCCGGACTATCGCCCCGAGACAGTCAGAGGCCTGATGGTTCACCGCGCCGAGTGGACCGAGCACATGGCCGCCGGAATCCATGGTCCCCGGAATGGGACCACCCTAACCAAGGGAGTGTTCGACAAGACTATTCTCCGCATGTATGGCTGGGGGGTTCCTCGCGAAAAGCACCTTCTAAATAGCGAGGCTTCAGATGTAACTATGGTCGTTCAGGATCGGCTAAAGCCCTTCGACGGGCAGCGGGACCCAAAGCTAGGTGAAGTCAAGTTCTACAAGCTTCCATGGTCCAGAAACATCATCGAACAACTAGGTAGCAGTCCTGTCGAACTTCGAGTGACACTGTCATACTTCGTTGAGCCCAATCCTGGGAAACGAGGGGCAAACCACCATTCCACATATCCCTCTCATGGCTTGCAGTTCCTCATCAAGTCCGGAACGCAGAGCAGTGACGAGTTCCGCAAGGACATAGCCGAGGCGGAGGATGACGACGATAAGTCCGGCGCGCAGATGTTTTCAGCGGGTTCTGGCTGGGTCGCCGGCACAAAGAATCGAGATCGCGGATCGCTGCGCAGCGACATGTGGCGGGGTGCCGCATACAAGCTTCTCGACGTCGACGAAGTTGCCGTGGTTCCCTTGACGGGCTGGTGGAAGTTGCATCGCCGAACAGACAGGTGCGCCTTGGATGTGCCTTACAGCCTGATAGTCACTCTACGAACGCTTGGAGCCGAGGTGGACTTGTATTCCAATATTTCCAACGGCCTCGGGCTGGCCATCCCACCGTCGCTCGAAGTCGAACTGCCATCCGGTCAATTGCTGTTGGATCTATAAGCCTAGGGAAACGGTGCCCTGCTCTCTGTTCCAGCATGGCTCGGGGTGGCGCAAATCGTGGGCTCGGACCCCGGACCCGAGCGAATATTCAATCTCCGAATCACAGCGCTGAATGGCGCGGTTCTGTGATCGCGAAATGTCGTCTGACAGTTGGAGAGAGTGGACCATGGCTGCTCGCCGGCTATGGGTCAGCCAATCAGTGAGATTGCCCTGCGCCGGACGTGTTCCAAGCGGGCACCGAAGCGCGATTAGAAGTGCGAGACCCCTCGAAGATTGATCGACACTGGGGCTTTGTACGGCAATGGCTCAGGAACGCCACGTTCCTTGCGCATATTTCTCGCCCGAACGTTCTGCATCCCCCCAGTGGAAGAGAAGCCAGGTGAAGAGTCCGCTGAAGCCAGGCAGGAGCAGCCTGACCCAGATGCCGTCGGACACTGCCGCGAAGACTGTTAGGACGAGGCCGAACATGGACACGGCAGCCATCGCTCCTGCGAAGACGAGCATTTGCCAAGTGGATGCTACTGCGACTGAAAACCCCTGTTTAGCCAACGTGATTTCATCGGAGTGATAGCTGTATAGACCGCCCTCAACGGTCCGGGCGAGAATGCGCTTCTCACCGTTTGCCACCGCGTGATCGTGCCGATATCGTACTTCCTCATCGCTCTGACGCCGAAATGCCTCGCCAGCCTCGAATGCCCCCGCATGGTTCTGCGCGCTCACGCTGTCTTCCTTTCCGGACGGCGCAGCAACGGAACACTGCGGCGGCCTCCGGCTAGAGTCTTCGTCACATCGCTGGATGTGTTCACCTTGCTCAATATAGTCAGCGAGTCGATGCTTCAGTAGCAGGGCTGTCGGACTTCGGCATGAATCTGGCTGCCGCCGATGCACTGCACGCAAAGGGATCGATGCTTACGGGCCATGCTTGGTGAGTGTGGATGTGGACAGCCCGCGCACGATGTTGTCTTCGACCTCGCCGGTCACGCATGATGCTCGTGCTAGCTCTATTCATTGGACAAATGCGGCGCTACGCTGTGTCCTATCAATCGATTGTGGCTGGGAGCTTCGTTGTTTGATGGGGGTCGGCGCTTAGGTGCCGCAATGAATTTTCAAACCGTAGGGCCGGTGGTTGCGCAACCTCCGTGCTTTCTTTTGTCCCCTTTTCTTGGGTGATTCCCAGCCGTCGTGGCTCATAGCGATTCGTTGTAGCTGCCCATGATTAACCCCTTTCGCAGGGCCCTGAAGGCTCTGCCCGTGTGCTTTACAAACGCCGATGGCGGCCTCGTCAACGGGCCTGATATGGGACTGCGTGTACGCCATTGGTCTCATTTCCTGACGATTCAGGACAACGGCCGGCCTCTCGACCGGACGACGACACTCAAACACTGGGGAACAAATGAACACGACCACCAAAGTCACGACACCCGGACTTAGCGCGGACCAAGCCGGCCCGGGCGAACTCGTCGCCGCCGCCATCGCCGCGGCGGACTACGGCAACAACGGAGCCCCCTTCGCCCCGTTCCTGATCAAGTTTGCGGACCCCGCAAACTTCGTCAACGCCTGGACGGCAGAGAGGGGCAACCCGATCTCGTTTTACGGCGGTTACAAAGGCAATTCCAGTACCTTCCTGCCGCTGGGCGACTTTGCCGCAGTCAACAACACCCCGGTCGCAAAGACACCCATCCTGCTGCTGGCGCCCATGCCTGGACACGAGGACGCTTTGGTCCACCCGGCCGGGTTTACCTGGATCCTTGATGATAAAGGCTCAGGCAACCCCAACGACATCGACTACTTCTGGCCCACGGCACCGGACGGCTACCAAGCCCTTGGTATCTGCGTCGGATTCAACGGACAGGGTCCGGATGCCGAAAACTACTGGTGTGTGAAAACCGAGTATCTCCAAAGCGCCCCGACCCAGGATTTCTGGAGTGACGCAGGGTCCCACTGGACGAGCCACGACGGCAGCCTCAGTGCACCTTCGCTGTCCGGCGTCGGTGTGCAGGACCAGGAAATCCTGCTCGCCCCGACCACGATGCTGAGCAACGAACACGGAAATCTGCAGAACACTTCCTGGTGCCTTGCACTGGACAAACTCCTGCTTCCGGTCTCCGGAGCCAGCACACCGTACCCCGACTACGAGCCCGGGTATGGGGAGGGCACAAAGACGTCCCCCGGCCTGGACAAGGTCGCAGTTCTTCCCGCCACCTTGATCGACGACCCTGCCTCCGACAGCAGCCCGTTCTACTATCTGGCGGCGGAGCCAGAGTGGTTCTGCACCAGAAGCTTCCCGTCGCCGGCGGGAGGCACCTACACCGAGAGTTTCCTCATCGGAACCAGTCAGGAGTCCTCCAGCGGCTTTCAGCACACCACGTCGCTGACGGTCGGTGCTGAGGTGGGTATTGAAGCGGGCCCCGTCAGCGCGAAGGTCTCCGTCAGCTACACCGACGAGATGCAACTGAGCGGCAGCATCAGCTCGGGCACCGACACCCAGGCATCCGAAACGTTGTCACTCAACCTGGTGGTAGCGGACCGCGTGCTGATCTGGCAGAAGCAGACCGATTTCGTGGTCTATCGCACGGCCGGCGATGCAATGAGCCAAGTGACCTACCAGACGGCTGACATCTACTTCACAGACAGCAACCCCAAGTAGCCGATTAGCAAGGGTGGCCGGTGGGGCAAGCCGCCGGCCACTGCTGTGCTGCTGCTGAAGCGGTGGCGGCATCCTGCGATCGCTCGATGTGGCACCCTTGACCGTTCAGCATCGTTTACCGGGACGCTTCGAAGAGGATGAGCTCTGACCGGCCGTCGTCAGCTGTCACGCGGTGAATCTCGGCGAATCGGGCGACGGCCAGGAAGCCCAGCGCCTTGTGCATTCTGATGGATGCCGTGTTGTACTCGTTCGCGAAATAGTAGGCGCTCGAAGCCCGAGACCAGATCCATTCTCGCCTGGGTGAGTGCGGAACCGACTCCCCGCAGTCGGAACCCTGGAGCAACAACGACTCCCCCTAGATAGTGGCCTGCGGGGGCGCGCCCCTCGGGGTCTGGGTGGAAATGCGTCTTGGCTGCGCCCACGACCTCGCCTGCGGTGACGGCCACGAAAACGACTCGGTCGTTATTCGGCGCGATCAGCTCTTTTGTCCAGCGTGCGCGGTCGCTGGCATCACAAACCGCATTCACATGTCCCAAGTCATCCACAGTCGTTTCACGAATCTGCATGGATACAGCGTATTGGGGAGTCGAGCCACTCTTTGATTTGTGGCCATTAGGCGAACGCTAACCGGGGACCTCATTTGAGGGTAGACCGTGAGTACAGTTGACTGGTGTTTGGACCGCGTCAGCTAAGTGAAAATGTCAGTATGCGCACATTGCGCTCGAGTGATGCGTCAGCGCTGGCCGCCGCGTATGTGCGCAACCGTGCATACCTTTCTTCCTGGGAGCCGGTGCGTCCCGATGAGTACTACACCGAGAAATGGCAGGCTGCGGATATCGCGAGTCGCCTTGTTGCGGCTGATGCCGGGGCAGGATTCCCTTTTGGGTTAATCGACGCCGGAGCCGAGGGCAGCTAGCTTGCCGGGTCGTACAGGAACTCGCGGAGTTCCTGAGGGCAGCGGCAGGCCGCCGCCATCTTCTTTGCCCACTCGACCGCGTCCCCGCGCGTCGGCAGCTCCAGCACGGTAAACGCACCTTTAATCTCGGAGCCCGGATAGATATCGGTGCTCACCGAGCCGTCGGCGGAAACCACCACGGGATCGACTCCCTCCTCGATCCCACCGCCGAAGACGTACACGCCTGCGGCCTTCGCCTCCTCGATCACAGTGTGGGCTTCGGCGGAGACGATGGGGAGCTCCTTGTCGGTGAGCACCATGGCTTCACTCGGGAAGGAGATGAGATATTTTGTCATGCTCGATGGTCCCCCGCGGGCGGCCCGGACAGCAATGGTGTGTTTGTTTGCCGTGCCGGGGTTGAGCCAGCCTGTGCTCTTGCTAGATTCCGCCGTCGCGGGTATCCCGGGTCACGATGCGGTCCCCCGTGACCGGGTCCACAGTGGAGCGGCTTTCGCTGATCCGGCGGGTCCGGCGCGGGCCGAAAACGAAGAGCGAAACGATCAGGCCGATGACGCCGACGACCATGAGGATGTAGCCGACCATGTGGAGGTCAATGAATGAAACGACATCCCCGGGGATGGCGAAGGCCAGAATGGCGCCTATGGCGATAAGAAAGATGGATGATCCGATACCCACTGCTGTACCTCCTGCTGAACCGCGGACCCGGCGGTGGCGGGTATTACTAAGGTTACTTCGCATCGCCAAAGTTACACGGCGTCGCCACATACGGCAACCACAAGCCGCGGAATCCGGCATCTGCGCGGCACACCACTAAAAATACTAAGGGTGCTTTGCATTTTCGTGACCGCCGGGTACGGTCCATTAGGACCATATGTCTATTGGGGAGGTCAACGAATGGCAGGTAAGTTTGAATTGTTTGTCGATGCCCGGGAACGCTACAGGTTCCGGTTGAAGGCAGCCGACGGGACTGTCATGGCGGTCTCGAAGGAGTTTGAGACCAAGCGCGATGCAGTGCTGGGAATCCGCGAAGTGCGGGCATGTGCGGGAATGGGTCTGATCACGGACTTGTGTCCGAACCGTCGGGCGGCATCCGGACCAGTACCGGGAATCTCCGCCCCAGCCCCTGCCGAGGCAGAGCCGATCCGGGTCCGGAATTGGCTGGGCCGCACCTCCATCGTTCGTAAACGTGGCCACAAAATGCTGACGTCCAAGCGATAGCTGAACTGGTCAAATAGCGGCAACAAATAGTGGCGAACTTCGGAAATGGCCGGGACTCAAAAGAGTGCCGGCCATTTCCGTCGCGCTTAGTGGGTCTTCATGGCTTCTGGCGGCTGGGTGGTCCATTCGGTCTCGGTGGCCCGCATCCAGGGATACGGCAGGAGTTCCTCCAGGTTGACTGTTCCCACTTCTCCCCCGGCATCAACCAGAACAGTCGTCTGGGCCCCATAGTTCCGAAGCAGCTCCCGGCAAACGCCACAAGGATTGGTGACCTGGGGCTCGCCGCGTTCGTCCATGCTGACCGCAACGGTCGACTTAATGGAGGCTTCCTGTGCAATGCGGGCGTTGGCGAGGGCGCTGGATTCGGCGCACACGTTGATTCGTTTGGAACCGACATGAAGGCCAAGGTAGATCGCCCCTGAGGCGCCCCGCATGGCGGCGGCCACACGATGGTTCTCGCCGTGATGGGCCGTAAGGAGCAGTTGACGGGCCGCGGTGTAGAGCTCCACATCGGACGGACTGAGGTCAAACGAGATCACGGGCACCTCCGGAACCACAATGGTCTGGGCCGAACGTATCCGGGCGCATTCCTAGCTTCCAATGAAGATGCCGCTCTTCCGCCGTGCCAGCAGGTAGAACACGATGCTCAACACAGACAGCACTGCGACGTAAACCGGGAAGATCCACGATGCATTCATGGACTGGAGCCAGACCAGAAGGTAAGAGGCCGTGCCACCGAAGATCGCGACGCCGATTCCGTAACCGAGGGAAGTCCCGGCGCCGCGGCAGGATTTGGGCATCAGGGAACTGGTCACGACGTTGTACAGGGTCATGTTCAGCACCAGGACGACCGAGCCGCCCAGAAGGACCGCGGCGAATCCGCCGATGCCCGGACGGAAGTACATCAGCATAAGGAAGACCGACGGAATGGACAGGGCGCGGGTGATCAGGAACCACTTGGAAATCGACTTGCCATCGGCGAATTTGCCGACCACCAGGCTGCCGACAACCAACACCACGCCAAGAATGGTGGTGAGGGCGAAGACCGCGGTCGCGTCTTCTTTGAAGCCGCTGCGGGCCGCGGTGGGCAGTCCCGTATTCCAGGCGTAGTTGTAGGCTTGCGCCGCCCCAACGACGAAGGTGATGGCCAGCACGCTCAGCCAATGCTTGCGCACCCCGCCCCAAACAGCCTTCGAGGAGTTCTCGGCAAGCTCCTCGGGCCGCATGGTTTCCGGGAGGGTCCGGCGAAGGTAGACCACGACGAAGCCGAAGATTGCGCCCACGATGAAAGGAACGCGCCAACCCCAATCGGCCATGACAGCCCCGCTCAGCATCAGGCTGCACAGGTAGCTGACTAGCGAGGCGAGGAGAATGCCCGAGTTGACGAAGAAGGAGATGATCCCGGCGACGAAGCCTTCGCGTCCCACGGGAACCAGTTCGACGGCGTGTGCGGTGGAAAGCGGAGCTTCAACACCGGTCGAGATTCCCTGCACGATGCGGCAGACCAGGAGGATGGCGCCGGCAGCGCCGCCGATCTGCTGGTATGTCGGGCACAAGGCAATGACCAACGTGGTGATTGCCATCATCATGATGGACCACAGCATCACCTTTCGACGGCCGATTCTGTCCGCGAAAGTACCGAGGAGGACGCCGCCCAGCGGACGGAACGCGAAGCCGACGGCGAAGACCGCCAGGGCGTTAAGGGTCGCCGCGGTAGGGTCCTGCGAGGGGAAGAACTTTGGCCCGATGAAGGCAGACAGGAGTCCGAAGACCATCCAGTCATACCACTCAAGGGTGTTCCCGAGTCCGAGGCCCAGCAGCCCGCGGCGGATTTCCGGAGAGAGCCGGGATTTCCGGGCGCTCTCCGGGCCATTCTTGACGACAGTGTCAGTCATGATTCTTTCCTTCCTCCGCACCTTGGCGGTGCGTGAGGGTACGGATCACCGTTGACATCCAGGGGTATGGACGGTGATCGAAACTATCATTTTGGCTTGGTTCGGCGAGGCCGTACCAACTCACCTCATGGGAAGCGAGTTAGCCCAGATAGCTACGCGTGCCTCTTCGTAGCGCTTTGAAGCAAACGGGGACACCCAGTCCGTAAACAAGGAACGTGGATGGCTTGCTTGGATGCCGCAGGATCAGCATGGGAACACGAGGGTGGACATGGGGCTGGGCTGGGCCTTCCGCCAGAAGGCTATAGCGCCCGCGTCTCTGTTCGTGTTGCAAACTTCCCGACGTGATGCGACTCACTTAACTATATTGAAGATATTCACCAGGTCAATGCTTTTTGATAAATAGCCCCTACTGCCGCGCCAGCATTGAAGAGTTCCCCACCACGAGGCCGCGGCTGAGCGCGGTCAAGAAGAAAAATTTGACCAAACCATTGATTCGCTAAAATTTTTCACTATAGTTATGTGAGGCAGCTCACCGAGAGAAAGCTGGATCATGACCAACGAGATCATCACGGCATCCTCACCGGCCGGCACGAGCGCGCTTCTGGCAACTGTCGGCAACAAGGTCCGCACGATGCGCAAGGACAAGGGGATGACCCTGTCCAAACTCTCGGAAATCACCGGTCTCAGCCCGGCGATCGTCAGCCAGATCGAACGTGGGCTGGCCAATCCGTCATTCACCACCTTGGCACAGCTGGCTCACGGCCTGGACATTCCCGTAGGGAAGTTCTTCCTCGGCCAGGAAGAAACCAGGTCGCCGGTTGTCCGCAAGTCCGAGCGGCGAAACCTCAAAGGCGTCACCAAAAAGTCCGTGGGAGAGGCAGTCTACGAGCTCCTGACTCCGGATCTCAACGGTGCCTTGGAGGCCCAATGGATCGTGAGTCCGCCAGGCCACGACACCAGCGCCACTCCGTTCCGCCATAGCGGCGAGGAATTCGGCATCATCCTCTCGGGAAGGAAAGACATCTTCCTCGACGGTGAGTGCTACACGCTTGAAGCCGGCGATTCGATTACTTTCTCGTCGGATACGCCCCACTGGTACAAAAACAGCTACGAAGAGGTATGCGTAGCGATCTGGGTCAACGCCCCTCACGTGTGGTGATCAGCCGGCGCTAACCGCCGCTCGATCCCACACACGCACGGACCCTGGAGGTCCGTTCGTAAACATCTCCATTTCCGTGTCCACGTCCCCGGGGACCTCTACTCGTCATGCCCTCCGCCAGGCTGGTTCGCTGCGTGCACCGCCGCGAGCTCCTCCTGAGCACCTCGTCTATACCCCGGCAACCGTTCCAACGGCATGCCCGCCGGGAAGTAAGGATCCTCCACCATGAACCCCTTTGCCACCACATCGTCACTGGAACTCAGTACGACGACGGCGGATCTCACCGCGCCCGTCATCTCCCGCTCCGATGTGCTCGTGGTCGGCGGTGGGCCCGCCGGCGTGGCCGCCGCGGTCACCGCAGCACGGTCCGGCGCATCCGTCACCCTCCTGGAGCGCTACTCTTCCCTCGGCGGCCTGGCCTCCGGGGGCATGGTCCTGGTTCTCGATGACATGATCAACGGCCAGGAAATCACGGTTACCGGCATCGTTTCCGAGTACGTGGAACGCCTGCAGAAGCTCGGCCTGGCAATCGTGCCGCCTGCCGATGACCGCAAAACCTCCGAGGAACTCTGGAACAAGTGGGGCCGCTACGGCACCTTCGACTTCCACTCCCACACGAACCCCAAGCCCATCTGCTACGCCGCAGCCTTCGACCCCGACGGCTGGAAGCGAGTCTCCAACGACCTCGTCCGCGAAGCCGGCGTCAACCTCCGCCTCCACTCCTGGTTCTCCCGCCCGATCGTTGACAACGGCGTGATCAAGGGCGTCATCTGCGAAACCAAGTCCGGGCCGCAAGCCTTCACGGCGGACATCGTCATCGACACGACCGGCGACATCGACGTCGCCTCCCGTGCCGGCGCCAGCCACATCAAGGACAGCTACCTCACCACCCTCGTCTTCCGCCTCGGCAACGTAGACACTGCGGCCGCGGAAGCCTTCGAACAGGCCAACCCGAAGGAAGCACGCGCCATCAACCGCACCATTAAGCGGCTTCTGGGCGGTGCCTGGGAACTGTGGTGGCTCAAGACACCCATCGACGGCGTGGTCTGGTGCAACGCTCCCCACATGACCGGATACGACGGCGTGAACCCTGCGGACATGACCGCCGCTGAGTTCGCCGCACGGGACCGGATCACCGAGGCCGTGGAATACGTGCGTGCGCACCTGCCGGGCTTCGAGAACTGCTACATGCTCGACGTCGCGTCCCAGATGGGCGTCCGCCAGACCCGCCTGCTCGAGGGCGAGTACGTCATGACGAAGGAGGATGTCACCTCCCGCCGCCACTTCGCGGACACCGTGGCCCGCGGCCGTGACTACTACTACCCGTACCGCTCGCTGCTTCCCAAGGAAGTGGACCAGCTGCTCGTCGCCGGCCGCCACTACTCGGCTACCCCCGAGGCCCAGAAAATGTCCCGGGAGATCCCGCCCTGCATGGCAATGGGCCAGGCAGTGGGCATCGCGGCCGCGCTGGCGGTCCAGAACGGTACCCTCGTCCGCGAGGTGTCCGCGCAGGACATCCAGCAGGGCATGCGCCGGCACGGCGCCGACCCGGGCGACGTCCCGTCGTCGAACGCTACCGTCGACGCCGAAGCGGTGGTGGGAGCATGAGCACCGAGACCCTTCTCGATGAGAGCGTCCTGAGCGGCACAGCCGCAGCGTCCGCCTCGGCGCCCGCCGACGCTGCCAAGCCCATCGGCATCCCGCTCCCCGCTGGTACCCCGCTCCCGCTCGAGGGAATCAAGATCGTCGATTTCACCCAGGTGTTCATGGGACCGTCCTGCACCCAGCTGCTGGGCGACTACGGCGCGGACATCATCAAGGTGGAACGTCCGGGCGCCGGCGACATCTCGCGCAACTCCTTCCCGGACAAGGACGGCCAGGACAACCCGATCTTCCTTTCCATCAACCGCAACAAGCGCAGCGTTTCCGTGGACACCCGCACCGACGAGGGCAAGGCAGTCCTCCGCCGGGTCATGGCCGACGCCGACGTGGTGGTCAGCAATTTCCGCTCCGGAGTGATGGAACGGATGGGCTTCGGTTACGAGGAACTCAAGGCGGAGAATCCGGGGATCATCTGGGCCTCCGGCACGGGCTTCGGCCCGGTTGGTCCCTATTCGCACAAGGGTGGCCAGGACGCAATCGCGCAAGCGTACTCGGGGGTGATGTGGCGGCGCGAGTCGGACGACATGAAGCCTTCCATCTACCCGACCACGCTGTGCGACTACATCACGGGCATGCACCTCATGCAGGGCATCCTGCTGGCACTGCGCGCCCGTGAGGCATCCGGTGTCGGGCAAAAGGTCGAGGTGACGATGTACGACTCGATGCTCCACCTGCAGATGCAGGAGGCCTGCATGCAGCTCAACCGCGGCTACGAAGTCAACTGGGGCGCCATGCCGTTGAGCGGCGTCTTTGAAACCACCGACGGCGCCGTCTGCATGGTCGGCGGCTTCACCCCCGACCCGCTGGCCCGGATTTCCCAAGCGTTGGGCCTGGACGAAGACCTTACCCAGCGGCCGGAGTTCGCCAACCTGGAACAGCAGTTCAAGCACAAGCCGGCCTTGCAGGCGATTTTCCGGGAGCGCATCGCTACGAACACCACCGAGTACTGGACCAACCAGCTGGAGAGCCAAGGTCTGCTCAACGCGCCCGTCCACACGCTGGAACAGGCGTTGGCCGATGCCCAGACTGAGGCCAACGGCATGATCGTGGAGGCTGAGCACCCGGGCGTCGGCACCGTGAAGATGCTCAATGCCCCCATTCGCCTGTCTGCGACCCCGCCTTCCATCCGACGCGTGGCGCCGCGGCTCGGCGAGCACAATGTGGAGGTGCTGCTGGAGAACGGCTTCGACGCCGAAACCATCGAACGCCTGCAAAAGTTGGGGGTACTCCGGTGACTGTTTCAACCAAGGAGAGGCCCGGACAGGAATTGGTTGACGAGGTCACCTTGACCATCGAGAACCATGTGGCCACGGTGGTCATCGATCGCCAGCACGTGCTCAACGCCGTGGACGGCAGCGCCCAGGCCCGGCTCAACGGGATCTGGAACCAGATCGAAGCCGATCCTGACGTGCGCGCCGTCGTCATCACGGGCGCCGGCACGCGGGCGTTCTGCGTCGGGGCGGACATGTCCGCCTCTGCCGTGGACAAGACAGGCCTGCAGTACTGGGCCGAGCTCGACCCACACGGCTTCGGCGGGCTGAGCCTGCGCACCAGTCTCGACGTGCCTGTCATCGCCCGGGTGAACGGCTATGCGCTCGGCGGCGGGATGGAGATCGTGCTCGGCGCGGACATCGTCGTGGCCGCGGACACGGCCCGCTTCGGCCTCACCGAACCACGCGTCGGCCGTCTGGCGCTCGACGGCGGCATCCACCAGCTGGTGCGCCGTGTCCCTTACACCCAAGCGATGGGCATGCTCCTCACAGGCCGCAAGGCGGACGCCGCCGAGATGCAGGCGATGGGCCTCGTCAACGAGGTGGTTCCGGCAGACGAGCTCGACGCCGCGGTGCAGCGCTGGGTGGACCAGATCCTCGCCTGTGCGCCCAGCTCCGTCCGGGCTGTCAAGCAAATGGTCAGCAGGACCAGCCATCTCACTGCCGCGGAAGCCCGCGGCCTCAGGCTGCCGGCCCTCATGGCCGCACTGGACAGCGAAGACTCCGCCGAAGGTGTGCGCGCCTTCCAGGAAAAGCGCCCACCAGTCTGGCCGGGCCGCTAGATGCAGCACGAACCGCTGCAAGGCACCGAATTTCAGGACGAACGGAAGGACAATCCAATGCGGGAATCACTAGCCCCGGGAGTGTGGGGCGTCGTCGCCACACCATTCCAGGGCAACACCCTCGATCTGGATACCGACAGCCTGGCCCAGTTGGTGGAGCACTACGAAACCATCGGCGCCACGGGGCTGACTGTCTTGGGTGTCTTCGGTGAAGCTGCCGCCCTGACCGCAGCGGAGCGCAGCCTGGCACTGGAAGTGGTGGTCGAGGAAACCCGATTGCCCCTCGTGGTGGGTGTGACCTCGCTCTTCACCCGAACCGCCGTCGAGGAAATCCGCGCTGCCCAGGCCGTGACCGGAAACCGGCTCGCGGCAGTCATGGTGCAAGCCAATTCGGCGCGGCCGGAGGTAGTCATCGCGCACTTGAACGCCATCCACCAATCCACCGGCGCCAAGGTGGTCCTCCAGGACTACCCCGTGGCCAGCGGAGTCAGCATCAGCACGGAAGCACTGATCTACATCGTCCAGACCTGCAGGTTCGTTGTCGCGGTCAAGGCTGAAGCCCCACCGACCAGCGTGGCGATCGCCCAGTTGACGGCCGCCGTCGAGGTTTCAGTCTTCGGCGGATTGGGTGGTCTAGGACTGCTGGACGAACTGGTGGCCGGCGCCGCCGGCGCCATGACGGGGTTCTCGTACCCCGAAGCGCTGGTGGCGTGCGTCCGCGCATGGCAATCCAGCGGCTACGACGCAGCCCGGGACGCGCTTCTGCCCTACCTGCCGCTTATCAACTTCGAGCAGCAAGCCCGGATCGCCCTGGCCATCCGGAAGGAGTGCTTCCGCGAACGGGGCCTCATCAAGGACTCCGGGGTCCGGCCGCCTGCGGCGCCTTTCCCCAGCGTGTTGCGGCAAGGAATGCTGACGCACCTGGCTGAAGCTGCCCGCGCCTTGGAAGCCTTCCCCGTCCCCACCACCTCAGAAAGGGTCTGATGGACCTCGGAATCAGCGGAAAGACCGCCTTCGTCGCGGCGTCCACCGGAGGCCTGGGACTCGCGGTCGCCCGTGGCCTCGCCGCCGAGGGCGTCCGGGTGGCCATCACCGGCCGCCGTGGCGAACTGGCAGAAAAGATCGCGGCCGAGCTCCAGGCTGACGGCCACAGCGCCGTGGCTGTCGAGGCGGACCTCAGCACCCCGGGCGGCGTGTCCGCCGCCGTCGAACGCGCTGTGGACATGCTCGGCCCCATCGACATCCTCGTGCTCAACGGCCCCGGCCCCAAGCCCGGGGCAGCCGCCAGTCTGGGAGCCGACGACATCGCTGCAGCGTTCGAACTGCTCGTGAAACCGCACCATGCGCTCGTCTCGAAAATCCTGCCGGGCATGCGTGAGCGGCGCTGGGGACGCATCCTGGCCATCGGATCCAGCGGAATCGTGGCCCCCCTGCCCAACCTCGCCGTCTCCAACACCGGCCGTGCGGCGTTGACCGGCTACCTCAAAACTCTCGCGGCAGAAGTGGCCCTCGACGCCGTCACCGTCAACATGCTCTTGCCCGGACGCATCGCCACGGACCGCGTCGCCGAACTGGACCGGGCCGCAGCGAAACGCCGCGGCACCACACCGGAGGAAATCCAACTCGAATCCCGCAAGACCATCCCTGCCCGGCGCTATGGAGAACCGGAGGAATTCGGTGCCGCCGGAGCCTTCCTCTGCAGCGCCCCCGCGTCGTACATCACCGGCGTCGCACTGCGTTGCGACGGCGGCCTGATCCGGAGCCTCTAGACCCTGGACTCCACCCAGACAGCCCTCTCTTCCAATCCAAACCGCCAAGCCGAAGGACTACCAATGACTTCCACCGCCGCCGAAACCGCAACCTCCACCCACCGGGACGTCGCGATAGCGCAGCATCTGATCAACGGAGAATGGTCCGGCGAGCCCGAGATCCAGCGCATCAATCCCGCCCGTCCCGACGAACTGGCTGCGCTCTCCCCGCGAGGTACCGCGGACGACGTCGACGCGGCCATCACAGCCGCTGCCGCCGCCCAGCCGGCTTGGGCTGCCCTGCCCGCCCCTGCCCGTGGCGCCATCCTCATGACTGCAGGCAACCTTCTCGCGGAGCGCCAAAGCGCTATTGCCGAAGACCTCGTCCGGGAAGAAGGCAAGACCCTTGCCGAAGCCATGGGAGAGGTCAAACGCGCCTCGGACGTGCTGCGCTTTTTCGGCTCCCTCGGGTGGTCCGCCAGCGGCGAGGTACTTCCCAGCGGCCTGCCGGACACGACCATCACCACTCGGCGCGAACCGCTCGGCGTGGTCGGGCTCATCACCCCCTGGAACTTCCCCATCGCCATCCCGGCATGGAAGGCCGCCCCCGCACTCATCAGCGGTAACGCCGTGGTCATCAAGCCGGCCGAACTCACTCCACTCTCCGCGACGCACCTTGCGCACGCCCTCCAGGATGCCGGGCTCCCCGCCGGAGTATTCAACGTGGTCCACGGAAAAGGCCGCGTGGTCGGTGACGCTTTGGCCCGCGATCCACGCATCGCCGGCCTGTCCTTCACCGGTTCCACCACAGTGGGGCTTGGCCTCCAGGAAATCCTGAACGGCCGCCGTGCGCGCGTCCAACTGGAGATGGGCGGCAAGAACGGTGTGCTGGTCCTCGACGACGCCGATCCGCACAAGGCCGCTGCGGTGGTCGCGGCCGGCGCGTTCGGACTCACCGGCCAGGCATGCACGGCGACGTCCCGCGTCTATGTCACGCCGGGGATCCGCGACGCCTTCCTCGACGCGCTCGTCGCCGAGGCGGCCAAGTACACCGCCGGTGACGGGCTCGACGGCGCCAAAATGGGCGCTGTGGTGAGCAGCCAGCAGTTCGAGCAGGACCAGGCGGCGGTGCGCACCGCCGTCGAACGCGGGGCCACCCTCCTGCACGGAGAGTACGACGGCGAGTCCTCCGGGGCGCTCTTCTTCCCTGCCGCGGTACTCACCGAGCTACCGTTCGACGACGCTGCCGTGACCGAGGAAATCTTCGGCCCCGTAGTTGCGGTCCTGGAGGTTGCCGACTACGAGGCTGGCCTCGCCGCGATCAACGATTCCAGGTACGGCCTCACCGCAGGCATCTGCACCGATTCCTTGGCCTTGGCCACGGACTTCTCCGCGCGGGCCCAGGCAGGGGTCATCAAGGTCAACCGTCCCACGGCGGGCCTGGACCTCAACGTGCCGTTCGGTGGAGTGAAGGACTCCTCCACCAACACCTTCCGCGAACAGGGCAGGTCCGCGCTGGACTTCTTCACCTGGGGCAAGACCGTCTACACGGGTGTGTAGCGCGCCATGACGTACGTGATCGCGCAGCCCTGCGTCGACGTCAAGGACAAAGCCTGCATCGACGAATGCCCGGTGGATTGCATCTACGAAGGCGAGCGCTCGCTGTACATCCACCCATCAGAGTGCGTGGATTGCGGTGCTTGCGATCCCGTCTGCCCGGTCGAGGCGATCTACTACTCCGACGACGTCCCGGACGAGTGGGCCGACTACGTCCGGGCCAACGTGGAGTTCTTCGAGGACCTCGGCTCGCCGCAAGGGGCCGCGGCGCTCGGGAACCTCGGGCGGGACCACCCGGTGATTGCGGAGGCGCACGTCTCGATATAAGGGGTCCCCGTAAGAATTCACCGGCTTTTGGCCATTGCCGTCGTCGTTCTGATCTTCCACTGCATCCGTGCAGGCCCCGCGTGTAAATACGGAACTATGTTCCGCCGCCGGGTTGTCGGGCAGTCGGCAGGTGTTGGAAGGCATCAATGACGCCCAGCTCAATCAGGGGCCTGGACAGGGCTGCCGGCGGGCCTTGCCCCGCCGGTCCAGGCCACGAGTGCCCGGGTCGTCACCACAATGCCCTCCACCCTGGCACTGCCCGGCGGGAGTTTGGGTGAGCAAAACGGGACGGCCGGGCACTCCGCATCAGGGACAGCAGCGGAGGCTGGATCGTGGAAATAGCGGTGTATCTGGCTCGACACACAGGGCGATAGGCCTGGCGGGGAGGAGCCCGATATGGCCGCACACTTGAGTCTGTGCCGAGTACGAAAATCGCGGAGAAGAAGACTCAAATTTCCGAGGCCGACGCTGCCCGCGAACTGGTCAGGATGGCGAAGGAACAGGGCCTGTCGTGACCGGTCCTGACAGTCTGCCCGGGCATGCCCGGCCATGATCCATGCCTAAGGAATAGAGTCAGCTTGCGCCCTTAGACCGTCAGCGTCGGGTGTCAAGAAAACAGGAAGGTGACCCCAGCCTGTCACGAGTGCTCCTGAACACTCGCCCGTGCCCTGACGTCCGGCTGGGCTATAGCCTGACCGGGGGGTCCAAACGCGGCCCCGATCCGTTAGTAGATGCCCTAAGTCGCTTCGACCTGGATGTGAGCATCGCTGGCGAACGTCGAGCTCAGGCGGGATCATTGGCGGTCGGTGGGCAGGCTGGCGCCGGTGCCTCGCACCCTGTGGATGCTGTAGAGCGGGTCGGCCTCGATGGCCGGTTATGGCCTGTCGGACGTGTTGGGGGCGCCGGTCAAGCGCGTCACCGGCCACCGCGTCGAGCCGACCCCCGATGCGCCGGCCTCCGCTCTCTCCTCTACGATGAGCCAGATTTGCCTGTTAATACAGTCGCTGACACGAACTGGTTCCATAGCGTTGTCGCACGGCTCGGCTACGGTTGGCAGAACAATCGGTTTTCTAGGCGGACGCATGGAATTTGCAGAAAAACTCTCAGCTTTGGCAGCAAAGGTGCGCCAGCAGCGCGGGGGGATTCAAACCGAAGAGGCGCCCATGAACGCCTTCGTTATGCCGTTCATTTCTACCATCCTTGGCTATGACGCCTTCAACCCGATGGAAGTCGTTCCGGAGTTCATCGCGGATGTGGGGCTCAAGAAGGGCGAAAAGGTTGACCACGCCATCGTCAAAGACGGCGAGATACAAATCCTGATCGAGTGTAAGAAGTCGACGGAGCCGGTGAAGATCGAACACGCTTCCCAGCTTTTCCGCTACTTTGCGGTGACCAACGCCCGGATCGCAATCCTCACCAACGGCGAGATCTACCAGTTCTTTACCGATCTTGACGCTCCCAATAAAATGGACGCGAAACCGTTCCTGGTTCTTGACGTGAACGACATCGACGACTCGCTGATCCCGGAGCTGCAGAAACTTTCCAAGGACGTCTTCGACCTCGACTCCATCATCAGCGCCGCCGGAGAACTAAAGTACATCGGCGAAATCAAGAGGACTCTGGCCGCCCAGTTCCATGAACCGGAAGACGAATGGGTTAAGTTTCTGACGGCCCGCGTGTACTCCGGGGCGTACACCCAAAGGTGCGCGAACAGTTCACCACACTGGTAACCAAGGCGAAGACGCAGTTCCTGAACGACCAGGTCAACGAGCGCCTCAAGAAGGCTCTTGGGGCTCCCACTTTTCCACAAAATGATGAAGCTTCTCTCGCGGCGGCGGTCACCAGCGCGCCGGTCGCCGAGGCCGACCTGGCGGCAGACGACGGCATCGAGACCACGCTGGAGGAGCTCGAGGGCTATCGGATCGTCCGCGCCATCGTATGCAGCGAGGTGAAGCCCTCCCGCGTTGCCAAGCGAGATTCCAAGTCGTACTTCGCGGTACTGCTGGACGACAACAACCGCAAACCGATCGCTCGGCTGCACTTCAACCGCACCCAGAAATATATCGGGCTGTTCGGCGCCGACAAAGAGGAAACCCGGGTTCCCATCGATTCCCTTGAAGAAATCTACGAGCACACCGAGGCCCTGCGCGCGAGCGTTAATAGCTACCTGTGACCACTTGGACCGCGTAAAGCGAGATTCCTGAGCGCTCCCGCATCGTGTCGACGAGGCCGATGTGGGGGCGCTCCGGTAGGACGCACTGCGGGCATTGGCGACTGCAAATGAACCAGGGGAAAACGTCTTACGAGTAGAAACGCAGGTCGTGGATGCCCGGCTGTCCAAAACACGTTGCGCGGGGATGTGGCCACTCGCAGTCCATGAAGGTGACCGGCAGGGCATTTCTCGGAGTGTCGACTCCCGTGAAGGCCAGCTCATGCCCAGGAACCATGCGCCCGAGAAGTCAGGCACAGACGAGGGCCAAGCGCCGATATCAGGGTAAATGAACTCTGCGAAGTCCAGGACCCCGACGCCCAACATCGGCCTCATGCTGATGGAAGTGCATCGGGGAGGCTGGCAAGCTGGCGGCTGCCGTCAACGTCATCGAACAGCTGGAGCCCAGCACCCTCACAGCAGTTTCCGTTCGTCACCTTGTGCCTGACGCCGGATCCGTACGCCGGCCGCCTGAAAAGCAGGCGTCCTGGGACCTGAACCAATGTGTGGAGGTGTCGCCTTCGACGCAGGTGCCGTAGCCGAACAGTTCCCCGTTCCTGTCCCGAGTGCGGGCGACGGCAAAGATGATGTATGGCCAGGCTCCGGCGGCGGTGTCGCCGCTGATCGTGTGGATCAAAGCTTGGGCTCTCATGAGGTGATGCTCCGTTTCGCTCGGGCGGGGCGAGCGCCTGACGTACCGGCTTCCCTCTCCGCCACGATCATGCATATCTTTGATACCCCGATACCGATTCCGGCGTGCATCGGACCCAGCTCAATGGATGGTGTCATTGACAGTTCCGCCATCGGACGGGAGCTGTCCAGACGACGGTGTGGTCGTCGGACGAGACAGGGTTGGCCGGGGCATCATTTCCGTGTTGTAGGGTATGCGATGTCACCCAGTAACGTGTACGGCCGAACAGCTCAGGAGAACCATCGTGGCAAGCCAACTCGTCCTCGGCGCGGGGCTCATCGGAGGGACGGTCGCGAGGCGGCTCGCCGCGCGCGGCGACCAGGTCACGCTCGGCACCCGGCGCGGCTCCACGGTGCCAGGTGCGACTGCCCTGAAGATCGACGCAAGCAACCCGGCCGCCGTCACGCAGGCTGCACGCGGAGCTGACACAATTTTCGTCTGCACCAACCCGCCGTACACCGACTGGGCCACAGACTGGCCACCGATCTTCGACGCCGTGATCACTGCAGCCCGTGACTCCGGGGCCGCGCTCGTGCTCATGGGAAACCTCTACGCGTACGGGCCCCCGGCCGGACCTATGACCGAGCACTCCCAGCTCGCAACGTCCGAGAAAAAAGGCCTTGTTCGAAAGGCGGGTTGGGAGAAAGCACTAGCCGCGCACGAACGTGGTGAACTCCGGGTCACTGAGGTTCGGGCCAGCGACTACTTCGGCCCAGGAGCCGCAGGCAGGTCAACGCACCTCGGCGGCAGCTTCTTCGAACCACTCCTGGCATCCAAAACGGCGCGCGTCGTCGGCGAACCCGACCTTGAACACAGTTGGAGCTTCCTACCGGACATCGCCACAACACTCATCGCAGCCGCGGACCACACCGGCGAATGGGGGCGCGCCTGGCACGTGCCAAGCACCTCCCTCTCGCGCGTTGAAATCGCCCGGCAAGTCAATGAGAGCTGGGACGTCAAAGGTCGGGTCGCGCCGATCCCGCAATGGTTGCTCAAAGCCCTCGGTACCGTCATTCCCATCATGCGCGAGGTCTCCGCGTCAAGCTACCAATTCAGGGTGCCCTTCGTGATCGACGCCATGGAAACGCAACGGATGCTCGGCGTCTCGGCCACACCGTGGGACGAAGCACTGCGGATCGCGGTGAACAGCTACCGCGAGCCGACATCGGGCAAGTAGGTGTTCCACCCATCTTGACTGAAGCTGGACCTCGACTACACCGCCAGTCGGCAACCGTTGCGCGGCGTTGCAAGAGTCAATGCCGTCTGCAAAACTCTGCCCGGGCCCGGCTCCTGCGCCGCGCTCGACGTCGACACAACCGATCCGCATGACATTTTGGATCGATGGGGCTAGCGATGCGAACCATCCGGATTCCGTTGGAGGCCGGACCGCATACGAATCTACGTCGCGCATGTCAGCAGATCGCTCTAGCGCTGCAGTGAACCGTTGCCCGAGGCCTAGGTACATGACACGCAATCTGCCTCCATCAACGATTCCGTCCGGTGAGCGATCCCCTTGCGGGTAACATCGAGTCCCCCTGGTCACGGCGGAACATTCGTAATACGACTGTCCTCATGGAACGTAGGATGCACGGACGGGAGGTCTCCGAGGCCGAGATCGATCATTGGGTCGAGGAGCTTGCGGCCGTAATGGCCCGGGCCGAGCGTGAGCATCCCAACCGCGGCGTGATCGTCCAGCGATCCGCGCACAAGCACCCGCCGGGGCACGCCGCACGGACAGCGGCAACGTCGGATTTCAGGCTAAGCGGCCAGCCTGGCCTGGATCGCCTGTCGAAGTGATTCCAGGCTGGGCAGGCCCGAGAGTCCCCCGGCCGTACGGTAGACCCGACACGTCATGGCTGGTTCGGCTGTCGACGGGAAGAGGTCAATTCCGTCCACCATGAATGTCGGGGATCCGTGGAATCCGGAGGCATCGGCCTCTTCGTCGGTCATGATCTGTCTGACGGCAATCAACGCCGGGTTGTTCCCTTCCAGTTCCACGGCCCGGGAGAACAGTTCCCGGGCCGTGGATCCGTGCGGACAGTCCTGGATGGTGAGCAATTCGAAGTCCATGCCTCAATTATCCGCCCGCTTCCGACCCATTCAGCAGGTCCGCGTGGTGCTCCTCGACGACGTTCGGGTGGGCCCGAAGCCGGTAGCGGAGGGCGTTATCCCCGTAGGTTTCCAGAATCGGACTGTTCGTCGGGTCGACCGACAAGCCGCGGGCCTTGGCTTGGAACGCCGGGCTCACGGCAAGCTGGGGCATCGTCGCGTCAAGGGCGGGGTTGTAGAAGAAGGGCAGCGATATCCGGTCCGTGCCTCGAAGGGGCGAGATCACGCGGTGCAGCGTCGCCTTGAGGTAGCCGTTCGTGGCCAGTTCCAGCATCTCGCCGATGTTGACGACGAATGTTCCCGGCACTTGCGGTGCGTCAATCCATTTTCCCTGGTACTCGACTTGAAGGCCACCCTTCCCGGGCTCGACCAGGAGTAGCGTCAGCACTCCCCCGTCCCGGTGCGACCCGACGCCCTGCTTGGGCTCCGGGTCGGACTCCCCCGGGTACCGGACAATCTTGAGCACCGGGAAAGCCCGTGCGGCGAATGCCGCGTCGAAGGTATCCTCGGGCGCTCCGAGGGATACTGCCAGGGCCCGCAGCAAGGCTAGCGAGATGGTGCTCAGCCTCTCGGTCCATTCCGAGACGATCTGCCGCATTTCCGGCAGGGCACGCGGCCAGAGGTTGGGCCCCTCAAGGCGCCAATAGTCCGCGACTCCCGGACCGGGCTCAACAGTGTCACGCTCGACGCCGATGTCGATCTGCTCGCGCCAGTCGATCCCGCCGTCCGTGAGCTCTCCGCCGACTCGGGTGTAGCCGCGGAACTGGGGGCTGTGGACGTTTTCGATCGCGAGCTTTTCTTCTTCCGGCAGCTCGAAGAAGCGGCGCGACACGTCGAGGATGGCGTCCGTCAACAACTGCGGGATGCCGTGGCCTGCCAAGTACACAAACCCGACCTCATGCATGGCATCGCGCAGCTCCTCGCGGAACCCGGCGGCCTCGTCCGGTCCGGCATTCAAACGTGCGAAATCGAGTACTGGCAATGTATCGAGTGCCAAGGCAATCAGTCCTTTCATCGAGCCCGGCAAGTGGGCGCCTGTGGCCGTTGCTTCAGGCCGGTTGTTTGGCATGCCACACGCCGAAACGGTTGCCGTGCGGATCCAAGAGGTGCGCGAACTCGATGGCGCCGTTGTCGACGAAGGGGAGAGCGACACCAGCGCCGAGTGACTCGGCCCGGGCGATCGCTGCCTGCACATCGTCGACTTGGACGTAGAAAATGGCCCAGGAGGTTCCGCCCAGGGAGGTAGTGTTCCACAGCCCACCCTTGTCTCCGTTCACCATCTGGTAGCCCGCGGGCGAGGGCTCACCAAAGGTCCAGTCAAAAAGCGCGCCGTAGAAGGTGCGCGCGGCCTCCGGATCGGGCGAGCCGACTTCGAAGTAGTCCACCACCGGGTCCATCGTTGTTCCTTCCGTTTCCCTTCCGCTGCGAGTGGTGGGAGGCCGCCCGCCGGAGCGCGACGGGGGCCTCCCGTACCGTTAGGGCAGGACCTTGTAGAGGTCGACGCCGGTTTCCTCCGGGGGCGATGCGAATCCACCCTCGATGCCCGCCTGCATGCGGGGCATGAGAATGTCATCGCGGAACTTCTCCCAGCTCTCCTTCGACTCATGCACGGCCATGATCGTCCAACCGCCGGCCGAAGGGCCTGCGGCATGGAAGGTCTGGCCCTCAGGCAGGAGCCCTTCGCCCGGGTGGACGGCGGCGATTGAGGCCTCGTATTGCTCTTGGGTTCCTCCTGGGAAGAAATGTACGACTCCGAATGGGGTGGCTTCCATGAGTACTCCTTGGTTGGTGTGGATGTGTTGGGGTCTAAATGCGAGGAATCAGGTCCAGAAGTCGTCCGCCTTGGCCGTGTCCTCGAAGAACTCCCGGCCTTCGACGACCTTTCCATCACGGAGAACGAACACGATTGCGGTGGCCATGTCGAGGGTCTTTCCGTTGTTCTCGGCGTGGGTTTGCTGGATCCCTACTGTGTGGTCCTCTCCACCGACCACGTCCTGCACGGTGGCTTTGAAGGAGCCCTGGGAACGCGCTCCCAGTTCGCCGAAGTAGGCCAGGACGGCGTCCCGTCCTTGCTTGGTCCCGGACAGTACGCCGTTTCCCGCGGCGTACCAGACTGCGTCCTCCGCGAACAATTCGCTGAGTGTCGCCAAATCCCCTGCATTGAACGCCTCATAGCCACGCCGGACTAATTCGGCGTTTTCCGTAGCTCCCATGTCGGATACCTCTCCGTCATCCTTGTCGGTCAAATGGGACGGCTTAAGGCTATTCCCGGGCCGGGGGCGTGTCGATGGGGGAAGTACCCCATAACCAACCACGCCCGACCACGTTGGCTGCCGTTCCATGCTGCAACCATGGCACGGCTCAAGCTCAAATGCCATGGGCACGGGCGCCCCTTGAGGCAGCTCCGGACCGGTGGGACGATGAAGCGGTGAACCCCTTCTTCGAGTTTGTCAGCCACAACTGGTGGCTGGTCTTTCCCTTGAGCGGTCTAGCTGGCGGATGGGCCCGTTCCTGGTCGAGAGCCAGTGAACGCCGGCACCGCCGTCGGGTTGAACTCTATCGACTCAAGAACCACGCGGCGGAGGTGGAGCAAGCCAGCCAGGCCGAGATACTGCGGCTGCAGGAGGCTCACGACGCAGTGAACCAGCGATGGCTCGAATACGAGCTTGACATCGGAAAACTCATCGACTTTCCGGTTATGTCGGATGTGCGCGAGCCGCTCACGGTGGCCTTCTTGCGAGCAAAGCGCGAGGCCGACGGCTTGCGTCCCGCGGACCCGCGAGAAATCACGACGGCGGCCCGCTTGGCGGAGTATCGCGCAGCCGTCCGCAGCTTCGAACTGGCATTCGACGTGGCAGAGCGCGAAGCCAGGCGCATCAAGGACAGCAATTTTTCGGTACCCGAGCGTCAGCGGCTCGAAACCGCCAGGAAGCTGCTCAGGATCGCTTCGGACAGCGCCGCGACTTCGGCAGAGCGGCAGATAGCGTACAAGCGGGCCCGCCGCGAACTGGATGGGTTGATTGTCCTCCCTGAAGCGACCATCGCGGCCCTCGAAGAGAAGATCGCCGGGATGCTCAACGCTCCGAAAGCTCCGGACTTCCATCAAAGCTGACACTCGTGGATGAGCCGATAGAGCGAACCTGACGTCAATGTTGGTCGCGGGGCTGTGGCCAGCAGGCCTACCCGGAGATTCCGGGACTACCCACGCGGGCACGCTAGGCGTAGCTTTTTCTCATCCCGACAAACCTGAATCGGCTGGCAGTCGGCAACTACCAGGAGGTCATGATGGACAACTTTCTCCGACGCGGCGGACTCGAAGTCCCTGAACCCGTCCGGCGATTCCTTCAAGGCGAATCGGATCCTTCCCTTCGCATCGAGCAATACCAAGAGGGGGACACGCTGGTCGTCAGGGTCGACCTGCCGGGAATCGATCCCGAGGCGGACGTCGACATCAGCGTCGCCGATGACACCCTGCACATCCAGGCGCGGCGCGAGGAAAATGCCGAACACCTGGATAAGAAGGGCTACCGCAGCGAGCTGCGCTACGGCGAACGGTCCCGAAGCCTCCCGCTGCCCCGCGGGATAAGCCAGGACGGCATCCTTGCGACCTACGAGGATGGGGTCCTCGAAATCCGTATCCGGGTCCCCGAACAGTCCGAGCCCCCGACAACGAAAGTACGAGTGGTCCGTACGGGTAGCAACGAAGCACGTCGGTCTCCGGAAGATCCAGAGAACTACGTCACCTAAGCAGGCAACGCTAGGGGCCATCTTCGGGTGGCCGGGCTTTTTGGAGTTGCGAACCCGGGGCCATGCCCTGCGAAGCGGCAGCTTCAAGCGCTGTGGAGGGCATGGCGAGGACAGCGGCGACGGTGAGCGCGGCGCTCACCAGGACGGCAAAGAAGATCGCCGCAGAGGCGGATACGATCGCCTGCGGATCCTTCCCGCCGCCCGGGCTTCCGGCGTAGATCGCATTTGCCACGGCTCCATAGACGGCCACGCCCAGGGAGCTGCCAATGGACCGGGCGAAGAGGTTCGTGCCCGTCACTACGCCGCGCTCGTTCCAATCGACGCTGGACTGGGCTGCGATCAGGCTCGGCGTGGCGAGGAGCCCGAGGCCGAGCCCGGCGACAAAGCAGCTGGCTGCCACCAGCACCACGTTCGGCGTATAGGCGGTGACGGCGAGGGCTGCCGAACCGAGGACAGTGACCGTGATACCGATGATGGCTGTCGCCCGGAACCCGATTCGAAGATAGAAACGTCCCGATTGTGAGGCGCTGATAGGCCAGCCAATGGTCAGGGCCGCGAGGGACAGGCCCGCCAGAACCGGCGAGACCGAAAGCGCGCCTTGCAGGAAAGTGGGAACGTAGGAGGTAAGTCCAAGCACGATTGCCCCTGCGCCGAAGGAGATGAGTGCCGTGGTGATGAGAAGGCGCCTTGACACGACCCACGGTGGAAGGACAGGTTCGGCCGCCCGTCTCTCAACCAGGACGAAGACACCCAGCAGGACTGAACCAATGGCGAACACGGCAATGCTGGTCGGGGAATCCCAGGCCCAGGCCTGCCCACCCTCCAGGGCGCCGAGGATAACCAAGGTCAAACAGACCGTGAGAAGAGCCGATCCCAAGTAGTCGACACGGTGCTTTATTCGCTCGATGGTCTCGTGGAACCGTTGGAGCAGCATCCACGCAGCCACACAGCATAGGGGAATGTTGACAAAGAAGATTCCGCGCCAGATGCCGAGCGAAGAGAACACCCCGCCGAGGGTCGGCCCTACCACTGACGAGGCAGCCCACACGCTGGCGAGATACCCCTGCACCTTCGCGCGCTCTGCCAAGGAGTAGATATCACCGGCGATGGTGATGGCAACGGGCAGGACCGCGCCGGCACCCAAGCCCTGCACGACGCGGAAGGCGATGAGCGTAGGCATGCTCCACGCTAGCCCGCAGAGGATCGATCCGAGCAGGAAGAGTCCGATGCCCGTGAGAATGATCGGTTTGCGGCCTGCCATATCGGAGAGTTTCGCGTACACCGGAACCGACACTGCCTGCGCGAGCAAGTACGCAGAGAAGAGCCAAGGGAACGATGAGAACCCGCCGATGTCGTGCACTATCGAAGGCACGGCGGTCGCCACAATGGTGGCGTCGATCGCGACGAGGCCGCTCGACAGCATCAGCGCTATGAGAACCGGGCCACGCTTGGAACGGAAGCCTACTCCTTCGCTTGGAGTTGTCATTTCGTGGTCTTGATTGGAACGCTCATCACAACTACCACCTCTTCGCGTAGTCCCCTTGCCTGGCCACATCCCGCAGTTCCCTGGAGAGTTCCTCGAACGGGAGGCAAGGGACCTTGGGAGACTGTCATTCGTCCATGCCGCGACGTATCCTGATTAAGTCTCCGGCACCGGCAACGGCACCCTCTCGTCCGGCATCTTTCCCTCGTCCGGCATCTTTGTCGGCACCCCACTCAGTTAGGCCTCAACCATGCAGATGAACATCAGGGAGAACTGGGACAGGCTCAGCCCCGCAACGCGGCATTGGCTCACCGACAATCCCGGATGCGTCGTCCTGCCCCGCACCATGGCGGAAATAATCCACCAGGAAACCGGCATTACTCCGGACTCCGATCAGCACAGCCAGGTCAGCCTGTCCCCCGAGGATCTCAGCTTCATCCGGGCCAAGGCTGAGGGAGCGGTCCGGCCGAAGTAGCCGACGGGACGGCGTTGCTGTCAGGTGCCGCCCTCTTCATCCGAGTCATCCGAGGGAGCTGGTTTATCCAGTGGCGCAGGGTTGTCGGCTGATTTGCGAAGTGGACCCACGGCTCCGTCCGCACCGTAGTCCCCCTCGGCGTATTGTCCGATTTCCGATCCCGCCGTACGTCCCGGAATTGTTCCGGCGTCGCCCAGATCGGCTCTTGCGTAACGGCCGGATTCCTCGGCTTTGCTGCCCAAGGGTTCGGGCAAGCCGCCTTCGGTGCCAGCGGTGCCGTAGTCGCCTTCGCTGTATTGGCCTTCTTCGTCTTCCGAATGCCGGCCGGGCTGCGTCCCTGTTTTTCCGTAGTCGCCCTCGACGTACCGGCCCCGGAGCTCCGGCTCCCCGGAAACTCCGCCCTTCTCGTCTTCAGTGGGTTCGTCGACGCCGCTGCTGCTGTCGGTCATGATCGTGCCTTTCCCGCATCAACTTTGCGTCAATTCGGCGCCACTTAAGTCTAGCGAGGGGCGCTATGGGACAACAGGCGTTATCGCTAGGCGGAACCCTTCGAGCCACCGGTCTCCACAAGCGCGCCACTCTCGGATGAAATGAGTGAGATATAAGCCTCCAACTGGGACTTCAACTGTTCCGGAGAGTGATGCTCGGGCGTCAGTGTGGCAGTGATCTGGGCACCGAGGGCGAACGTCATGATCCCGCCGACAATGTCGTCGTCGTTCAGTCCCTCCTTCAGCTCGCCAAGATCCCTGGCTTCACGGAGCTTCGCGAAGAGCCGCTCGCGCCATTGTTCCATCGAGGAATCATGCAAGGCAGCCTTCGCCGGGTCTGTCAATGCACGCTGCCAGAAGGCGATAGCGATCCGCGCCTCGTTGAGCCTCTCAGCATCGAGCGGCAGGATTTCATGGCAATAGCTACGCAACGCCGACAGTCCGTGCAGATGGGCAGTTGAGCTGCCCATGCGGGCGTTCGTCTGGTTGAAAACGTGGGCGAAAGCAAACGTCAGCAGATCGTCCTTGCTCGGGAAATACGGTTTCAATGCACCGTTGGCAAAGCCGGCCTCCGTGGCTATTTCGCGCATGGTGGCACCTTCGATCCCCCGTGCGGCGATGATCCGCCACGTGGCTTCGACCAGCTCAACCCGGCGCTTGTCGTGGTCTACGATCTTTGGCACGCGTTCCCCAAATCTTTTTTCTACAACCGTTGTGACTTAGATTACACGATGCTATTCTCTACATACATAGAAAATAAATCGCCACTCACAAAGGCCTTCCATGAGCACAACTTCCTCTCCAGAAATCACCGACACGGCCGCGGATGCCGGGCTGTCTCCTTACGCAATGACCAGCGCCGAGGACATCGCGGCGGTCAGGGCAATCCTTGCCGAGGCCGGGCTTTTCGACGACACCACCCGCGTGGCGTACCTGGGACTGCTTGACCCCTCGCGAGAAGCGGTAGCCGTGGACCGCAGATTCAGAGCTTTCCTGCACGACGTTTCATCCGGAGCGGCACAGGACGTGGTCGTTTCCGTGACGCACAAGGAAGTCGTCACAAAAGTAGAGCCGGACACGTCCGTGACAGGCGAACTTCCGGTCATCGAAGAAGAATTCGAAGTGGTGGAGGAGATCCTCGCCCAGGATGCACGATGGCTCAAGGCCCTGGCTGACCGCAATCTCGATGTCAGCAAAGTGAGGGTTGCTCCCCTCTCCGCCGGGGTCTTCGAATACCCCGAAGAGAAGGGCCGCCGCATCCTCCGCGGTCTGGCTTTCGTTCAGGACTTCCCAGAGGACAGCGCCTGGGCCCACCCGGTGGACGGGCTGGTTGCCTACGTCGACGTCGTCAGCAAGACCGTTGATCAGGTCCTGGATTTCGGGATCGTTCCGGTCCCTGCCGAGCACGGCAACTTCACGGACCCGGAGCTGACCGGACCGCTGCGCACCACCCAGAAGCCGATCCACATCACCCAGCCGGAAGGGCCCAGCTTTACCGTCCAAAACGGCAACCACGTCGAATGGGAAAAGTGGAGCCTGGACATCGGTTTCGATGTCCGGGAAGGCGTAGTTCTCCACAATATAGCGTTCGACGACGGCGATCGCCGCCGCAGTATCCTCAAGCGGGCCTCCATCGCCGAAATGGTAGTGCCGTACGGCGACCCCTCTCCTGTGCGCTCCTGGCAGAACTACTTTGACACCGGCGAGTACCTCGTGGGCCAGTACGCAAACTCCCTGGAACTCGGTTGCGACTGCCTGGGCGAAATCACCTATCTCAGCCCGGTGGTCAGCGATGCGTTCGGCCGGCCGCGCGAGATACGCAATGGAATCTGCATGCACGAGGAGGATTGGAGCATCCTCGCCAAGCACAGCGACCTCTGGAGCGGCGTGAACTACACGCGCAGGAACCGCAGGCTCGTCATCAGTTTCTTCACCACTATCGGCAACTACGATTACGGCTTCTACTGGTATCTCTACCTCGACGGCACCATCGAGTTCGAAGCCAAGGCCACGGGCGTCGTCTTCACCAGCGCCCATCCCGGAAAGGGCTACCCTTACGCCTCGGAGCTTGCCCCTGGGCTTGGGGCTCCCTTCCACCAGCACCTTTTCAGTGCCCGCCTGGACTTCGCCATCGACGGCTTGACGAACCGGGTGGAGGAAGAGGACGCCGTTCGCGTACCCATGGGAGAAGGCAACGAACGCGGCAACGCCTTCGCGCGCCGTCGGACTGTACTCAAGCGCGAATCCGAGGCTGTTCGGGAGTCAGACATGGCAGCCGGGCGCGCCTGGGTCATCTCGAATCCCGAATCACTCAACCGCTTGGGCGACCCCGTGGGGTACAAACTCCACGGACAAGGGCATCCCATGCTGCTGGCTGATCCCGAATCATCCATCGCCCGGCGTGCAGCATTCGCCACGAAGGACCTGTGGGTGACCCGCTACGACGAGAAAGAACGCTACCCCAGCGGCGACTTCGTCAACCAGCACTCCGGAGGAGCCGGTTTGCCGTCCTACATTTCCGATGACCGGGATATCGACGGACAAGACATCGTCGTGTGGCATACCTTCGGGCTGACCCACTTTCCCCGCCCCGAGGACTGGCCGATCATGCCGGTCGACACGGTGGGATTCAAATTGCGCCCTGAGGGTTTCTTCGATCGGAGCCCCGTCCTCGACGTCCCCGCGTCGAAGCCCTCTAAAGGCGGCCACTGCCACATGGAGGCCCAGAAATGAGTTTAACAACCGGGAAAGAGACCACTGAGGTGGGTCACCCGCATCACCATCGACGCCGTCTCGGCGTCCCGGCGGTGACCTTCATGATCATCGCAGCATCGGCACCGCTCACCGTCCTCGCTGGCGGAGTCACGACGACGTTCGCCGTCACCGGGGTCACCGGCGTACCGCTGTCCTTCCTCCTGCTCGGCGGAACCCTCGCGGTTTTCGCGGTCGGATACGCGGCGATGAGCAGGTACGTCGTGAATGCCGGCGCTTTTTATTCCTACGTGGCGCAGGGCATCTCCCGGCCCGTCGGCGTCGGGGTTTCCATGGTGGCGCTGATGGCCTACAACCTGATGCAAGTCGGCATCTACGGGCTCTTCGGCTTTACCGTCTCGAGCCTGATCAACGAACGCTTCGGCGTGACAGTCCCTTGGTGGATTCCGGTGCTACTGTGCATCGCGGTCGTCGCATTCCTCGGCGTGAACCGGGTGGACCTGTCGGCAAAGGTCCTCGGGGTGCTCGTCGGTCTGGAGTTCCTCGTAGTCATCGTCTACGACGTCGTCTCCTTCGTCGTGGCACCGGAGGGAGTCAGCGGAGCGCCGCTCACTCCGCAGAGCCTGTTTGTACCAGGCGTCGGGGCCGTCTTGTCCTTCGGTATCGCGGCGTTCATGGGATTCGAGTCGGCCGCGATCTACAGTGAGGAAAGCAAGGACCCAAAGCACACTGTCGCCCGGGCCACATACACGGCCGTCGCCATCATCGCCCTGTTCTACGCTGTTTCCTCCTGGGCCATGGCCGTTGGCACAGGACCGTCCGCGGTGGTCGATGCTTCCGCAAAACAAGGACCGGACCTGATGTTCGGCTTCCTCAGCGACCACGCCGGCGTCCTTCTCGCCGACCTGGCCCGCCTGCTCTTCGTCACCAGCCTCTTTGCAGCCCTCGTCAGCTTCCACAACGCCGCGGCCCGCTACTTCTTCTCGCTTGGCCGGGAGCAGGTCCTTCCCCGAAGGCTGGGTGCAGTACGGCGGCACAGCGGCGCACCCTACGCCGGCTCGATCGCCCAGACGGTTATCGCCGTCGTGGTCACGGTGGCCTTCGCCATCGCGGGAACCGGATCAACGCTGGGTGACCTCTACCCGGTCCTGACCATGTTCACGTGGCTGACGAATGACGGCGCCATGGGGCTTGTCCTCCTGATGACCGTTGTTTCGCTGGCGGTCATTGGGTTTTTCCGCAAGAACAGGCATGACGCCGGAATCTGGACCCGGGCAATCGCCCCTGCCTTGGGTTTCCTCCTCCTTGCCGTGATTTTCGTTCTGATCGTGGTCAACTTCAACGTCCTGCTGGGGCAAAACGAGAGCAATGTGCTGACGTTCATCCTGCCGGCCGCGATCATCGTGCCCGGCTTGGTGGGAATCGTCTGGGGCCTCCGCCTCCGCCGGAGCAATCCCGCCGTGTACCGGCGGATCGGGCACGGCGAAGAGGGTCCGGCAGCCGTCCACCTTGGGGACGAAGAAGACCTGTAGCGCGGGACTGATGACCGGTGAACACCATGCACACAACACTTTCGATCATCATGCTGGCCTGTTGCGCCGTCGGAATCTGGAGCCCGATGCGCGAAGGCCCGGTCAGGAACCTTAGCCAGTGGGGGCCGATGGCGCTCATGCTCGTAGCGATGGCGGACAGCACCATGGGGCCGGGCATTCTTCCGGACGTCGTGTGGGGCCTTCTCTTGCTCCTGAGCTCCCCACTCCCGCTGGTGCTCCTGCCCAAGAATCGCCGCAACGGCATGGAAATTCACCGCTCCATGTCAATCGTGGCAATGTTCGCCATTCTCGTCACAACCCTTCCCACAGCCCCGTCCAGTTCAGTGCACCAGGCACATTCGCATTCAGGGCTTGGTGGAGCGAATCCGGTGCTTGCGTTAGTCCTTGCCGCAGCGGTCATCGCGTATTCAATCGTCGTGTCGACCCAAACAGTCCGGCCAAACGGGCGCGCACACCGTCGTCACGCGTCTGCATCGCTTGAGGCCCTGTCTTCGGCGGGTGCCCTGGGCGCGATGATCGTGATGGCCGTCTGACCCTCAACCGTTCTCCTTAGAAACCCAACCAACTCAGAGTGGAGTAAACCCTTGGAAAGCTACGACGCCCTCCTGGCTTCAATCACCCCGACCACCGGAGAAACCCGGACCATCCTCGATCCCGCCACGGGCACCGCCGTCGGCGAGGCCCCAGTCCACACCGTTGCGGACCTCGAGGCCGCGATCGCTGCCGCTGCCGCCGCCCAGCCCGCGTGGGCTGCGCTGGGCCACGACGCCCGGTCCGCCGCGCTCATGAGGGCCGCCGACGCCGTCGAACGCTCCTCCGAAGAACTCGCCCGGCTGCTCTCCCGCGAGCAGGGCAAGCCGCTGAACGGCCCCAACGCCCGCTTCGAAGTCGGCGCCTGCGCCGCGTGGCTGCGCGCCACCGCCGCCACGCCGCTGGAGGCGGAAACCGTGGTGGACGACGGCGAAACCCGCGCCGAACTGCACTACCGGCCCATCGGCGTCGTGGGCGCGATCGGTCCCTGGAACTGGCCCATGATGATCACCGTCTGGCAGATCGCCCCCGCCCTGCGCATGGGCAACGCCGTGGTGGTCAAACCCTCCGAATACACCCCGCTGTCCGTCCTCGCCCTGGCGAAAATCATCAACGAGGAACTCCCCGAAGGCCTGCTCACGGTGGTCTCCGGCGGCCGCGAGGTCGGCGCCCGCCTGGCCGAACACCCCGCCATCGGCAAGGTCATGTTCACCGGCTCCACCGCCACCGGCAAAGCGATCATCCGCTCCTCGGCGGACACGGTCAAACGCCTCACCCTGGAGCTCGGCGGCAACGACGCCGGCATCGTCCTGCCCGACGCCGACCCGAAAGCGATCGCCGAAGGCCTCTTCTGGGGCGCGTTCATCAACACCGGCCAGACCTGCGCGGCACTCAAGCGCCTCTACGTCCACGACTCGCTCTATGAAGCCGTGTGCACCGAACTCACCAAGGTTGCCGCGGCAATGCCCATGGGCAACGGACTGGATGAGGCCAACGTGCTCGGCCCGCTGCAGAACCGGCAACAGTTCGACATCGTCACCCGGCTTGTGGACGCAGCCCGCGAATCCGGCGCCACAATCCTGCTCGGCGGAAACCCCGACGACGGCCAACCCGGCAACTTCTACCCCACCACCCTCGTGGCCGACATCGACAACAACAACCCCCTCGTAGCCGAGGAACAGTTCGGCCCCGCCCTGCCCATCATCCGCTACAGCACGATCGATGACGCGATCGCCAAAGCGAACGCGCTCGACGTCGGACTCGGCGCCTCCGTCTGGTCCTCCAACCTCGACGAGGCCCGGAACGTCGCCGCCCGCCTGCAAGCCGGAACCGTGTGGATCAACAAGCACGGCGCAGTGGACCCCCGCATCCCGTTCGGCGGCGCGAAGCAATCCGGCTACGGCCTCGAATTCGGCGTCGAAGGCCTCAAAGCCCTCGGCGTGCCGCAGATCATCAACGGCTAAGCACGCGCGATTCAGCCCAACTAGCTCGCAGTTGTTGTCGTTCTGAGCCCCCAGAACGACAACAACTGTCAGCCAGTTGGGGCTCGGTCGCGATCGAGCTGGCGATTCCCCGTGAATCTCCCGCACCAGTTCCCAACAAAGGCAACAAACACAAGGTCGAAAAAAGAGTTCCATCCAGTGCACCCGGCGAGGATCACTGGCCGCTTCCTTGGCTATCTCACGCGGAGCTGACGACTCTTCCCTCATGGCCCAGTGCTATTGGTTGTAGGGGCATGGTCGTCCTGCCTTCGGCGGCGCTCGGTATCCGGCGGGCGTGCGCGCGGTGGGGGGGCTTTTCTAGCTGCCCCGCAGATCTCCGGATAGTAGCATTCGGCATGCAACAATAATTACGGAGGCGCTGGGCTTTCTTCCGCATGGAACCAGGGGACGAGTAAAGACCATGGATACCGAACCGATGCCGCTGGAGGTTAACCCCCGGTTCAGCAACACCAGGAATCAGAACAAAGACCTCGCCATCCAGCAACTTCGGGACGGCGGATTCACCACTGTCCAGATGGACGAATTCCTCGACACGCTACATCGCATGGAGGCTGACTCTTTGGTCATCGCCCCCCTGACAAATGCTTTGCTCGCCATGAACATCACCGTGCAATGGCTAATGTAGTAGCCCACGCACGTCCAGCCTGCCTGCCTGCTACAAGTTCAAATCAACCCCCGGCTGCTTGCCCGTATCTTTCTTCGGCGTCCGCAGGCGAAGACGACGCACGGCGGTTCCGGGCAGAGGCCATCTCGTCGTGTCCGTGCCTGCGGTCCCTGACGGTGGGCGTCCCGGCGATTTCCCGAATGCTGGCGATACCCCTGGCGGCGGCACCGCCATCTGAGAACGTCACGGACATCGCCACAAGAAAATCATCCTTATCCACCAATGCCACCCGGTAGCCACCTTCCGGGGCATCCATCAATTCCAGATGGCCTGCCATGATCGTTACCTCCTATTCGACACCCTTGGGAAAATAATCTACTCAGTTTCCTTAGTATCTTGGCTCCCGACCATCCCGCCCCACGAACCTGGCCGCGCCGGACCGCCGCACTCCGGAGCCGAACAATGCAGGCGCGCGCTCCGCGGCAGACCTCTTTTGGAGACTGCTGTGTGGTGGGACCATTTCTTGTATGGACGAACATCGAGACGAAAAGTTCCCGTCCCCCGCAGTCGACCGCGACCCTCTCAGGGACAGGGGCTCTCTCGTGGAGGAATACGAACACCCGACCACCCACCAGATGCGCATCGTGGGCCAGAGGCGAACCGATGCGGAAGCCAAGCTCGAGCGGCAACAGCGCGAGGCTCGGGAGAAATTACCTGAATGAAGCAGCCCGCCCGGTTCCAGCGAATCAGCGAATCAGGCGGGCTCGCCCGCGCCTAAGAGCGCGACCTCAAGCCGTCCCCTCAAGCAGCCGGCGCCGCATCCCGCTCGTTCGCGGATTCCCGGTCTTGGAGTGGGATCGGATGAGCACCGGTACGCCGGGACCGGATTTGTGGAGCGCCCTCGTCCTGCGTGTCCAAGGTCGCAAGTGGAAGCTCGCGGTGGACGATGTAGTCGCACGCCGCCGGTCCCACCATCACCAATCCCGGGCACGCTTTCCCGCGATGGCTCGGAGCGACACCGGCAGCGCGGAGGCTTGCCCGCAACGTCCTGGCATCGACGGGTTCCGAATCTCTCAGCTGGCACCAACTGAGGTAGAGCCCATACAGCTCTTCGAGGCTCAGGCCGTCCGCTTCCGAATCCGTGCAGACGCACTCATTGAGGAAGTTGTCCAATGGTATTTTCGACATCGTGACTCCCTGTGCTTTGGCAGCTTAACTGCTGAATCGTCGTCGCTAGAGCTAACAATCTGAACCAAAAACCAGAAATCTCCCTGAATAGTCAGAAATTTAAGGGCCCCGGTTGCCCTTGTCAACCACCCGCGTTGACTCATTGAAAACCTCCGCGTAGCGGCGTGGTTCGCAAGTGTGCCGGCGGTCGGGGGCTATACTCACGCGCCTTGGCCGATCAGCAGTGCCCACCCCGCCGCCAGGCCCACAAGCAGCCACACGACATAGTCGCCGACGCGCCCGGAGTGCAAGCGCCGGAAGATTCGCAAGGTCGGCTGGGCCGCTTCCGAGGGGCGCCGCAGCGCGGAAGGCAGACGCCGGCCGTGAAGCGCCGCGCCGGCAATTCCGACGGCGAGCGCCGTCGTGAGTAATCCCAGCGCGATGTTCGTCGGCTCCCAGACCGCGCCCGCGGCGACGTGCAACAGATACGGGCCGGGGATGTCAAGCACTGCCGTCACGTAGCCTGCCCGGTCCATGAACCGGGCGGCAGCCTGTTGGGCGGCACCGCCGACCGAAGGAAGGACCCCCAAGACAAGCGCGCACGCCAGCAGTCCCAAGGGCGGCGCCCCCATCGACGGCGGAATATGCCGCTGTCCGATCGGCACTTCGATGCGTTCCTCGTCACCGCTCATCCCCTCTGCCTCGACCCCGGCTGGGCGTCCGCCGATGCCTAGGAATATCCGGGCGCCAACGCGCAAGACGGCGCCGGCCGTCACGGCCGAGACTCCGATCATGAGCACCGTGACCCCGAACTGTCCTGCGCTTGATGACGCGTGTTCGGCGATGCCCTTGCCGAGCCCGACGGCGAACGGCGGCGCTCCAGCCAGTGCGGCGCCGGCCACCAGGAAGGTGATCCCCAGAACTTTGGAGTCCTTCCCGTGCCCCTGGAGGGTGTATTCGTCGACGCTGCCGTACCTGTTCAGCGTGAGTCCGCTCAACAGGAACAAGGAGCCTTTGACTGCGGCGTGGCCGAGGACATAGACCGCGACTCCTCCCAACGCATCCGCGGAAGCGAGTCCGAGGACAACGAGGAAGACACCCATGTGGGCGATGGTCGAGTAGGCGAGCAGTCTCTTGACGTGCCTTTGGAGGAAGCACATGGTGCTGCCGACGACGGCGGTCAGGATGCCCAGCACGGCGAAAAGGACCTGTGCCGCGGATGCGATCGGGGTGCCGCTGAAGCCTTCCCAGTAGATCCGGGCCACGCCGTAGAGTCCCAATTCGACCATCACTCCCGAGAACAGCACGCATACGGGCGAGGGAGCGACTGCGTGGGCATCGTCGAGCCAGAAATGGAACGGCACGATCGCGGCCTTGACGAGGAACCCTGCGCACAACAGGACAAACGCGATCGCAATCAGCGGGCTCCGGTCGCCAAGCAGCTCTTGGGAGATGGCTGCAAGATTCAGGCTTCCGGTACGGGCATAGAGGAGGCCGACACCCATAAGCGAAAAGTAGGCGGCCAGCGAGTTCACGATGCCGAAGTTGATGGCGCCGTGTACAGCGGAGGGATCTTCGCTCTTGAGCCCGGTCAAGGCGTAGGCCGCGACCCCCATCAGCTCGAAGAACACGAACATGGTGAAGACATCACCGGCAAACGCGAACCCTGTCATGCCGGCCAGGAAGGGCACCATTAGTCCGTGAAAATGGACGGTGTCCGACTCGAAGTACCGCCACGAGAAGACGAGGGAAGCGATCATGAGCCCTGCCGCCAAGAGGGCGATCCCGATGCTGAACTGGTCTCCGACCAGGGCGATTCCGACGGCGCGCCCGCCCTCGGGCTGCCACGCGGCCATCCAGTAGACGAGGCGGGCGCTGCCGGCCGGCACCACCATGAGCGCCTCGAGCGTCAACGCGGCCACGGCGGCGGCCAAGGAGACGACATCCGCGAAGCGCCGGGGCAGGTGGGGACCCAGGGACATCAGGCCGCACGCGGCTAGGATAAGGACGATCACGACCGTGGGCATGAGCGATGCGGCGACGGTCCCGGGCAGCACCCGCTCAGCCCTCCAGTCGACCGAGTCGGTCAGGATCGATCGCCCGATGGCGCTTGGCGATCTGAATCACGAGCGCGAGCAGCATCGAGGTGACCGCGGCCGAGACCACAATGTCCGTCAGCGTCAGTGCTTGGACCACCGGATCGACCACCGGCGTGCGACTGCCGACCTGGCCGCCGAAAATAGGCGCCACTCCGCCGTATTGGAAGCCGACGGCGATGAGCAGCACATACGTGCCCGATTGGGCGACGGAAAGGCAAACAACGGTGTGGACCAGATTGCGGCTCGTGGCGATCCCCGCCACGCCAAGGAGCATGACGCCCACCGATACAAAGTATGCGTAGTGGTTCACGAGGCTGTGCCCTCCTCTGGTCCGGAGCGCGGGTCGGGCCCGGAACCGTTCCCCCGCTCGGCTCGGATCGCGAGCGCCTGGTCCAGGAAGCTGGCCAGCAGGACGACGACGCTGCTGCAGACGGTCATCCCCACGGCGACGTTGAAGAGGGGTACCGTTCCCGCCGAGATGAAATCGCTGAGCTGGCCTTGCGGGATGACGTTCGCGAACAGGGCCGAGCCGAGTGCCGCGCCGGCGATTCCGAGCGCGCCGAACAGGACGACGCCGAGCGCCTCGCCTTGCTGGAACCACCCCAGGGGCCGGAGCTTGCGCAGGAGGGAGTAGCGGCCGCCGACATAGAGCAAGTGGATTCCGGTTGAGAGGATGACGCCGCCCTGGAATCCGCCGCCCGGGGTGACGGCTCCGTGGGCGACCACGTTCACGGCAAGCACGACTGTCAGAGGAAAAAGTACGTAGACAAGGAGGCCCGTCGACTCCAGCACGTGGCCCGCATCGCTGACCTCCCGCCGTCGTTCGCGGTGGACTGGCCTCAGCAGCGCCGCGACGCCGACGACGGCGCAGAAGAGGATGGTCTCCTCCCCGAAAGTGTCGAAACCCCGTTGGTCGAAGTTGATGCTCGAGACGGCGTTGGCGGTGTCATGTCCGTAGCTTGCTGCGACGGCCGCGTCGCGATAAGCGTGGACGTCTCCGCCGAATCGGGGCATGCCGGTGAACGCGAGCAACATCGCCGCCGAGAACGCAGCGATGCCGACGCCGAGAACGATGAGGCGGATCCGCCGTGTCATGTACCCTCCTCTCCCTCCTCCAGGTGGTGGTCCGCGCGGATGGCCGAGACCTTCCGGATCGAGAGGACCACGATCAAGGGAACCACCGCTGTCCCTATCGCCACTTGGCTGAGGGCCACATCGGGTGCTTGGAGGACGACAAACAAGATGGTGAGCAGCAGCCCGTAGTACGACAGGACCACGGCTTGCTTTGAAGGATGGCGCGTGAATACGACGGCCGCGGCCCCGGCGAGCACGAGGGTGAGGCTGACGGCAATCAAGACATTACTGAGGATTCCCTCGTTCATTCGGGAGACCTCCCTACGTCCAGTCCCCGCTCGTCGGCGAGCGTCCTTCCGACCGCGATCGTCACTGCGGGCCCGCTGAAAGCGACTACCAGGGCAATGAGGATGATGGTGGCGCTTCCCAGGGAGAAGCCGAAGTAGCCCACCGCGGCGATCGAGAAAAGCGGGACGGCGAGCGTCGTCACGGGAGCCAGGAAGTGCAGCCTCGCGAGGGGCTCGCGCGCCATTGCCGCGCCGACACAGCCGAAAGCGGCTGCCAGGACGCCCAGTCCTGCGAAAATCGCTTCAAAGAAGGCGGCAGTCATTCTTCCTCCACTGTTGGTTGTCCGTCAATGCCCGGTTTCAAGAGCCTGGTGTACACAAGCGTTCCAGTAGCGGCAAGGGCGGCGAGCGCAAGGGGGACGATCAGGTACGAGGACTGACCGGCGATGATCGAGAGGCCGATGAGCACCATGACGCCGGAGCCGGTAAGGAGCTGGAGTCCCACCAGTCGCTGGACGTTGCTTCCGCGAGCAGCCAGGAAGAGGCTAGGCGCGACCCCGAAGAGCAGTAGCGCCAAGGTCGCGGCCGACCACACGATTGTGACATCCATTCATGGCCCTTAACCGGTGCCTGACGCGATGTGCCGTTCAAGGTCCGGCCACCCGGAGGCCAGGACGTGAACACGGATCCGGTTCATGACCGGGTCGGAAGAGAACACCACGGATCCGGGGGTTGCCGACAGTGCGATCATGGCGCCTGCCCGCCATCCTCTTCCCCGGGGTTGCCGGGTTCCCGGCATCGGCTGCTCGCTCAGGGTTTCCTCCTGCGGGCCCGTAAGCCAGCCTGCCAGGCGGACCGTGTCGGTCACGGCCGCGAGCGGGACCAAGGCAGCCCAGCGTAGCCAGATACCCTGCGCTGCGGCCTGGAACCCCATGGCCCGCCTGGCCATACGGGCAAGCATTGCGCCGAGCAGCGCAGTCGACACGGCCGTCACCGTTTCCGGGACCGTCACAGTGCTTACCGTGACGAGCCACGAGAGCGTTCCCGCCAGCCACCATAAAGCAAGCTCCCCGAGCGCTCCGGAGACTCCGCGTGCGGTGGGGAGACCGAAAAACCTGCGTACGGGTCCGGTTCGCTCCCGGTTCGCCTTCACGCTACACACCCACCGAATCCGTCTTCTGCGCGGCAGCGTCGACGCGTTGGCGTTGCGGCACGACGACGTACTTGGGATCGAGCGTCGAGGCGACGCCGGCTTCAAACACTCCGAACCGCAGCAGCGCCGAGCCGGCGGCGACGGAAAGGCCACCCATCGTGCTGAGGAGGCGCGACTGGCGTCCGCCCAAGGCGAGTGCGACGGCCCCTCCGACGGTGAAAGCCTTCGAGAGCCGCAAGAGCGTCCCGGCGCGGCCCTGGTGCAGGGTCTCGGTGGATAGCTGGCCGCTGCGCTCCATCTTGAAGCTCATGAGCGTTTCCACCACTGCCCCGCCCACCGCCATGCGGCGTGCGGGAGCGGCCTCGGCGAGCGGAGCAAGGGCGGCGCCGATGCCCCCGGCCGAGGCCGCCGCGGACCCGGCGAAGACGAACGGCAGCACTTCGTGGGCGTCGTGCCACGTGGGCACTGCGGTATCGGCGAGCAGCACGCCCGTGTAGGTGGCAACGGCAGCCCCGGCCACGGCTGCGCCGACTCCGCAGGCACGGCCGGCACGCGGCAGGATGCCAAGTACGTTGGATGCGGCACTCGCCCCGGCCAGCGGGCCATAAATGGAAAGGATCCAGGAACCCATACTCATCGGCGACGTCGGCTTGGCCATGCGCAGCATATTGAGGAACCGTTCCGGGCGCCCAAGGTCATGCACGAGGGCCACCGCAGAGGCTGAAATCGCGGTCAGGGCCAAGACCTTGGAGCGCCGCTCGAGCGACGGCCTGCCGCTGTGCTGTGCTCCGGCCGCCAGCATGGAGCTCGCCCCTGCCAATCCACCGGCAAAGATGTAGCCCGCGATGTCTACCGCGCTCCATGTCGGCTTCTTGAGAATCGGCCGGCCGTAGTAGGAAGTGAACTCCTCGGGATGCTTCCGGCGCGGGCTCAATTTTTGGCTCCCCAGAAAACGGCGACGGCGCCGAGCAGAAGTCCGGCTGCGGCGCCCGCGGCGCGCTTCCACATCACCGGCAGGTCCTTCGTGGTCACCACTGGGTCCGGGGGCAGGCCGTACGTCTCGGGCTCGTCCAGCAGCAGGAAGAACGCGCCGTCCCCGCCGACCCCGTCTTCCGGGTTGTGCCCGTACAGCCTGGCGCCTTCTTCGCCGCGTTCGTGCAACTCGGCCACGCGGGCATCCGCCCGTTCGCGTAGCTCGTCGAGTTCGCCGTACTGGATGGACTTGGTGGGGCAGGCCTTCGCGCAGGCGGGCTCCTCGCCGGCACCGAGCCGGTCGTAGCACATCGTGCATTTGAATACCCGGCCATCCTCCGGGCGCTGGTCGATCACTCCGTAAGGGCACGCGGAAACGCAATAGCCGCACCCGTTGCAGATGTCCTGTTGTACGACGACGGTGCCGTGCTCGGTGCGGAACAGCGCACCGGTGGGGCAAACGTCCAGGCACGCGGCGTGGGTGCAGTGCTTGCAGACGTCCGAGGACATCAGCCACTTGACGCCGTCGTTCGCGGAAGGATCGGCGGCGGGGACTTTTTGCTCGATGAACGCGACGTGCCGCCATGAATTCGCGCCCAAGGCGGAGGTATTGTCGAACGATTCACCGCTCAGTTCGAGCGCGGTGTCCGCCGGCACGGAGTTCCACTCCTTGCACGCCACCTCGCACGCTTTGCAGCCGATGCACAGGCTCGTGTCGGTGAAGAAACCCTTGCGCGGCACTCCGATCGACGGCATTCCCAATTGCGTGACACTCATGCCTTCGCTCCTTCAACTCCGGTGTTCTCGTCAATGGCGGCCCGCAAGCGGTAATCCTTGACCAGAGACAACAGGGCTTGCCCCCGGGGCCTCCTCCCGGGACGTATGTCTACGGTCAGCGCCTTGACCTCCTGGATGTGGACGTTCGGATCCATAGCGATGGAAGAGAGCTCGTTCATGGCGTCTCCCTTTGACAGGCCGTTTGGCCCCCAGTGGTAAGGCATTCCAATCTGGTGGACAACACGCCCCTGTACCATGAGCGGCTTCATACGGTGCGTTACCAAGACACGGGCTTCGATGGCGCCCCGGGCCGAGATGAGCGTTGCCCAGCCCTTGTGCGTCAGGCCACGTGCTTCGGCCAACTCGGGCGAGACTTCGCAGAAGGACTCCGGCTGGAGTTCCGCCAGGTACGGCAGCCAGCGGGTCATGGCCCCTGCGGTGAAGTGCTCGGTGAGCCGGTAGGTGGTCAGCACATAAGGGAATACCTCCGCCCCAGGGTCCCGCCCGCTGGGGTGGTACCGGTTTCCTTCCCGGGGCATGAGCTTGCGCACCGGGTTCCGCTGTTGGCCATACAGCATGTTCTCGAACGGGGACTCTTGCGGTTCGTAATGGGCCGGCATTGGTCCGTCGACTAGACCCGAGGGGGTGTAGAGCCAGCCTTTCCCGTCTGCCTGCATGATGAAAGGGTCGACGCCGGAGATCGCCTCCGTGCCCATCGCATCCTTATCGGGGCGATAGGACGGCGGCTTCGTCGGCTCGAAGTCCGGTACGTCGTCGCCGGTCCATTTCCCGGCTTCCTCGTCCCACCAGATGAGCTTCTTCCGCTCGCTCCACGGGCGCCCCTCCGGGTCCGCGGAGGCCCGGTTGTAGAGTTCCCGGCGGTTTGCCGGCCAGGCCCAACCCCATTCGCGACTCGAGATGCCCTGCTCGGTGTGGGGCTTGCGGCGCGCAGCCTGGTTGATGCCGTCGGCCCGGCAACCGCAGTAGATCCAGCAGCCGCACGACGTCGATCCGTCGTCTTTCAACTCGGTGTACGCCGAAAGGGGCGTACCGTCGGCCTTCGTGCCGTTGATCTCAGCGAAGACGGCGTCCGAGTCCGGCTCCGCCTGGTTTCCGACGGTCGGATAATCCCAGGTCAGATCCAGCACCGGCTGGTCGGCCGGGTCGCTCGATCCCGCAAGGAGGCCGCGGATTCGATTCCCGAGGTGCCACATGAACCACAGATCGCTGCGGCGGTCCGCCTCGGGCTCGATGGCCTGCTCGCGCCACTGGAGCAGCCGGTTGGTGTTGGTAAAGCTGCCGGCCTTTTCGGTGTGGGCGGCAGCCGGGAAGAAGAACACCTCGGTGGCAAGGTCCTCCGTCCGCATCTGTCCCGTGGCGATCTCCGGGCCGTCTTTCCACCACGTAGCGCTTTCAATCAAGGAGAAGTCGCGCACCACGAGCCACTCGAGCTCGGCCATGCCCGCGCGTTGCAAATGTGCGTTGGCCGAGCCGACGGCGGGATTCTCGCCCATGAGGAAATATCCCTTGCAGCTTCCGTCAAGCTGGGCCGCGACAGTGTCATAGGTGCTGTGGCTCCCCGTGATCCGGGGCAGGTAGTCGAAGCAGAAATCGTTCTCCGGAGTGGCGGCGTCTCCCCACCAGGCCTTGAGCAGGCTGACCGTGTAGGCACGCATGTTTGCCCAGAAGCCGCGCTCCGCCGCGTCGGCCGCGATGTATCCGTCCAGGTCGGTATGCTGCTCGGCGTGCGGCATCGGCAGGTATCCGGGCAAGAGGTCGAAAAGCGTCGGAATGTCGCTGGAGCCTTGGATGCTCGCGTGGCCGCGGAGGGCCATGATCCCGCCGCCGGGCCGGCCGATGTTCCCGAGCAGCAGTTGCAGGACCGAGGCGGCCCGGATGTATTGCACGCCGGTGGTGTGCTGGGTCCATCCGACGGCGTAGGCGAACGCGGTGGTGCGCTCGCGGCCGGAGTTCGCGGTGATTGCTTCCGCTACCTCGTTGAACAGCTCCTGCGGCACGCCGCAGATTTGTTCGACCATCTCCGGGGTGTACCTGGCGTAGTGGCGACGCAGCGTCTGGAACACGCACCGCGGGTCCTGCAGCGTTTCGTCCCGGTGCCAATGGCCGCGGAGCGACGGGCCGCCGGAACCATGGGAGTGGGCGTGACCGGACTCCCCCAGCGTGCTTCCCTCCTCGTGCGCCTGCGACTCGCGCTCCCCGGAGGAAGCGGCAACGTTGGCTCCCTCGTATTGCCAACTCTCAGGATCGTAGGAGGGTCCCTCGGGATTGAATCCGGAAAACAGGCCGTCAAGGTCTTCGGTGTCGCGGAAATCGTCCCGCAGGATGGTGGCTGCATTGGTGTAGTTGACGACGTACTCGCGGAAATAGGCCTCATGGGTGAGGACCCAGTTGATCAGGCCGCCAAGGAACGCGATGTCGGTGCCGGCCCGGATCGGCACGAAGGTGTCGGCCAGGGCGCTGGTGCGGGAGAACCTCGGGTCAACGTGGATGATCTTCGCCCCGCGTTCCTTGGCCTCCATCACCCACTGGAAGCCGACGGGGTGTGCTTCGGCGAAGTTGGAACCCTGGATAATGATGCAGTCCGCCCGCTGGAGGTCCTGCAGGTAGGTCGTCGACCCGCCGCGGCCGAAGCTCGTGCCGAGGCCGGCCACGGTGGAGCTGTGGCACACCCGGGCCTGATTTTCCACTTGGACGATTCCGAGCGAGGTGAACAACTTCTTGATGAGGTAGTTCTCCTCATTGTCCAGCGTCGCCCCGCCCAGGCTCGCGATGCCGAGTGTCCGCCGGGTCCGGACGCCTTCTTTCTCCCACTCCCACGTCCGACGCCGGGTGTCCACGACCCGCCGGGCGACCATGTCCATCGCCGTGTCGAGATCGAGTCGTTCCCAGTCGGTGCCGTAGGGACGGCGATACAGCACATGCTTCTCGCGTGATTCCCCCGTGGTCAATTGCAGCGACGCGGAGCCTTTGGGGCACAGACGTCCCCTGCTGATGGGCGAATCCGGGTTGCCCTCGATCTGGATGACCTTTTCGTCTTTGACGTAGACGTTCTGCGCACAGCCCACCGCACAGAACGGGCAGACCGACGGGACAACCCGGTCGGCCGTCGCAATCCGGGCGGTGAGCCGTTCAGTCGCGGGTGACTTGGCAGCATGATGTCTGCCGGTGGGGTCGTGTTCAAGGAGCTCACGCAGAACGGGCCATTGCAAGGGATTCACCATCGGGCGCCTCCAGTTCGTCGGACTGCCGCCGCATGACCTAGGTCACAGCGGTCTCAGAGGACGATAGTAGCCCGGTGATGATCGGCTGGGAACCCACTGCACGGGTCCCGGTTTCAAGGCTGACGTTCCACCATGACGCGCGTTCGAGCACCATCCCCTATTCGTAGCGCAGCGAATCAATGGGGTTCTGCCGTGCTGCCCGCCACGCCGGCAGCGTGCCTGCGATGAACGCGATCACCATGACGAGGAGGACAACGGCCCCCACGGGTCCCGGTGCGAAAGCAAGGATGCGTAGTCCTGCAAGGTCGCTCAGCGGACCGCGGGCGAGAGCGCCGCTCACTGCGGTCCCGAGGCCGATGGCTGCGGCTGAACCGATCACACTCCCCAGCAAGCCGATGAACGCCGCCTCCGTGCTGAAAAGCGCAAACACGGAACCGCTTCCCATGCCCATGGCTTTCATGAGACCGATTTCGCGGGTACGTTCCTGGACGGACATGAGCAGGGTATTGACGATGCCGAATCCCGCGGCCAGAAGGGCGATGACGGCGAAGGCGTCCAGGACCCCGATGATCCCGCTGATCACGGTCTTGACCGTGCCAATCCTGTCGTCAAGTGTCTGGGCGGTGTAACCGGCGGCGGAGAGCTTGGATTTCATGTCGCTCACTTGGGCCGACGACGACGACGCGAAGCTCGCGGTCGCGTCCGTCCAGGTGCTGGCAACTGCGGCAACGGCACCGGTAGCCTGGGCTTGGCTCAGGGCAGCGGAGAGGGATTTGTTCACGGCTATACCGGAGCTGCTGAGCAGGCTGTCCTGCTCTACGCCGGCGACGCTCCCAGCCACCGTGTGCATCGTGCCAGTGGCGTCGGTGATCCCGATAGTGACGACTTGGCCGATCGCCTGGTTGTTGTCGGAGAATCCGAGCGGGGCGATGTAGCCCACCGGCAAAAGAAGCTGGGCCTGGCTGTTGGTGTCATCCAGATTGGTGCCCGAAGCTAGTTGGGGCTGGGCTCCGGCAAGTGCGCTGACGGAGAGTTGGTACTTGTCGTGAGTGCTCCACTGGATGTATTCCGGGTTGATCCTGGTGACGGGCGCAACTCCAGTGATGCCAGGTACCGCCCCGATTTTGTCCAGGTCAGATTGGTCGAGGGTGAGCTGCGAGGACCCGGGCCTGCCGCTGGCAGCCACGCGCTTGATGGTGGGGTCGTATTTCTTGGGCCCGGTTCCCGGATTGCCGCTGGTGTCGGTTTTGGACACCGTGAAGGCGTTGCCCGGTCCCACGGCGGCAAGCTGCAAGTCGATATAGTTGGAGATGCCGGTGCCGAGCCCATTGGTGATGGTCAGCGTGAATGCGCCGACGAAGATCGCCAGGACAGTTAGCGTAGTGCGCAGTTTGCTGCGGAAGCTGTTCGCGATGGCGGTCTTCAGTATTTCGAGCGGTTTCATGCCGCGTGCTCCTCGTCGGTAGTGATCAGCAGGCCATCTCGGATGTACAGGCGGCGCTGGAAGCGCTCGGCCAGCTCGTGGTCGTGGGTTACCACGATCAGGGTGATGCCATGGTTTTGGTTCAAGTCGAACAGGATGTCTTCGACGATCCGCCCCGTGGCGGTGTCGAGGTTTCCCGTCGGTTCATCGGCGAACAAGACCCGGGGCTTGTTCACCAACGCGCGGGCGATCACCACACGTTGCTTCTGTCCGCCGGAAAGATTGGCGGCCTTGTTCCGGGCCTTGTCTGCCATCTGGAGCTGTTCCAGGACTTCCATGCCGCGGCGGCGCCGTTCCCTTGCCCCGACACCGGCGATTTTCAGGGGAAGCACCACGTTCTCGAGCACGCTCGCAGCCGGGTTGAGGAAGAACTGCTGGAAAACGAATCCGAACATCTCGTTGCGTAGCCCGTTGAGTTTGCGCCCGTTCAAGCTCCGGGCCGCCGTCCCGTCCACGGTGATGGTGCCACTCCCCGGCGTGTCCAGGAGGGCAAGAAGGTGCATCAGCGTTGATTTGCCCGATCCGCTCTTCCCGACGATCGCTACGGATTCCCCGGGCTCAATGTCCAGCGAGACGCCCTTCAGGGCGTCGAAGCGATCGGGACCACGTCCGTAGGACTTAGTGAGCTCGCGAGCGGTCAAAATAGGTACGGTCATGCGGTTTCCATTCGGTTGTTTGTGCGGATGGCGGACGGGCAGGTGGATTCCCGGCAGCGCCAGCCACAAGAGGAAGCTCGCGTGGACACTAGCACGCCAGGCTGAGAAGCAGACTCATCCTCGTCCGGGAGGTGGAGGCCCTGCCAGCGCCGGCTCGCTCGACGCAGGGGAAGCGACGAGCCGTGCCCCGGGGATAGACTCGGTTCAAGCCCAACAACCACCATTTGAGGAGCCCCATGCGCGCCACCATCATCCACGGTCCCGGCGACATCCGTGTTGAAGACCGTAACTACCCCACGGTCCAGCTGCCCACCGACGTCATCGTGAGAGTCACCGCCTCCTGTGTCTGCGGTTCGGACCTCTGGCCGTACCGCGGCGTCAAGCCCACGCACCAGCCGTCCGCGATCGGGCACGAGTTCATCGGCACCGTTGAGAGCATCGGCGACGACATCACCACCCTGGCAGTCGGCGACTTCGTGATTGCTCCGTTCGTGGTCAGCTGCGGCAGTTGTCCCCAGTGCTTGGACGGCGTCACGGTGGCCTGCGATCATTTGGCAGGCTGGGGCGGAAAGGATGACAGCGGCCACGCGATCGACGGCGGCCAAGGTCAGGCAGTGCGGGTACCGCTCGCCGAATCCACCTTGGTCAAGGTTCCCGGCGTGACTGAACCTGACGACGCCCTCCGGGCGAGCCTGCTGACGTTGTCCGACGTGATGGCCACCGGCCACCACGCGGCTCTTGCGGCGAAGGCCGGCCCGGGTAGGACGGTCGTCGTTGTCGGCGACGGCGCGGTGGGGCTCTGCGGCGTGCTCGCGGCGAAGCGGCTCGGAGCCGAGCGGATCATTGCCATGTCCAGGCACGCGGACCGCCAAGCGATAGCCCGCGAGTTCGGAGCCACAGATATCATTGCAGAGCGTGGCGAGGACGGTGTCGCGAAGGTCCGCGAGTTACTCGGAGGCGTCCTCGCGGATTCCGTCCTGGAGTGCGTCGGCACCAAGGAATCCATGGAACAGGCTCTGCACAGTGTCCGTCCTGGCGGCGCTCTTGGTTTCGTCGGCGTCCCGACCGGTGGCGCCGAAGCCCCGCTGCGCTACCTTTTCGACACGAATATTTCCGTTGCCGGCGGAATGGCCCCAGCCCGGACTTATATCCCGGAACTGCTTGCTGACGTGCTCGATGGAACGATCAATCCCGGCAGGGTCTTCGACACTGTGATGCCGCTCGAGGAAGCGCCCGAGGCCTACCGCGCGATGGACGAACGGCGGGCCATCAAGGTCCTGCTCACCCCCTAGGCAAACCACCCTCGCAAGCGACGGAACACGGGCTGGAGCGTGCGGTCGGGAACGGCGAGACCTATCGGTGACGCTTCGCGCGGGAGAAACATTGACTATGGTCCTGCGCTGGTCGGGTCGGTTCCGCCTCCGGCAGCATCCGGAAAGCAAGAAACTCATGGACCAAACCGTGTACCTTCCTTGCCTGGGTTCTGACGAACGTTGAGCGGGACGGTATCCCGCACGTGATGTACGCGCTGGATGGCTCGCAGCCGCCCGATGAGGTTGCAGGACCCGCCGTTGCGGGGATGCCGCGGCTCGGCCCCTGTCCGATGGGGAAACGGCGCACGCCTCTGCCTTCAGGCTTTCAGCGATGTGGGCGTGCTGGCCGGCGGCCTGCGCCTGCTGAAAGCCGAGCGGCGGGCCGCCAACGCCTGCGCCTGCGCGCAGAATTAGCTCGCATCCGCATCCGGTCAGAAGTTGCCACGATTGGGGGCTTACGCCAGAAAGGTAAGCACGCTTAGTATCTAAAGGCCAGTACTTCTGGTTCTTGATCCGCAGCAGAGCTTCTTGGAAAGAGAGCGAAGATGACAGAGAACCAATGGCCGACGGACGGGAGCTACGCCTCCTCCCCGACCACTCAACGAGCACCGGACACACGAGGCACCATGCCGGATCCGGCCGCTGATACATCTACCTTGGACGCCATCAAGGACGAGGCCGGGAACACCGCGGAACAGGCTAAACAATCTGCGACGTCCGTGGTGGACACCACAAAGGCCGAAGCGGCCAACGTTGCGTCCGAAGTGAAAGCGAACGCGAAGGACCTGCTCAGCCAGGCGAAACTGGAGCTGAGCGACCAAGCCGGCATACAGCAGCAAAAGGTCGCCGCCGGGCTTCGGTCCATTTCGGAAGAGCTTCGTTCCATGGCCGAGGCCGCGAATGACCCCGGAGTTGCCACAGATCTGGTGCGACAAGCGGCGGAACGGACGTCATCCGCGGCAACCTGGTTGGACGACCGGGAGCCGGGCTCGATCGTCGACGAAGTGAAGACCTTCGCCCGGCGGCGTCCGGGCGCGTTCCTCCTGCTCGCAGCAGGCGCCGGCGTCCTGGCCGGAAGGCTCGGTCGGAGCCTCAGCGGCGTCGGGGACGCCCCTGCGCGCACGCAGAGCACCGGCGTGACCGCGCCGCGGCCCGGCGACAGGGCAACGGAGGTATACGCCCCCGCAGCCGGAAATTCGGTTCCCCCTCCCCCTGTCCACCTCCCGGGTCCGAGCGTGACAAACGCTGCTTACCTCGACGCCACGGAGGTCCCGGTGAACGACGGCGGCAGGCTCGCCGCCTCTAATGAGCGCACCCGGGAGGCACCCACCGCCTATCCCGCTGACCCCGTCTACGGGAACCCGCAGGAAGGGCAATCGTGGGCCGGCGAGGGGACGGAACAGCTCCAACCGGAGGAAGACCTGACCGACGAACCGCTTACCCGCGACCGCTCGAAGGGTCTGCATGCCGAGGTTCCGGTCGTCGGGGCGGAACCGGATGAGGCAGGGCAACTATTCGGAACCGGTACGGACCGCGGTGGGCAACGATGACCGATAGCGAATTCCCGCCGACCCCGGCACAAGCAAAGGCGGACACGACCTCCCTCGGAGACCTCCTGGGGGAAGTCAGCCAGGACATTTCCACCCTGATACGCCAGGAAGTGGAGCTGGCGAAGGTGGAACTGAAACAGTCCACCGCACGGGCGGGAAGAGGAGCGGGGATGCTGGCGGGTGCCGGCGTTGCCGGGCATTTTGTCCTCCTCTTCCTGTCGGTGGCCCTTTGGTACGCATTGGGCGTTCTGATGGGGCTGGGGTGGTCCGCCGTCGTTGTGGCGGTCTTGTGGGCGATCGTGGGCGCCGTCCTGGCATCCAAGGGACGAGCGGAGCTCAAATCCATCAAGGGCATGCCCCAGACAGCCGAAACAATCCAGGAAATCCCAGAAACACTCAAACCACGCGAGGAACAACGATGAGTGAAAACCCGGACGACATCCGTGCAGAGATTGAAGAAACCCGCAGGCGGCTCGGAACCAATGTCGACGCCGTGGCGGACAAGGTGACGCCGTCGCACGTCGTCCGCCGCCAGACCGACAAGGTCAGGGACGCCGTGTTCGGTGCCAGGGAGAACGTCATGGGTGCTGCAGGCGACGTCGCTGATCGGGGTCGCTCGGCAATCGACGACGCCGGTACGGCGATCGCCGACGCTCCCCGCAGGCTGAGCAGACAGACCGAGGGAAATCCGCTGGCCGCCGGGCTGATAGCCTTTGGCGCCGGAATGCTGTTGGCTTCCCTCGCCCCGGCCAGCGAAAAGGAAAAAGAAGCGGCCGTCGCCCTCAAGGAAGCTGCGGAACCGCTGACCACCGAACTCGCCGACGCTGCGAAGGACGTGGCGCAGGGTCTTCAGGAGCCCGCCCAGGAAGCCGTGGACAACGTGAAGGATGCAGCATTCGAGGCGGCCGACCACGTCAAGGAAGAGAGTCAGGCCGCGGTCTCCGACGTCACGGAAAGTGCGGCGGAAGCAAAGGACAGGATCCAGCCGTCCTGATCCCGGCGAAGGCGTGCCGGCCCCCTCCCGCTTCCCACATTCCCGGGAGCGGGGCCGGCACTCCTCCACCCTTATAGGAAGGAGGGACAACCATGACGACGGAACATCCCGCCCAGACAAGCACCGTCAAGGCGGACAGGGCCCCCGCTGCCGATGATTCCCGAAAACCGGCCAGCCCGACCCAGGTGGCCAAACCGACCTGGGCGTATATCGCCAAAAGAACCCTGCGCGAGTTCGGCAAGGACCAATGCCCTGACGCCGCAGCCGGCTTGACCTATTATGCGGTGCTTTCGCTCTTCCCCGCACTGCTCGCGCTCGTCTCCCTCCTCGGACTTTTTGGGCAGGCAGGAAGGACCACCGGGGCGCTCCTCGATGTCGTCCAAAAGATCGCGCCGGGCTCCACGGTGGACGCCATCCGGCAGCCCATTGAGGAACTCACCACGTCCGGATCGGCCGGCTTCGCCCTCCTCATCGGCCTTGCCACGGCCCTCTGGTCCGCCTCCGGCTACGTGGGGGCCTTCAGCCGGGCCATGAACCGCGTCTACGAAGTCGACGAGGGACGGGCGTTCCTCAAGCTTCGCGCAACCATGCTTGGAGTCACCGTGCTGGGAATTGCCGTCGTCGCCCTGATCGCCGGCATGCTGGCCATGAGCGGACCTGTGGCGGACGCCGCAGGCACTGCCTTGGGACTCGACGGGGACTTGCTCGCCGTATGGAGCATCGCCAAATGGCCGGTCATCATTCTGCTGGTCATCTCGGTCATCGCGGTCCTCTACTACGCCACGCCGAACGTGAAACAGCCCAGGTTCCGCTGGATGAGCATCGGCTCGTTCATCGCCCTCCTGGTCTTCGTCCTGGCCTCCGTGGCCTTCGCCTTCTACGTGGCCAACTTCAGCAGCTACAACAAGACCTACGGGACAATCGGCGGCGTGATCGTGGCGCTCCTGTGGCTATGGATACTGAACATGTCCCTCCTCTTCGGTGCGGAGTTCGACGCCGAAATGGAACGCGGACGGGAACTCCAGGCAGGAATCGACGCGGAGGAAACCATCCAACTGCGTCCGCGGGGAACCAAGCGCAGCAAGAAGCTGCAGGAGCAGGATGAAGAGGAAATCCGCCGCGGGCAGGCACTCAGCGAACACAACAGCCGCGAAAATATCTGATCACGGCAAAGAGGTGGCCGGTCTGGACTTGGATAATGGGCAGGCTTAATGTTCAAGAGTGGCTGGCTTCCCGTAGGACGGCCCCCACGGGCAATCTCTGCGGCCAGTTCACGCAAGTCCCAGGGAGGTTGGAAAATGAAAAAGGTTGAAGAGACGATTGACGTAGCTGTACCCGTTCGTGCGGCCTACGAGCAGTGGACCCGGTTCGAGTCGTTTCCCCGATTCATGTCGGGTGTGGAATCCGTTACCCGGCTGAGTGACACAACCAACCATTGGGTCACCAAGGTCGGCGGCGTGGAACGGGAATTCGATACGGAAATAGTCGATCAGGAACCCGACGACCGGATTGCCTGGCGGAGCATTGATGGAAAGTCGCACGCAGGCATCATCAGGTTTTCACCCTTGGACGCCAATCACACGCACGTCAAGGTCCATTTCGAATGGGCACCTGAAACGCTCGTGGAGAAGGCCGGAGCCGCGCTCCAAGTTGACGAGATGCAGGTGACGGCGGACTTGAACAAATTCAAGGAGTTCATCGAGTCTCGTGGAATTGAAGGGCGATAATGGCTGGCCCCGGACCAGTGCTTGTGGTCGGTGGCACCGGGCTGCTGGGCGCCCAAGTAGTGTCCGAGCTGTTGGCGCGAGGCAAACAAGTCCGAGCCTTGGTGCGCCACGGTTCGGACGCGGCGCGCTTGGAAACCCTTGGGGCCACGATCGCGCGAGGCGACATGATGGAGCCGGCCTCGCTCCTACGGGCCATGGACGGCGTCGATAGCGTGGTCACTTCGGCGGCGGGATACACCCGCCACCGGGAGGGCGACAGCCCCCTCATCGACACCGTGGGCAACATTAATCTCGTCGATGCGGCCAGCCAGGCAGACATTCGGAGATTCGTTCTGACGAGCATCCTCACGTGCGATCAAACCCCGGACGTGCCGCATTTCTGGCACAAGAAACTCGCCGAGGATCGCTTGGAAGAACTCGGGGTTCCTTTCGTGGCCCTACGGCCAGGCGCATTCCTTGACCAGGTCACGCGTTTTGGTGGCGACCCTTTCAGCAAAGGGCAACTCACGTGGTTCGGATCCGTGAGCGTTCCACTGACTTTCGTACTCACCCGTGACCTTGCGGGATACCTTGCAGCAGCAGTGGACGCAAACGGCGTCGACGGGCAACGAATCGACATCGGCTGGGACCGGCCGGTGAGCATGGAGGAAATCGCCGGGATCTCCGCCCGGTTGCTCGGCAGACAGGTTCTGGCCATCCCCGGGACGAGCAACACCATGGCGAAGGACTTCAAGGCCATGATGGACTGGTTCGCAACCGGCCGCTATGTCGCGGATACCGCCAGGCAAAGCGAGGTCTTCGGCCCACCGCCCACCGGGGAGGACGCCGTCGCCCGCTTGCTCTCGGGCCTCGGCCATGCGGTCTGACCGAGCCACCCCAAGCTGGGCCACCTAAAGCTGAGCGACCCCGACGGCGGCCGGACTCGTGTGCTTAACTCGCGTTAACTCACTGCGGGCAGCGCGTCGGGGATGCGCGGCTTGGCGTTGCCCGCGAAGGTGAACTTGGCGTCGTCGCCTTCGCCGTCCACGTCCACCACCACGATGTCGCCCGGGTGCAGTTCGCCGAAGAGGATCTTCTCGGAGAGCTGGTCCTCGATCTCGCGCTGGATGGTGCGGCGGAGCGGCCGGGCACCCATGGCGGGATTGTAGCCGCGGGTGGCCAGGAGAACCTTGGCGGCGGCTGTCAGCTCGATGCCCATGTTCTTGTCGGCCAGATGCTGCTCCAACCGTCCGATCATCAAGTCCACGATCTCGATGATCTCGTCCTGCGTGAGCTGAGGGAAGACAATGATGTCGTCAACGCGGTTGAGGAACTCGGGGCGGAATTGCTGCTTGAGCTCTTCGGTAACCCGCGCCCGCATCCGGTTATAGCCAGTGGTGGTGTCCGTGCCGGACTGGAAGCCGGTGGCCACGCTCTTGGAAATATCCCGGGTGCCCAGGTTGGTGGTCATGATGATCACCGTGTTCTTGAAGTCCACCACCCGGCCATGGGAGTCGGTCAGGCGCCCGTCCTCGAGGATCTGCAGGAGTGAGTTGAAAAGGTCGGAGTGTGCCTTCTCCACTTCGTCGAACAGCACCACGGAGAACGGACGACGGCGGACCTTCTCCGTCAGCTGGCCACCCTCGTCATAGCCCACGTAGCCCGGAGGTGCACCGAACAACCTCGAGACCGAGTGCTTCTCGGAGTACTCGGACATGTCCAGCGTGATAAGGGCCTCCTCGTCGGCGAAAAGGAATTCAGCCAGGGCCCGGGCGAGCTCGGTCTTGCCGACGCCGGTGGGCCCTGCGAAGATGAACGAGCCACCCGGCCGCTTGGGATCCTTCAGGCCTGCACGGGTGCGGCGGATGGCCCGCGAGACTGAGCTAATTGCTTCATCCTGGCCAACAACCCGCTTGTGCAGTTCTTCTTCCATCTTCAGCAGACGCGACGACTCTGCCTCGGTGAGCTTGAAGACCGGGATACCGGTTGAATTTGCCAACACCTCGGCGATCAGCTCCTCGTCGACCTCGGAATTGCCGCCCATGCCGCCGGACTTCCATCGGAGCTCTTTTTCCCTGCGCTCGGCCACAAGATTCTGCTCCTTCGCGCGCAGCGAGGCGGCACCCTCGAAGTCCTGGGCGTCGATGGCCGATTCCTTCTCCATCTTGACCTCGGCGATGCGCTCATCCATGGCTTTGAGCTCCGGTGGACGGGTCATGCGGCGAATGCGCAGGCGTGCACCGGCCTCGTCGATCAGGTCGATCGCCTTGTCCGGCAGGAAGCGGTCCGAGACGTAGCGCTCCGAAAGGCTCGCCGCTGCCGCTAGCGCTCCATCCGTGATGGTCACGCGGTGGTGCGCTTCGTAGCGGTCACGCAGGCCTTTGAGGATCTCCACGGTGTGGGCAACTGAGGGTTCCTGAACCTGGATCGGCTGGAAGCGGCGCTCCAGAGCGGCATCCTTCTCGATGTGCTTGCGGTACTCGTCCAGGGTGGTGGCACCGATAGTCTGGAGTTCACCACGGGCCAGCAACGGCTTGAGGATCGATGCGGCATCGATGGCACCCTCAGCAGCACCGGCACCCACCAGGGTGTGGATCTCGTCGATGAAGAGGATGATGTCCCCGCGGGTGCGGATTTCCTTCAGGACCTTCTTCAGCCGCTCCTCGAAATCACCACGGTAGCGGGACCCGGCCACCACCGAGCCCAAGTCGAGTGTGTAAAGCTGCTTGTCCTTCAGGCTCGCCGGGACGTCACCGCGGACAATCGCCTGGGCGAGGCCTTCGACGACGGCGGTCTTGCCGACGCCGGGCTCACCGATCAGCACCGGGTTGTTCTTGGTGCGGCGGGAAAGGACCTGCATGACGCGTTCCATCTCCTTCTCGCGGCCGATCACGGGATCGAGCTTGTTTTCGCGTGCAGCCTGGGTCAGGTTGCGGCCAAACTGGTCCAGCACCACCGAACCAGCGGGGGCCACCTCCGCTTGCCCCGGTCCGGCAACTGAGCCAGGGGTGTCCTTGCCCTCGTAACCGGAAAGCAGCTGGATGACCTGCTGGCGGACGCGGCCCAGGTCGGCGCCAAGCTTGACGAGGACTTGCGCGGCAATGCCTTCGCCCTCCCGGATGAGACCAAGCAGGATGTGCTCGGTACCGATGTAGTTGTGGCCGAGCTGCAGGGCCTCCCGGAGCGCGAGCTCAAGCACTTTCTTGGCGCGCGGGGTAAAGGGGATGTGACCGGACGGGGCTTGCCTGCCCTGGCCAATGATCTCCTGCACTTGCTCGCGGACTCCCTCAAGCGAAATACTCAGGGACTCAAGCGCTTTGGCGGCAACGCCTTCACCCTCCTGGATCAGACCCAAAAGGATGTGCTCGGTACCGATGTAGTTATGGTTGAGCATGCGTGCCTCTTCCTGGGCAAGCACAACAACACGACGGGCACGGTCCGTAAATCTCTCAAACATTTCGCCACTCTCCTGGCTGCCGCTTACCTTGATGCTACGTCGCCGAAGGCCTTCTTGGGGGATCGCCCGAGGCAGAATTTTAGATACCGGGCCGGCAGGCTGCATGGCTCTTCTGCGGAGACGGTCCAGACCGTGAAGAATGAAACAACCACCAAGGCGAAGGAACTACCATGAGCACCCTGAAGCAGCGTCTGCACGACGACGTCGTCGTCCACATGAAGGACCGTAACAAGACCGCGCTCACGACGGTCCGCAACGTCTTGGGCGAAATCGAGACGCGTGAGAAGTCGGGCAAGACACCCATCGAGCTGGACGACACCCAGGTGACGGCGTTGCTTCAGAAGGAAGCCGCCAAGCGCCGGGACACGGCCCGCATTTACACTGAGGCTGGCGAACTGGAGCGCGCCGCAGCCGAAGTCGCCGAAGCAGAGGTGATCGAGGCATACCTACCCAAAATGTTGACCCCGGACGAGGTTGAGGCCATCGTTGATGAAGCTATCGCAGCGCTGAAGGCCAGCGGTCAGGAGCTCACGATCAGGCAGATGGGCGTCGTGATGAAACCGGTCACAGCGAAGGTCGCCGGCCGCTTTGACGGCAAAGCCGTCAGCGACATCGTCCGGACCCGACTCGCATAGATTCACAGGCACCCAGGGAGGAGTAGCCATGGTAGCCATCATCCTGGGATGGAACCCAGGGCGTGGGAACGATTGGGACTACGACGCGGTGATCGAGCAGGTCACCGAAACAGGTCAGTTCCTGGACCGGTGGAACGTCGGGGTACACCGAAGGATCCAGCCAGGCAATCAAGCATGGCTTCTCCTGCAAGGCGGGGGTCTCCACGGACACGGGCTCATCGGACACGGCGTCGTCATGTCCGAAAGCTATGAGGCACCCAGGCGCCCCACGCCGAACAGTTCCGTACCGAACGGTACCGAGCGGTACGTCAGCGTGGCCTTCGATGCCCTGCTCCCCCTCGGCGGCCAGATACCGTCGAGTGTCCTCTCCAGTGAAGTGCCGGACGTGGCTTGGAACACCTTCCGTGGCTCCGGACGGCTTATCCCCTTGGAATCGGAACCGCTCCTCCAGCGAGTGTGGCGCGAGCACGGACCAGCGGCTTCCGAGCCATGCGGGACCGTTCCCGGAACCTATCCGGAAGAAGCCGTCAGCCGGATCGAAACGAACCGATACGAGAGAAACCTTGAAGCCCGCCGGATCTGCCTGGCTTTCCACGGAATGTCTTGCGCCGTGTGCGGTTTCTCCTTCGAAATAACGTACGGGGATATCGGCAAAGACTTCGTCCACGTCCACCATGTGGTGCCGGTTTCACAACTTGGCAGCGGCTACCAGCTGGATCCGATAGCCGATCTCGTACCGCTGTGCGGCAACTGCCACGTGATGGCGCACCTGGGCGTGGGTACCCCTCGTTCCGTGGCGGAATTGCGGCAGGCTATCGCCGCCGCCGGACACTTGCCGGGCCAGATAGTCGATGACGAGGCGCTGGCCGCCCAAGACGCAGCCCTCCGGATTCTCGAGCAGCGACAGCCATAGTGTTGCCCTCATGCACTAGCCAGTCAAGGCTCTTCCCCCGTATGTTGGTTAACACACCGCGTGGCGAGCATCACACGCTGGTAGTCAGATGATCCATTTGCCGGACTAAAAGGGACCGGGGCGCACCGTCGCGCCCCGGCGCCGGCGAGACCTACCGGGCGTCGCCAGCCGCCCGCTGTTCAGGAGGATACGCATGACCGGGATGTTTGAACTCTTTATCGACGAGGACACGAGCTTCAAATTCAGACTCAAAGCGCCGGACGGCACAGTGGTAGCCATCTCCAGGTCCTTTCCCGACAAGCCCGCAGCGGTATGCGGGATCAGCGATGTGCGCGAGTACGCCGGAATGGGCCTGATCACCGATCTTTGCCCGGAAGTTCCACTCCGCGGAACATCACCCACGCCTTCGGTTCCCGCCATGCGGCACGCCGGTCCTTCCGTCATGCCGCAGCTTCCCGTCCCGCCTCGGCGCCATAATCCCCTCTCGCAAAGAGATCGAACCGGCCGGACCTGGCACACGGGAACCTTGGTGGAGGCACCCTGTGCGGGGTTGGCCGAGGTGTCGTCCTAGCGACAAGGACGAAGTAAGCTAAGCGATCTTAGTGTTGCCCGTGTCACATCCTCCGCTTAGTCTGGTTCCGGACCGCAGCGTTGCGGTTCCTGATCGGAAGAGGAATCATGACCGAAAAAATCCGGCTTCTCGTAAAAATGGACATCGACAGTGCCCAGATCCGTATCACTGCCCAGGGACACCTCACCTCCCGCAGCCTTCACGAGCTTTACGGCGTCGTGAGCCGCGCCAACACACTCATGCAGGGCGCATCCCTGGAAATCGACGTCAGCGGTGCAAGTGTCGACGCTTCCGCCATGGAAGCGCTCCGCCGCTGTTCGCAATCCCACCATCTTCCATACCTGACTGATTCCCGGCAATCAGAGGTCAACTTCTCGATCCGGTCATCTGCTGACGCCGTGATGGCCGTCTGACTCCCTGGCGTCGTGCGCCGAAGGAGCCGCAATGTTCACCAGCCCGTACGCCGATGTCGAAATCCCCGAAACCACTCTCTATGAATACCTGTTCGGCGGGCTAAGCATCGACGACCTGGACCGGGTTGCGCTTGTGGACGGCGCCTCAGGCGAAGAGACAAGCTACGGCAAGCTCGTTGGCCAGATCGATGCCACCGCGGGCTGGCTCGCGGAGCAGGGCGTCGGACCAGACACAATGCTGGGACTGTTCTGTCCCAACATCCCTGCGTTCGCCGTCGTCTTCCACGGGACCCTCCGCGCGGGCGCCGCCATTACCACCGTCAACGCGCTCTATACCGCCGAAGAAGTCGGCCGTCAGCTCGCCGATTCGGGTGCCACCTGGCTCTTCACGATCTCGCCGTTCCTCAAACGGGCAGAGGCCGCGGCTCAGGCGGCCGGCATCCCGGCCGGGCGGATAGTGGTGCTCGACGGCGGCGATCCGGCTGTAGCGGCGGGGCATCCTTCGCTCACGGACGTGCTTCAGGCCGGTCTTCCTGCGCCGAGGCTCAGCGTCGACCCGCACGCGGCCGCCGTCGTCCCCTATTCATCGGGGACGAGTGGAACGCCGAAAGGCGTCATGCTCAGTCAGTACAACCTGGTGGCGAACGTCGCGCAGGCCCGCGCCTTTTTCCGTGTGACTCCCGACGACGTGGTGCTCGCCGTCTTGCCCTTCTTCCACATCTATGGTCTGACCGTGCTGCTCAATCTTGCACTCGGCGAGCGGGCCCGGCTCGTTACCATGCCGAAGTTCGATCTCGCCGAGTTTCTGCGCATTACCCAGGACCATCGATGTACGTACCTCTTTATCGCGCCGCCCATCGCCGTCGCCCTCGCGAAGCATCCACTGGTGGACCGCTACGATCTGTCCTCAGTCCGCGTTGTGCTCTCCGGAGCGGCACCGCTCGACGGCGGGCTGGGGCACGCCGTCGCGAGCCGACTCGGGTGCACGGTACTCCAGGGCTACGGCATGACCGAACTGAGCCCCGTGTCCCATGCCATCCCGCGTGACGATTCCGGGAACATCCCCCTCGACTCAGTCGGATACACCGTGCCGAACACGCAGTGCAAGCTCCTCGACATTGCCACCGACGAGGAGATCGAGGTTCCCGCCGAAGGGGCGAGCGCCCCCGGGCAGCTCCTGGTGCGCGGACCGCAGGTCATGCTCGGCTACCTGAACCGTCCGGACGCGACCGCCGCCATGATCGATCCGGACGGCTTCCTCCGCACAGGCGATATCGCGACGGTCACGGCCGACGGGGTCGTGACGATCGTCGATCGGCTCAAAGAACTCATCAAGTACAAGGGCTACCAGATAGCCCCTGCAGAGCTCGAGGCCCTTCTCCTCACCCACCCACGGATCGCGGACGCTGCAGTCATCGGAGTCCGAACGGACGACCGCGAAGAGGTGCCGAAGGCTTTCGTCGTCCGGCAGGGGGCGGCCGAGCTCGGGGACGACGATGTCATGGAATTCGTTGCAGCACGCGTCGCGCCGTTCAAGCGCATCCGGTCTGTCGAGTTCGTTGAAGTGATTCCCAAGTCCGCGTCAGGCAAGATCCTTCGGCGCGAGCTACGCGCACGGACGGCGGCTGCCCCCAAGGCAGAATGGACAGTATGAACCTCACTACCTTCGCCCTCGTCCGCCATGGCCAGACAGATTGGAATGCGCAGCGCCGGATCCAGGGGTCCACCGACATTCCACTGAACGACGTCGGGCGCAACCAGGCGCGCGACGCCGTCGCTGTCCTTTCAGCTTACGAATGGGACGCGGTGGTCTGCTCCCCGCTGAGCCGCGCCGTGGAAACCGCCAAACTGATCGCCGGAGGGCTGGGGCTCAGGGTGACCCGGCATGTGCCGGAGCTCGCCGAGCGTAGCTTCGGACACGCAGAAGGATTGCAGGACGGCCCCGAGCTGGATGCCTTGCGCATCCCCGGCGGCTTCCGCGGCGCCGAAGACGAGGACGACGCGGCAAGCCGCGGTTTGGGTGCGTTGCATGCCTTGGCCGAGGAGTTCGCCGGCCACCGTGTTCTAGTGGTGGCCCACGGCACGCTCATCCGGCTGAGCCTCAGCCGTGCCATTGGCCGCACCCTGCAAAGCATCGACAACGCCGTGCTCAACTTGGCCCACCACCATTCCATCGACGGCTGGGAGCTCGAGTATTTCAACGGTGAGCGAGTCACGGCCGATATCCCGGGCTGAGCTGTTTCCCGGCTGAACATCGACGTCTCCTCAAGGTCCTGAGGTGTGTCAACGGTCCCGTAGCATGGTGCGGATGGTATTTATACGGCTATACCGCGAGGGCAAACTCGAACGTGATGACGTCACCGCTCCTGAAATCGAGGCGCTGGCGCACCAGGACGACGTCGTGCTGTGGATCGACTACACGAACCCGACGGCGGATGACCTGCTCGGCGTCGAAACGGTGTTTGGCCTGCATCGCCTGGCCGTGGAGGACGCGGTCCATGACTTTCAGCGGCCAAAGCTCGATCGGTACCCGAACCATTTGTTCCTGGCGGCCTATCAAGCCAAGCTACAGCCGGGCAGCAGCGAGCTCGCCGTCGCCGAGATCTCGGCTTTCGTGACCCACAAGGCCCTGGTAACCGTGCACGGACCCGAGTTCGACACCGAAAGGCTCATGGCCTACTGGGACGCGGAGACGGACCTGACCACTCATGGGGTACCGTTCCTCTTCTGGGGACTCCTGGACATGATCGTCGACGGCCACTTCGATGCCGTCCAGGAACTCGATGGATACATCGACGCCCTCGAAGAGTCGCTTTTCGAAGACCACTCCCCCGACCACGAGCTGCAGCGGAAAACGTTCGAGCTCCGCAAGAATCTCGTCAAACTGCGCCGGATCATCCTCCCCATGCGCGAAGTCCTCAACACACTCCTCCGGAGGGATGACCTGATCGGTTGCAGCCCCGCGATGCAGCCCTTCCTCCAGGACGTCTACGACCATGTCCTGCGCGCCACCGAATGGACGGAATCGCTCCGTGATCTGGTCACCACTATCTTGGAGACCCACATCAGCATCCAGGGAAACCAGATGAACCTGGTCATGAAGAAAGTCACCAGCTGGGCCGCGATCATCGCAGTTCCCACGGCCATCACCGGCTTCTTCGGGCAGAATGTGCCGTTCTTCGGCTTCCAAAACGATGCAGGACTGTGGATGTCCAGCGCGCTCATGGCGGGTGGATCGATATTCCTGTATCTCGGTTTCAAGAAACGGGACTGGATCTAGGCAAGCACACGGACCGCCGCACCGGGCGGCAGCCTGTCCTAGCCTTCGTCGCAGAGAAGGTGATACCAACTGTCGGCGAGCACCTCGAGGGCATGGTCGCGATTTGGTTCGAGCTTGCGTCGTGTCCACAGTGTGGCGACAAAGTCGAGCTGCGTGAAGGCGAGTGTTCCGCGGATGCGGTGCGTCTCCTCAGAGAAACGTCCGGCGAGTTGTAGGCCGCGGACGATGTCGGAAATGACCTCCTCATGCCACCCTTCCACCAAGTCCCGAACCTCACGATCGACTGCGGCGGCTTCGTCAAGCACGTCAAGGTACGGACGGAAGACCGGCCATAGCGCGGCGCGCGACTCGAGCCACGCAAGGATGCCCTCGAGCTCGCCGACGCGCACCACCTCGACGAGATCGGGGGCGGTCGACATACGATCAGGGCCGTCCGCACGGTCGAGGACGGCATTGACGCGCGCCATGAAGTCCTTCATCAAGTCGCTGCGTGAAGGGTAGTAGGCATAGAAGGTCACCCGGGTGGTACCGGCCGCCGCGGCGATCTCATCGATGGTCGTCGCGCCGTAACCCTTCTTCGTGAAGAGCTCAAGCGCACGTTCCACGATGGTGTCGCGCGTCAGCTGCTTCTGGGCTTCTCGCAGGGAGGACATAAGGCAATCCTATCGGTGGTGTGAGGCAACCGTCCGCAGCAAGCGCGAAAGATGCGCGACGGCAAACGCCCTGACACGCTGTCAAGACGGTGAAGCAAGATCCGGTTTCAGAGCTTTAGGGGCGCCTCTCGACGTAGCGCCCCGGGACCGACATCAGCCAAGCGGCGCAGTTTGGGGATCGGAATCCGGTAATTGACCGCGGCGGCGGTGCCGAATCCGTCGTCGTTCTGCCAGCGCAGGAGCACCGAGTCTCCGCCATCGCCCGGCTCGCAATAGTCCGGCGTCCCGACCACCGGCGTGAACCCGACAGCCTTGAGCGAGAGGCCGAAACCCTCGGTCCAGAAGTACGGCTGGAAGGTAAACTCGGGCGCAGCTTCGCCTTGGAGCAGTCCGAGCGCAGCGTTCTTGGCCTGGTCGATGGCGCTCGTCCACAGGGGAACCCGTTGAACGCCGTAGCGGGTGGGGAAGAACGCCACATCGCCGGCAGCCACGATGTCCGGCCGCAGCCGTCCACGCGCGTCGACGCGCAGCGACCCGTCGGTCAGTAGCTGCGAGCCGGCCAACCAGCCGACATTCGGTTCGTCGCCAATTGCGGTGACCACGAGATCGGCCCGGAGCTCGCTGCCGTCGGCCAGGACAACCCGTGTCCCGGCGTCGTCGTCCAGCAAGCGGGCCTGCCCGCCGGCAACCACTCGCAGTCCGCGCCGGATGGCGGCGGAGGTGAACATGTCCGACAGATGGTCGCCAAGCTGGCGCGAGAGTGGTTTGGCGTCGGAGACGAGCGTGACGTCGCAGCCAACGTGCAGGCAGCCTGAGGCGACTTCCATTCCGAGTGGTCCGCCACCGACCACGACGACTGAGGGCCGCGATGCGAGGCGTTCCTTGAGCAGGATGGCATCCTCGATGGTGCGCAAGGTGAGCTCGTGTGAGGAGCTATTCCCTTGCACACCCGCCGTGAGGCGCCTCGCCCTGGAACCGGAGGCGATAACAAGGCCGTCATACGGCAGGTCATCGCCTCCGTCCAGATGAACCAGCCGGGCGTCGACGTCCAGACCCGTGGCGCTGACGCCGAGCAACTCCCTTGCTTCGTGGCCCGGCTCGGGAAGTTCGTGCGCCTGCAGCGCGCCCTCGCTGTTCCCGTCGACACCCACCCCATCGACGCCGTGCAGCAGCGCCTTGGACAGGGCCGGGCGGCTATACGGATGGTGGCGTTCCGCGCCCACCACCGTCAACTCACCGTCGAAACCTGCCGAGCGGAGCGAATCGCACGCCGTGAGACCAGCAATTCCGTTGCCGACCACCACAATCCTGCGCATGGTCATGCCGCGGCCAATCGGAGCGCGGCGACCGGGCAAACCCTGACCGCAGCCTTCGCGGCGTCAAGATCGGACCCATCCACTTCCGGCACATCGATGACCAATTCGCCGTCGTCATCCAGGTGCATCAGCGCGGGCGCTGCCTCCTCGCACAGGCCGTGACCCTCGCAGCGGGGACGGTCCAGTTCGATCCTCATGCTGCCACCACCTTTTCAACCTGGAGCACCTCGAAGCTCCGCGTTATATTGCTGGGCTCGCGGGCCTCGTCGGCGAGGACCAGGGTCTTTACCCTTCGGGCAAGCGCTTCGATGATCGCGTGCGCCTCGAGCTTCGCGAGGCCCTGCCCGGCGCAGCCATGCGGCCCATATCCGAACGAGAGGTGGTCCACGGGGTTGCGTTTCACGTCGAAAGTGTCGGGATTCTCGTAGTGGCGCGGATCCCGGTTGCCGGCGCCGAACAGGACGCCCACCTGGGCACCTGCAGGAATCGTGACTCCATCGATTTCCACATCGCGGGTTGCCTTCCGGCCCCAGATATGGACCGGCGCCCAGTAGCGGAGCACTTCAGCGAACGCGGCGGGAACGAGTTCCGGGTTCTCTCGGACCAGCTCGAACTGATCGGGGTGGTGGCCAAACAGCGCAACGATGTTGCCGATAGAGGCGATGGTCGTGTCGACGCCGGCTCCGAGGTACTGGTGGATGATGTGGCCCGCGGAGCCCTCGGGAATGTCGCCGCGGGTCTCGGCGTCAAAGATGCCGCGCCCAATGGAGCCGGGCGTGAGGTCGTCCGCGGTGACCGAGGAGCACCAGCCGTAAAGCTCGCCGGCGATCGGGAAGCTCTCCTGGGTGCGCTGGTTCAGCGGGCCGATGACCTGCATCGCAGCCTGGCCCCAGCGCAGCATGTTGGCCTTGACGTGACCGCTGAAGCCAATGAGGTCGGCGACGATTTCGATCGGGAAGGCACGGGCCAAGGCGTCGATGGCCTCGAAGCTGCCGCTCGCGGCCAGTTCCGCGACGAGCTTGTCGGCCTTTTCGTCGATGACGACTTTGAGGCCACGGAGGGCTCGGGGGGTGAGGTTCTGGGACAAGGTGGCGCGGAGCTGCGTGTGAATGGGCGGGTCGGAGGCCAGGGAGGTGCCCTGTAGCGCCTCGTTGACCATGGGGTTGAATCCGATGCTGGAGGAGGAGAAGGCTTCGGGGTCGCCAAGGGCGTCGCGGATGACGTCGTAGCGCGTCAAGACGTACAGATCGTTCTTCGGAAGGTGGACCACTGAAGCCTGCTCGCGGAGCGCGGCATAGGTGGGATAGGGGTCGACGAGGACGTCGTCATCCCAGATGTCGATGTTTGACTCGATGGGTGCAGTCACGGTGTTCTCCTTGCGGATAGTAGGGGGTGAAGCCATCCGTCAATCAATGACGGCGGCCTCCTCGTTTGCTTCGGTGGTCTCCGCAATGGCGTCCGCGGTAGGTGCCGAGGACCGTGCGGAGATGAAAAGAGTGAGAATGGCGGAGAGGGTCGCAGCGATGCCCGCGGAGAGGTAGACAGTCTGGAAACCCTGGCCCAGGGAGGTCCCGGCGACGCCCTGGATATGTGGCTTGGCGGCGACGAGTGCCTTGACCATGCCGTCGACCGCTTGGGCGGGCGCGCCGCTTGCCGCTGCTTGGCCGGAGAATTGGGCGACAACGCCGTCCCAGCCTGAGAGGAAGCCTAACGGTGGCACGTGTACCAGCCCGGCCACCGCATCTGCGGGCAGACCTGCCACCCCGAGGATCCCGGCAAGGGGACCCGCGAACACCGTGGCTCCAATGCCGAAGGCGATGGCCGAGCCGATGACGGGGCCGAGCGCGAAGCCAAGGTCGCGCAAGAGATTCGTCGTGGCGGATGCCATGCCGATTTGCTGGACGGGGACGGTGTTGATGGCCACGGCGGTCACTGAGCCAACCGTAAGGGCGAAGCCGATACCCAGTAGCAGCAGCGGCGGAATGAACGTCGTCCACGGGGTGCCACCGAAGGTCTCTGGAGTGCCTAGGGCGAACGTCGAGAGCCAGAAACCGGAGACGGCCATGAGAGCGAAACCGGCCGTGAGCACCCAGCGTGGCGCAACGTGGTGGATGAGCCATCCGACAACCGGAATGAAGGCGAATGCCGGGCCTTGGATGAAGACGAACAGTACTCCGATCTTCCAGGTCTCGGCCAGCGCCAGGCCGCTGACGGCGACGCTCGTGCTGAAGCAGATCGCGAGGAATGCGAACATGCCGGTGACTGCCACAATGCCGGTAATCGAGTAGGAGCTGTTCTTGAACAGCGACAGGTGGATCAGTGGCTGCGCGGTGCGTGATTCGATGACGACGAAAGCGAGCAGCAGGATTCCGCCAGCGATGTAGCTTGCGATCACCTGGGCGCTGCCGAAGCCGGCGTCAACCGCCGTCACCGTGGCGTAAAGGACGGCGATGAGGCCGAGTGCGAGAGTGACCTGGCCGGGCAGGTCCATCTTGCGTCCCTCGGCCGCTGCGGAATCCTTTGCCTTGACCGCGATGATAAGCACGAGCACGGCGACAGCGGCCGCAACCAAATAGGCCGCGCGCCAGCCACTGAAGGCGTTCGGGGCGCCCGGTGCACCACCCGGCACGGTGAAGAACTGCGCCGTGAACCCGGCGAGCATCGGGGAAATCACCGCGCCCAGCGAGAGGAACCCGGCCCAGGTGGCGATGACCTTTGCCCGGGCACGGTGGTCAGGAGTGATCGCCGCGATCATGGAAAGCGATATGGGAAAGAGGATGCCGGCCCCGATGCCGCCGATGGCCTGCGCCACGATCATCATGTCTGTGGTGGGCGCCATCGCGGCCATAACGGAGCCGACGATGCTGACGGCAGCGCCGACGTAGAGCAGCTTCTTGCGTCCGAACATGTCGCCCAGGAGTCCCCAGCTGAGCTCGAATACAACAATGCCCATCAGGAACATGCCCGCGATCCAGGTCAGTCCGGCACCCGAGGTGTGGAATTCCACGGCAAAGGTGCCGCTGAGGGCCCCTGGCAATGCGTTGGTGATCTGTGCGAGGGTGACCGCACTGTAGGCGGCCACAAAAGTGGCCCGTACCGAGCCGCGGCTCGCTACGGAAATGGTCTGACTCATCGATGAAACTCCCTTGTTTCCGTTCGATCCTCTGATGGGGCGCCAAGACTGGTGCCCACCGAGGTATTGGCCGGCATCGGCCGGAGAGATGTGGCGCTCCCCACATTCTGAAGCCAAGCTTTACATGATGTCAAGAGGGCTTACGTAGCGTTGGCTTCATAATCTGTTTTTTGAGTAGTAAACATACGTTGCGAAAATTTCCTTGACACGATGTAAAGAAATATGTGATGCTGACAACACCGCAACGGAGCGACGGCATGGTCACACTCCGCTGCGCCCCTGCATTCAGAACCCGATCTTCAAGGGAGAAGCTAAGTGAGCCACACCATACCCGTCGATACCGGCGACGCGTTCCATACCGCCGATGGGCGGACCGTCAATACGGTCCTGGGTCCCGTCCCCGCGACGGAATTGGGCATTGTCGCGGTCCACGAGGCCTTGTTGTCAGTGCTCCCGGGCGCCCAGTACGCTCCCGACATCTCCATGGACCGGGCAGAGATCTTCCAGGCGCTGGCCGCGAAACTCACGGACTTCCGCGAGCACGGCGGGCAAACGATCGTTGACAGCACCGGAATGTTCCACGGCCGCGACCTCAAACTCTACGAGGCACTTTCCCGCTCCACCGGCGTCCACATCATCGCTTCCACAGGCCTGGGCCCGGAGGAAGAACTCGGCGGATACTTCCTTACGCCACAGACCAATCCACCCACCCCGTGGCCGGCCGACAAGTTCAGCGATCTCTTCGGCAAGGAAGTCACCGAGGGAATGGTGGTCCCCCGGCTCGAACGCCGCGCCGCCGCCGGCATCGTGACCACCATCGCCGACCGCGCCGGGATGACCCCCACCGAGGAAAGCCTGTTCCGCGGCTCCGCCCGCACCGCCAAGAACACCGGTGTCCCCGTCTCCATCCGCTTCGGCGCCGACGCCCTGCACGACCTGGACATCGTCCTGGACGAGCAGGTCGGGGCCGACCGGGTACTCGTGGGCGAGCTGGACCGCAAGGACGCCGCCGGCTCCGCCCTCGAAGTGGCTCGCCGCGGAGCATTCGTCGGCATCGACCACGTGGGCTTGAATGACCATCCGGACTACCTCACCGACCACGAACGCACCGAACTGGTACTCGAACTCGTGCAGGCCGGTCACGCCGACAAAATCATCCTTTCGGGAAACTCGATCGGAGTCGCCAAGGGCGTTCCGGAATACAACCTGCCCTACAGCCACGTCCTGGCCACGTTCGTACCGCACCTCAAGGCACACGGCTTGAGCGAGGAAGACGCCCAGCGCATCCTCGCGGAGAACCCGCGCAAGCTACTCACCGTGCGTTAAGCACGTCCCCGCCCACCGACAACAAGCTTTCGAACTCCTGAGGTGAACCAATGACCAAGGTCAACACAGTGCTGGGAACCATTCCGGCCGAAGAACTGGAAATCGTGGCGGTCCACGAACACATCGGCTACGGCATGCCCGGATCCGAACTGGACAGCAAATGGTGGAAGACTCCGGAACAAGCCTATGAAGAAACCGTGCCGAAGCTGCGGAAGTTCCGCGAATACGGCGGCGGCACCTTCGTGGACGCCACGGGTATCTGCAACGGCCGCGACGTCGACTACTACAAGTCTCTGTCACGAAAAACAGGCGTGCACATCGTGGCCTGCACCGGGTTCGTCGGCGGCGACACCGCACTACCGCACTTCTCCCGCGCCACCGTGGACTACCTCACGAAAGTGTTCATCCACGAGATCACCGTCGGCATCGGAAACACCGGCGCCAAGGCCGGCGTCATCAAGGTCGGCGTAAGCCGCGGCGGACGAATGACGGAGCTGGACAAACGCATCTACCGGGCCGCGGCCCGCGCCGCCGTCCTCACGGGTGCACCGATCCTGACCCACCTGGCCATCGACCCCGAACCAGCCGTGGCCATCTTCAACGAAGAAGGCCTCTCCCTGGACCGCGTGCTCTTCGGCCACGCCGACGACGGACTCAACGCCCCGATCACCCCGCACGACTGGATCTACAAACAAGGCGGACGGATCGGCTTCGACACCTTCGGCTACGACCTCGAACTTCCCGATCCGCCCTTCTGGGGCCGCAAGCGCGCCGAACGCATGCAGCACTTCGTGAACCTCGTCAACAAAGGCTACGCAGACAAACTCCTCGTCTCCGCCGACGCCAACTGCAGCCCCCTGGGCTGGCCAGGCGTCAAGGGCCACACCATCAACTACATCTTCGAGGACATGATCCCGGATATGCGCGAGGCCGGCATCGACGACGCCACCCTCAAACTCCTCCTCGAAACCAACCCGGCCGACTTCCTATCGCTGGACGCCTGACTTCAGGGCAGACCCCACAACCCACCCGTTTCCCCAGACTTGGCCCTGGCCAAGAATTGTCAAGAAAGTGACTTAAGCAATGAAGGCTCAAGACATCAAGAACCTCAACATCGCCATCATCGGCGGCGGCTACGGCGGCGCTGCTGTTGCCAAGGCTCTGCAGAATATCGGCGCGGAGAACGTCCACGTCTATGAGCAGGCGCCCGCGTTGGGCCAGGTTGGTGCTGGCATCGGCCTGCGCCCGCCGACCGTCGAACTGTTCCGCCAATGGGGCATCTTCGACGCGATTGCCGCGGTGAGCTCGCCCAGCGACCACCTTGAGATCCTCAGTGCGGACGGTAAGCACGTCCTCGCCAACGAGGAGTGGCCCTTCCTGCACGCCTACGAGAAGGTCAACCACAACCGCATGATCCACCGCGGGGACTTCATCGACGCCCTGCTGAGCGTGCTCCCCGAAGGCATGGTGCACCTTGGCTACAAGCTGGAGACCATCGAGGACAACGGCGACCACGCGACCCTGACCTTCGAAAACGGCGAGGTCATCACGGCCGACCTCGTCATCGGCGCCGACGGCATCCGTTCGACGGTGCGCTACCAGCTGTTCTCGCAGAAGGAACCGGTGTTCTCCGGCGAGCACGCCTACCGCGCGGTCATTTCCATCGAAGACGCCCACGGCCTCGTCACCGACGACAACCCGCGCTTCTACATGGGCGAGAACGGCACGATCGCGTACAATCTGCCGCTGCGCCACCGCGGGCAGCTCTCCTACGACATCACGGCCCCGTCTGACGACGCCTCGTGGGCGCCGGAAATCACCCATGAGTACTTGGAGAAGATCCTCGAAGGATTCGACGAGCGGATCATCCAGGTCGCCCGGGAGCTCGACTTGAGCCAGGTGACGAGCCGTTCGGTGTTCGACATCGATCCCCTGGACTCATGGCACACCGACTCCGTTGCGCTGCTCGGCGACGCTGCCCACGCGATGCTCCACCACCAGGGCCAGGGCGCCAACTCGGCGATCCTGGACGCCGGCGGGTTCGCCGACGCACTCCTGCAGGGCGACTCCGTCAAGGACGCACTGGCGATCTACGAGGCCACCCGCAAGCCGCTGACGGACGAGCTGCAGCGTGTGTCGCGCCAGGGCTGGCACGCCGACGCCGTGGAATCCGCGTTCCCGGCCAAGCAGTAAGACGGAGGTCGCAAGATGCCTATCCATCCGCAGATCGCCGAGATCCTCGACCACATCCCGCCGGCTGACGGCACCCGTCCGGATCCGGCCACGATGCGGGCCGCCGAGGAGCAGCGGGTTACCCCCGCGGCGGACCGCCTGCCGCTCGCAGTCGTCGAAGATGCGACGGCCGCGACGGCGACCGGCGAGGTCGCCATCCGGATCTACACGCCGGTGGAGGCGGACTCTTATGGTCTGCTGGTGTACGTCCACGGCGGGGCGTTCTTCCTGGGCAGCCTGGACACCCACGACCATGTGGCACGGTCTCTGGCGAAGGAAACCGGCCACAAGGTCATCTCGGTGGGCTACCGCTTGGCTCCCGAAGCCTCGTTCCCGGCAGGGCTTGATGACTGCTACGGGGTGGTCCGCTGGGCTGCCGGGGAAGGCAAAAGTCTGAAGTGGGACGGGAAGAACCTCGCGATCGCCGGCGACAGCTCGGGCGGCAATTTCGTCGCGGCGGTCGCTGCTAAAGCCCACGACGACGGGTTCAACCGGATCACCCATCAGATCATGTTCTATCCCTCGCTGGACCTGGACTTCGACGTCGAGCGTTACGCGTCGCTGCAGGAAAACTCGCGGGGGTACGGGCTCGAGACGATCGGCCTCAGGCCGTGGAACTCTTTCTACGTCGAGAGCGGCGCGGACCCGGCGGATCCCCTCGTATCCCCCATCAAAAGGGCAGACCTTGCGGGCCTTCCACCTGCACTCATCATCACGGCCGAGTTCGACCCGCTCCGTGACGAGGGTGAACTTTACGGCCAGCGCTTGGCGGAAGCCGGCGTCGAGACAAAAGTGACCCGCTACTCAGGCGCCAACCACGGTTTTGTCCAGAACTTCTCTTGGATTCCGGAGTTCTACCGGGCATTCGAGGTGACAGGTGAATTCCTGAACGCGAGGCCCGGTCAATGACGAAGCCGGTTGCTGTACATCCCCTGGTCTCGCCGTGGGGCCGGTTCGGCCTCTACAGCTTCTTCATCGACTCCCCGGAGCCGGCCATCGTCGACACGGGGATCGCGTCCTCGCCTGCGGAAGGCATGGTGCCGGCACTGGAGGCGATCGGCCGCCGGATCGAGGACGTCCGCTGGATCCTGCTGACCCATGGACACATCGACCACATCGGCGGGGCATACGCCCTCTGGGAACTCACCGGACGCCGCGCCCAGGTGGTCATCCATGAGGCCGACGCACCATTTTTGCGCTCGCGCCGGGTCCATGTGGACGAATACCTTTCCGGACGGGCGCAGTACTTGCATGATCTCGACGGCGAGGCGAAGCTGACGGCGGCCACGAATGCCGTTATCTCGGGCGAGATGGAACCGACGCTATTAGTCCGGGGCGGTGAGACCCTCTCGTTGGGCGGGGACGTCACCGTTTCGGTCCACTCGATTCCGGGCCACACTCCGGGGTCGGTCGCCTACGTCCTCGACGGACAGAATGACGTGTTTGTCGGGGACGCGGTTCAGGTCCACGGCGCGGCCAACGGCTTCCCGGGGTTCGTGGACCCGGTCGGCTACCGCTCAAGCCTTGAATACTTGCGCGATGAAATCCGTCCCCGCCACTTGTATCTGGGGCACCCGTACCGCCGCGAAGACGGAACGCCCTACGGCGTAGAGCTCGACGCCGGACAGGCCGGGGAAGCGCTCCAAGGGAGCCTGGAGATCGAAGCCCGAGTCAAGAATGCGGCCTGCGGTTGCTTGGCCTCCGGCCTGCAGGATACGGACTCGCCGTATTCGCCCTTCGCAGGCGTTGCCGAAGACCTCGGTTACGAAGGGGATCCCACACTGGAACCCGCCCCGTTCTTCACCACCCTCCACGGGTACCGCACGACGTTGGACCATTTGACCGAAGATGAGGAGTAAATACTCATGGATGACTTTCAGTTGCTGAATGCAAGCGGGCAGACAATTGCTGTCCGCAAGGACCTCCGGGTTCCGATGCGGGACGGAGTAGAGCTTGCGGCGGACGCATACCACGGTCCCGACGACAAACCGCGGCCGGCGTTAGTAGCCCTGAGCCCGTACGGCAAGGAGCTGCAGGCCCTCGCCCTCACCACTCCCCCGCAGCGGCGGCCCAGCCCGATGTGGGACGGCTGCATTGAGGCCGGCGACATCGCCCGCATCGTCAAGGAGGATTACGTCCACGTCATCGGCGACCTCCGCGGCTCGGGTTTCTCCGGCGGGGAGCACATCGGTAACTACAACGCCGGAGGTGTTTCCCTCGGCCAGGACGCCTACGACTTCATCGAGTGGGTCGCCGACCAGCCGTGGTGCGATGGCAACGTCGGCATGGTGGGCATCTCCTACTTCGGTTCCATGCAGGTGCTGGCCGCCGCCGAGCGACCTCCCCACCTCAAGGCGATCTTCGTTTCCGGCGGCCACTACGACTTCTACGAGACCACCTACCACGGCGGCATCATGTGGTTCATGCCCCGCGCCGCCCGCGAAGGCCGCGGCGGGGACTCCGGCTGGGCGTTCACCGACAACGTAAAATCCCGGATGATTGAAAAGCACTCCCCCGATGAGCTGAAAAAACTTGTCGCCATGCGCCTGGAGGATCCGGACATCGCCGCCTGGCCAAACCTGGTCCATGTCCTGAACTACCCCAAAAACCACGAAGCCTGGTTCGACATCGTGATGAACGAACTCGACGGGGATTGGTACGAAGAGCGCAATCCCATCACGCTCGCGCCAAACATCGACATTCCGGTCTGGCTACAACTCGACCAAGGCCGCGGGTGGACCCTTGACGGCACCATCGAGCTGTACAACACCCTGAAGGGCCCGAAAAAACTCACCATAGGCCCCTACCCGCCCATGCAATCGCGCCCCTTCATCGAAGAACACGACAAAATGTTCCGCTGGTACGACTACTGGATCAAGGGCATCGACAACGGAGTCATGGACGAACCGGCCGTGAGCGTCTTCGTGGAGGGCTCCCGCGAGGTAGTGACGGCGGAGCAATGGCCGCCGAAAGATATCGAATACAAGTCCCTGTACCTGCGCCCGCGGCACAAGATCTCTGAAGAGCCTGAACCAATGGGAGCCGAATACGCCGCCCCGGACGGCTTCTACCAGGCGCCGTTGACAGTAACGGACAAGGTCGAAATCCTCTCGTGGAGCACCGCCCCGTTCGAAAACGACACCGAAATGATCGGCACCGGCGCCGCACACATCTTCGCCGAAATCGACCAGAGCGACACCAACTTCATCCTTCGCCTCTGGGACACCGCCCCGAACGGCAAACGCCAGCTGATCACCACCGGCTACCTCAAAGCCTCACACCGCGAACTGGACCACCGGACCACAGAAGGCAACCCATACCACCCACACACAGCATCCGTGCCAGTGGAGCCGGGGACGATCGAGGAGTACGTGCTGCGGCTCTACCCCTTTGCCAACACCTTCAAACCCGGACACCGCCTCGTGGCCGAACTCTCCAACGGCGAACCGCTGGCAGATGAACACAACGCCTTGCTCCCCCCGGACGCCTTCCACCTCCCGGTGGGCCGGCCCGTCACCCACAAGATCTACCGCGACGCCGCCCATCAATCCCGCCTCGTCCTGCCCATCACAACACGAGAGGCGCAGTAGCCGGGGGCTTCATCACCTCACCGCACTAACCCGCATCCGGGAATCCGCCGCGGTCAGCCTAGGCCCAGGCTGACCGCGGCTACCCACCTGCATCCTTCACGGCCTGCCACGGATCGGTGAGCTCAATCTGCTCGACGCCGTCCGGCAACAAGAACGCAACCTTCTTGCCCGCGATGCTGTGTTTTCTGACATCTTTCTTCTTCCAATGGTGGCGAGCACACCTGACTGCAACGCCAACCGCTTGTATTCCGTGCGGCGCCATCTCATCATGGAGCCGTGATTCCGTCACACGTGAGGAGGAAGAGGCATGAGCGAAACCGCTATCGAGCTCATGGGCGTCACAAAGCGATTCGGCTCCTTTACCGCCGTCGACGACCTCAGTCTGCGAGTTGAGCGCGGGGAGATCTTCGGCCTCCTCGGGCCCAACGGATCGGGCAAGACCACCATCATCAACATGATCAGCGGCCTGAGCCGCCCAAGCTCGGGCGGGGTCAGGGTCTTGGACATCGACCTGCTGAAGGATCCGCGAAGCATACGACGCCGGCTGGGGACCGTGCCGCAGGAGAACGCCCTTTACGAGGAGCTCACCGCCGAAGCAAACCTCCGTTTTCACGCAGACCTCTTCGACGTGCCCCGGCAAGGACTCGACAAGAAGATCACCGCTCTGCTCGATCTTGCGCAGCTGGAGCATCGCAGGAAAAGCCGCGTCTCCACCTTTTCCGGGGGCATGAAACGGCGGCTGGCCCTTGTGCGGGCGCTACTCCACGACCCCGAGCTGCTCTACTTCGACGAGCCCGCTCTGGGGGTTGACGTGCAGAGCAGACGGGCGCTTTGGGACCGGATCCTGGAGCTCAAGGAGCGGGGTACCACTGTGCTCATCACCACCAACTACCTCGAGGAGGCAAACGTCCTCTGCGACCGTTTGGCCATCATCGATCACGGCCGACTGGTGGCGCTCGACTCGCCGTCCGAGCTGCGGCGCAGCTTCGGTGACACCGTGGTCGAAATGCGCACTCGACCGGCTCCCGGGGAGGACCTCCTTCGAGAAGTCCGCGCGTTGGCCGGCGTAGTCTCCGTCAGCGTGTCCGACAGTTCCCTCAAGGTCACAGTGGAAGGTGGCTCCGATGTCACCGGCAGGATCGTGACGACGGTGGTTGGCTCCACAAGCCTTGAGGAAATCCAGAGCCGGGAGCCAAGCCTGGACGAAGTATTCCTGAGCCTGACAGGCAAGGAGCTCCGGGAATGAGCCTCCGCCATGACCTGCGCGTAGTCCGGGCGGTGGCGGCGACGGACATCCGCCTAACCCTCCGTGAGCCGCTCTTCGCGATCATCGGCATCCTCATCCCGATCAACTTCTTGCTGCTCTTCCTGCTGTTCGCGATCAGCGGCGGTCAAGCTCCGATCGCCGTGGTGATGAACGGTAACGGACCTTTGGCGGAACGCTTTGTTCAAGCTATGGGCGGCTCGCATTCGTTTATCATCCACACCGCGACCTCGGCCGACGCGGAGCGTGAGATCCGGGCCGGTAGCATCGTTGCCGTCGTGACCGTGCCGCGGGACTTCGATGCTGCGCTAAGTGCCGGAGCCCGGGTCGACATCCCGGTCGAGGTCAACAACCTCAACGTCGATTTCACCAACGACATCCGTCGGGCGGTCCCACTGTCGATAACGTCCTTCTACGCCGATGCGTTCCCCGAACAAGTCGTCGTGAATGCGGTCGAGGCCGACGTCCAGGCCCAGGACACCGGCTACATTCCCTACCTCGCCGTGAGCATCGTCGTGGCTGGTTTGATGCTCGCATCAATCCTGCAAGGCAGCGTCAATGCCGCGAGGGACTACGAGCTGGGAACCATTAAGGAGCTGGCACTGGCGCCGGTGAGCCGTCTTGCGATCGGGCTGGGCAAAATGCTCGGCTCGGCAGCCCTCACGGCCGCGTCGGCAGTCCTGGTGCTTGGAGTCGTGATTTTGCTGATCGGCGTGTGGCCGCTCCATCCATTGGAGGTGCTCGGATTCGGGCTGCTGATGATCGCAGCCTTCCTTGCCCTCGGCGTCCTCGCCGGAACGGTCGTTCGTCGACGCCAGCAAGCAATCCCGCTCTCCATTGCCTGCATCCTGCCGCTCTTCTTTTTGAGCGGGCCGTTCGGACCGGCGAACTGGCTGGGCGCCATTCCCGGCGCCATCGCCGCCGCATCGCCGCTCACCTATGCGATTGCCGCCTTCCAACATGCCTTCCACGGTTACCAGACCGCCACCCAGAACCTGGCCGTCGACACGATCGTGTTGGCCGGGTTCACGCTGGGAACGATCGCTCTCACGGCATTTGTGTTCGGGCGCCGGGGGTTCGCCCACTGATGGGAGGGCTCCGGGCGATGCTTGCCATCGCGGCGAAAGACATATTGACGTGGTCACGGACACCGTCGGCGATCGCGGTCAGCCTACTGCCGCCGATCGCCTTCTTGCTGATCATCTTCATCGTCGCCGGGGCAACCGGCCGCAACCCGGTGGCTGTGGTAGCCGAAGACAACGGGCCGCAGGCTCAGCGCCTTGTGTCAATCCTCGAAGACTCGGACGCGTTCCGCGTCCGGCCCGCGACCTCGGAGGAGGCCTCGGGCCTGCTGGACACGCTCCAGGTCGCGGCTGTCATCACCATCCCCGCATCCTTCGACGACGACTACCGGATGCACCGGCCCGACCCGGTCCAGATCCGGATCAACAACCTCAACCTCGACTTCACCAACGACCTGCGCCGATCGCTGCCGGCCGCGATTACCCGCTTTTACTCCAGCCAGCCGGACAACCCGATCATGATCGGCGTAGCCGAGACGGACCTGAGGCCCCACGACGTCGGCTTGGTGCAATTTGAGCTGGTGCCCATCCTGGTGCTGCTCCTTACACTCATGGGGGTCGTCAACGGCGGGCTGGCCATCGCCCGGGAATTCGAAGACCTAACGATCAAAGCGTTGCTTCTCTCGCCGATCAGCCGCGGGACTCTGATCGCGGGCAAGATCCTTGCGTGCTGGGTAACCACCATGCTGGTGGCGGCAGTGGTACTGATTCTTTCGGCGATCTCGGGCTTTCTGCGACCAGCAGGGTGGTACTGGCTGCCGGCGCTGGCGGCCACCGGGCTCATCGCACTAGCGGCGGCAGGTCTAGGCGCGGCACTGGGAGGCGCCTTGCGCCGATTCTCAGCGGTGTCGGCGTCGGGGATCAACGTCGCGATCTACCTGTTCTTCCTGAGCGGGGGAATCGGCGTCGCCGCTTTCTTGCCCGGATGGATCCAGACGATAGCGCACTTCACACCGACGTTCTACGGCGTGGATGCTCTGGAGGCCGCGATCTTCTACCAGTCGACCGACAACCTGGCGCGGGACCTGACCGTACTCCTGCTGACTGCCGCAGGCGGGCTAATTTTGGGAATCATGTCTCTTCGCCGGCGGCTGGTCGACGTCTGACCAGCCGCCGTGCAAACCGCCGCATTCGCCACGCACCTCATTGCGGACCTGGCGATCGCATAGGAGAACAAGGGTCGGATCGCCAAACAAGACGACGTCGGCATTAACACTTTCTGCAAAACGGCTGCGACCTTGCTCGGAGCTGCCGTGACCCTATATGCGAGGATCCTGGGCAAGAAAGTCGAAAAGACTTCACTCAGCACAGAAGCAGCTCACAGTAAATGGGGCGACCAGTTCCTGAACCGACCGCCCCATTTACTTCTACGTCGTCTTTCTCGTTCTCTTGGGATCCGCAACAGTAGGTGACGTGAGCGCCGCGGTTTCGGCGGTCGACGTGAGCGTCAGCGCTGTCAGGGAAGCGGCGACGGAGTGGTCCGGGTCGGTGTCCGGCACGCTGTGTGCCCGCAAGACCACGAGCGATTTGGCCCCGACACCGAGGACGGTTTCCGCCAGTACGGGTTCGGTGTCGGCTCCGCCGCCAGCGGTATCGATGATGATGTCCCACGCGGGCGCGTATTCGTCCGAGGGAACCCTGAAACCGACTTCATCGTCGTGGGCGTTGAAGTACAGCAGGAAATTAACGTCCTTGATCCGGCGCCCCTGGTTATCCCGGCCACGGATCCCGTCACCGTTGAGGAACACCCCGACGGAGCGACCGAAACCGCTGTCCCAGTCCGAGGGCGTCATCGTGGTCCCGTCCACGTCCAGCCACACGATATCCGGAAGCCTCTCGCCTTCCCCCCGAAGCACCGGACGGCCATCAAAGAACCGGCTCCGCCGGAACGTGGGGTGCTTGGCCCGCAACGCACTGACCGCCGCCGTGAACTCCACCAACGGCTGATCCACACTCTCCCAATTGATCCACGTCAACTCCGAGTCCTGGCAATAACCGTTGTTATTCCCCCGCTGCGACCGGCCCAGCTCATCACCATGCAACAGCATCGGAACACCCTGGGAAAGCAGCATGGACGCAATGAAGTTCCGCTGCTGACGGGCCCGCAGACCCAGGACCTTCGGATCCTCCGTGGGCCCCTCAACCCCGCAATTCCAGGAACGGTTATGAGACTCCCCGTCATTGTTACCCTCACCGTTGGCCTCGTTGTGCTTCTCGTTATACGAAACAAGGTCAGCCAACGTGAACCCGTCATGGGCCGTGACGAAATTGATCGAAGCCACCGGACGCCGCCCCGAATGCTCGTAAAGGTCCGCCGAACCAGTCAACCGCGAAGCGAACTCACCCAGCGTGGAAGGCTCCCCCCGCCAGAAATCACGCACCGTGTCCCGGTACTGGCCATTCCACTCCGTCCACTGCGGCGGGAAATTCCCCACCTGATACCCGCCCGGACCCACATCCCAAGGCTCCGCAATCAACTTCACCTGCGAGACCACCGGATCCTGCTGGATCAATTCAAAGAACGTCGAGAGCTTGTCCACATCATAAAACTCCCGCGCCAACGTGGAGGCAAGATCAAAACGGAAACCATCCACATGCATCTCCGTCACCCAATAACGCAAAGAATCCATCAGCAACTGCAAGGAATGCGGGCTGCGCACGTTCAACGAGTTGCCCGTCCCCGTGTAATCCATGTAATGCTTGAGATCACCCTCCACCAGACGGTAATACGCGGAATTATCGATCCCCTTGAACGACAAGGTGGGCCCCAGATGATTACCCTCGGCCGTGTGGTTATACACCACATCGAGAATGACCTCGATACCCGCCGTATGCAAAGCCCTGACCATCGCCTTGAAGTCCTGCACCTGCTGGCCGGTATCACCCTTGGAGCTATAACCATTATGCGGAGCGAAGAACCCGATGGTGTTATACCCCCAGTAATTATTCAACCCCCTGTCCTGCAGAATACCGTCGTTCGTGAACTGATGGACCGGCATCAGCTCGATAGCCGTGACCCCCAGCTTCTTCAAATGGGCAACCACCGCCGGATGCGCGACACCGGCATACGTACCGCGCTGCTCACCGGGCACCTCCGGGTGAAGCTGCGTCAGGCCCTTCACATGCGCCTCATAAATCACCGAACGGTGATACGGGATCCGAAGCTGCTGATCACCGGCCCAATCGAAAAACGGATTGATCACCACACCCATCATCATGTGCGGCGCGGAATCCTTATCATTCCGGGAATCAGGATCCCCCATGTTGTAAGAGAAAAGAGCCGGATCCCAATCGATCTGCCGATGCACAGCCTTGGCATAAGGATCCAGCAGAAGCTTGTTCGGATTGAAACGCTGACCCGCAGCAGGATCATACAAACCATGCACCCGGTACCCGTACTTCTGCCCCGGCTGAACATGCGGAAGATAACAATGCCACACATAACCATCCACCTCGCTGACGGTATAGCTGACCTCATTACCGTCCTCGTCAAAGAGACACAACTCCACCTTCTCCGCTTTTTCGCTGAACAACGCGAAATTCGTCCCCGTGCCATCGAAAGTAGCACCCAACGGATACGCGGATCCTGGCCAAATTTCCATTCATGCTCCTCATCGCGACGTCCAAGCCATTTGCTCGCGAGGAAGTCCTCACCACATTCCAGCAATTACTAAGGCTGCTGACTATATCCCATCGTCGGCGGGACTGTCCCAAAGTTCAGTGCGCCGCCGGGGCGCATTCGATCCTGACCGCGATGTGTGCGTCTACGGATTTCCCTTCACCGTCGATCTGAAAGGAGAAGGATTTGACCCTCCACTTTGCCATGCAGGGGAGGACGATCACTTCTAACTTTCCATCAGAGAGCTTGTCGTGCGCGTCGCTCAGCGTGACGTACTTCGCCATCTCCGGAATATTGGCAAGCACAAGACTGTAGAGCCTGCTGCGCTTACCGTCGGCCTGGCGTATTTCAAATGGCTTGATCTTCAAGAAGGTCCGGATGATGGAGAGCTTTCCCCGAAGAGCTCCCTTGCCGCCCTTTTCCAGATCCATAGCCACCACCGGAGTCAGCCCGAAGCCGACATATGAGTGCGTATGACGGACACAACCAGCACATCCCCAGTGCCGCGCACGCCGTCGCGTGCCAGTTCGACGGCGTGCCCGGCATGGTTAGTTGGCTGGAGTCTGATGTCCACCGGGTAGCTGAGAACATCTTCCAACTTCCCGCGGAACTGCTCCGCCGGCCGGGGAGCATCCCGGTGCTGTCGGGATTGAAAATAATGACGATCTACGCGAAGGTTCTTGCGGAAGTCATTGCCGCTCCCGATCTTCGCTGGTTTGAACTGTAGGGCCCGTTATGGATAACGCCGGACATACGCTTTCGGATCCAGGTCCCGGCCCGTGATCCATCCTGCAACTCTATTGAAAGGCGTTGCACTTTGGATGGTGCCGGAGGATTCTCCTACGCGCTGATCTTCCTGCCGTTCATCAACTCGGCATTCGTCCCCACGGCAACCATGCCGGGTCCCGTGCGCGCTTCCGCTGAAAACCAGCCTGTCACCTCGATCGCCTGTTAGCGGCCATGAAAAACTGCCCGTAGGCGGCCACGAAAATGCCCACTGACGGCCAGTAAAACTGCCCACCGGTGGCCATGAGATCTGCCCACTTCCTTACTGAACCTGCCGCGTCTTAAGCGGCGGGGGCCTCTCCCCGGGATTTGATGACGGTGTCTAGACGCACCAAGTCACTCAGGAAGAGGCCCTGTATGAAGCATGACGGAGAAATCATGGAAATTCTTGCTGCCTACGATCTGACCGGATCGCTACGGGCAACGGCGGAGCTCACTGGATGCTCGCACCACACTGTTGCCAGACATGTCGCGGCGCGGGACGCCGGCCGGCCAATCGCCGAACCGGCGCCTCGGCCCCGGGTCACCGATGCGTACCTGCCCAAAATTGAGGAATGGATCGAGGCGTCCAAGGGTCGGATCCGCGCCGACAAAGCCCACGAGAAGCTCCTCGCCCTGGGCTATGCGGGGTCGGAGCGGTCCACCCGCCGTGCGATCGCGCAGGTCAAAGCCGCATGGCGGCTGGGCCACACCCGCGTTCACCGGCCATGGATCACAGAGCCAGGGATGTGGCTGCAGTATGACTTCGGCGACGGGCCACGCGTCGGCGGGGTGAAGACCATCCTGTTCGTGGCCTGGCTGGCGTTCTCCCGGTTCCGGATCGTGATCCCGTTGCGGGACAGGACCGCGCCGAGCGTGTTCGCCGCCCTGGACCGCTGCTTCCGCATCCTGGGCGGGGCACCGACCTATGTTCTGACGGACAACGAGAAAACCGTCACCACCGCCCATGTCGCCGGAGTCCCGGTGCGGAACCAGCAGACCCTGGACTTCGCCCGGCACTACGGCATCACCGTGCTGACCTGCCAGCCCGCGGACCCTGCCACGAAGGGTGGAGTCGAAGCGTCCGTGAAACTGGCCAAGGCCGACCTCGTGCCGAAGGACACTAACCTCCGGCCTGAGTACGGTTCTTTCGCCGAGCTCGAGGCCGCCTGCCAGGCGTTCATGGACGAAGTAAACAACCGTGAGCACCGCACCACTCGGCGTAAACCGGCCGCGGTGCTCGCAGAGGAGGCATCCCGCCTGCACCGGATCCCGGAGACCGCGCACACGGTCGCGTTCGGACTGGCCCGCACCGTTCCGGAGAACACCCCGATGGTCACCTTCGAAAACGCCCAGTACTCCGTGCCCGCGCACCTGCTCGGAGCCCGGGTGTTCGTCCGCTGCCACGGCACCGGACCCGACGAACAGATCATCATCGTCCACCACGGCCCGTCCGGTCCGATCGAGGCCGCACTCCACGGCCGAGCCAGGCCCGGCAGCCCCGCGATCATCGATGAGCACTTCCCCGGGACCAGGACCAGAATCCCGGGCGACTATGCCGTGATGGCCCGCAACGCCGGCGAGGCCGAGTTCCTGGCCATCGGTGAGGGCGCCAGGACCTGGCTTCTGGAGGCCGCGGCGGCCGGCACTGCCAGGATGAACGTGAAGATGGCCGAGGCCGTGACCCTGGCCAAAATCGCCGGGACCGCTGAAGTTGATAAAGCCCTGGGCAACGCAGCAGTCCACGGCCGATTCGCCCACCCGGACCTCGCCTCGATACTGAACGCCAATATCCAACGCACCACCGCCCACTCCGCGGACGAGACCCGGTCCCTGACCCAGGGCACCGGCGCCTGGGCAGCTATGGGCGCCGGACCGTTCGCTACGCCGAAGGAGCAGAACCGATGAGCCCGGTCACCACCACGAACACCACCGCCCCGGCACTGCCGGCAGACCTCGAAGCGCTCATGCGCCAGCTGAAGATGCCCCACGCCCGGGCCCTCGCCCCGGAACTCATCGCGACCGCACGGGCCCAGCGCTGGGAACCGGCCGAGGTCATCAAGGCCCTGTTCACCGAAGAAACAGCCGGCCGTGCCCGGTCCATGCTCGCCACCCGCCGCAAAGCAGCAGGCTTCCCCACAGGCAAGACCTTCGACGCCTGGGACCCCGCAGCCTCCTCGATCCCGGCCCCGACCCAGCGGGCACTGCGGACGCTGGAATGGATCACCCGGCGGGAAAACCTCGTCGTCTGCGGACCCTCCGGGACCGGGAAAACGTTCTTCCTCGAAGCCCTCGGCCAACAGGCCGTCGAAGCCGGGATGCGCGTGGCGTGGTTCCGGCTCGAGGACCTCGGCGCCCTGATCCGGGCCCACCGCACCGATGACAGCGTCACCCGCGCGGTCGCCAGAATCCTCCGCGCCGAACTCGTGGTGATCGATGACATCGGCCTGTTACCCGTGGCCACCGACGCCGCCGAAGGCCTCTACCGGGTCGTGGACGCCGCCTACGAAAAACGCTCCGTCGCGATCAGCTCGAACCTGCACCCGGCCGGCTTCGACGAGCTCATGCCCAAAACCCTCGCCACGGCCACCGTGGACCGGCTCCTGCACCACGCCCACGTCTGCCAAACCAGCGGCGACTCCATCCGCCTCACCCAGGCCCTCGCCGGAAAAGGAGTCACCCAACTGAACTAACACGACCCGAAGATGGCCGATCCCGCCGAACCATGCAGTGGGCAGATCTATTGGCCATCACCGGGCAGTTTTGCTGGCCACCAGCGGGCACATTCACTGGCCGTCGGTGGGCAGCAACTGATGGCCATTGACAATCGCCAACACGATCCAAGACCTGCTTGCACAACGACCGGTCGGCTGCGAAATCTAAATCCCTCTCGCGTGGTGCTTCGGCATCCTCCCATTGTTGTCTACGTTCTCGCCGTCGCCGCATACAGGCGCAGGATCACCTAAGGCCGCAGCCATCGAACACGTTCGGGAACTCCCTGAAGGGAAACTGAAGGCCCGGAGAGCGTAACAACCAGAACAGCCCGGTAGGCTTTCGTGCCATCCTCCATCCACTTAAGGGTGACCGGGCGGAACGAGACGCGAAGGCAGACCGATGGACACTCCAACACCACCGACCCCGCCGCGACATTCGCAGCCGGGGAGCTTTGCTTTACCGGGCCCGCCCGGCCTAGCGCGGACCAAGGTCGTCAGCTACCCAGTGCCGACCCCTACGGTACCGGGAGGGCCTGCAGCGGAACGGGCGAGGCGGCCTGTAGCGGGGCCGGATCAGGCCCGTCCGCCGGCCGTCATGGACAGTTATCCGGTTAAGCGGGGTAAGCGCAAGTGGCACCGTAAGCTCCTCCTGGCCCTGGCCGCCCCGCTCGTCCTGATCCAGGTCATTGCGTTCCTGTTCGGCATGGGTGTGACCCCGCCGCGCACCGCTTACATGCTGGAGGCGGGCGAGCCCAACGTCTACCAATTCGTCTCCATCAACCACATCAGCCGGCATCTGCTCGCCGCGACGATTGCCCACGAAGACGAACAGCTCGGCACCCGCAGCGGCGCCTTCGACCTCGGAGACTTCCAGGCCAGGGCACAAGCCTATTTCGAGGGAAAGCCCGACCCGAGCGGATCCACGATCCCCCAGCAGCTGGTCAAGAACATCTTCCTCTGGGACGACCAGAGCGCCGTCCGCAAAGGCATCGAGGCCGTCCTGGCAACCCAATTCAGTTACACGTTGAGTCCCCAGCGGACTTTGGAACTGTACCTTAACTACGCCCAGTTCGGGCCCCATCTGTATGGGGTCTGCGCCGCCAGCTGGTACTACTTTGGAACACCGCCGTGGAACATGTCGGACTACCAGTCTGCGCAGCTGATGGGTGTTCTTCCACTGCCCGACCTGGTCAAGCGGGACCCCAACGGAGGCATCTATCTGGGCACGGGGGTCCATCCTGCGGTGTGGAACCTCGTGAACGGAGCCGCAAATGTTTGGGTGCCCCGGCAGCTCGTCGGCCTGGGCGGATGGCAGGCGGCCGTCGCGACGGTCGGCATTACGGACACGGCAGACAGCCATGCCGCCCAACGCTCCGACAGCGACGCGTGCTCCACCATGCCTCAGGACGTGAAGGACCGCATCCAAAGCGAAGACGGATCATAGAGAGGGCGCGACCTATGCGGCCCGCGCCCGCTTGCCGACGTCGGCGGATCAGCGCTTCCTGAAAGCGTCTTTTATCTTTTCACCTGCCAGCCTCGGTTCCGACTTGACGGGCCTTGCCCTTAGCTTTCATCCGGTCATTGCTGGTGGCCTCGCCAGCTGATTCCTCGGCCCTGCCGGACCCCAACCCATGATCGCGCTCCTTAGTCCGAGTTCCTTAGGCGAGATGCCGCAGCAATCGGTAATTAATTGCAGGGACTGACCTGCTCCAATGGCACCGGTCGCGAGACTTTGCCTGGCTGACCCGGGCTGGGGAGTTGATCCTTGCCGGTCGGGCTTTCGGCCATGTCGGCTGGGCTTCACCTCTATTTGCCCCTGCGGATGAGGGGAAAGGGGTGGGAGGATGGGCGCATGGAACTGCACATCACTGGCGACCCCGCCGTCGATCAATTGCTCAGCGACGACGCGTTCGCACTTCTCATCGGCATGCTGCTTGACCAACAGGTGACCATGGAATCTGCGTTTGCCGGCCCCGAAAAGATCCGGACCCGCATGGGGACCGTGGCGCCCGCAGCCATCGCCGAATTTGACCCCGCACACTTCGTTGAGATCTTCAAGGAGCGTCCGGCCATCCACCGCTTTCCCGGCTCCATGGCAAGTCGCGTCCAGGACCTCGCCATGACCGTAGAGCGCGACTGGAATGGGAACGCAACTGCGATCTGGACCCAGCACCAACCTGACGGTCAGGAAGTGCTCCGCAGGTTGAAGGGATTGCCTGGCTTCGGAGAGCAAAAGGCAAAGATCTTCCTGGCACTACTGGGCAAACAGTGCGGGCTCCAGGCGCAAGGATGGCGCGAGGCCGCTGAACCTTACGGCCAGGAGGGCGCATATCTTTCTGTCGCCGACATCGTGGACTCGGACTCGCTCAAAAAAGTGCGGGCGAACAAGCAGGCCGCCAAGGCCGCCAGCAAAGCGGCCAAGGCATCCGAACGCTGAAAAGCACGTCACTAGTTCGCTGCCTATTCCCCTGGTGTGCTCCACGTTGAACCGCTGCTTGGCGGCCCGTTGAGCACGGTTGGGACGTACTCGAGCATCTGGAGCCGGGCGTCGAAGGTCCTGCTGTCCACCATCTCGAGCGAGACATCCGGATAGCCGTCGTAGATCCGCTCCCGCCCGGTGCGGCCCGTGATCACGGGGAAGACGACCACCCGGAACCTGTCCACGAGACCCGCAGCCAGCAGCGATCGGGAGAGGCTGAGGCTGCCAAGGGTGCGCAAGGTTCCCGTCCCGCGGCGTTTCATGTCCGCCACGGCCTCGACCGCATCCCGGGTGACTAGCTCCGAATTCGGCCAAGTCAGAGGTGCCTGCAATGTGGAGGAAAAGACGACCTTGGGCACGGTGGCGAGGCCGGTCAGGCTGGCCCCCTCGTCAACGGAGAACCCCGAGCCCTCGGCCGCGGCCGCCTCTGACATGCTGGACATGAGCCGGTAGGTTTTCGCTCCGAGGAGGGTCGTGTAACCCTTTCCCGCTTCTTGCTCAAGCCATGCCAAGTATTCCGGCCCCTCCAGTCCCCACCAGCCGGGCCATCCCTCGGCCGAGGCATAGCCGTCCAAGGAGATGATCAGGTCAACCATTAGCCCCGCTGATGACGCCTCCGCAGTTGTCTTGCCCATGGCTCTCCTCACCACCTTTGATCGGCGTCGGTCTCGGGTGCGCCCACAGCACAAGACGGTTGGTTCCTGCCGTGTGCGTGCCGGCAATGCTAGACCTGGAGCGAACAGGGTTCAAGGGGGCGCGTTGACTCTCTGGAAACCTCCGCCTAGCCGGATACGTTGCCTCACTGGAAAAGGTCCGGGAAGGTGCAGGCGCGGACATCCTTGAGGGATGGGACTGACGATGAGCCAGCGCAGGGCAGTCACGGTGATCAAGGCGCGGGCGCATGCCCGCGGGACCCGGTTCGGAGAGGATACGGGTTCTGGACGCGCTCGTGGCTGTCACCGGGTAAGTATCTGCCGCCACGATGAATCCCAGGGCCTAGACCGAGAACGACGCGGTCCGCAACGGGGAGCACAAATGGGTGCTCGCAGCCTCTGACGCGGTCGTAGCCCGGCTACCGTTTCCGCTGGTCGGCCTGCACAACGATAACGGCGGGGAATTCATCGACTTCGCCCTGATCATGTGGGCCGGCGACAAAGACTTCTACGTCGCACGGACCCGGCCGGACAAGTCCAACGACACCGCTCATGTCGAGCAGAAGAACGGCGACGTGGTCCGCCCGGCGCGCCTTCCACTACCGCTATGACACCGCCGCCGAGGTCAAGTTCCTCAAGGCCCTGGTCCGGGAACGGCTGAATCTCTTCACCGCCACCACCAAAGCAACCGGCCGGCGCTCGAACAAACGCAAGCACAAATAGCTGAGGCATGCACGACCCCTTTGAGAGCGTCTTGACCCGAGTCGTTACGGGGGCACCTGCAAGGTGTGCCGTAGTCCGATGGATTTGAATGCTGCGTCAAAGCTCCGCCTTTGAGGGTGCAGCTTGCGTGCCGCAGTGATCGTGGAACCCAGATCGTGAACCTGAGGACCTCAATTGCGGCCCGTGGTCTTGCAACTCGGCGCAGGATTGGTGGAGATCCCAGCCAAGGGGAAGTGCCCCGCACGACGTGCGGGGCACTTCTCGACTACTGGGTACGGGACTTCCTCAGCCGATCCTGAGGAAGTGGAGGGCAAGGTTGAAGTTAAAGGTGGGCGTCAAAGAAAAAAGAGTCATGATTATTCCGTTCTTGTCGAGTTGAACTGCGGACGAAGCTCCACGTGTGCATGGACCCGGGTGCCCGGAGATTTGAGGCAGTGCGCTTCTGCTTTCAAACGACCGTCGTGGATTCCTTGGTATAACAGCCGAGCTATCACTGGCTTGTGACTTGACTTGTGCTGTTACATAAGTAGTAGGCGCGAGTTTGACTCCTGTGACGCGAAACTGATAGTAAAGCTGGATCAGATTTTTGGGCGGCCCGTACGCCGGATCCGCGGAACCGGTTGCTGGGTCGGTAGGTGGCGCCATGTGGCTACGCGAAGTTTTGACGGCTCGGCGTTCCAGCTGGGATCTGGCTCATTGATCTTCTTCGAGCCATTTTCTGGTTTCAGATGCCAGAGCATTCAGTAGTGCGGCCGGCCGCACGTTCACGGCCGGCCGCGGAGTTTGCCAGGTCTCAGGCAGCAACCCCGTACCCCACAGCCAAGCGGACAATAGGGGCACACTGGCTAGGTGACGGACGGGGGACCATCCGTTACCCAGCTTCCTATTACTAGCTTGCAATCCATTGATCGTGACGGGACTCCAACAAAAACAAACACTTTCGTTCTGGAAAGTTTTGCGACTCCTGAGCCTCATCGTCCACTTCACCTCCGCGGCGCCCTAGGGGGCTGCTGAACAACTGGGTTGTGGGGCGACCGCCAGGTAGGATGAAAAGCCATTCACCACAGTCAGTCCCGGCGGCGACAGGAACCGCCGCATCGCATTCATCCTAAAGAACCTCACCTGGTGATGCGGTGGCGTGGATCAATGGCTCCATCACTGCGTTCGTCAAACCTGCGTTCGTCAAAGAACGAGTGACCAGATGGATACTCCGAAGTGGGGAGTCCGTATCGTTCAGGACCCAGGCTGTGAACATGATCTGCCCCGGCATTACGGTGACCGTGTCGGCACTGTGGACCAACGTAATACCAGTCAGTACCGGCCGCGAGGCCAACTCCCCGGGGATCTTCCCCTTCACGAGGCGAGGATCCCTGGCAAGCCGGACAACCCCTTGATTTTCCTAAACCGCCTCTTCGTGGTTGGTGGGGAATTGAGTTCGTGTCGTTGAAGACAAGAGGGCCCGTGGCCCTGCTGGGATGAGTGTGTCTGACATGAAAATGAGGTTGGCTCCATAGTTGGCGGCGATTGTGGCTGGGGAACAGGGCAGCTTGTTCGGGCCGGCATCTATCGGGTTGCCGTGAGTGGTTCGATGGTGACTTTGTAGCCCAGGGATTCGAGTTGTCCGATCGCGTGGGCCTTGGTCCTGGAGGGTGTGCGTCGGGTGAAGTAGTCGGCTCCCGGGTCCCGGTAGAGTTCGCCGGTGGTGAGCATGTGCCAGGCGGCGGTGAGCATGGCGTGTTCGACGGCGACGAGTGCTTTGACGGGTCCGCGCCGGGACGCGATGCGCCGGTATTTGGCGGAGAAGTAGGTGCCGTTGGACCTTGCTGCCGAGAGCGCCGCGATGCCCAGGGCGCCTTTGAGATAGCGGTTGCCGGGCCGGGTTTTGGCGGACTTGACCCTGCCGGCGGACTCGTTGGCTCCCGGGGACGTGCCTGCCCAGGATGCCAGCTGTTGAGGTGTCGGGAAGACGCTCATGTCGGCCCCGGTTTTGGCGATGAAGACCTCGGCCACGGTGGTGCTGAATCCCGGGATGCTGATCAGGAGTTCCCGGGCGTCGCGAAAGGGTTCCATCGCCTCCTCGATCCTGGCACTGAGGTCGTTGATGTCGGTGGTGTGGGCGTCGATCCGGTGCAGATACAGGGCGGCCATGTAGCGGTGATGGTCAAGGAACCGTCCGGTCAGCGCATCGGTGAGCTCGGGGATCTTCGCACGCATCCGCCCGTGATGTCCGTGGCCACCGAGGAGAGCTTGATGCACGCATCCTCGAGGAGTTTCTCGAGCCGCTGCACTTCCCGGGTGCGCTCCCGGGTGATGACGGTCCGCGCCCGGGTCAGGTCCCGCAGCTCACGGATCGGCGGCGGTGGCACGAAGGAGGCCCTCACCAGCCCGTGCGCGCCCAGATCAGCCAGCCACGCAGCGTCGGAGACATCTTCTCCGAACTAGAAATGGTCTTGAATTCCAATGCTGAGCCGCTCGGCGCCGGGCTGGGGTCAGCCGGGCGGGTTGTTGGGCCGTCCCGTGGTGGCGCGTCCGGCGGTATCGGTGAAGGTGGGAAAGCCGAGCCGGACGGATTGTTGGCGGCGGGCGCTGATCTGGTCCATTTGTGCGAGTTTGGCACGGGCGCCGGCGAGGCTGACTTTCAGTCCTTCTGCTTCGCCGAGCCAGCGGTTGGCCTCGGCTTCGGCGATGCGGGCGATGAGGTTGTCGCGGATCTGCGCGAGGCGTTGGCGGGCGTCCGGGTCGGACCGTAGCAGCGGGCAGCGTAGGCAGCTGTGCTCGTGGATGCAAGGGGTGTCGTAGGAGCGGCCGCAGTCGCCGAGGGAGACTTTTCGGTGTTCGAAGTGGCCGATGAACTGGTCCCATTGCTCATCGGTCGGGGTGCGGTATTCCTCGTTGGGGCGTATCGCGCGGCGGCGGGCGAGGAAGGCGCGGTGGGTGTTGAGCACTTCCTCCGGGTAGACCGCCTTGTAGCCCATGGTGGTGTTGATGTCGCGGTGACCGGCTACGAGTTGGGCGATGTGCGGGGGCATGCCGTGCATGATGGCGTCGGTGATGAACAGCCTACGGAAGTCGTGGAAGGTGTTGCGCATGGGGTGGCCGGAGGCGTCTTTGACCCCGAGCGCGCTCAGCGCGTGGTCGAGGTAGCTGCGGAGCGCCCCTTCGGACACTGTCCGGTTCTCCAGACGGCGCCGCCATTGGAACAGCAGCGGCATGGGCGGGTTGTAGACGCGTTCGTTCTTGTCGTGGGAGACCACGAGCGGCACTTGCTGCTGTCCGGCGCGGATGCGGGTCACGATGGCAGAGAGCGCGTCGGCGAGTTCGGGCGAGATGACCAGGAGCCGTTCGGCGTCGGTCTTGGATGGGGCGATCTGCAGCAGCGGGATCAGCTCGCCGGTTCCGGGGAGCCGGTATTGGATCAGGCTGTGGTGCGAGAGCTCGGTCAGTTCCTCGATCCGGAGCACGGTGTGGCGCAGCACCTCAACCATCGCCCAGGTCCAGAATCCGCGGTGCTCCTCGAACGTCACGTCGAGGCGTTGCCCCGTGTCGGGGTGTTCTGCCCAGACGCGCCCGGTGCTCTCGGTCCGCATTGCCGCGCGCCGCAGGGTTTGCCCGGTGCGGGTGGTGAACAGCTCTCCGGGCGCCCACTCGGCGATGTCGAGGTAGAAGGCCCGCACCGCGGAGAGCACGCTGCGTCCGTCCAGTCTGGGCGTTGTGAGCGTGATCTGCTCACCGCCGGGACCGGCGGTGGTTCGGGTCCGGGTCATCACCCGTAGGCGAGGCGTTGCAGCGAGGAGAAGTCAACCGCGGGCTGGCGTTCGCGCAGGTAGTCGACCAATACGTCGCGCACCGGGCGGCAGGCGATCCGGTAGCGGTCGATGAGCTGCTCACAGCTTGGCTGGCCACGGCCGGAGAATACCTCGATCGCGGCCGGAGCATCCTCGCCGAGCACGCCGTGGGCGTGAAGCAGTTGGTAGAACAGCGGACTGGTGGCGTGCGCTTCCAAGCCGGAGGATGCGCGCAGCCCGGCCGCGCCTTCCAGCATCTGGACACAATCACCGGCCCTATCCTCGCTGACCGGTCCGCCATTGGGGGCCATGATCATGGCGATGCGGGTCAGGGCCTGCTGCCCGCTCTGCAGCCCGACCTGGGCGCGCGTGCACGACTCTGCCAGCTCCGCGAAGGCCGAGCTGTCACAGGTGCGGGCCATCTCGGTGGCCAGATTGCGGCGTGCGGGGACGAACCGCAGCAGCCAACCGAGGCCCGGTCGGATCACATCGACGCAGATCAGCACCAGCAGTCCCGGACTCAGATGCGGCAACTGCCTCCGGGATACTGCCTGCGCGCATGAGCGGCCTGCGGCCGTGACCGTGACCATGTCGCGCCAGTCCGGGTGGGTCTCCGCGCCGCTGGCCTGCCAGCGTTGCTGCCAGCTCTCGCCTGGGTGGGTCTGCAGCCAGCTCAACACGGCCAACACCCCTGTCCGGCGCGTCTGCTGGCTGAGCCGGTTATCCAGGGTGAAGGGCGCGGCCAAGACCCGGGCGAGCACCTCAGCGCGACTTGCCTCGGTGGCCGGCCAAGATGCGGCTGGCGGGCGGGGCGGGAACGCGGCCAGCAGCTGCGCCCCGGTCGGCTTCGCGGTAGCTTTCGCCGCCGCTGCCGCGGTCTCTTCAGGGATGATCGTCTGGTTCGTGCTGCCGGTCATGATCCGGCCTCGCCGAAAAGGATCCGCAGGCTCTCGGGCCGGTATCCCGCCGCTGGCGGAGCCTCAGGGCCGCGTTCGCGCTGCCTGGCGTGAAAGGCCAGCACGCCGGCGATCACGTCCTCGGTCACCGGGTTCAGATAGCGCTGCGTGGTCGACAGGTGCGCATGGCCCAGCACCCACTGAACATCCGTCAACGGCATCTGCGGGTCCCGCCCCATCCGATACGCGGCGGTATGGCGAAGATCGTGCAGTGACCAGTTCGCCCCCAGCGCAGCGTTCGCACGGGTGAACATGGCCCGTGCCGGGTCGTATCCCAACGCCCGGAACGGACGGCGCAGCGTCCACCACAGCGGCTCGTCCCGGCCAGTCGGCGCCAGGTCCTCCAGCTGCGCTTGGTAGAGCCGCAGCCAGACGAACGCATCCGGTGCGGCCGGCAGCGGTTGCATCACCCGGGTTCCCTTGCGCATCACCGTGATCAGCTGCTGGCCCGGATCGACATCACCGGCCGTGGCGCCCAACAGTTCACTGGCCCGCGCGCCGGTCGAGACCCAGAACGCCACGAGCGCTCGGTCGCGATGCGAGCCCAACTGCGCGAACAGCTCATCGAACCGCTCGTCCGGGATGCTGCGCGGCGCGCGTCACGAGCTTCGGCCGCTACCGGCCACGGGGTTCGCGGCCGAACGGCTCCATCGGACTGCGATGCGCTCCCGCACGGCCGGCACGGGCATGCGGTGCCAGCGGGAACGGGTTGAGCATCGGCCCGGTCCCGGCTTCCAGATGGAAATCATAGAAGCCGCGCAGCACGCCCTCGCAATGCGCCCCCGTCGCAGGCTCGTACCGATCGCCACCAGATGGCTTGCCGGTCACCGCGTTCACTCTGGCCACCGCCGGGTCTCTGCCCGATCCCGGGGAACCACCAGCCGGATAGCGCCAATGCGCCCGCGTGGGCTTGGCCGTGACCTGCAGCCACCGGATAGAATCGCGTGCCTCAACCCGTGTCGCCTGATTCCAACCACCCCGAGCGCCCACAAGAAGCGGAACCAACGCAACAGATCCATCCCATACGACCGCCGCCGGTGCAGCGCACCGCCTCCCTCCTTCACCAATTCCCTCAATCGGGTCTGCTTGGAAGACAGGCCAGAGGCAACGATCTCTTTCACGAGCCATGACGCCCAGCCGAAAACCGGCACCACCCCGGCCCCTCCCAAGGCCACCGTAAACGACGACCACCCCACCTCAACAGGGGGTACTTAAGGGATACAAGCCCCTAAACCGAACCCTTGCATCAACAAGCGCCTTGCCCTCCTTTCTCCTTCCCGGTCACGGCACGTCATTTCCACCGTCTGCCCTCGTGGAATCAACAGCAGAAACCGCGCCGAATTGACGAAGAAGGCGGACCCTCGACTGGAACTTGTTCGACTCACTAGTGCCGTCCGGGACGCCGCCCGGACGCAATAGCAACCACCCAGCCCCCAATGAACAGAGCGAACACGCCGGCGATGAACCAATACGGGGCACTGCCTGCGCCAGTTTCGGCGAGGGCAGTGCCTACGACTGCTGAAACTGGGCCCGTCTGCCGCCCTTTAGGAGCCGTAGATTCCGGCCGCGGCGCTCCTGCAGCCGCAGAAGCAGACGGCGTAGACGGCGAAGACGGCGGCACAGCCGCAGAAGCAGACGGCGCAGACGGCGAAGACGGCGGCACAGCCGCAGAAGCAGACGGCGCAGACGGCGAAGACGGCGGCACAGCCGCAGAAGCAGACGGCGCAGACGGCGAAGACGGCGGCACAGCCGCAGAAGCAGACGGCGCAGACGGCGAAGACGGCGGCACAGCCGCAGAAGCAGACGGCGCAGACGGCGAAGACGGCGGCACAGCCGCAGAAGCAGACGGCGCAGACGGCGAAGACGGCGGCACAGCCGCAGAAGCAGACGGCGCAGACGGCGAAGACGGCGGCACAGCCGCAGAAGACGGTTCAGCTTGCGTGATTGTTCCGCGAACCGTGTACCAGCCGAGGCTTCCATATGTAGGAGAAGCCACGGTCTTTACAGCAGTGTTGGCATTCATCTTGCCCAGTGAAGCCTGCTCAACTTTGAGAACATATGAACCATCGGCGGGAACATCCAGATCAATCCGGGCACCGGTCCCAGTGGCCTCGCCGGGGATCTGTTGAACAAAGGTTCCGCTTCCGCTCCTCATTTTCTGAACGACTGTCTGCGCAGCTGGGTCGATGGGTCCGGCGAGGATTTCACCGCCCGATCGAAGCAGAGAAACTTTGACGTCAAGTCGGCTAAAGGGGCCGATAGGAGCTATGTCAATTGACGCCGGCCCCTTGCCAAGATGAAGGGAATAGTAGTTGGGTGCATCGTTTGTTACGAGTTGTCCGTTCGCGGACAGAGATGTCGTGGTGGTATTTAATTCGCGAGGAGCTGCCGGATTGGTTGATTCCGGAGTCTGGACGAAGGCGACCTTGCCAGAGTAATAGGTTTCAACAGAAACAGCATTAGCAGGATTAGCTTTGGCCGCAGCTGTGCATTCTCCCCCGATGAGTTCCGGCGCGAATGTCGTTCCATCGCTCGACGTGCAATAGCTTCTGACTGGGGAACCAGCGGAATCGAATCCGACAGACTTTGTTGCATCTTTGATGCTTCGTTCTGTCGTCATAACTTTTATATCGTCCTGTCCCGGGTGGGTGTCGTTGGGATAGCCGCCCGACCAGCGGGAAAACGCTACACGCCCAGTTGAACCCATGATCGGCCCCCAGATCCCTTCCTCCGGCCTGTAGTACTCGGTCTGACCGTTAGTTGATGGGGTGAACCCGTGGTGAAGCAGGCCGAGGGTGTGGCCGATTTCGTGAACTGCAGTGTTCCCAATTGCATGGCCGGGGTCCCCATCGTATGCCTTTTGCCCGTTAACAAGTGAGACTGCCTGATTCCTCGCGTAGGTGGAAGAAACGAAGATCTGGTTCTCGTAGGCACTACCGAAGCCGTTGTCCGGGGCCCTTCCCGTGTTGCTGGGCCCGCTATAGACCTTGTCGAATCCGGGGTCTGCTCTGGTGTTGCTGCTGATGTTGACAACCACCCCGTAGCGTGTGTCCGCTGGAGTGGTTTTCACGAGATCATCGTTGCTCGGTTTTGTCGTCACAACATTCACGTCGAATGAAGAGAAGGCTTGGACTGTTTCCTGGTAGGCCTCGAGCTTTTCAGCGTCGGTCATGCCACTAGCTTTGAAGGGCAAGATATTTAGTCCGGTGAGGTCATTCCACGATGTTTTCGTCAATGAACCGCCCTCAAAGTTCAAAAATATAGTTTTCGGAGCAGAAGGGCGGCTTCCTTTTGCAGGAATAGCACTCAGCTCTGGAACGAATACGTCTGTGCCGGTTGCTGCGTGCGCGGTTGGCGCAATTGTGGCGGCAGTTGTCGTGGCAGCGAGCGCGATGCAAACAATCGCGGCACCCTTCAAGAAGCGCTTGATTTTGGGGCGCAGGACCGGTTGAGGGACTTCGGTGCCGCCGTGGTTCTTTTCAGCAAATGTCGTCATGGCGATTTCACGCATCTTTCGGTCTTCGATTGGTTCTGAAAATACCCACGAGATTCCTTCCGCCGCCGCGGCCCCCCGTGGTCAACGATTCCTTTCGGCGGAGCCGTGCTGGGCGCAACCGGGGTCTGTGGGTTTTGGGTATCGCGGATGGTAACGCCATGGTGGGCACGTGCAACCTTCGTAGCCGTTCGTCGTGCGCTGCCAGTGAGTCTCTGCCCCGACCCCGACCACTGGGTGCCGGTCCGCATTTTGCCCAGTCACGATTCCTGCTTCCTATTCGTCATTCCGGCCGGTCCATAGCGCTGATGCTCCTGCGCCGCCCGCCCTCGCAAGACGGAGTAGCGGGAACCCGGGCTTAAGTGACGCCAGCTGCGATCAACCGCGGGAAGTGCATTTGGTGGACGAGGAGCTTCACGCGCCCACAACCGCTGACTTGTCACCGAACCCTTGACGAAGAGCTCGCCAGATGGTTAAGTTCCCTGCATTCTTTGAAATCCGACTGAAACTAATCTCATTTATGATCTTTAGCAATCAGGAACACCAATGTCGACGGACCCCGTCGCGAACAACACGAATGCCCCAGGGAGCACGCGCCCAATGATGGGTTTCAACGACTGTGCCCGATTCCAGTGCACTCCGCAGGCCAGACTGGACGGAACGACATGCGGTTACTCCTTCCAGCAGTTTCATGCAGGACCAAGGAGTCGCCACGAAGGGCCTCCGATGGTGGACGCCGTTACGCCAACGTGACCGTCGACGACTGCTGAATGGCTCCCCGGAACACCGAAGGAAATCTCCGTGGCGCCAACTGGGGGCTCCTCGTCACAGCCAGGCATCGATTACGAACTGAACAACTACGCCCCGGTCCACGGATTTGGAGAGCTTGCGGGTCTCTACAACACTCGGGTCTCTACAACACTTCCGGCGCGTCGACGCGCCAGGGCGTCGTTTCGGGTTCCCAAGGACACCAACAAACGGATGTAAACTCCTACGTCAACTTGGGAATTGGCTCCCTGAAGCTCGACAACTGCACCGCAATCAACGGCGCCACCCGCAAGGATCTTTTCACGGCCGTGGCCCAGGCCCTCAACACCGCGACAACCGGCAATCCCCGCAAGATCCTGTTCACCGAGTCTGCACCGGCGCCCCCGGCCAACTCGGCCGCTAAATCCTAACCAACTCTTCATCGGAGAAAATGGGCTGACCGCCCAGCAAAAGGGCAGCGGCATCGCGACCAGACGAATACGGACATCATCGCCGTCGACCAGGACTCCCACACCTCCGGGGGCCTGGGTCAGCGACAACAACTCTGATCCGGCAGCCGGAACATGCGGACAAGCCGTACCGACACGGCAAATCTCCCCCACGCGGGCAACACAAGATTCGCCCCCGTCGTGCTTGGGAATTCTCGCCTCGGGCACCCGAGCGGGAACCGCGACCTGTAACGGAAGCCAGCCACAGCAATGGACGCGAAACGCAAACAGCGCGGTCCAGCTGCTCGGCACAGGTCAGCGCATCGGCAGGACAGCCAGCGGATCCACGAATCCGGTCAACCGAGCCATGGGAATTCGCCGTTTAATGACGCGGCAACAGTCAATGGCCCCTGCTGGACATCAGCTCGCCCGATAGAGCCCTGCGTGAAAACCAATATTCCTCACCGCGTCACAATCAGACCCCTGGCTGCTAGTTAGATGTGTTCGGACCCGGAGGGGTTTGGCACGCCGTAGTGATTCGGACGAGCGGAAAGTAGAACAGCCCGCAATGTGCCCTGGCCATCAATCACCTGAAAGTACGCCGGATCGGCCGCACCCGTTGCGGCGAAGTTAGACGACGAAAGAACACACATGTTGAGCTCTGTCCGCCGCTTATCTCTGCGCAAGACCCATTTCCGCGCGTTCGCCGGACTGACCACCGGCATCGGGCTCACCCTAGGCGCAGTGGTTGCCTCTGGCTACGGCCCTGCGTTGCCAGCATCGGCAGCTCCGGGATCCAAGTCAGTCGGGGCAATCAAGGATCCGGTGAAAATTTGGTCCGAAGACTTCGAGACCGCAGGCCCGGCGGCTACCGCGCTGCGCTCGTACACGTCAGCCTCTGGCTCCACATACACGGCGGACCCGTACTGGCTCAACCAGAGTCTGTGCAACGGAGCCATCTTGAGCTATAACTCCGGATCAACGCCGGACTGCCCCGATGACGCGAGAGGCGGGGGCGGATCCCGGCAGAACCTTCAGCGGCTGGCCGACACCCTTGGCCAATACCGGCTGGGAGTGCCGGGCTCAATAAACCCGGCAGCACCGGCGAACGGTTCAACGGCTGGCACCAACCCTGCCACCTCCTCACAGGCAAACCGCGTCGTCGGCGAAGCCACCATATCCTCCCCACGACCGTTCGGTCAGATCGAGTTCCGAACGGCCAATCCTATCTCTTTGCCGGAATCGAACCGGTTTCTGGCCCTGTCCGTTGATGTCGCCGACGTTTCATGCGCCGTCCCCAGCCACTCAAAGCTCGATATTTCCTTCATCGACCAGGCAGGAACCGAAGTCCCCACCGGTAGCGCTCCATATTCGGTCTGTGACGACCCGGGACGGAAGTTCTTCGCCTCGCCGGTACCCCAGGGCGTCTCAGGCTGGACGTTCGGCGGGAATTCGGTCGCGGTCGGAACCATGAAACGGACAAAACCCGTCCTCATCCGCGGCAACAATGCAGGTGTTCAGATGAGGAACCAAGCCCCATCCAGCTTCGGCGATGACCATGCCTTCGACAACCTCAGTATCTATGACCTCACACCGACCCTGAGCCAGACATTCACGTCCGTCCCAGTCCCTGCAGGGGGGTCGACCGAACTGCGAATAACCGTTACCAACACGAGTGATCTTGAAGCCAAACCTGGCTGGTCGTTCACCAACGCCCTCCCGTCGGGACTCACCCTGGCCGGCGCCGTACCGATTGCCAGCACGTGCGCCAATGGAACCGGATCCCCAAGCGATGGAGGCAAGTCGTTCACGGTTTCGGGTGATCTGCTGCAAAGCCAGTCAGACTGCACCATCACGGTGAACGTAACGTCCGCTGTCAGCGACACCCCGTCCCGTAAGACTTTCACCAACTGCCCAGCGAACTTCGCCACTCTCGTAGGGCTCAAAGCCCCCGAGTGTGCCACGGTAGAGGTTCTTGGCAAGCCTGCAGCGCCCGCGCAGGTTCTTGACATCCCTGCGGCGTCTCCGCAAGTCACTGTGACCAAATCGATCGTCCCCGCTTCGGGCTCCCCTGTTAAGGTCGGCCAGGACCTTGCATACTCAGTGGCATTCAGGAACAACGGGACCAACGTCGCTCACATCGACCGCGTCGAGGACCTCCGCGGCGTTCTCGACGACGCCACACTCGCCGGGCCCCTCACCGCATCGAACCCAACATGGACTGTCGGGCCCTTAAAGGAAGGGATCGCCCCCATCCGGGGCGCACTCGCGCCGGGCCAGACCGTGACCATCCACTACTCTGCCAAGATCAAGCCTGACGGTAAACGAGGCGATAACGTCGCACTGAGCCGGCTCCTGCCGGCAGGCGTCCCTCAGGATTCCACCCCCAGCAAGAGCTGCCGCCAAGCGGAGGCATGCCTAGAAAATCCAGTCTCGTCGTGGTCGGTCTCCCTGACAACGGACAAACCCGCTGCTGCTCCGGGAGAAACGGTGAGCTACACGGCAAAACAAACAAACACCGGTGCTGTCGCAATCCAGGATCCTCCCCGGATCAGCATTGACTTGAACGGGACCCTTCAGGACGCCCACTACAACGGTGACGCTCCCGCCGCCGTCGACTACACCATCCCTCGGCTGAGCTGGTCCACGAAGCTAGCTGCGGGAGAGCAGCGAACCATCACCTTTACCGTGACCGTAAAACCGACCGCTGGAACCAACCACAGGCTCCGCAGCGTGGTCGATGGCGGCTCCAACTGTCCTGCCGGCTCCCCGGCGCCGGAGTGCAGCGCCGACACCATCGTCAGTGCGTACCCGGCCACCGGTCCCAGCGCCGCCCCCGTTCCACCAGCAGACCAGCATGATCTGGCGGCGATCACGACGGCGACCACCAGGACGCCGAACTGGCCACTGTTTGTCGGGGGGGTGGGTGCCCTCACTGCCGGCGTGGCATCCGCCTCAGCCCAATTCCGGGGCCGATCACGCGCTGAGAGGAACCCGCGCGTAAAGAGGAACAGGCTGTGACAACCGATTTGGATTCCCTCACTGACGGGGAGCTGCTGGAAGCCGTTCGGGCGGGCAACGGACACGCCTACGGCATCCTCTTCGGCCGCCACAAAGACGCCGCCCTGCGGGTCGCCCGCCGGCAGACTCCGGACCGACACTTGGCCGAGGACGCGGTCAATGAAGCCTTCGCCGCCGTCCTCTCCGCGATCCATGGAGGCTCCGGTCCCGTCGGAGTTTTCGGTCCGTACTTGCTCTCCAGCGTGACGCGCACGGTCTACCGGATGAATCACCGCAGCATGCGCGAAACCCCGGTCCTCGACACGGCCTTCCCCGACGTCGCCGCGCCGGAAACGCATACCGTACTCAGCGAGTTCGACAATGCCGCCGCCAGGGAGGCCTTCAAGGCCCTCCCGGCACGTTGGCGAGAAGTGCTGTGGTACTTGGAAATCGAGGAAATGCAACCCCGCGACGCCGGCCCGTTGCTTGGTCTGTCACCCAACGCCACAGTTGCCCTCCACCGCCGTGCCAAAGACGGTCTGCGCTTGGGCTACTTGCAGCAGCACGTCGCCGTCGATGGGCCCGATAACTGCCGGGATATGGCATCCCATATCCCGGCCTACGTCCTTGGCACGCTCAAGCAAAGCCGCAAAGCCGCGCTTGAGCGGCACCTCGAATCCTGCGAGAAGTGCGGAACCGTCCTGCTCCAGATCCAGGACGTGGCGGTACATCGTGCTGCAATCCTCCCTGCGCTGACCCTCTCGCCCCTGTCCCAGATATGCCCTTCGAGTGAGCGCAAGTCCACGGATCCAGATGCCCCGAAGAAATGGAACAAGGACACCCTGTTGACCATCTTCACAACGGTCATGATCGCCTCCGCGTTGGTCCTCGGGTCCTTTTCGTTCCTGGCTCCGACTTCCGCTGAACAAGGTCAGGTGCCGCTGAAGACTCAGGGGCCCCCGACGTCGGACCCCGCATCGCCGCAATCACCGGCACTCGAGGCACAGTTCGACGTGCTCAGCCATTCGGCCAACCAAGTCGTCGCGAATGTCAAAGTCCAATTCCCAGACAATCCAACGACGACCGCACACGTGGAACTCAATCCCGGATCCGGCCACGCGATCAGCCAAATCACACCAGATCCTGCCAACGGGTGGACGTGCACCACCACAGCGAACGGGACCGTGGATTGCCGTGCTCCCGAGCTTCCGTCCTCGCACCTTGTCCTGACTCTGAAAATGGACAGGCCCCCGTGCCCCAGCGGCACACCCGTCTCGCTGTTGGTGTCCCTCAACGACGTCGAATCCCTCCAACAGTCCTGGCAAAGCCCCTGCGCCGGCAACTAAGACCCTCTTGAGGCCCACAAGACACAGTGGACCACGGACGAGAAGGGTCCTGAAACCTGCTTAGGACTGAGGAGGAGCCGTGCTTCCGCGAATAATCAGGGTGGGTTGTTCTGTCCGAGGAACGTGCAGCCCCTCGGGGTCGGTGATCTGTTGCAGCAGGTGGAACACTGCGCGCCGTCCGGTGTCCTGGAAGGGTTGCCTCACGGTGGTCAGGGGCGGGGTCGCGTAGGCGGAGAGATCGATGTCATCGATGCCGACGACAGAGACGTCCTCGGGGATCCGCCGCCCCATTTCGGTCAACGCGCTCATGACGCCGAAGGCCATTTCATCGCTTGCCACCAGGATTGCCGTCACTTCCGGCATCCGCCCCAGCAACAGGCCGTTGTGGTAGCCGGATGCCGGGCTCCAGTCTCCATACAGCACCGGGGGGACCTCTCGGTTGTCTTCCTGGAGCACGCGGCGCCAGGAAGACAACCGGGCTGATGCATCCGACCATTCCTGCGGGCCAGCAAGATGCCAGACGGTCCGATGACCCAGATCCAGAAGATGCCGGGTGGCCAGTACGACGGCGGTGTCCTGGTCGACGCCGACGGATTCGTCCGCCGTCCCGAAGGAACCGTCGATGGTCACTGTGGGAATTCGGGCAATGAGCTCGCGGATCCTGCTGGCTCCACCGAGCAGGGGAGTCGCAATGATGAGCCCGTCCACGCCCTGCAGAATCAGACGGTTCACGGCCTCCGTCAGGCCCTCCACGCTCAGACTGGACGCCGTGACCGAGTTGACGGCATAACCAGATTCCCGCGCCTCCAATTCGATGCCCAAGGCCAGCGAGGAGCGGGAATAGTAGTTGGTGGCCAAGGAAACCAGGCCGATTGTGTGGCTAAGGCCGGTGACCAGCGCCCGGGCGGTGTTGTTGCGCCGGTATCCGAGCTGTTCGACGGCTTGGAGCACCCGGTCTCGGGTGCCCTCCTGAACATTGGGATGGTTGCTGAGGACGCGGGAGACGGTCTGAGCCGAAACGCCCGAAACGCGCGCCACATCGAGCATTGCCGGGGCCCTGTTTGCCCGCGTTTTGGCCATGTTTTCCTCCAGGGTGAGGCGGGGCTTCCAAAAGTCAGTCACCGCCAAGTCAACCATAACAGTCGTAACACGCCGCCCGGCACAGGGCAAGGCTGTCTATCAGTAGCGCCGGCGGGGTCCGACGTCCACGGCTGAACGCGGATCTGTGAGGATGCAATAAAGACGGGTCACATAGGGACTTGACGGCACCGGATCCTGGGTTCAAAGTAGACCTAGCAACTTCAAGTTATCGATAACATTCGGGGGGTGCAGCGTGGGCCCAAACCCAGCGCACCAACAAGACCCCCGGCCAAGCAAAGGACCCGGCCAATGCAAAGGAACACCCCTGCCTGCATGTATGTATCGAACCAGCATTCCCCCTTTTCTCTACCGACTGCCGTTACTCGCCATTGTCGGCAGCAGGGTCGACCAGGGCCGCCACTTCCCTTCACCGAACTGCTGGAGGGCCAATGACCACTACGTTGGAGCAACGAACCCTGCGTGTTTCAGCGATGATTGCGGCCGCAGCTTGTCTGACGATGGGATTAGGGACGCCGGGTGCCAATTCGGCCACTGACACGGTTACCGGAACAACTTACGATGTGTCCTCCGGCGCCGTTGTCCAGCACGGGAATGCCAAGGACACTCCGGCGAATCCGTTTATAGATCGCGACGGGACATTCTATTTCCAGCAGTCAGTAGCACAGTATGCAAAGACGGGCCCACAGACGTGGGATTTTTACTCTGGAACGCACTTCGACGACGCCACCCGGTCATCGATCAGCGATGCGGTAAACCCTAGCGATTCGACGGACAAGAACAACGTCACCACCTAGCGCTGTGACAACAGCCCGACCGATGCGACCGGGACTTACACGAACCCTGTGGTTCCCGAATCGTTGCCCAGACATCTACGCCGGAAATAGCGCAGACAACACGCGGCTAATTATCGGGGACTGCAAGAGCGACACCAGCCAGCTATGGACCACTCCCTAGAAGAATCCAAAAGAAGCCCGGTTCAGGTGCCGGACGGATCATGCCCCTGAACCGGCTCATGCCAGCCTCCCACCTGACGACAACGGCGCGATTCCAGGCATCTCGCCGCAATGGATGCAACAACTCATCGAAGAGCCCCCGCCTGGATGACATAGCAAGGAGAAGGGCCTGACCCATACGTGGTTACAGGCCTCTCAGCTCGGTATCAGTCAGCCGCCAACCGGCCCAGATACACAGGTCACTGAAGGTCCGCCCCGATTCGCATATCCCCAAGAAGGTTGCGAAAGGGATGACCCAAAAACCTTTTCCAGGAGACATAAGTTGACCCAAGAAACGCGTTCTAGTCCCACGCAACCAAGGCCGTGGCACCTCGAGGGACTTAGCGATGGAGAGTTGCTGGAAGCCGTACGCGCAGGTTCCTCGGAAGAATACGGCATCCTCTTCGAGCGCTACCGGCGAACCGCCCTCAGGGTCGCCAGCCGCTATTCGTCAGACACACATTTAGCCGAAGACGCTGTCCATGAAGCCTTTGCCTCGATCCTGTCCGCCATTCGTTCAGGTTTTGGCCCCAGCCAAACCTTCGGCCCATACCTGTACTCCAGCGTGATCAATGCGATGCGGCGTCTCAACCTCAGAAAACTGCGGGAGAAACCGATGGACATAGAGACGCTCGAGGGCGCTATTGGCAGAACCGATGAACGCTTCGCGGGAGTCACAACTGATGACCTTGTCCAGACAGTGTTGCGATCATTACCGCCCCGGTGGCAGGAAGTCCTCTGGTATCTCGAGGTCGAAGCTATGGCTCCCAGAGAAGTCGGACCAATCCTCGGTTTGACGCCGAACGCAACCGTTGCCCTCCATCGCAGGGCCAAAGTCGGACTGAGGCTAGGGTACCTCAGAGAGTTGCTCCCCACGGCTGAAAATCCCGCCTGTCACAATACATCCAAGCTCATCCCCACCTATGCGCTGGGCATCCTCAAGGACAAGCAGATAGTGAAAATGAAAGAACATCTCAAGTCCTGCACCAACTGTGCAACGTCCCTGTCGGAAGTACTTGAAGCCGGCATCCAAAGACGCTCACCAGTTGCTCCCGGATCCACGTCAGGCTAGCCCCGCGGCTGGAGACTGCGGCAGAATCGCGGGTACCCGCCGCACCCCCGCCGCTACAATCGTAGGCTGCTGAATTGCGTCAGCGCCGAGAGAACGCACACCTTGGGCAAGCTCGTCGAGTTCGAAGAAATGGATACAACAGCCAAGGCCTTCGCCGCCAAGGACTTGGATTTCCCCGCCGGTACGCAGCCGGAGGGGCGGATCAAAAGAACCTCTCGGGAACGCCGTCACATCCAAGACCCGCCCGGCTATATAACCGGCGCCCCCGAGGAAACTGACCAGACCGGGACGAAGCGGCCAGACGTCCGTGGGAGGGCCGCAAGGAGAAGAATCAATGTGTTCCATCACCGGTGAGTCCGCGCCCGACGGGTCGTCGCACCTGTGCTGGCCGCGGCTTCCATCGCCATGGCATCAATAGCCAATATTTCCGGTTCTCTCCGACGGTCGCCATGGACCTTGCCGCCACCCTTGGAACACAGTCCGCGCCAGCGGCCATGCAGATCGACAACAACGGCACGGTGGACGTGAATATCGTGCCGTCCGCCTCGACCCCCATGATTGACCCGCTAGTCGGGCTCGGTGCCAGGGTTCTCGGGGGCGGCGTCCCGCCGGCCAGCGTAGCAGCCGGAACCATGCTCGCCTTGACGGGGTTCACCGCTACCGGAGCCCGCATCGCAGGCTGCGGGCTATTGGCAGCCGGCTTGCTGCTCGTGCGCACTAAATACATCCTCCGTCGCAACGGGCAACAAAGCTAAGAAACCCGAGCGAGGCCGGGTGCGGTTGCTTGCTAACAGTGCAACAGCACCCGGCCTCGTCAGCGCTCACTCCACTCGCCCATAGAGCGGAGACGATCAGCAGGAAGCGGACATCGCGGGCCTCACCTCATGAGTGCGATCTCAACAGCACTTGTCGTGTCCTTTTGCATCCACGTCCTATCCATCCTCGTCCCGACCAACCGCTGGGCTGGTCCACGCCCGCTTGCTACCGACCCGTCCATACATCTCATACAACGCACCCACCTGAACGCGCGCACGGGCGAGGGTGGTGCCTTGAATTCCGCTTACTCTGCGTTGGACGATTTCCTACCGCCAGACGCGGATCGTGACAAGGCGATTGTGTGCGTGGTCAACGCTGACGGTGAAATGGCTGCCAATACCTTGGAGCAGGTCGCCGGACGGGACCTTTTCGGGGACCCGGCCGTAGGTGCAGCCCAGATCATCGCCTGGATGAAGAACCGCAACGACCGCAGTCCGTTGCCCGAGCTCGGCAGGCTCGTCAACGCCGCCGCACGTTACCTGATCCGCATGCAGGACATGGAATTCCGAAACGCGATCGCAGCGCAGTCACTATGCGAACGCACCAGGACAGTGGGCTTGGGAGGGAATAGCCAATTCACCCGCTGGCAGAATTAGACGCGATCAGCCCCGAGGCTGGCAAACCGTGGAACGGTTCCGTCAGTCAATAAGCCCTCAGCAGTTTCAGCCGCTTCGCTACCCAAAGAACGCGCTGGTCCGAGGGCAACATCCAGCGTGTCCGCGCCTGCCGGAACCGGGCAACTTCGGCCCGTCATTTTCCCGGCCCACGAGGCTACTTGCCCGTGAAACACCATTCGTACCGCGACACCGTTGCCCCAACGAGAGAACTGACGCTGTTGCACCACTCAAGGAGTAAGTAATGATCGATTCCGACGTCGCCGTCGTAATGGGTACGCGACCCGAAATGATTAAGCTAGCGCACGTCGTCCGGCATCTGGGCGAGCGTGCACGGCTGATCCACACCGGGCAGCACTTTGATGATGAGCTCTCTGGCCAAGTACAGAAACACTTGGGACTTCCGGGGCCGGACGTTGTGCTCGACGGAGTCGGCGGGCAGGACCGTGCCACCCAGATCTCCACCTGCATGACTGGGCTCGCAACAGAGTTCGAGCGAAGGCTACCTTCGGCCGTCATTGTCCAAGGTGATACCAACACTGTCTCGGCTGCTGCCCAGACCGCCAACTACGCCGGAATCCCGGTCATCCATGTCGAAGCCGGGTTGCGGTCGTATGACCGAGCTATGCCTGAAGAAATCAATCGGCTCGTGACCGGGACGCTGGCGGATGTCCACTGCGCCGCCACCCTGAACAACCGCAAGAACCTGTTCTTCGAAGGCGTCGACAGCAACCACATCACTGTCACCGGGAACACCATTGTCGAAGCCACGGAAGCATCTCTCGCCCTGGCGGACAGCTTCGCCAGTACCACCGGCAAGAGCAATCTTCCTTTGAGCTTCGGCCGGGACTATGTACTCGCCACGATCCACCGGCCGGAAAACACCGACACCCGGGACGCCCTTGAACGGATACTTTTGGGCCTGACCGAGATCGTCGTGCCAGTATTGTTCATCGCCCACCCGCGCACCCGCGCCGCAATACGAAAGTTCGGCCTGGACCACTACGCCGAACGCCTGTCGGTTGTTGACTCCGTGCCGCACCACGAATTCCTACGCCTCGCCCGCTCGGCTAGCTTGCTGGTTTCGGACTCAGGCGGCCTGCAGGAAGAATGTACTGTGCTCAAGAAGCCACTGCTTGTCATCAGGCGCAGCACCGAAAGGCCCGAGTCCATCGAAGCCGGCTTCGCCCAGCTGATCACGCCCGGAGAAAGCATCAGCGACGCCGCAAACCATCTACTCATCGGCAACCCTGAACAGGCATTGGCTTCCGTCCCCTCCCCCTACGGTGACGGCATGGCCAGCAACCGCATTGCAGCCATCGCCCTCGGAATTGCCGACGGCGCCGCCCCGAGAGAAGCAATTGCCGAAACCAATTCGCTCTATCCCCTCACGATTGCGTTCCGGTTTACATCTGGACCTGTCGAAACACGCCGGGCCGACCGACTTCCCCGCTGGGACTGGATGTAGTCCACGCGTAGGCCCTGGGAGCGGGTTAACGTGAGATAACGCGGTTCTTCGACACCGAACCTGTTCGCGGGTAGCCTAGGCTGTACTCGGCTCCGGCGGATTCCGGGTGGGGCTGCGTCGACGGGGTCGCAGTTGAATCAATTCTGGGGGATTTGATGACGATGCTGATCCAAGACGAGGCTGAACTGCACCTTCCAGCGAAGGTGAATCCTGATTCCGACGTGACCGGCGCAGAACGCGGCCCGGAACCGTCCTCTGCAAACCCGCCGAACGTCACGGTGGAGGACACTGGGGAAGGGATCGTCCTGATCACTTTGCGTCCGGGAGGGCGGATCAGCGCTGAGGACGGGACCTTGGTCCAAGAACGGTATCTGGCGTTGACGGGTGGCGCGGGCGCTGCAGTATTGCTAGAAATCACGGGCGTCGAGCATGTCAGCCGCGAAGCGGTCCGCTACTTCAGCGAAGCGGTGACCATCACAGCCTTCGCGATCCTGGGCAGCACTCCCGTGGACCGTGTCATTGCGCACGGTCGGCGCGGGCTGCCCTTGCCGCCGTGCCCGAGCCGGTACTTCTCTGATAAACAAGACGCTCTCGCATGGCTACACGTCCGGCGCCGAACGGCGGGATGAGCTCCGCCAAGGCCGTAAGGTGGAGTTCCTCCGCGGACTGGCCCTGGCGTTGGCCTGTTTAGCTGGCTAGTGCAGCATCGAGAGGCACTTTGATCTCGTCATAGGTATAGGAATCCAGGCGCAGCATCTTGCCGTTGAGGATCAACGAAGGTGTACCGCGCAGTCCAAGTGCGACAGCATCGGAATAATCCCTGCTGATCCGTTCTTGAACTGCGGCCGAGGTATAAGCGGCCGCAAATTTCTCGGCGTCCAGTCCCAACCGCTGCGCGTATTCAGTGAACACCGGTTGAGGATCCGCTGCTTTCGACCATTCCTCCTGTCCACCGAGAACCAATCCCATCATTTCCGAGAGCTTGCCCTGGGATGCCGCGGCCTCCACGGCTTGTGCACCGGGTCCGGCGTTCTGGTGCATCGGCAGCGGGAGGTTCCGGACCACCACATTGATGCGGCCCGCGTAGTCGTTCGCGACCTGGCGAATCAAAGGATCAATCTCGGCGCAGTAGGGGCATTGGAAATCAGTGAAGAGCACCAACGCGGCTTTCGCGTTGGCGCTCTTCAGAAGATGATGTGAATCCGCTCGAGCCAGGACGGCGCTTTCCTGGGAAGGGCGCGCGATGCTAGCTGATGAAGTCGGCACTGGCGACGGTGCAGAACAGCCAGTTAGTAGAACTCCCGCAAGAGCGGTGGCGGCCAAAGCTAGACGGCGTGGGGATTTTCTACGCATGGTGAGATTCTTCCACATGGTTCCTGCCTGCGGTCAGGCTTGAGGAATATGTGAGGAAGGACACCGTCGCGGCCGACGTTCGCACCAGATCCAGGCCCCTCGATCGCTCAGATCCTCGCGGAATTTCAGGCGGAGGGTGCCAATTTCGCCTCGTCTTGGAGTAGCTTGATCTTATTGCGCCACCCGTCAACGAAGCCACGGGACTGTCCTACCTCTCCGAGGATGCGTGAACCATGAGCACTTCCCAGTTCCCGACAAAAACCGAAACCCAGTGGAAGCCAAACGATGCATGGCTGATCGGCATCGTCCTGGCGGTCATCAACTTCTGGCTGTTCGCGCAGACCCTCCTCAACGTCATCCCGGGCATCCAAGGATCACTGGGGATCGAGCGAACCCTGGGAAACCTCGCGGTGTCGATCACCTCGCTGTTCTCAGGCATTTTCATTGTGGTTGCCGGCGGGCTGGCGGACCGGCTGGGGCGCGTCAGGATCATGAACATCGGCATCTACCTGAGCATCCTCGGGTCCCTCCTGATCGCCCTGACCCCCGAGAACGCCGGCGGCCTCACGGCGACAGCGCTGTTGGGCGGCCGAATCGTCCAAGGCCTCTCGGCAGCGTGCATCATGCCGTCCACTATGGCCCTGGTGAAGAACTACTATGAGGGGAAGGAGCGCCAGCGGGCGTTGTCTTTCTGGTCGATCGGTTCGTGGGGCGGCTCCGGCTTCTGCGCCCTCTTCGGTGGCCTGATGGCGACATCATTCCTGGGCTGGCGGTCCATCTTCTGGATCTCGATCGTCCTCTCAGTGATCGCATTATTCCTGCTACGGGGCACCCCGGAATCCAAGTCGGCTGCGAAAGCCGGCGGATCATTCGACTGGGGCGGCATGGTGAGCCTCATCATCGCGCTCGTGGCACTGAACGTGTATATCTCGCAAGGCCCTCGGATCGGCTGGCTGAGCTGGACCGGAATCGGACTCCTCGTCGTCGCGGTCGTGGCTGCACTGGTGTTCTTCGGAATCGAGACGAGCAGGAACAATCCGGTCCTGAACCTAAAGCTGTTCCGCAACCCGACGTTCGCCGGCGCGACCCTCTCGAATTTCCTGCTCAATGGCGCGGCCGGGACACTGATCGTCGCCCTTGGCCTGGTCCAGGTCGCCGCAGGCTTGTCCTCGTTGCAGTCCGGCCTGCTGACCCTCGGCTACCTCGTGGCGATCCTGGCAACCATCCGCGTCGGGGAGAAACTGCTACAGCGCTTCGGGCCCAAGCGGCCCATGATCTGGGGCAGCGCGATCGCCGGCATCGGAATCCTGTTGACGTCAATGACCTTCACCCTCATCGGGCAATACATTGTGTTGGCCGTCATCGGTTTCACATTGTTCGGCATCGGCCTCGGCTTCTACGCGACACCGTCCACGGATGCGGCCCTCTCGAACGTGCCCGACGACGAGGCCGGTGCCGCCGCCGGCATCTACAAGATGGCCTCCTCACTGGGCAACGCGATCGGCGTCGCCGCCTCCGCGGCCCTCTACGTGGCCGCCCAGGCCATGGACCCGGCCACCATCCGGTCCTGGGGACTGTTCATCGGAAACCAGGAAAACGTTGGCCTTCGCTTCGGCGGGGCCATCGGCATCCTGTTCAACCTCCTCATGGTGGTGGTCGCCATCATCGCCATCATGATCACGGTGCCGAACGAGCGGCCAGCCAAACGGCCGGAGGTCCCTGCTACGCCATCGCTAGGAAGCTGATTCCGAGCTGAGTTCCTCCACGCTCGACCCGCTCGACCCGCGGCTCAGCGAAATTACACACCACACGGCAACATCAAATGTTCAAAACGACCACAATTCCGCCCTTTGCCATTGTCAACGGCATATTCGTCGCCAACAATGAAGCATGCCGGTCTACGTGAGGTCTCTGGAAACTGCCGTACCGCCCACAGTGCTCGTACAGCCACAAGCACGTGACGTCTTTGCATCCCAACCTGGCTTGACGCGGCTCGGATCCCGGCTCGTGAAGACCTGCTTCGATTCAGCCGCCATTGACACCCGATTCACCGCCGTCGCCGAACTGACCTTAGAAAACCATTCCGAAAATCCGTCGTTCTTCGACCCCGTCTCGGGCCAGGTCCTGAGCCCCAGCACCAAGGTCCGCAACGAGATCTTTGCCGTCGAGGCCACCAAGCTGTTCATTGAGGCCGCCAAAGCCGCCGTCGGGAAATGTCCTGATATCGATTTACTCGACATAACTCACGTCATCACGGTGTCGTGTACCGGATTCTTCAACCCCGGACCCGATTACAAGGTGGTCCGTGCACTCGGGCTCAGCCCGGCGGTGCAGCGCTATCACCTGGGTTTCATGGGCTGCTACGCCGCGTTCCCCGCTCTCCGCGCAGCCCGGCAATTCTGTCAGGCTGACCCCTCAGCAGTCGTCCTCGTTATCTGCGTGGAGCTTTGCTCTCTCCACGTCCGCACCTCGAATGATCCGGACACCATCATGGGTTCGGCGATCTTTGCGGACGGTGCGGCGGCCGCCGTCGTGACTTCCCGCGAACCTGAAGGGCCGGACCCGGTGATCAGGCTGGATCATTTCGAGACAGTCCTGACACCCGTTGGCGAAGAAGCCATGGCCTGGAACATCGGTGACGAAGGCTTCGAAATGATTCTCGGAACATACGTGCCGCACATCATCGAGGAGCACATCACCGGAGCGCTCGAACCCCTGCTTGCACGGGATTCCTCCTTGGCCGGACTCCCCTACCGGGACATTACCCATTGGGCCATCCACCCCGGCGGCCGCAGCATCCTTGACAAAGTCGAATCGAAACTTGAACTCACCGAAGAGCAGCTCGTCCCAGCGCGCGAAGTCCTCCGCAACTACGGCAACATGAGCAGCGCCACCGTGCTCTTCGTCCTGAAACACATTCTGGGACAAACCCCGGCACAGCGTGAAGAACGCATCTGTTCCATGGCTTTCGGGCCCGGCCTCACGGTTGAGACGGGACTGTTCACCCGCGTTTCCCCTGCATTGTGATGTCCGCCTTCCCACGCCCTGGCGGCTTTCTCGGCGCGCGGGACCTGACAGCCGTTGAAGACATGGACCGCCCCGATTGTGAGATCGTCCGCCTGAACAGGAGTTACTCGCGGTTTGCGCTGGTCAACGCTGTGGTGTCTGGTTGGCGGAATACGTACAGCTCCAAAATCAAGCCATTGCTCACGACGGCGGTGCCCACCACGGTCCTCGACATCGGCTGCGGCGGTGGTGACGTCGCCCGAAGCCTTGCGCGCCGGGCGGCGGCAGACGGTTATCGGCTGGACGTCACCGCAATCGATCCGGACGAGCGTGCCTTCCACTTCGCGAACTCCGCGGCGCCAGTCGAGGGCGTGCGCTACCGAAGAGCGTTCAGCTCGGAGCTCGTAGCGGAAGGGCTCACCTACGACATCATCATCTCCAACCATGTCCTGCACCACTTGGCCCCTCCGGAACTCGCTTCCTTCCTTCGCGATTCCGAACACTTGTGCCGACAGCTTGCCCTGCACAACGACCTGACGCGCAGCTCCCTCGCGTACGCGCTCTTCTGGGCCGCCTTCTGGCCGCTCGGCCTTGGCTCCTACATCCACGGTGACGGCCTCACCTCCATCAGGCGGAGCTACACAGCAGCGGAACTCCGGGCTGCCACTCCCCCCGTCTGGATGGTAGAACCCAGCGGCATGTGGCATAACTTGCTGATCTACCGGCCGGACGAGGCTCCCGATGTTTGACGTCGTGGTGGTCGGTGCAGGGCCGGTCGGGCTCTATATCGCTGCCCTGCTGCTGCAACTCGGGCACCGGGTTGCAGTTCTGGAGCGACACGTGACAACGAGCCGCCAATCCCGCGCCATCGGAATCCATCCCCCCGCACTCGCGGCCCTCGACGCCGTAGGTGCCGCGCACACGCTGGTCTCCTCCGGCATCCGGATCACCCACGGTGCCGCATACAGCGGCGGCCGAAGAGTAGCCGACATGGACTTCGCCCGCCCCTCGGCTGAGTACCCCTTCATCCTTTCCGTTCCGCAATATCTCACCACCCGGACTCTTGAGTCCAGGGTGCAGGCCCTCGATCCTGCTGCGCTTCGTCGCGGGGTGCACGTTGAGGAAGTCGTCGACGACGACGGGTGCCTGCGTGTGCGTGGACAGCAAGACGGTAGCGCGGTGGAGTTTTCGGGCCGCTTCGTCATTGCAGCCGACGGTGTCCATTCCGTCGTGCGCGGGGGGCTGGGACTGGAGCCACGGCTGCGCACCTATCCCGACTACTACGTGATGGGCGACTTCCTGGACGAATCGACGTACGGCAACAAGGCCGTCCTATTCCTCGAGCCGGGCGGAATTGTGGAGTCATTTCCGCTGCCGGGCGGAATCCGCCGGTGGGTAGTCCGGCTCGGCGCCCCGTGTGCGGAACCCACTCCGCATACGCTCGCCGCCCTCATCAAGAAACGGACCGGGAGCGCGGTGGACTCCGCAAGCAATACGATGATCAGCGCATTCGGTGTCACCTCACGCCTGGTCTCCCGAATGGTTCACGGACGAATTTCCCTGCTCGGCGACGCCGCACACGAGATCAGCCCGATCGGCGGCCAAGGGATGAACCTGGGCTGGTTGGATGCGGCTGCCTTGGCGCCCATAATCAGCGATGCCTTGCGCACAGCAGCAAGAAGTCCGGCTGCCAAGGAACTCGCGGACTTCGAACGGGACAGGCAGCGCGCCGCAAAGAAAGCCATCTGGCAGGCCAGCCTGAACATGGCGCTGGGCCGTCCCCTTCCCCCGAAGATCCTCAGCGCACGCAACGCGCTGATCGGCCGTGCCATCACCTTTCCGCTGTTCTCGGAGCTGGTGGTCCGACGATTCACGATGCACTAGGCACTGATCTCCGCCCAACCGCGAGCGGGTCGGACGCCGGAGCCCTGATGGGTTGCCCGGACGGTTGGCGGGCCATCCCACTAAGCTCAATCCATGGACTTTGAGACCCGCCCCTTGACTGCCGGCCCGGATACGCCGTTTACCGCCGCCGAGATCCGCACCGCGGTTCAGGAGCTCCTCGGTCTCGACGGCCTCCCGCCTATCGTGCAAGTCGGCCATCCCGTGTTACGGCAACACGCCGCGCCTTATGATGGCCAGCTAAAGGACACCGAACTGGCGCAGCTCATCGAACGCATGCGGGATGTCATGCATGCCGCCCCAGGCGTGGGACTCGCAGCACCGCAGCTCGGCATTCCCTTGCAGCTGGCTGTGCTCGAGGACCATTTCGATATCGATCCGATTGCATCGGAGATCCGGCAGAGGACGCCCTTGAGCTTCTTCGCGATCCTTAATCCCAGATACCAGCCTCAGGGAACGTCTACCGCGTCCTTCTATGAAGGATGCCTGTCGATGCGTGGATTCCAGGCTGTGGTTTCGCGGCACCGCGATGTTCATCTGCACTACCAGCGTCCCGATGGGAGTGCCGCCTCGGCCGAATTCTCCGGATGGCAGGCCCGGATAGTCCAGCACGAGACGGACCACTTGAACGGAGGACTCTATCTGGACAGGGCCGAGCTGCGTTCCTTGGCCAACGATGCGGAATACACCGCCCATTGGGCGTACCCCGGAATCGACGAGGCACGCCACGGGCTGGGATTCCTCAACCCTTAGCCGTGGAGTTCAAACTTCGGGGTTCGCGGCTGACGGCAAGTGCTTTGCCCACCACGCGAGAACCTGTTCGAAGCGTTGACGCCGGTGATGTGGGGCACCGGAGCGTGAAAGCTCGTGGTCCTCTCCTGGGAAGAGGAGCAATGCCGTGTCCACACCCTGTGCCTTGAGCGCGGTGAAGTAGCGCTGGCCCTGTTCAACCGGGCATCTGAGGTCGTTTTCGCTGTGGATCACCAGAGTGGGCGTTCGAACGGAATTCACGACGGCCATGGGGCTTTGGGCTGCCATCTCCTCGGGTGAGCCACCCGTGTATTGGCCGCCGAAGAACCAGCCGATATCCGAGGAGCCGACGAAACTCACGGGATCAAGGAATCCGCGTTCCACAATCGCCGCCTTGAAGCGGTGTTCATGTCCGATGATCCAAGCGGTCAGATATCCGCCGTAGGACCCTCCCATGATCCCGATCGCGTCTTTGTCCATCGTCGGAAAAGCGTGCAGTGCACCGTCCAGGAAGCTCAGGACGTCCGCCATGTCGACGGTCCCCATCTTTTCCTTGATGGCGCCACCGTGGGCCTGGCCGTATCCGGCCGATCCGCGGGGGTTGCACATCAGCACGGCGTATCCGGCCGTGGCGTAGACCTGGGCTTCGTCGAAGAAGGCAACCGTGTATTGCGAGAAGGGACCGCCGTGGATGGTGAGCAACACCGGGTGGGGGCCGGAGCCCTCAGGCAGGACCGCCCAACCATGGACCGGATAGCCATCCTTGCCGTTGGCGGTGAATTCCCGGGGTTCGAGAATGGTTGCTTCAGCCCTGAGCGCGCTGGAAAAATCGGTGAGCAAGCGCAGCCCGCCCTGTTCCAGCACGCCGAGCTCGCCGTTGCTGGAAGCGTCGCTGACACTGACGGCCACGGTGTCTCCCACCATCGAGACACCCGATGCCACTCGCGGCCCCTCGAGCAGGACCTTGCTCTCGCCGTCGGCCGTCCATTTGATCAGCTGCACGCTGCCACGGCTGGGGTTGAGCGCAAGCATGCCGTCCAGCCCGAAGGGTACGAGGCGGCCGGAAAGGTCCTGGTTTTCGACGTCGCTGAGCATCGAGGCCTCACCGCCGCGGACGGGAATTGCATACAGTGCCGTGTTCCTGGCCACGAAGTCCAGTCCGTCGTCGCCGAGGTCCTGCGCCGTAAAGAACAGCCATTCGCCGCTTCCGGATTCGCAGACCTCGTGGACGGACTGGGGTGCAGCGTCAGGACGCACGGCCGTGAACTCGCCACCCGCGGCCGGGACCCGATAGATCCCCGAGGCGATATCGGCGTCGTGCCCTTCGTGGAGCGACGCGACAAAGTAGACGCTCCCGCCGTCCCGGCTGAACGAGGGTGAGGTGTGGTCGGCTTTACCGAACGTCAACTGCACCGGCGTTGGCAGCAAGCTGAACGCATCAGCTCCGCGTTCTTTCGCAGCCCGCCCCACGGGAACCACTGCCGGTTCCGCCCCAAGCTCCGGGACGTCGACGGCGAACAGTTGGGCGGGCTTGTCCGCCGTATAGCCCAGCCCGTTGAGCCTGTATTGCTTGTCGGTGATCATCCGGGGGTCCTCGTTACCCGCCCCGACTCCGTCGACCGTTCCGTAACGGCCTTCTTCGGGAACCCGCGAGGAGAACACGATCCTGCTCGAATCGGGCGCCCAGGAAAATTCCGAAACTCCTAATTTCTGCTCTGTAAGAGCCTGCGGCTCCCCGCCGTCGGCTTCCACGACATGCAGTTGCGGCTTGCCGTCCGCTGTCGCCCGGAGGAACGCCAATGCCCTGCCGTCAGGCGAGAAGGCAGGCGCGGTGTCCCTGAATCCGCGGGTGATCCGGCGTGGCAGCATCGCTGGGTCGAAAGGAACGCTCCAAAGTTGTCCAACGTAGGCGTCGGCGTCAAAATCGGGCCGGGTAACCGACACGACAGCACGGGTGCCATCGGGATGGGCGGCAGGGGAAGAGACAGAGTTCAGCAGCGGGAGTTGTTCGGCTTTCACGCTGGTGAGCCTAGCGGCCGTCCGGGCACAACGATACGTGCCACTCCGGCCACCGTAGGATTGTCGATATGCTTTCCGATGCCGTCCCTTCCCTGCGCTGCCCGGTCTGCCAGGGTACTTTCGCGCTGAGCCCGGAAGCGCCTTTTTCGTTGATTTGCGCCGCCGGCCACGGTTTCGACGCCGCCAAGCAGGGCTACTTCAACCTGCTGACAGGCAAGGGCACCGTTTTCGAAGCAGACACGGCAGAGATGGTGGCTGCTCGCAATGACTTCCTGGCTGCCGGCCACTACGCTCCCCTGGCTGAAGCCATCGCGGAGTTGGCAGCACCGGTCCTGTCCGCGCCGGGCTCCCTCGTCCTGGATTCGGGTACCGGCACCGGCCACTATCTGCGCACGGTGTTGGACCGTACTCCCGCGGCAGCCATTGGTATAGATATCTCGAAGTTTGCCCTCCGCCGGGCAGCACGGCTGAATCCCGGCGCCATCAACCTGGTGTGGGACATCTGGCGTCCCTTGCCGCTCGCCGACCGTTCCGCGGATGCCGTCATCGTGGTCTTTGCGCCCCGGAATCCGCCGGAGTTCGCCCGCGTGTTGCGGCCGGGCGGCCGGCTAATCATCGTGACTCCCCGCACCGGACACCTTGCGGAGATTGCAGAACGGACTGGAATGTTAGGCATTGAGCCGGGCAAGGACGAACGTCTGGCCGAATCCATGCAGGGACTCTTGGTTCCCGGCGAATCCCGTCAGCTCGATCTGGACCTGGTTCTCAATGGACGGGACATCGCCGATGTCGCCTTCATGGGACCCGCAGGCCACCATCTTGAGCGCTCGTCCCTCATCGCCTCGACGGCGGCGGAACCGTCGGTTCATGCCACGGCGAAGTTCAGCCTCACCGTCCTCACTTCCCCCGAAAGCGGCTCCTAACGCGAAACTGCACACCGGGCTAGGATGGAAAAATAGCGACTGTGATCTTGCCGACGCTGCAGTCCGGATCAGGCCGGCTGCCGCCGGAAGTCCGGAAACAGGGGGAACGATGTTTGAATGGCTTGGCAGCAACTGGTGGGCTCTCTGGCTCACAGTTTTCCTCGCATTTGCCGTCGTGGAAATGCTGACGCTTAGCTTCTTTTTCATCATGCTCGGAGGCGGGGCGCTCGCTGCCCTTGTCGCTGACTTCGCCGGAGCCGATCTGTGGTTGCAGATCGTTGTCCTGTGCGTCGTGTCACTACTGATGATCGCCTTCGTTCGCCCCATCGCCCTGAAACATTTGCGGAAGGGGCCCGCCGAGCAACGAACCAACGTGGACCGCCTGATCGGCCAGTCGGCGCTCGTCATGGAGCCCGTCACGGCGACCGGAGGACTGGTGAAGATCGGCGGTGACGTGTGGACCGCCCGCAGCGCCGCGGGAATCATCGACGCCGGCCAGACAGTGCAGGTCACCAAAATTGACGGCGCGACGGCGGTCGTTACCTCCGCCGAAGAGTAATCGCCGCGCTGCCACTCAAGTCCACTAAAATGCGTCACTGGGGAATGAAGGAGCTGTATGGATAGCTTGGGAGGAACCGCAGCCGCGATTGTGCTGCTAGTTCTCGTCATATTTGTGATTATTGTGTTGGTCCGCTCGATCAGGATCATTCCGCAAGCGCGCGCAGGCGTCGTAGAACGTCTGGGTAAGTACCAGAGAACCCTCAACCCGGGCTTACCATCCTGATCCCGTTCGTCGACCGCCTGTTGCCGCTGCTGGATCTTCGCGAACAAGTGGTCTCCTTCCCGCCACAGCCGGTCATCACCGAGGACAACCTGGTGGTCTCGATCGACACCGTGGTCTACTTTCAGGTGACGGATCCGCGGGCGGCGACGTATGAGATCGCCAACTACATTCAAGCTGTTGAGCAGTTGACCACCACGACCCTCCGCAACGTGGTGGGTGGCCTGAATCTCGAAGAAGCGCTCACTTCCCGCGACCAGATCAATGGTCAGCTTCGCGGCGTCTTGGACGAGGCCACGGGACGCTGGGGAATTCGGGTTTCGCGCGTGGAGCTCAAAGCCATTGATCCGCCCCACTCCATCCAGGATTCGATGGAGAAGCAGATGCGGGCCGAACGCGACCGGCGAGCTGCCATTCTGACGGCGGAAGGTACCAAGCAGTCGCAGATCCTCACGGCCGAAGGCCAGCGACAGGCTGCAATCCTTGCCGCAGAGGGGGACGCAAAGGCGGCTATTCTCCGTGCCGATGGTGAAGCACAGGCTATTCAAAAAGTCTTCGACGCCATCCACAAGGGCAATCCCGATCAAAAGCTGCTCGCATACCAGTACCTTCAGACCTTGCCTAAGATTGCGGAAGGATCGTCCAACAAACTGTGGATCATCCCCAGCGAGGTCGGTGAGGCGCTCAAGGGGATTGGCGGCGCACTGGGAGGCGTCAACGGTGGGAGCGGCGTCGCGGACTTGTTCAGCGATTCCGCGAAGCCGCCAGCCGGTGTTGGCGCGCCGGCGACTACGACGGCCGCGGGTTCCGGACATGCTGAATCGACGCCGCCAACTCAGGAACCGCCAGCGTAACCACAAACGGTCCAAGCCCTCTCACTTTGTCCTCCGCGCTTCGATCCGCGTATAATGGTGTATTTGTCCGGTCGGTTCAGTCCGAACGGAACATTAACGCTTGGCCACGCGTTTCATCTAGTGATGCAACGTGTGCATTCAGTAGCCCGGGCGGCGTGGATACGGCGCCCGGCTAGCGCGGAGCCTCGCTCCGTGAACAGACAGAGGGAGTAATCATGAGCGATCGCAGCCTGCGGGGCATGCGTCTTGGCGCCCAGAGCATGGAAACCGAATCCGGTGTGGAGCCGGCACCGCGCCAGCGGGTCGAATACCGTTGCGCAGACGGAGAGCAGGTCTTCGTTACCTTCTCGTCCGAAGCGGAGATTCCCCCTGTTTGGGTTTCCAAGACCGGCAAGGAAGCGCTCCTGGTTGATGGCGAACGCCCCATTGACACCAATGAAAAGGCCGTCCGCACGCACTGGGACATGCTGCTGGAACGCCGCAGCCTCCCCGAGCTCGAGCAGATCCTCGAGGACCGCCTGAACATCCTGCGCGAACGTCGTGGGGAACGCCGCTCGGCTTAACGGCAAAGTTCGGGGCACAGTCCCGAGACAAAGGCCGGGTCCATGCTCTTTGAACTGCTCCCCGAAAGTTGGACTGAGAATTCAGTTCTGACTTACGGGGAGCAGTTTCATGTTAAAAAGCAGTTCGTTGTCCGAGGAGCAGCGCGCGGCCGCGGTAGCGTTGTTTGAGACCGGTTGGGGCGCGAAGTCCGTTGCCACAAAGCTCGGGGTGAGCAAGCGGGCCATAGGCCGGTTATATGACCGGTGGAGAGTTCGCGGAGGTACAACGCTAGTGGCCAAGCCAACCAAGCGGCAGTTTTCGTTTGAGTTCAAACTCGCTGTTGTGCAGCGGTTTCTGGCTGGAGAGACCCAGGTGGCCTTGGCGCAGGAGTTCCAGCTGTCGTCCCCGCTTCTGATCAAGAAGTGGGCAAGCCTGTATCGGAATGAAGGCGAAGACGGACTGCGTCCGAAGCCCAGGGGCCGCCCGAAGTCGCCTTTCGAGGCGCCGTCGCAGCCTGAGTCAGAACTGCAAAGGTTGCGCCGTGAGAACGAGCGCTTGCGGGCAGAGGTGGCGTTCCTGGGAAAAGTGCAGGCCTTGAGGGACGAGGATCCGCGGTAAAGGTCCGCGCCGTCATCGCTCTCAAGGCCCAACACCGCCTGGAATTGCTCCTGGACATCGCTGGCATTGCCCGCTCGACGTTCTTCTATCACCAGGCCCGGCTCCAGGCCCCCGATCCGCAAGAGGCTCTCAAGAGCGCGGTCACGGAGATCTTTAAGAAGAACCATGGCAGGTACGGGCACCGACGCGTCCACATCGAGCTGGCCAGGCAAGGCTGGAGGACCGCGAAGAAGACCGTGCTGAAGCTGATGCGGACACTCGGGCTGGTCTGCAAGGTCCGGCGGAAGAAGCGCTACAACTCCTACCGCGGCGAACAAGGCGCCGTCGCTCCGAACGTGCTCAACCGGGATTTCGAAGCGACCGCCCCGAACCAGAAGTGGGTGACGGACGTGACCGAATTCAGCGTCGGCGATCGCAAGCTCTACCTCTCACCGGTCATGGACCTCTTCGACCGGCAGATCATCTCGTACACCCTCGGCATCTCGCCGAACCTGGAGCTCACCAACACATCGCTGAGTAAGGCGCTGACGACCCTCAAGGACGGTGAGAAACCGCTGGTGCATTCCGACCAGGGATTCCAGTACCAGCATCACTCCTGGCGGACTCTCCTCAGCGTTGCCGGAGCGGTCCAATCAATGTCACGCAAGGCCAAATGCTACGACAATGCCGTGATGGAAAACTTCTTCGGTCATCTCAAAGAAGAACTCTTCCATCGTGTCCGGTTCATCAGCACCGACGCACTGACAGCGGCACTGCACGAGTACATCCGCTGGTACAACACCGAACGGATCTCGACAAAGCTCGAGGGCCTGAGCCCGGCGCAATACCGTTCCCAGGCCCTCGCGGCTTAGGATCTTACTTAGCCAGTCCAACTTTCGGGGACCAGTTCACTTCGCAGAGCGCGGACCCGGCCTTTGTCTGCCATGGTCTACTTTGACACCGGGGTCTTCTTCCGGGTCAGTGCGGCCCAACGGGAGGCCATCCCCCACTTGGTGACGTTGATCATGGCCTCAACAACAATGTTGCCACTCATCTTCGAAGCACCGAGTTCGCGCTCCACGAAAGTAATGGGACGCTCGACGATCTTCAGACCGAGTTTGGCAACCCGCCACGCCAGATCAACCTGGAATCCGTATCCGACCGATTCGACTTGGTCCAGCTTGAGCGCCTCCAGGGTACTGCGACGGAACGCGCGGTAACCGCCGGTGATGTCCTTGATCTTCAGGCCAAGCATGATCCGCGCATACGTGCTGCCCGTGCGCGAAATTGCTTGGCGGTAGAGAGGCCAGTTGACGGTGCCTCCACCGGGAACCCATCGTGAGCCCATGGCGAGGTCGGCTCCGTCGTTGATTGCATCGAGCAGCAACGGCAACTGCTCGGGCTGGTGCGAACCATCGGCATCCATCTCGACAAGGACGTCGTAACCCGCGGCCATGCCCCATTTGAAGCCGGCAACGTACGCCGCCCCGAGGCCTTCCTTGCCCTTTCGGTGCAGGACGTGGACTTGGCTGTCCTCGGCCGCGATACTGTCGGCGAGTTGTCCCGTGCCGTCAGGGCTGTTGTCGTCGACCACCAGGACGTCGGAGGCGGGCACAGCCACCCGCAGCCGTCCGAGGGTCTTGGGCAGCGATTCCAGCTCGTTGTACGTGGGGATGATCGTCAGGACACGCAAGAAGAGGCCTTTCCTTGATGGAGCGGTCAGTGGGCCGGAGCGGCAGCGTGGCTGGCATTCAGGCGCGACTATCCATTATAGGACGACAATCTTGACTGCTCCGGGCCACTTGTGGTGCTCGCCACAACGGATGTGCTTGGCCGCAGGCAGGTCCACAAGCCCAGGTCCAGTGCCGGCCCGTGTGGTGAAGTCGGGGCCGAACCGTTTTCTGCTGCATAGCGGACCTGCCCACTACGAGTGCCACGGTCCTGGAACAACGGGTCCGTTGCCTGTTCTTGACGAGGGAACCGGACCGCGGCCAGGCAACCAGGTATTCCCTGTGGCAGCCTGTTGACACTAGATGCTACGGGCTTCACAAATCCTGTCAAGCACCGGCTGAACGGAGGCTTTATTCATCGACGCACGCCAGGGGCCTCTCTGGCGCATCAGGATTCTGCGACTATGACCGCAAAGTTTCGCTGGCGAAGACCTCCTGGCCATCCCGCACGGTCTGCAGGCAGACAGGATCGCTGCCGCTATCCAGCGCCGGGAGAAGGGGCGTCCGGGCACGCGGATCCGTGGACCAGGACTGCACTCGGCCATCGGCCACCTGGACCATCAGTTCTTCAACTTCCCAGACGGCAAAGCTAGCGGGGGCACCGGGGACCAATTGCCCCAAAAGGGGATTGCGCTGTTTGCTGGCGCGCCAACCTGCCCGGGTGTGTCCCAGGAAGGCCGCCCGCGCCGAAATGCGTTGATCAGGGTTGCTGTGCTCCAGGCATGCCCGGACACTGGACCACGGCCGCAAGGGGGTGACCGGGCTATCACTTCCAAAGCACACCGGTACGCCGGCGGAGTAATACGAGCCGAACGGATTCATCGTTGCACTTCGCGCACCTAGGCGTTGCTCATACAGCTTTCCTGCACCACCCCAGGCGGCGTCGAAGGCTGGTTGGGCACTTACCGTGATCGAATGCTTGGCCAATCGGGCGAGATCGTCGTCATCGGCCATTTCCACATGTTCGAGGCGATGTGCGGCGGCACGGACCCGCTGCTCGCCCACCTCCGACGCCGCAATGTCGAAGGCATCCAACGCCGTCTTCAGTCCGGCGTCACCTATGACGTGGAACCCGGCCTGGATACCCAGCCCTGAACAGGCTGCGATGTGGCGGGAAGCCTGCTCCACGGAGAGATAAAGGCTTCCACGATGACCCGGTGCATCGGCGTAGTCGGAGCTGAGGGCAGCCGTCCGCGACCCGATGGACCCGTCGATATTCAAGTCACCTGCCAAGCCAAGGACGGAGACGTCCAAGCGTTCCAGAATGGATTCGGCATGTTCTTCCGACGTAGCTAATTCGCCCCAATAGGGCAGGATCTCGGGCAGCACCATTTCACCGGTATTCCACGATGCCGACATGCGGAGGTCCTCAATACTGCAGAAGTGCGGGGCCGCCATTTCCGCCAGCGCGACATAGCCGTTGGCCGCCGCCTCGCGGAGCGCGAGTTCCTGATACCGGCGGCGCTCGGCTTCGGGGAGCTGCCTGGCGGCCCGGCGCGCGGCAGTGTGGGCGGCCCTTAGGACGTGCGCGGAACCGTCATACCCGTCAAGGCCGTTGAGGCCCGCATCGGATGCCAAAGAGGTTGATACCAGAGCCGAGTGCGCGTCGACGCGCGCTAAATACACCTTGCATCCGCCGGCGGCGCGTTCGAGTTCCTCCGGTGTGGGAAAGGTCCTGTCCCACCACGTTGATTCGTCCCAGCCATGGCCAAGCACGGCGCCTGCGGGGCCAAGAGCTGTTGCCGCGTGGGCGACGGCGTCGAGCAGCTCCCGCCCAGACCGGACCCCGGCCAGCTGGAGGGAATCGGAAGCGATACCGGTCTCGGTGAGATGCATGTGGGAATCGACGAAACCGGGAGCCAGCAGGGCTCCTCGAAGGTCGATGACTTCCATCGAGGAATCCGCAATCGAGGTCGCGGCCTGCTCCGAACCGACCCAGGCAACCGTGTCTCCGTCAATCAGCATTGCCGTCGCGAAGGGGTCCGCCGCAGTGTAGACGGAGCCGTTCCGGTACATCGTGACCTTGCGCGGCTGGGTAGTGGCGGCGGGCACGCCTGGATGGATCATGGAATTGCTCCTTGCTGGAATCTGCGGGGTTCAGGCGACGCTGGAATAGGCCACGACGCCGCGGCGGATGAGATCGATCGCTTCGCGGCACATCTTGGCCTGTCGCCGTTCGAGACCGGGAATCTTGGCCATCTGGTCGAGCAGGTCGATCACTTGCTTCGCCCAGCGTACGAAATCGCCTGCGGCAAGGTCTGTTCCGCTGAGAACTTCTTGAAGGTGCCGGCCCTTGGCCCACTTGAAAATGGGCCACACAAGTCCAAGCTCCGGTTCAGCGGTCAATGGCAGCCTGTTCTTGTCCTCGACATCCTCCAAGGCAGACCACTCGTGCACCACGATGTCCACGGATGTTTCGAGGGAGACCGACGGCATCTTGGGTCGAAGGCCCCGATCGTCGCGTTTGGCCTGATAAACCATGGTGCTAGCCAGCGCGGCAAGTTCAGCTGCGTCGAGGTCCTTGATGGCGCCCCGCCGAATGGATTGCGAGATCAGCAGGTCTTTTTCGCCGTAGATACGGCGAAGTCGCTGACCGTCCGCACTGATGGTGACGTGGCCGCCGTCGGACGTCTGGAGGTAACCGTAAGCGGCGAGGACATCGCACACGCGGTCGAACGTCTTGGCGATCGTGTTGGTCCGGCCTTGGATCTGCCTGACGAGCCCGTCGGTTTCATGGCGCAGTTTCCACCAGCGCTCGGCCCAGCGGGCATGGTCTTCGCGTTCGCTGCACCCGTGACAAGGATGGGCACGCAGCGCCCGGCGGAGGTCAGCGATCTTCTTTTCCTGGTCCGGCAAATAGCGAGCACGGCCAAAGTCCTCGTTCCGGATCGTCCCCCGCGCGGGCGGGCGTCCCTCGCGCACTGCGTTCCGCATAGCGGATGCCAAGTCGCGGCGGGATTTGGGCAGCTTCGCGTTGAACGACTTCGGTATCCGGATCCAAGAAACCGGAGCGACCGGTCCTTCGACCTCGTGGGCGCCGATCCTGTGCAACTGGTTGTCTTCGGTCAGGACCGCGGGGCGCGGTTCACGCGCGTTGGGGTCGGCATTGAGCACGACGGCGTATCCTGGCGTGCGGCCGCCGGAAACCTTGACGACATCGCCAGGCATGAGCCGGGTGAGGGAGTCCACGGTCAGAGACTTGCGGGCCCGCGACGTGCTCCGGGAGGCAAATTGCTCCGCCTCGCTCAGATCCCGCCGGAGCTTAGCATACTCGGTGAAGTCGCCAAGATGGCACTTCATGGATTCCGCGTAGCCGGCAAGGGACTCTTCCCTGCTTTGAACCTGACGGGCCAGCCCCACGACGGAACGGTCTGCCTGGAACTGGGCGAAGGACGATTCGAGGATCTGGCGTGCCCGCGGCCTGCCGAACTGGGCAATCAGGTTGATGCTCATGTTGTACGTGGGCCGGAAGCTCGAGTTGAGCGGATAGGTGCGTCGCGAAGCGAGGCCGGCAACGGCGGCAGGATCGGTTCCGGGCTGCCAAAGGACCACGGCGTGACCTTCGACGTCGATCCCGCGTCTTCCTGCGCGGCCGGTCAGCTGGGTGTACTCCCCCGCCGTGATGTTGACGTGGGCTTCGCCGTTGAACTTGTCGAGCTTCTCCAGGACAACGCAGCGGGCCGGCATGTTGACGCCCAGCGCGAGCGTCTCCGTAGCGAAAACCGCCTTCACCAAGCCATCGGCGAAGAGCGTCTCCACCACTTCCTTGAAGGTCGGCAGCAAACCGGCGTGGTGGGCAGCGAGCCCACGGAGCAAACCGTCACGCCAGCTCCAAAAGCCAAGGACATCGAGGTCATCGGCAGGAATCTCGCGGCTCGCCTCATCTACCCGGGAAGCGATGATCTGCTGTTCGCGTTCGGTGGTCAACCACAGCCCGGCAGCAGCACATTGCGCGACGGCCCCGTCACAGCCGGCACGGGAGAAGATGAAGGTAATGGCCGGCAAGAGCCCCTGGCGGTCCAGGCTCGCAATGATCTGTGGCCGGCTGGCCTTGCGCACGGGACTGCGCTGCTCCCCGGCAGTATTGTCGCGTTGGCGGTCCGGCCGGCGGCGGCTGCGTCCGCCATGCCCGAAGCGGCCACGGAAGTTCATCTGGCTTTCCGCCCGCGCCATGGACAGCAGTTCCGGGTTGACCTCAAACTCCTTCTGCCCGGGATTCCGCTCCGGCTCCCGCACTCCCGGCAGCAGGGGTGCTTCGCCCTCCCTCGCCCGGGGGCGATCTCGTCGAAGCTGGTGTCCCCCGCGAAGAGGTCGACGATCTCACGGCCCACCATGACGTGCTGCCACAAGGGGACGGGGCGGTGCTCGGAGACAATTACATCAGTGTGTCCACGCACGGTATCCAGCCACGCCCCGAACTCTTCGGCGTTGGATACCGTCGCGCTGAGTGAAACCACCTGTACTTCACTGGGCAGGTGGATGATGACTTCTTCCCAAACGGCCCCGCGGAAGCGGTCTGCCAAGTAGTGCACCTCATCCATCACCACATAGCCAAGGTCGCCCAAAGTGTCCGAATCCGCGTACAGCATGTTCCGCAGAACCTCAGTGGTCATCACAACAACGGGTGCCTCACCGTTGATGGTGGTGTCACCGGTCAGCAGGCCTACGTTCGATGCACCATACTTCGCCGAAAGCTCGGAGAACTTCTGGTTGCTCAGCGCCTTGATCGGCGTCGTGTAAAACGCCTTGAGACCGCGTTCCAAGGCAAGGTAGATAGCGAATTCGCCAATGATCGTCTTACCAGCCCCGGTGGGCGCGGCAACCAACACTCCCCTGCCTTCCTGAAGGGAACGGCATGCTGCACGCTGGAAATCGTCAAGTTCGAACTCCAAGGACCGGGTGAAAGTACCAAGATAGGTTTTCGACTCAGCACTCCGTTGCGCTGCAGCTTGAAAGGCTTCTGAGGGCGAGAGGGCCCCTGAATTGGAAGACATGCTTCAAGACTAGTGGCCGGAGGACTACAGATTCTCCAGATCGGAGGCAGGTGTGGCGACGTCGGCCGTGGCTTCCGTCTCAGCGGTGACCTTCGCCTGACGGCGGGCCCGCCGTTTGTCGTTCAGCATGCAGAGTCCGATCGCGGCAAAGAACAGCACCAGAAGGGGACCGGCGAGCATGAACATTGACAGCGCGTCCGCGCCAGGGGCGGCAACGGCCGCCAGGACGAACACGAGGAAGACCGTGATGCGCCAAGCCTTGAGGATGGTCCTGCCGCTCAAAATGCCTGCCATGTTGACACCGACCAACACCACAGGTACCAGGAATGCGATGCCGAGGAAAAGAAGCATGTGCGTGGCAAACGTCAAGTATTGAGATGCGTCGATGTTGTTGGCCCCATTTTGGGGCGTGAACTGCAGCAAGGCGCGCACGACGTTAGGGATGACCGTCCAAGCAACGTACACGCCAATGAGGAACAACGGCACCGCAGCGGCCATGTAGCCGAGCGTGTAGCGACGCTCCTTCTTGGTCAGGCCGGGCGTGATGAATGCCCACACCTGGTAGATCCAGATCGGGCTGGAGATCACCAAACCGATTTGGATGGCGATACGGAGCTTGAAGTCGAACGGATCCGCCACGCTCGCGAAATTCAGGACCGCGGTCCTCTTGGTCTCCTGGGCGATCTTGACCAGCGGATCCGACAGGCTGTTCACCACCGGCTCATAAAGGAACCACCCTGCCACGGCGCCTAGCAGCACGCCGACGGCAGATTTGATCAGCCGATTCTTGAGCTCCCTCAGGTGGTCTAGGAGCGCCATCCGCCCTTCGGGGTTGGCTTTGCGGCCTGTCTTCGTTGCCACTACTGCTTAGCTACGGCTTGCGGGCGGAACGTCGGTGTCGTTGCCGCTCTTGTTGGCTTCGGGGTGGTTGACCACTTTGCCTTCAACGGGGTCCGAGTCGTCCTTGGCCGTCGGCTTGCCGTCGTTCTTCATTTCCTTGACTTCGGACTTGATGATGCGCATCGACTGGCCCAGGGCACGGGCCATGGAAGGCAGCTTGGGTGCGGCAAACAGCAGCAAGGCCACGATGATGATAATGACAATTGGCCAAGGGCCATCAAATAGTCGTCCCACGGGAAGTCCTTTCGTTGGAATACATCCTACGTCTAACTTAATTCGATGTCGCGCAGGGACTGGGGTTGGCCCCGTTCGGCTTTGCGCTTAACGCGCTCTTGGCGACGCACTTCCTGGCGGGAGGCCTTGGCCGTCACGTAATCATGACGCATCTGTTCAGGTGAGGCAAAAACGGCCGCGCCAAACACTTTCGGTGACGCTTCGCCGTCGTCGTCAGCCGGTTCGGGAAGGTGCGCGCGGTGACCAAACCGCTCCCCCGCCGCACTCAGTTCGTGCACCGTTGCCATGAAGTTCCGGAAAAGCCGGACTCCCAGTAGGACGTAGCAGAGTAGTGACACCGCAATCAGAGCGACCCACAAGAGGATCCAGGACCACCAAGGCATTTGAGTAGTCTAACCAGCCTTCATTGCTTGTACTGCGCAAGTGCGGAAGCGACCCATGCCGCAGACACGTCAGCCAGTTCGGCGGGCTGCAGGATTCGGACCGCTCCACCGTGCTGGGCAACAAACATCGGCAACCAGTCCGCGTTTCCGAATCGAACCTCGGCGAGCAGGCCGCCTTCCGGAAGCACGGCGGTCCGTTCCGCATAGTAGTCGTCGGCCAGCCCGGCGCCTTGCCGGGTCAATTCGAGGACGACGACGACGTCGTCGTCATTGGGGGTGTACAACTTCACGGGAACGCCTTCCTCGGCGTTACCGCTCCTGGAAACCGGCCGTCCGTTGGGCGCAATCTCCTCGATGCGGTCCAGGCGGAAGTTCCGCAGCCCGGCTTTGCTGTGGCAGTACGCCTCGAAATACCAGGTGTTGTCGAGCGAATAGAGCCGAAAAGGGTCCACGTCCCGTTCGGAAACCGAATCACGCCGGGGCGACAGGTAGCGAAGACGCAGTTGGCGCCCCGCTTCAATCGCCCGGGTGATGGTGTCGAACGACTCGGCGTCGGCAGGGGCGACTGGCGGTCCGGCGACGGCCGCCGCCAAACGGCCGGACTCCCCCGCCGCGCCCGTGAGTTTCAGCGTCACGGACTCCAGTGCCCCGCTTTGTTCCTCTTCCGACATTCCCGCCTGGGCGGGAAGTCCGCCCAGGGTGGCGAGGCCGGTCAGCAGCGCGCAGGCTTCATCAACGCTGAATCGGACGGGCCGATTGAGTTCGAGGTGCTCCCGGATATAGACGTGTTCGTTTTCCCAATCGATGTCGAACAGGTCATCCGGATACCCTTCCGGGCGGCCGGAGCAGATCAGGATCTTCAGGTCCTCGAGAAGTTCCTTGCGGCTGATACCGAAGCGGTCCGCCACGTCCTGGATGGGCAGGCCCTGGTTGTGGACAAGGAAAGGGACCAACTGCAGCATACGGTTGAGTTGGTCCTCCGAGGTTCGCTTACGCGCCCGGGGTGCCGGGCCGGCGTCGGGAAAGCGGACTTCGACGGCGGGACGCGAGGCGAATGTGGCAGCACCTTCAAGCCTCCGGACGACGGCGTCACGCAACTCGGGAGGCCCCACCACGCGAACGTGGGGACCGTAGGACGCCAGTTCTTCAGCAAGCAAGTCACTGTCCCGGAACGGCACGGAGAGGCGATCCCTGCCATCCGGCGGGCAGCCCGCCACCCTGGCACCCGCCTCTCTCGCCGCACGCTTGCGGAGGCCCAGCAAACGGCCTTCGGCGACTTCGAGGTGGGCCTCCTGCAAGGGCAGTTCGCTCAGGCTGTCCAGTTCTGTGCGTGTATTGAAGCCCGCAGGAATCTCGCAGTGATACCCGGTTTCGACATGAACATCGCTCGTCATCCGGGACAGCCTAAAGAAGCGTTTCGCCTCCCGCCCCCGGTCGTACCCCACCAGGTACCACTGCCCGAAGCGGCTCCCGAGGCCCCAGGGCTCCACAAGGCGGCGTTCGTCCTTGCCTGTGCTCGCCGCCCGGTAGCCGAAACTTACAGGGTGCCGGCCGTTCATGGCCAGGATGATGTCGTCAAACGCCTGGCCTGCCGGCTTGATGCGGGGCTGGACGCCTGCTGGAAGCTCGACGTCGGCAAGGTCGCCGGAAGCCTGCAGCTTACGCAGCGCGCTTGCCGCAGCGGAGCCTAAGGCGGCCCGTTCCCACAACTGCGCCGCAAGGAGCAGCACTGTTCCCTCCGCGGGCGTCAGATGCACGTCCGGCAGGCGGTTGGATTCCTTGCCGATGCGGTAGCGCGTCGACGCGGGATCGTCCGAGCCAAACCCATGGTCAAGGAGTGTTTCAATGTCGAAGCCAAACTGCTTCAAGTCAGACTTGTCGCGTTCAAACATGCGTCCGAAAGCAATGTCGTTGTCACCGGCGTCGTGGTAGACCTTGTCCCTCAGAACGGCCCGGGACAGCCCGTACTTCGTGTTCAGAAGGGCGATCAGCAGGTTCAGGAGTCGTTCGGTACGTGATGCGGACACGGTTGCAACGTTACTAAACTCCGCCGATAAAGGCGGAAGGCGCGTCTGCCGCCGGATTTCTCCGGCCGCTGGCGCGCCTTCCAATGCTGCAAAACCTAGCGGACAGCCACAAGGTCAACGACGAAGATCAGCGCTTCGTTGGGCTTGATGGACGCACCCGCGCCACGGGAGCCGTAGGCAAGCTCGGAGGGAATCTCCAGGCGACGGCGGCCACCGACCTTCATGCCAAGCAGTCCCTTGTCCCAGCCCTGGATGACCTGGCCGACACCGACGCGGAAGTCCAGCGGTGCGCCTCGGCCCCAGGATGCGTCGAATTCCTCCCCAGTGGACCATGCAACGCCGACGTAGTGGGTGGAGACGGTGTCGCCGGTCTGGGCCTCGGCGCCGTCACCGACGATGATGTCCTCGATCACGAGTTCCGTCGGGACGTCGCCCTCCGGGAAATCGATCTCCGGCTTAGTGCGATCGTAATCACGCTGACCAAATGACATGGGTACTCCTCAATTTGATAGGAACATAATGTTGTCTTGCGGGAGGTTACTGAGCGCCCAGGATGTCCACGACGAAGACGAGGTCGCCCGTGGGCTGGCCCTGGGCTGCCGCCCCGTCGCCATATGCGAGGCTCTTGGGGATAACCAGGAGGACACGGGAGCCGACGGTCTTGCCCGTCAGGCCTTGCGTCCAGCCCTTGATGACGCCGTTCAGCGCGAAGCTGGCGGTCTGGCCCTTGTCGTAGCTGGAGTCGAACTTCTTGCCGTCAGCCAAGGTGACGCCGACGTAGTTGACCGTCAGGGTGTCCGTTTCCTTGACGACCGCGCCCTTCCCCTTGATGAGGTCCTGGGAGACGAGGGCCTGCGGGGCCTTCGCGCCGTCAACGGAAATCTGCGGAACTCCCTTGTCGTCGACCTTGACAGTGGGGAGGCCGGCGGGCGGAGTGACGGTATCGCCCTCGGGCTTGTCCAGGGGCTTGACTGCGTCCTTGACACCAGTGATCTTGAAGACCACCAGCTGGGATGACGTCGCCGCTGCTTCAGCCGACGCTGCGGTTCCGGGGACGGCGAAAGCGATGTCAGCGCCCACCTTCGCGCCGACCAGCGCGTTGTAAAGCACAGCGCTGTTCGTTTTGAGTTGATCGTTCAATTCGACGGGCTGGGAGCCGGTCGGGAAAGTGTCTTCGAGGGTCTTGCCGTCATGGCCGTCGACGGCAATGTAGGTGATCTGCGCTACCTGGCCGGCCTTCACTTTGTCGCCGGTCCCGTCGGTGACCAATTTGATGGTTTGCTGAGTTACATCCAACGGCTTGGTGAAGTCCAGGCCGGGTGCCTTCTTGTCACCATTATCGGAGACCTTGAGGGAATCCAGCTTGGCGACATCACCAGCGGACTGACTGGTGGGCTCCGGGGTTGCAGTTGTTGCCGGGCTTCCGCCGCAGGCGGTGAGCAGCAAAAGGCCGGGTATGAGCATTGCTAGTAGACGTCGCACAAATGAACTTTCGTCGGGGCAAAAGGAGGGCACAGCCGGGACATGCACGTAGAGGCCCGGCAAAGGCCAACTTAAAGGATAGCCGGTAAAGCTGGGAGTCAGCCCATCGAGTCCAGCAAGGCATCCACTCGCTCGTCGACGCTGCGGAAGGGATCTTTGCACAAGATAGTCTGGTGGGCGCGGTCGTTCAGTTTCAAATGGACCCAGTCCACCGTGTAGTCGCGGCCGAGTTCCTGGGCGCGCCGGACGAAGTCGCCACGGAGTTTTGCGCGGGTGGTCTGCGGCGGCGCGTCGACGGCATCCTTGATGTCCGTGTCGGCTACGATGCGCCGGGCCGCGCCGCGGGACTGGATCAGGAAGAAGAGCCCGCGCTTGCGCGATATGTCGTGATATGTGAGATCCAGCTGCGCGATCCTCGGGGAATCGAGGCCCAGTCCATGACGACGCATATACCCATCCATCAGTTTCTTCTTGATGGCCCAGTCCACTTCGGTGTCGATTCCGCTGGTGTCTCCGCTATCGATGGCGTCCAGCGTCCGTTCCCACAGATCCAGGATAAGTGGAACGTGCGGGTTATGGGCTCCGTTTGATGCTACAAAGGCGCTGACCTTCGCGAGGTACTCACGCTGGATATCCAGGGCCGTCAATTGCCTCCCATTGGCGAGCCGCACCAGGGCTTTGCCGCTCAGGTCGTGGGAGATTTCACGGATGCTGCGGATGGGATTCTCCATGCGCATGTCCCGCATGATGACTCCGGCCTCGACCATCCGCAGGAGAAGGTCTACCGTCCCCACCTTCAGCAAGGCGGTGGTCTCGGACATATTGGAATCGCCAACGATCACGTGCAGCCGACGGAAGAACTCGGCGTCGGCGTGCGGCTCGTCACGGGTGTTGATGATCGGCCGGGATCTCGTCGTTGCCGAAGATACGCCTTCCCAGATATGGTCCGCCCGTTGGGAAAACGCGAAGGTAGCCCCGTGCGGCGTCTTCAGAACCTTGCCCGCACCAGCGATCAACTGCCGGGTGACGAGGAACGGAATGAGGATCTCCGCGAGCCGCGAGAACTCACCGCGCCGGGGAATCAGGTAGTTTTCGTGGCTGCCATAGGAATTGCCGGCGGAATCGGTGTTGTTCTTGAACAAATAGACCGTTCCGTTGAATCCCTCCGCCGCGAGGCGGCCCTGCGCCTCATCCACCAGGTCATCGAGAATCAGTTCACCAGCACGGTCGTGCGCGATCAGCTGGGCGAGGTCGTCACATTCTGCTGTGGCGTATTCCGGGTGCGAGCCGACGTCGAGGTACAGCCGCGAGCCATTGGTGAGAAAGACGTTGGAGGAACGCCCCCAGCTCACAACCTTCCGAAAAAGGTACCTGGCGACTTCCTCCGGGGCCAGGGGCCGTGAGTCCGGGCTCGAATACGAAATACCGAACTCGGTTTCAATCCCGAATATTCTCTTGTCCATCTCAGGCCTCCCCTGCAAGCAGCTGCGTGATTTCTTCCGCGCGGAGCCTGCGGAACGCCCGCCGGGATCCGCGCCCACTTTCCGGGCTACGGTCCAACACTGCAGCTTCGACGGCGGTTCCGGGCAGTGCGTCCACCTCTTTGTCCGTGGCCAGCGCCTTGACCGCCAGACGAAGGGCACCCGCCAGGTCAAGATCGTCTTTCCAGCCACCTGCGACGGTCTCAGCTACTTGTTCTGCGAGGCCCCCCATGACCACAAAGCCGTTCTCGTCGGCTATGGAACCGTCAAAGGTCAGCCGATACAGATGATCATCGGCCTGGGTGTGCCCCACCTCCGCCACTGCAAGCTCCACTTCAAACGGCTTTTGCTCCGCGGTGAAGACGGCGCCAAGGCTCTGCGCATAGACGCTCGCGAGCCCGCGGGCCGTGACGTCCTCGCGATCGTAGGAATAGCCGCGGACGTCGGCGTAACGGACGCCTGCCTGCCGAAGACTCTCAAACTCGTTGTACTTCCCCACCGCGGCGAAGGCGATCTTGTCGTAGATCTCGCCGATCTTATGCAGGGACGGTGACGGGTTTTCTGCCACCAAGGCGATGCCGTCCGCGCAGCTGATCACGACGACGGAGCGGCCGCGGGCGATGCCTTTCCGCGCGAAGTCTGCGCGGTCCTTCATAAGCTGCTCGGGCGAAACATAAAACTGCTGGGTCATCTCAAGCCTCCCGTCCGGCAACTGCGCGCGATTCAACGATGGATCCGGCGATCGCCGCCAACTCGCGTTCGGGCACCCGGCGGGCGCCGGCGCGATTGACGGTGTATACCACCGGCCAGAGTTGACGGACGGGATCCGGGCCACCTGTGGCAGAGTCGTCGTCAGCCGCGTCGTAGAGGGCTTCCACTGCGACGGCCACGGCCCCGTCTTCGGTGAGGTTCGGCCGCCACAGTTTCTTCAAGGCACCCCGGGCGAAGACGGAACCGGAACCCACCGAGTGGTGCTCCAATTCCTCGTATCGTCCGCCTGTGACGTCGTAGGAAAACAGCCGTCCCACGCCGGCTGCCTGGTCGAAGCCCGCGAAAAGCGGAATCACCGCGAGCCCTTGCATGGCCATCGGGAGGTTTCCCCGGATCATGGCTCCAAGCCGGTTGGCTTTGCCGTCCAGGCTCAGCAGGGTGCCTTCGATCTTCTCGTAGTGTTCAAGTTCCACCTGGAACAAGCGGGTGATATCGAGGGCAAGGCCCGCCGTGCCGGCTATGCCCAGGACGGAGTATTCGTCGGCAGGGAAGACCTTCTCAATGTGCCTGCTGGCAATGACATTCCCCATAGTGGCGCGTCGATCGCCCGCCATCAGGACGCCGCCAGGATAGCTCAGGGCGACGATGGTTGTGGCGTGGGGCACTGGCGGAATCTGTCCCGCGGGCAGCACTTGGTTGAAGGGGAGAAGTTCAGGCCTGGAGCGTTGCAGGTGCTCTGTGAACGAAGACGTTGCTTGGGTGGCCAGGTGGCCGGCTGCTGGATCCTGCATTGCTGCGCTCCTTCGACTCTGACTTCCGATGCCCGGCGGCCTCGCGCCGGCCGGGCCGTTAGCTTAGCTGGCGGCTGCTTACTGGCCACCCTTTTGCACAAATGCCCGAACGAACTCTTCGGCGTTCGATTCGAGGACGCCGTCGATTTCGTCGAGGAGATCGTCCACGCCTTGCGTGGCGACTGAAGCCTGGGCCTCCGGCGCTGCGGGCGGGGCCTCGGGGACGTCAGCCTCGGTCTCAGCGTCGCGGGACTGCGGTTGCTGCTGCTCCTGGGTTGCCATTTCTTTCTCCATTCTGTCCATCCCCGTCAAAAGGGGACTTCCTGTAATGCCATATTGCCACGGGGCGGGCCTCGCCGCTGCGGTTTTAGCAAGCAGTTTGGCGACCTTTCATGGGCTGCCCGTTCGGGTGGGCGGCGCCGGGTCCAGGCCGAGCAATTCCCGAAGGAATGCACCAGCGGTGGCGTGCTTTCGAAAGAGCTGGCCAGTGAGTGCTTCTGTTCCGCGGAGGGGCTCCCGTGTGGGCACCCTCTGGAGTTTGCCGATGCCGGGAACGTCGAAGATGACCGAATCCCAGCTGGCACCGACCACGTCCTTGCCGAAACTGGAAACACACTTCCCGCGGAAATATGCCCGCGTGTCCGATGGCGGCTCGACGACCGCCCGGCTGATGGCGGCGTCGTCGACGATCGTCTGCATCCGGTCACGGGAAAGCAGGCGATAGTAAAGGCCCTTTTCGGGTCTGACGTCGGACCATTGCAAATCAACAAGTCCCAGGCGGGCGTCGTTCCATTCCAATCCATCACGGTTGCGGTAGCCCTCCAAGAGGGACATCTTGGCGAGCCATTCGACGGAAGACGCGGCACCTGCCGGATTGTTCCCCAAAAGCCCCAACGTTGACTCCCACCGTTCCAAGACATCCCGGGTGTGGCCGTCCCCACTGAAGGCGTCGGAAACCCCGGTTTCCTGGGCAAGTTTGGCTGCGGCCTCGTAGTACATCCACTGGATATCCAGCGCTGTTACGCGGCGTCCATCGAGAAGCCTGATCGTGGCCGTCAGTGAGGTGTCGTGGCTGATTGCCTGGAGGCCCGCCACGGGCTCGTGCACTTCGATCTTCGGAGCTTGGCCGGCTTCGATAAGGCTCAAGACCAAGGCCGTGGTACCGAACTTCAGATAATTGGACACTTGGCTCAGGTTGGCGTCGCCGATGATGACGTGCAGACGCCGGTACTTGTCCGCCGTGGCGTGCGGTTCATCACGGGTATTGATGATGGGACGCCTGATGGTGGTTTCGAGTCCCACCTCTGCTTCGAAGAAGTCCGCGCGCTGACTGATCTGGAATCCGGCCTTCGAACCGTCTTGGCCCTTGCCAAGTCGGCCGGCCCCGCAGATGACTTGGCGAGTGACGAAGAACGGCGTCAAGCCCCGGACGATCTCCCCGAAAGGCACCGATCGGGGCATGAGGTAGTTCTCATGGGAGCCGTAAGACACCGATTTATTGTCAGTGTTGTTTTTGTACAAGTTGATGGCCGGCAAATCAGGATCTGCTGCCACTCTCCGGACGGCGGCCAAGGCGACGAGGTCGCCAGCTGCATCCCACGCAACGATGTCGCGAGGATTCGTGACCTCGGGACTGGAGTATTCGGGGTGGGCGTGGTCCACATACAGGCGCGCCCCGTTGCCGAGGACCATGTTCATCAGCAGCGAGCCAGATTCGTCGCTGCCGTCGGCTTCGAGTTCCTGCCGCCCATATGCAAGGGCAACGGCCTCGGCGTCGAGCACCGGAGGCCTGTCGGTCAGCTGGCTGGGATCGGCGGCACTACGCTCCACTGTCCAGCCACGAGCATCATGCAGGGGTTCTTCGTCGGTATAGTCCCACCGGGTTTCAGCACCCCCCGCCGCCCGCTGCCGGGTCAGGTTGGCGTAGGCCTGGATGATGCGCGCGGACATCATTGTGGCATTCGCCCCCGGGGCGGAGGGCGCATGGATACCGTATTCAGTTTCCGAACCCATGACCCGCATCGCCCCGCCCACCGGAAGTTTCTCCGAAGGCGGAACTTCCGGCCGGGCCGTCACAGGTACTGGCCGGTGTTGGGAGTCGTCTCGATCGACTTCCCGGGCTCCTGGCCTGCCTTGCCCTGGACGATGGTGCGGATGTATGTGATGCGTTCGCCCTTCTTTCCTGAAATGCGTGCCCAGTCATCCGGGTTCGTGGTGTTGGGCATGTCCTCATGCTCGCGGAATTCATCGACGACTGCACGCAGGAAGTGGTCGATCCGCAGGCCTTTCTGCTGTGTCAGCAAGAGGTCCTTGATGGCGTACTTCTTGGCCCGGTCCACCACGTTCTGGACTACGGCTCCGGAGTTGAAGTCCTTGAAGTAGAGCATCTCGGTATCGCCATTGGCGTAGGTGACTTCCAGGTACTCATTGGATTTCTCGGTTGAGTACATGGCTTCGACGGTGCGTTGGATAATCGCATCAACCGTAGCCTGGACGTCACCGGCGTGCTCGGCCAGGTCCGTCGCATGGAAAGGAAGGTCCTTGGTGATGTACTTGGCGAAGATGTCGGCTGCCGCTTCGGCGTCGGGACGCTGGATCTTGACCTTCACGTCCAACCGGCCCGGCCGAAGGATTGCGGGGTCAATCATGTCTTCGCGATTCGAGGCGCCGATCACAATCACGTTATCCAGCCGTTCGACGCCGTCAATCTCGCTGAGGAGCTGCGGGACGATGGTTGTCTCGACGTCGGAGGAAACACCCGTTCCGCGGGTGCGGAACAATGAGTCCATTTCGTCGAAAAATACCACCACGGGGCTGCCGTCCGAAGCCTTTTCCCGGGCCCGGGCAAAGATCAGCCGGATATGGCGCTCTGTTTCCCCGACATACTTGTCAAGGAGTTCAGGACCCTTGATGTTCAGGAAGTAGCTCTTGAGATCCACGTTGCCGGCCCGTTCGGAGGCACGGGCGGCAAGGGAGTTGGCAACGGCCTTCGCGATCAGCGTCTTACCGCAACCCGGAGGGCCGTAAAGCAGGATGCCTTTGGGTGCCTTGAGCCCGTGTTCGCGGTACAAATCCGGGTGCAGGAACGGGAGTTCCACGGCGTCGCGGATCTGTTCGATTTGAGGGCCCAAACCGCCGATGTCCTCGTAGGTGATATCCGGGACTTCTTCGAGGACGAGGTTTTCCACCTCTGCTCGCGGCACCTTCTCCAGGGCGTAGCCGGTGCGGGAATCCAGAGACAAGGCGTCACCGACGCGCAGGTGCACCTTCTGCAATGCCCCTGAAAGCCTGACGACACGCTCTTCATCGGCCCGTCCCACTACCAGGGCGCGATCGGTGCCAAGCATTTCCTTGAGCGTGACGAGTTCGCCGGCCCGTTCATAGCCCAGGCCCGTAACCACGAGCAAGGCCTCGTTGAGAAGGACTTCCTGCCCCACGGCCAGCTGGTTGAGGTTCACCAGAGGGCTGACGCCGACCCGCATCTTTCGGCCCGCATTAAAGATGTCAACAGATTCCTCTGTGGCTGCCTGGCCGGTACTACCTGCCGTTGGTTGGCGCCTGGGGTTGATCTGCAAAATGGTCCCGAAACTGTACGGCGGTTGGCCGTCCTGTTCGAGGGCGCCTTTGAGCCGCAGGATTTCGGCCTTCGCCGTTTCCAGCATGGTGACGAGCTTGGTGTTGTTCTGAGTGGCGGCGGCAAGTTGGCGGTCAATGTGGCGCAGTTTGTCACGAAGGATGTTGATCTGGCGTTCCGCGACAGTGAGCTCACCGGAGGAGTCCTCCACCGCTTGGTTCCCCCCACCCCCGTGTCCCGTTTTTCCCTCAGTCACGGCCTTGTTCGATGGCTCCTCCGGCATTGTCCGCCCGAAGTCGTTGTTCGACGTATCCACGAAGCATCAGCTCCTTCCCGCTTTCTATAAATAGACCTTAGCCCTCAAAAGCGTCGGGAAACCTGTGACATCCGGAATGCGGACCAGTTTGTGATCTTTCCTTAATTCGCGGGCGCGGGGTTGTCCTTGACGTTGGTGCCGGCTATCGCATCACGTGCCGCCCGACGCAGTTTTTTGTCGGAAACGGCCCGCTCCCCCACTGCCGCCGGAGTCCAGGCATTCAGGTCCTCTTCGCTGAACTCGGTCTTGGATGGGCGGCGCTTGACGGAGATACCCGTCACGCCATCCGCGAGCCGCCGGGTAACGAGCAGGAAGCCGGTGTGGGCCACCATGCGGTGGTCAGGGCGGACTGCGAGGCCTTCGAGGTGCCATCCGCGGACCATCGATTCCCAAGCGTCCGGTTCGGTGAAACGGCCATCGGCGCGGATGGCTTCCGCGGTTCGGGAAAGCTGGGTCACGGTGGCCACATAGTTGATCCACACGCCGCCCGGGGCCAGAACGGTCGCTACGGCGTCGAGGCATTCCCAAGGAGCCAGCATGTCGAGGACCACGCGGTCCACGGATCCGGGTTCTTCGCTGCGGACAACTTCCTCCTGGAAGTCACCGAGCGAGATCTTCCAGGCAGGGTGTGGTCCGCCGAAAATGGTTTCCACGTTCCCGCGGGCGATGTCGGCGAATTCTTCGCGGCGCTCGAAAGAGTGCAGGTAGCCGCCGTCGCCCACTGCGCGAAGCAGCGAGATCGAAAGGGCTCCGGAACCCACGCCGGCCTCCACCACGCGCGCGCCTGGGAAGATGTCCGCCATGGTGACGATCTGGCCCGCATCCTTGGGATAAACAACAGCCGCGCCGCGGGGCATGGACAACACGAAGTCGGACAGGAGCGGCCGGAGCGTCTGGTACTGCTGGCCGACGTTGTTGGCCACCACCGAACCGTCAACCTGGCCAATGATCTCATCGTGGTTCAGGAAACCGCGGTGCGTGTGGAAGGCGCCGCCTTCCTCCAGGGTGATCGTGTTCATCCGGCCGCGTTCGTCGGTGAGCTGGACCCGCTCGCCCACACGGAACGGTCCGCGGCGCCGCGCAGCACCCGTGGGTTGGAGGGCAGTGTTGGCGGTGCCGGTTTCGGTGTCGCTGGCGGCGGTTTCGCTGCTCATGGGTGTTTCCTCGCTCCTGTACGGCTGGGCCGTCAATTGTTGCCGCAGTTGCTGCTTAGTGATGCGCACTGCTGTCGGGGGTATTTAGCGGCCGGCAGGTAACTCTACCGGGAAGGTCCTAGGAGCGCCCGCTCCGGCGGGCTACTTTACCTGTAATGGCTGTCACGACGGCCTGTTGGCGCAACAGACCCGTGACGGTGCCGATTTCGTCCACCACGGCGTATTCGGCGCCGTTGAGCTGGGCCAGATACTGGATCAGTTCCTGGCCGTTCGATGTCCTGGGCACGTAGGCGCCGTCGGCAAGCGGAGTCGAAACCGCGGTGACCAGTGTCGCGTAAATCTCGGAGGGCGGCACGGCTGCTGCGGCAGCCGGATCGACAAGTCCTTGCGGCCGCCCGTCCGGCCCGCAAATCACGACGGCGGGAGCACCGTACGGTGCCACGCGCAGGACGTCGGCGACGGTGGCCGAGTTCGGAATCCCGACGGCGGGTTCGGCCAAGGCCGCGGCACTCACCGAGGGGAGGCGTCCGCGGAGCGTGGCCTGCTGAATGGCACCGGATGCGCCGACCCAGAGGAAGCTGCAGACAAGGAATGTGATGAGCATCAGGGTGACATCGGGGGAACTGCCGCTCAGCAACGGCAACGCGATGAACCAAACAACCAGGACGATCACGATGACCCGTCCGGCCCACCCGGCCGCCACCGTCCCCTTTTCCTGGCTGCCCGTAGCCTTCCATACCGCGGATTCCACGAGGCGTCCTCCATCAAGGGGCAGGCCCGGGAGCACGTTGAAGATGCCGATCAGCAGGTTGGCCCACATCAGAATATTCGTCAGAGTGTCCCCCACCCCGGTGAAGACATTGGCCTCAAGCAATAGCCAGGCCCCGCCCGCGAGGACAAAGTTGGCCACGGGTCCCGCCAAGGCAACCAGCACCGAGCGGCCCGGGGATGCGATGAAACTCTCGAACTGCGTGTGCCCGCCCCAGAGGTTCAACACGATCTTCTCCGTAGGCCATTTGAAAGCCTTCGCGCTCAAAGCATGCGCGAGTTCGTGCACGAGCACCGAGAGCGCGAGGAGGAGCGCATATGCAAAGGCAACAAAGTAGGCGCCGATGCCTAGCGAGTGGTTCCGGATCAGCAGGGCCGGCCCGTACACGATGACCGTAAACGCGGCAATGATGAACCAGGAGTAAGCAAGGTAGACGGGAATCCCCGCGATGCGACCGAGTGGAATCCCGTCTTTCCGTCCGCCGCGGGTGCTATGTCCGACTTTCCCGGAAGTGCTCACTTAGTTTGCCTGTCCGAGGAGGGCGGCAGCAGGCACAATGCCGGCAGCCCGTGCAGCGACGAGCGCTTCAAGGTCGGCGACCTTCCGTCCCTGAAGGGTGTCCCAGGTGGTTCTGCATGGGTCCTCCGGCAAGGGCATCTGGTGCGGAATTCCGACCGTGACGACCCCGGATGCAATCGCGGCCGCAACTCCCGGGACGGAATCCTCCAAGGCGACGCAATGATCCTTGGTCAGCTCAGGGTCTGTGCGCCCAAGTCGTTCCACCGCCGTGAGGTAGGCCTCCGGGTGGGGCTTTCCTTGGTTGACGATGTCCCCCGTGACCAGGAATTCAAAGTAGGGCTTGGGGAGGTTGGCCACAACTTCGCGTGCCATCGGACCTTCGGACATGGTCACGAGGGCGCAGCGAACGCCCCTTTGGTACAACTCGTCGAGCAATTCCTTGGCACCGGGCCGCCAGGGCACCTCGACGCGGAGACGCTCGATCACGTGGCCGCTCAAGGTGTCAACGATCTCCCGCTTTGCAAGGTTCACACCGGCGGATTGAAGAAGTCCGGCCGAGTGCATGAGCGACTGTCCTACGAGCTGCATGGCTTGTTCATGGCTCCAGCCGCCACCGTGGGACTCTACGAGGGCGCGTTCCGCGGCAATCCAGTATGGTTCGGTGTCCACCAGAGTGCCATCCATGTCCCATAGCGCGGCTTTGAGGAGGGGCTGGGTGGCTAAGGCATGCATGCCTCAAGTCTACGTGGAACGGGGGGACGCAATCGTCCTTCCACGCCCCGCGCGACTTATGGCCACGCCGTCCTCCTCAAGGCCATGCGTGTGTGGCGGTCTTCGACGTAGGGTGAGTGGATGAACAGTTTGGACGGAGCCCCTGACGGACAGGCCATTTCACCGGAGCCTGAGCGCCTACTCCAGCCTGTGGCGGAGGGCCAGCGCATCACCGTGATGCTGGCGGCTTTCGAGGGCTGGAACGATGCCGGTGAGGCCGCCAGCGATTCCCTGCACTACTTGAACAAGTTGTGGCAGGGAAAGAAAGTGGCATCCGTTGATGCCGACGACTATTACGACTTCCAGTTCACCAGACCGACCGTACGACGGACCGCAGCCGGAACCCGCAAGGTGAAATGGCCTTCCACGCGCCTCTACAAGGCCAGCGTCCCGGACAGCAACGTGGATGTGGTGTTGGTGCTCGGCACCGAGCCTTCCTACCGCTGGCGTGCCTACACCGCCGAGCTTTTGGTCCATGCCGAAACGCTCAAAGTCGACTATGTTGTGCTGATTGGCGCCCTCTTGGCCGATGTCCCGCACAGCCGCCCGATCCCCGTCAGCACCACTTCGGACGACACAGTGTTGAGGCAGCGCCTGAACCTGGAGGCCTCGCAGTACGAAGGACCCGTAGGCATCGTCGGGGTTCTGGGCGAATTCGCACTGCTGGCGGGCCTGCCCACGGTGTCGCTGTGGGCAGCAGTACCGCATTACGTCGCGCAGGCGCCGTCCCCCAAGGCGCAACTAGCGATCTTGAACAAGATCGAGGACCTGCTCCAGGTACCTCTCGACACGCAGGCCCTGAGCGAGGAATCCGAGGCCTGGGAGCGCGGTGTGGACGAATTGGCAACGGAAGACCCCGAAATCGCGGCCTACGTGCGTCAGCTCGAAGAAGCGAAGGACACGGCTGACCTGCCGGAGGCCAGCGGCGAATCCATCGCCCGCGAATTTGAGCGCTACCTCAAGCGCAGGGGCAAGGATAAGCCCTGACAGCTTCCGCTCGTGAAGCTCCGTGCTGTCTCCTTAGAGCTCGACGCCGAGCAGCCCGTTGACAGCGTCGCTTACCAAAGCGGTGTCCAGCGCGCTGACATGGGCGTTGGAGGAGTCGCTGAGGGCGGCTGCTGCCCAGGCGTCGACGGCGGCAACCGCACCGGGTGCATTGAGGTCGTTGGCCAGTTCGGCACGCATTCGCGTCAGCAGTTGCGCCGCCGTCCCCTCGGGGGCAATGTCCCGGGCGGCCCGCCACGTGTTGAGCCGTTCCTTGGCCCGCTCGAATCCTTCATCCGTCCAGGACCAATCCGAGCGGTAGTGATGGGCCAGGATCGCCAGGCGGATTGCGGCAGGTTCTTCGCCCGCGGCGCGGAGCTTGGACACCAACACGAGGTTGCCCTTGGACTTGCTCATCTTTTCGCCGTTCAGGCCCACCATTCCGGCGTGGGCGTAGTGGCGTGCCAGGGGAACGCCCCGGAGAGAGTATGCGTGTCCGGCGCCCATTTCGTGGTGCGGGAAGATGAGGTCCGAACCGCCGCCCTGCACGGTGAACGGAGCCGGCAGATACTTCTGGGCGATGACGGTGCACTCAATGTGCCAGCCGGGACGTCCGTCACCGAGGCTTGCGCCGGGCCAGCTCGGCTCGCCCTCGCGGGCAACGCGCCACAGCAAAGGATCGAGGGGATTCCGCTTGCCGGACCGGCCGGGATCGCCGCCCCGTTCGGCGAAAAGCTCCAGCATTTCCACTTCGCCGAGCCCCGAGATGTCGCCGAGTGTCCACGCGTCCGGCTTATCCGAAGCTTTGCCTGCTGCCTCGACGTCGTAATAGACGTCGCCGTCGGGTTCTCCGTTGGTGCCGTGTACGCGGTAGGCGAGTTCGTCCGCGATCAACTTTTCAATCGCCGGGACGATCATCGGAATGGCCTCGACGGCTCCGATGTAATAGTCGGGAGCCAGCACGTTGAGGGCGTCCATGTCGGTCTGGAAAAGCTCGATTTGGCTCGCGGCAAGCTCACGCCAATCAACGCCGGTGGCGGCAGCACGCTCCAGCAAAGGGTCATCGACGTCGGTCACGTTCTGGACGTAGGCAACGCGCTGGCCGCTGTCCCGCCATACCCGGTTGAGCAGGTCGAAGGCGACATAACTGGCAGCGTGGCCCATGTGGGTGGCGTCGTAGGGGGTGATGCCGCAGACGTACATGGATTGCTCCGGGCGCGGCTCTACCTGCACCAGTGACTTGAGGGCGGTGTCGAACAGCCTGAGTCGGGGCATGCTGCCGGGCAGTTCAGGCACAGGGCGGGAGGTCCACGATTTCACAGCCTCAACCATAGTGCTAGGCGCTGATGACATTGAAACCGAGTAGGACATAGAGGGCGAGTCCAAGGAGTATCCGGTACCAGACGAAGACGCGGTAGCTGTGAGTGGAAATGAACTTGAGGAACCAGCCGATGATGACAAAGCCGACGACGAAGGCGATGACAGTCGCTAGTGCCGTTTCCGGCAGGCCGAAGGGTCCCGTGATTCCTTCCTTCGAGACCACCTTGTACAACTGGTACAGTCCGGAACCGAAAACGGCGGGGATTGCCAGCAGGAAGGAGTACCGCGCGGCGGCTTCACGGGTGTAGCCCATCAACAGGCCGGCGGTGATGGTTCCGCCTGAGCGGGAGACGCCGGGGATGAGCGCCATGGCCTGCGCCAGCCCGTACAGGATGCCGTGCTTGTAGCTCAGTTGGCTTAGCTCCCGTTTCTGCCGGCCGACAGCGTCGGCTACCGCAAGGATCATGCCGAACACGATGAGCATCGTGGCCACAATCCACAGACTTCGGAGGACGGACTCGATCTGGTCCTGAAAGAGCAGGCCAAGTACGATGATCGGCAGGCTGCCAAGGATGACCAGCCAACCCATCCGGGCGTCGGGATCGTCCCGTGAGACCTTGCCGCGCAGCGATCCGAACCAAGCGCGCACAATCCTGACGATGTCCCGCCAAAAGAAGACGATGACAGCCGTTTCGGTACCCAGTTGCGTAATGGCCGTGAAAGCAGCGCCGGGGTCCGCCGCGTTGGGCAGGAACGAGCCGACAATACGCAGGTGCGCGCTCGAAGAAATCGGAAGGAATTCTGTCAGGCCCTGCACGAGGCCGAGGAAGGCTGCTTCTAACCAGTTCACGTGAATAGACCCTACGTCATGAACTACCCGAACTCCCCGTAAGCTATCAGCTATGCAGCAGCGTTACGTCGGCAATAGCGGGTTTCGGGTGTCTACCCTTTCCCTGGGCACCATGTCCTGGGCGGAAGAAACGGACGAACAGGATGCGCGCGAGCTGCTGCATACCTTCGTTTCAGCTGGCGGGACCATGATCGACACCGCGGCCTCCTACGCCGGTGGACAAGCCGAGGCTCTCCTGGGCTCCATGCTGGGCGACGTCGTTGCGCGCTCGGAGCTTGTCCTCTCCACGAAGGCGGGCGTCTCGACGTCGGACGGCCGACGGAGTATCGATGCGTCCCGCGGCTCCATGCTGTCCGCGCTCGACGCCAGCCTTGCCCGCTTGGGAACCGACTACGTTGACATCTGGTTTGCCCATGCGTGGGACGGCAATGTTCCGTTGGACGAAACGCTTTCCGCGCTCGACCTTGCTCTGCGGTCAGGACGCGCCCGGTACGTCGGCGTCTCCAATTACAACGGTTGGCAGACCGCCAAGGCGTCCGCCGTTGCGGGATTCACCATGGTGGCCAATCAATCTGAATACTCGCTCCTGCACCGCAAGCCGGAAGACGAACTGGTGCCCGCCGTCGAGGACGCCGGCCTCGGCCTCATGGCCTGGGGTCCCCTCGGCCGCGGCGTGCTCAGTGGCAAATACCGTGGACAGATCCCCTCCGAATCCCGGGCAGCGGAGCACCGCCTGAGCGGCTACGTCGACAAGTACCTCGACGCGCGGGGCGCCCGGATCGTGGAAGCAGTGGCCATGGCCGGGCGTGGATTGGGACGCTCCGCCGTGGATGTTTCGCTGAGCTGGCTGCTCTCCCGACCAGCCGTGTCAACGGCTGTAGTAGGCGCACGCAATGCCGTTCAGCTCAAGGAACTACTCGATGCACAGCTGGCGCCGCTTCCCACCGAAATCTCCCGGGCACTGGAGGACGTTTCGACGATGTGACCATGCCTGAAACGGTGGCCCTACTGGTCCAAAATCTCGAGCTCGTCTTCATCGAGCAGTTCGCTGCTGTCCTCGTCGTCATCTTCTTCATCGTCGTCAAACACCTGGAGGGGTGTGACTTCCGAGTAGGCCTCGTATAGTGAATCCTCATACACCTCAAAGGCATCTGCGACGGCGAAAAACGCTGCCTCCACAGTGGGATCTCCTTCGCCCCGGCGGGCGGAAGCGGCAATAAGGTGCTCTTCCAAGGCGGCTGTCAGCGACTGAAGCGCGACACGCGGATCGATGCTCATGACTTCACGTTAGCCCGAAAAAGACGAAAATGGAGAGGGATGAGAGAACAATTTCTGAGCAGTTCAGAGGAACGCCGACGGGACTACGCAAGGCAGTACGAGTATCTCGTGCTGACTGTGAGCCCTGACGATTCCTTGCCCGACGCGCGGCGTCGGCTCGTGGAGCACTCCGAGTACGGCAAGTGGGAACTGGAGCGAAGCATCCTCTACATCGGCGGCGGCCGGCGTTTCTGGCTGCGCCGCAAGGTACTCAACGTGCAGCGCACCGTCTAGGAGCAGCGGCCATTCGGGCTACCTGTTCCAGCTTGTCGGGCACGTCAGCTTTCGAGCGGCCCAAGCCACGCGTTGGCCACTGTGGTGTGCGCTGATTCATCGTTGGAGGGATGGAAGATTCCGGCCAGGACGTCCCGATACAACCGTTCAAGCTCGGATCCGCGGAAATAGCTGGAGCCTCCGGACACCCTGATCGCCAAATCCACCATGGTCCGGGCATTCTCCGTAGCCCGCACCTTGAGTCCGACGAACTTTGGAAACCACTGGGCGCCATGGTCGGCCTGGGCATCCACGTCGCGCGCTACTGACGACAAATGGGTTTCGATGGCGTCCATTGCCATGGCGGCATCGGCAATCTTCCAGCGGATGTCCGGGTCTTGCGCAAAGCTGCGGCCCCCATACTTGGCCGAGGTGCGGCGCAGGGCGGCCTCAACCGCGAGGGTGAATGCCCGCTCCCCGATCCCCGTATACACGGCGGCAAGCAGGGTTTCGAAGCACGCGAAGATCGCGAAGATCAACGGATCCTGATGGGGCCCCACAGGCAGCTTCCGGAAGATCCGCTCCGGCGGGACCACGGCACCGTGGAGGAGCGTGGTGTTCGATTGGCTGGCACGCATGCCCACGGTGTCCCAGTCGCTGAGAGTCTCGTGACCGGGAGTATCGCGTTCGATAAAGCCGAAGACCAGCTCTCCGCTCCCCTCCCGTGCATCGCGGTCCTTGCCGAAGATTCCCAGACGGGTCCAAGCCGGCGACATGCTCGTAAAGATCTTCCGTCCCGTGAAGCTATAGGCGCCGTCGTCCCGCGGTTCGGCAGTCGTCTCCGAGTCAAAGAGCATCGAGTCATTGCCCGCTTCGGAAATGCCGAACGCAAAGATCTCGCCCTTGGCGGCTTCCTGGAGGACGAAGTCGAGGGAATGGTCACCGCGGGCCGCAAGGACATGCGCGACGCCGGTCCAGACAAGGTGCATGTTGACGGCCAACGCGGTGGCCGGGCCAGCCGTGGCCAGTCGGCGCTGCAGCGCCGCCGCAGCTTCGAGCCCGAGCCCGAGTCCGCCGTCGGGCTCCGGGACGAAGACCTTCAGGTACCCCGCCGCAGCGAGCTCTTGCAGATCCTCGTGGAAGAACGAGTTGTTCCGGTCGTAGTCCGCGGCACGGCTCCTGATGCGGTCGAGCAACTCGTCCGGCAGGATCTCCTCGGCGATCAAGGCATTCTCCCTAGTAGTTGCTCAGCAGGGTGCTGAGCACCCTGGATCCGAACTTGAGCGACTCGGCCGGGACCCGTTCGTCAACGCCGTGGAACATTCCCGTGAAGTCAAGTTCCTCGGGCAGCATGAGGGGCGCAAATCCGTAGCCGGTGATGCCGATCTTGCTGAGCGACTTGTTGTCGGTGCCGCCGGACAAGGTATACGGCAGCACCTTGGCGCCGGGGTCTTCCGAGTGCAAGGCATCGATCATGGCGTCCACCAGGTTGCCGGCAAACGGCACCTCCAAGGAGACGTCCTTGTTGACATAGCTGACGTCCACACCGTCCCCGGCGAGCTGCTTGATTGTTTCGAAAACCAGCTCCTGCTGGCCCGGCAGCGTCCGGCAATCCACCAGGGCTTCGGCCGATTCGGGGATGACATTGTGCTTATATCCCGAGCTCAGGAGTGTGGGGTTCGACGTGTTCTGGAGGGTGGCTCCGACGAAACGCGCCACAGTGCCGAGTTCCTTCAACAGGGTCTCCGGGTTGTCCGGATCGAACTCGACGCCGGTCAGTTCGGTGACGCCGTCGAGGAACTGTCGCGTGGTGGGAGTCAGCTCAATCGGCCAGCGGTACTCCCCGATCCTGGTCACCGCTCCGGCCAGGCGGGTGATGGCGTTGTCCGTGTTGATTTGCGAACCGTGCCCTGCCCGGCCGTGGGCCACGAGCCGCAACCACGAAAGGCCTTTCTCCGCGGTTTGGAGCAAGTAGGTGCGCTGGCCTCCGATCATCGCCGAGAAGCCGCCCACTTCCGAGATCGCTTCCGTCGCGCCGTCGAAAAGTTCCCTGCGATGTTCGACGGCGTAGCGCGCGCCGTGATTGCCGCCGGCTTCCTCGTCCGCGAAGAAGGCGAAGATGATGTCCCGCTTGGGCTTGCGTCCCGTCCTGGCGAAATCGCGCATGACAGTGAGGATCATGGCGTCCATGTCCTTCATGTCCACGGCACCCCGTCCCCAGATGAGACCATCTTTGAGTTCACCGCTGAAAGGATCCACGGACCACTGGTCCTTGAGGGCAGGAACCACGTCGAGGTGGCCGTGCACCACCAGGGCGTCGGCTGCGGGATCCTCCCCTGCCATGCGCGTCACGACGTTGGCCCGGCCCGGAGCGGACTCGAAGATTTCGACGTCCAGACCCGCTTCGCTGATCAGCCCCGCGGTGTATTCCGCCGCCGCGCGTTCCCCCGGCCCGGAATCGTCTCCGAAATTGGAAGTGTCAATCCGAATGAGTTCCTGGCAGATCCGGACAACTTCGTCCTCGGGTCGGATATCAGTCATGGAGCTCTCCTTGCTGGCTGGGATTCGCATACTCCGGCGGGCAGGCGAATGGTGCGGACGCTCCCGCGCGCTTCCCTCAGCCTACCCATCGCCACGGGGTTTGGGTGCGCGTGTTTTCAGGTGTTTTCGCGCCGGTTGACGCAGATTGTCGCGGACTAATTCCCGTCCGTAGCACCCCTTCCAGTACCGATTTTTTCATTTCCCAGAAACCGTGTTAGAGTTTTTCTCGCTGCTTCGGAGGAAAGAGAAGCGCCGAGAGGCGCAGAGCCAAGGCTCCGAACACCACCTGCGCGGGTGGCGGAATGGCAGACGCGCTAGCTTGAGGTGCTAGTCCTCGAAAGGGGGTGGGGGTTCAAGTCCCCCTCCGCGCACAAAGAAAACCCCGGGAAACCGGGGTTTTTTTGTGTCTCCAACCACGCGTTGGCAGTTTCCAACCACGTGAGTGCTGAAATGCGACACCCGCAAGGGGGATCGACGCATAGTGGTTTTTTGTGGCATGCATAGAGAATAGAAAACGTAAAGACGGAACCGTCACGCACTATGTCCGGTGGATCGACCCGGACACAAAGACGCGGATGACTCAAAGGATGGACAGCGAGGAGAGCGCCAAGTTCTTGCTCACAGTTCTCCTCGCCCACGGCAGCAACGTGGGGGCTGCCTTGGACAGCGCTACTGACTACTTCAAGGGCAAGTACACAGTCACACGCATGATTGAGGACCATATCGGTCTGCTGACGAGTGCGAACGGGTACACGGTCAGGCGCTATAAGGGGAACCTTAAATGCCATATCGCAGCCACGCTCGGCCAAATGGACGCCACGGAAGTGGAGTATAGGGACATCGTGGCCTGGATTAAGGGCATGCAGTCAAAAGGACTGACGTCTAAGACAATTGCGAACGTGCACGGTCTCATTTCGGCAGCCTTCAATTCGATGGTCCGGGAAAAGAAACGGCCTGACAATCCCTGCAAAGGCGTCTCGCTGCCTAAGAGTGAAGCCACAGAGGAGACGGCGACATTCCTCACACCGGACGAATGGTCAATCGTTGAGGCAGAACTTTCCCAACCTTACAAAGCGTTCTTCACGTTTTTGATACACACTGGTCTCAGGTTTTCTGAGGCATCTGCATTGGAGGCCCGCGATTTCCAAACTACTGCCTCGGGCCAGCATGTGGTAAACGTTGTGCGCGCTTGGACAAAAGACGAAGATAACGTCTCTTACATCGGACCGACTAAAACCCGGCAGTCCAAGAGGACAATTGGCCTCCCCGCGTCGGGTTTTGCGAAGGTGCGTCCGCTTATCCTCGCGGCAGCAAAGTCCGGCGGACCTGTATTCCTCAACACGGCCGGAACTCACATTGACCACCGTCGCGCGTGGGGTGTCTGGGATCGGGCGATCATGAAGGCGCAATCAAAGGGTCTTACCAAGCGGCCACGGATTCACGACCTAAGGCACTCGAATGCCTCTTGGCTTCTGCATGCCGGGCTCGACATCTACAAGCTCCAAAAACACTTGGGGCACCGATCGATCACTACAACTCTAGATCGCTACTCACACCTCCTGCCGGAAGGACTTCGCGATACGACGGCGGCGATGGACAGAGCCTTCGGCCAACGCAGCTAGGAGGCGTGAAAGTGACCTCTTGAGCAGCTCGATGCCACAGATGTGGTCAAAAAAGAAGATCACAAGTCCGGGATGCTGGCCTTCTTCGTACTTTCATCCGTGCGAAGCTCTGGCGGAACCGGCAGCCCGCGTTCTTGTCGCTGGCGCACGACCAGCGCCTTCACCAAGAGCTCGATCTCGTCCAGCGCTGCGGCGAGGCTGTCACTGTCGATGATTTGGTTGATGCAGATCAGTGCCTCGAGCAGGTGGATCGCGCAGAAGCCCGCCTGGTCGACCAGCGGGTTTGGGGCGTTGCGGGCCACGGGCTTGCCCGTGGTGACGTCCAGGTAGGGCAGAGCGGATTCCCAGGAGGGGTGAGACTGGGCAGTCTCGGCGAGGTAGGTCGTCCAATCATGCGATGTGCCGAACCTCTCACACCGGTGTTTGAAGGCCAGCAAGTTGTCGTACTGGGAGTCAATGCCGTGGCCGTCCTGGATTACGGCATCAAAGAGGCCCAGGTCGACCGAGGTCCAGTTAGCAGCCCGCATGGCTTCCTTGCGCCTCTTCGCGTCGTTAGCGGCACCGCGCCGTAAGATGCCCGCGACAACGCTACCCTGCGCTGCGAGCCATTTCAGAGCAACAACGTGCTCCAGGACCGACCGGCGGATGGGAGCGGCTTCGACCTGGAAGCCTGCATCTTCGAGCACCAGGACGGCCTGGACGCCGCGATGACAGCGCATGTACCAGCCGTGCGCCACATGTCCGACCTCAAAGTGCGGGTCTCGGAGGCGGACGCGGGAGGCCGACGCGCCGCCAGTCGGGTAAAGCCGCAGAAGGCGCGAAAGGAGGACTCGGTACTCCTGTTCAACGGGCGGGTAAGTCACGGCCTGATCCTATCCCCCGCGAACGGCACGGAGCCCTATGGGCCAAAGCAACAGACCACTGCGCCAACGTTCTAGCTAGCAAGTTGTCATAACCCCCATAACCCCCATTATCGCCGTTTTTCAACGAACTGATGGATGCCGTGGACCGGACCAAAGATTGGGTACCACGGGAACTTGTCGCCTACTTGCGCGCATCTGGAATCCAGATCCCTTCCTGAATCGACCTGCCAGGCACCATATTCACGGCGACGCTCTGCGGCCGCATTGGCCGCGTGAAAACTCCGAAGAGTCAGTTCGGGATGGCAATGTCGTTGGCCCTGAGATAACCGACGAGCTCGCGTGGAACCCAGTCTTTCGTATGTTCCATCGCGTCCATCCTTGGCCCGAAATCTTCTGATGCGATCGTCACGGTCACGTCCTCATACCCAAAGTCGGGATCTTGGTGGAACCGCTTACGGACGAGGTAGAGCTGGATGCCTGACTTATACCCTTCGTCGCCGAGGCCGATTCCCCACATCTTCGCGTCCGGAGAAATCCAGACCTGACGCACGCCCGAGTGTCTGGTGCTGAGAGTGACATCGCTCGTTATCTTGGAATACTCATCTGTGGTCGTGGGCCATTTACCGGCCCGTCGGATTTCGTTGGCAAACGACTCGATGAGCGGCTCGAGATCACATGCCTGCGCTACTGCCCGACGATACCGCTGCAAGTCGACTTCATTGTCGGCATCCATTACTGCGTCGGACCAGGAGATTGGCATGCAGGCAGCATCGCATATGTTCACGCGTCGGTCGAGACAAATTTCGGGTTTCGCCTGTCGACGGCGAGCCGCCCTTGAGGATCCCGACCCGGGATGTCAAGGTGATCCGGTACCCGTCGCGGAAGGCCTCCTGATGCTCGACTCGTCATTCCCCCTGCCACAAACGTGGATTAAGGAATCCTCTCTGCCGGCCCTTTCAGATGCCGCACCTGAGGCGGCGGCGTGAAATCGGTTCGCCTGTTCGCTTATGTCCAGTTCGACGGAGACACATGGCAAATCGCCGCCCGCGATGGTGCTGAGCTGGCACTGAGGAATCTGGCGACGGGAAGGATCCGGCGCATCCAGGTCTCTGATCTCCTCGCTCACGACTCATTCGTCCCCGAGGCGACCGGGCCCAATTTGATGATCGCTCCGATCGAAGAGCCGCCTCCAGGAGTCGATCACTTCGGTGAAAAACTTCGGGGCACCAAATTCGGCCACAAGATGACAAGGGAGATGTACGCGTACCCGAATCGGAAGCCTAAGGAGCGTCCGAGACGTGAGATGTTCAGTGACGATTTTTGGGACGACACAGCTTGGGCCTACCGGGACGAGGATCATACCCAGCACTCAGATGCGTATCTGCTTGTACAGCGCGACGACGCCTTAGTGAACTTCGACTTATCAATGAGGTACTTCGCGTCCCTCGACGTGAACGAGTTTGAGACTGCGCTGCAAGACGTCCTGGCCAAGGGACGTACCTTCAAACAGGTGCAGTCGCTGAAGGATTGGGACGGTGTTGCGGGCGCCTACATCCTGGTCTTTGACGAGTACCGGCAGTTCTACGTCGGAAAGGCTGACGACATTCGCAAGAGGATCAAGCACCATTGGGGCGCCCGAAAGTACTTTGATCGGCTTGTCTTCCCCAACAAATACGAGTCGGTCTTCCCCGTTGACGAGCTCCGCGCGCTGGACACGACCCGGATCTACGCGGCTCGCAGTACCAACCCCTATGCGGTGGAAGAACGCGCCGAGAAGGCTGCCGACAAGCGCTTTTGTCTGAACCGGATGCCCGGCGGCGAAGCGGGCCCATTCGCGCTCATGCTTTCTGCCATCAAACCGCGCGGCCGCTCTCATGGGGTGTTGCCGGTGCCGCTGTCCTGGGAGGGCTACGAACAGGTGTGGGATGGCGTCGTAAATCTTATTGCACAGGCATCTTCACCTGGTCCCGACCTGGTCGCCGAACTCGCTCGTCTGGACATGACGGTCCATACAGTCTCCGGCAAGGACGACAGCCGGTTCATGTGGTCAAGGAGGGACGGCATCGCCAGTGCCGTTGTCCGGGGTGAGTTGTGCGTGGAGAATTTCGCTGCGTTCCTCGAAGCGATGGGCGAGACGATCATCTGGCCCGAGGACCGAACTTGAGCAGTTGAGCATCCAGAACCTTGGACAGGCCATGGTCAACCAGGTGGGCGGCCAAGGTCCAAGCTGTTCAGAAAGACGGGCAAGGGAGCGCCAACACCGCAGTGTCAGGATTCCATGACAAGTCCCCCTCGGCTTGGGATCCTCATTGTCAGGAAGTCTTGACAACTGATTGGATGTCGATGAACTGGGATCTTGATGGCGGCGGCCACGAGGGGTGGGCGGCTCCGGTGCTGGACGACGGCCGCGAAGCGCACGGCTCCAGCGGTCACGGGCAATTTGTTCGAGGCATCACAGGAAAATACCCTGTTGATCCCTACATGGACGACGTCGAAATCGTCCCGGATGTCCATGTCGCCGGGTGGGGGGCGCCTGCGAATGCGGCTGGCGAGGACGGACCTGGACCAGGGTGTTCGCCAAGCAGCACGAAGACATCCCCCAGTTCAAAGCCTTTGTGGCGACCCCGGACTATGCCGATGCCGCTCCGGTCGTAGAGTCCTCGACCGATGATGAGTGGCAGGAGCATATCGCGCCGGTACGGGCACTCATTGATGTGGAACAGGCTCGAGAGGCCTGTCTTGCGGCGGAGCGGAAGCTCGCCCGAACAGTGGTAGCCGCCCGTGCAGTCAGCGCATCCTGGGCAGACATCGGGCGCGCGGCCGGCATGACACGACAGGCAGCCCACGAGAGGTGGGACAAGACAGCAAAGCAGGAACTCTCACCCGAGCGAAGCGAGGACACCCTGTCCCCGTGATAAAGACCAGGCTTCCGGATCGACCGTGGCGGCGCTTGTCTTGAACGCTAAATCGTGACGGTGAGCACCACCGCCTTCGTTGGTGATTTGCGAAGGCTGCGAATGGTGTAAGTTGCTTGCTGCAAACACTTCAACGGAAAGAGATCAGTGGCAACCGATTACGACGAGCTCCGCAACGACGTCAAGGAATCCCAGGACAGCTCCTTGGAAGCCCTGCAATCGGCGAACAAGCCGGACGCCCAAAGCGTCACCCGCGAGCTCGATGAAACCGATGCCCTCGACGAGGGAATGATCCCTGGCGGGGAATTCGTCAACGAGGAACTGATCGTCCAGGTTGTCCCTCAGGCGGATGACGAATTCACCTGCTACTCCTGCTTCCTGGTACGGCACAAGTCTCAGCTCGCTCGCCAGAAGGACGGCCATTCGTACTGCATCGATTGTGAAGGCTGAGCCTGCGCGTACGCCGGCGATGCGAGGGTCTATTGACCAGAGCGTATGGGAGGCGATTGAGGCAGAATTCACCCTGCCTTCCCTGGAACAGGTCCGTGGCCGGTATGAGACGCTCGTCGCGGATCCGGAACCGGTACTCACGCAGTTGGTGAGGGTCTTCATCGGCGAGGGCACGTACTGTCCCGGTTTCCAGTTCCGCCCGGGAGGTGCGCTGCATCCGGCCGTGACCGGCTTGTTTGGGCGGGCGATGGAGCTGAAAGTCCCCCACAACTATTTCTCCGCCTGGATGGTGACGTCGTCGACAGACCTGGCCGGCGGCCGCCCAGTGGACCAGTTACACGATCCTGACGGCCTCCTGAGCGCTCTTGAGACCTTCGCGCATCGGTAACGCGCCGGGACTGCCCGCAGGCGCTTGGACGTACCCGGACAGCTCTCAGATGCCGCTGGTGAGCGCCTTGGCGAGGGCTTGTTCCTTCGAGAAAAAGAGGCCCGCAGTGGCTAATGGTTGGAAGGCACCTTCCAGGATGCTCTTCGCCTTGGTCATCTCCTCTTCCCCGTAAAAGTATTGCCCATCCACCGGGTTGCTGATCTGGGCCTCTCTATGGGTGCCGCTGGACCCAACCAGAACGGTGACCGGGGTCTGGTAGCCGTCGTCGTTGTATTGTGCCGTGATGGGCCATGCCCTGATCGAACCCAGAGAGATGACGGTTTCTACCCGCTTCGAGCCGCCGAACATTTTCGTCTGCTCGGTATAGCGTTTCACCCGGATCGGCGTTTCCGGAGGTTCACCGTGACTGCTGGCATAGAGTCTCGCCGCGGTGTCCAAGGAATCCGGGTGAGACCAGGAAACGCGATGCCCGGCCGCCCGAAGGGTTTTTTGTCCGATTGTCTCGGTGGCATGGTATTCCCGCCCTGTCGTCCACGATTCGTTCCTGAGCAGGACGGCGGCTATGGTCTCTGCCCTGCCATCGGTATGATCCCGGAATGCCGTCACGTACCGGGCTGCCACCTCGTCGATGGTGCGCGAATAGCAGGTTCCGCACATGATGTTTGGAGCAGCGCTCCACGCGTTGTCGAGGGCTGCGAACAGACCGTGCTCCGCTCGCCCCTCGTGGACGCGTGCGGCGATCATCAAGGCATTGCTATGGTATGTCTGCGGATGCTGGGTATGCAGCGAGCAGATTGTCGTCCCGCACCGGCAGCGGGCTTTCGCCAGGCTTCCACAACCACAATAATCAGACATTCGAATCCCCCATCATCGCCAGCCAACTGCCGAAAGTATAACCAGAAGGCCTGCCGAATCCCGTGGCCAGGACAAGAACAGGTGCCGACGCCTTCGTCTACGCATGTTTCCCGGTAGAGACATCGGCAACACGAAAGGCCCCCAGCGTGGCTTCCAGCACTGAACGCATCCGCGTCAAACTCCCGCCCGGCTTCGATCCGGCCCGGCACATGTCCCCGCTGATGAAGAAAATCACCGACATGCACGGCGAGGGATTCGAGGTGGACTCGATCGAAGACGGCGTCGCCGTCGCCACCCGCCAGGTCGCTATCACGGAGGTCAGCCACAATGACAAGTCCAAGACCAAGGAGGTCCGGCTCCCCCGCTCCGTGAAGCCGACCGACGGCGAGAAGATGGCCGTCAAGCTTGCCGACCAGCACGGGGACGGCTGGGAGATGACCAAGTTCGAGCCCTTCCTCGGCAAGGCCGTACTCACCCAGCTGAGCCCCGAAACCGCCCGCTGCCGCGGCGCCGCCGCGCTGGCCCTGGGCGTGAAGCCGTGGGAAGTCCAGGTGAAGCCGCGCCGGGACGGCGGCTTTGACCTGGAGCTCCCTCGCACTTACATGCCCTCCAAGCACGACTCCAAGCTCGAGGAAGTCGCCACGAGTGTCGTTGGCCGCGACGGCTGGTACGTGAAGGTGAACGCCCAGAAGCTCACAGCGTCCATCATTCCGTCCGCTCCCCCGACGTTCCCGGAAGGCATCGCCTTTCCGCTGGCCCGGCTCGGCAAGGGAAGCCTTGACCGGACGCCGTTCGGCATGGTTTTGCCGGACCCGGGCGAAGACTCCGGCGATGAAATCAGCATTGACTGGACCGCCTCCGCCTGGGCGCTGGTGGCGGGGACGCCAGGTAGTGGTAAGCGCCAGCCGCTGGACTCCAAGCTGCCCGTCCCCGTTTCGTCTCGCTTCCCGTCTGGCTGGGCCACGATCGGTCAGCTCCAGGTCGGCGATGAAGTTTTCGCCGCATCGGGGGATGTTACGGAGGTCGACTACCTCTCACCTGTGGTCGATGATGAAGTGCTGGAATTCGAGTTCAGCGACGGTCAAACTGTCCGCTGCGACCCGGGCCATCTCTGGACGGTTTCCACTCGCTACACCCGGCACTCCCACTACCCGATGAGGCTCGCGAAGAGGTCAGCAACCGACGCGGCTCGGCAGGCAGAGTTCGCGCGCCTCCGTGCCATCGCGGCCGAAGCCTGCGAGCAGTCGGTTGGTGCCGATACCGCGACTATCTCCCGACTCACCGGACTCGCGATCAATACAGTCCGAACGTTCGCCAAACAAGCCGCCCTCCCGTACCTCGTGGGATCGGGCTCCGGACATGCCCGGTTCTACGCGGTGGACGAGTTCATCGAAGCGTGGATTGCTCACCTCGATCACGCTCCGGCCAACCGGCAGCCTCTGTTGAAAACCGTTGAGGCCCGCGAGATCGCGGAGGCGTTCCGTGTGCAGGACGGACGCGCCAACTTCGCCGTCCAGTTGTCCGGCAGCTTGGTCCTCCCCGAAGCAGCACTGGCTGTCAACCCGTACTTCCTGGGAGCCTGGCTCGGCGACGGCAGCTCACGCGCCGGCGCTATCACCGTCGGGGCAGATGAGCTTGATGTCATGCGCCCGCTCCTGGAGGCGGAGTGGGGTCCAGTCGTACGCGACGAGCACCTCGCCGATGGACGAACCCATACGCTGCACTTCGGCCGTAAGGATCCGTCCAAGTGCGTCAGCGGCCACGATGCCAACTGGCACGTGACTTCCGGCGGAAACCGCTTTTGCCGAAGCTGCCGCTACTGTGAACGCACGCACGTCAGCAGCCCACTGCGGGCTGTCCTGGACCGGCTCGGCGTGCTCTACAACAAGCGCATTCCCGCAGAGTACCTCCGGGCATCCAGTGCACAACGACTGGCGCTCCTTCAGGGCCTCATGGACACAGACGGCACCGTCGACGTCAAGGGCAGCTGTGAGCTGACACTGTGCGATGAGCGACTCGCTACCGATGCGCTGGAGCTGATCCGGAGCCTTGGCATCAAAGCATCCATGAATGAGTCCGACGCCGCCATCACGTCCACTGACGGTCAAGGAGTCAGGACCCGACGGATTGTCGGGACCCGGTACCGCATCCACTTCACGACGGCAACGCCGGTCTTTCGGATGCCGCGGAAGCTGGAGCGTCAGGCCGGGAATGTCCGCGCGACCCAGGACTGGATCTACATCACCGACGTGCGATCTGTCGGGCGTGCTTCGGGTCGCTGCATCCGGGTGAACCACCCGAGCCACCTGTACCTGACGGATGGGTTCATCCCGACCCACAACACTGTGACGCTCAACGCGATCATCGCCGACGCCCTGTCCAACGGGGCGGCCCTGGCCGTAGTCGACGACGTCTCCAAAGCCATTGACTTCGAATGGGCACGTTCGTTCTGTCGTCCCGGAGGCTGGGGCTGTGACTCCCTGGAAGCATCCGTCGCAACGCTTGGGCTGATCCGTGATGAAGGGGCCCGCCGAAGCAAGGTGCTCAAGGAGATGGGTATCAATAACTGGCTCGACATGCCCGCCGGCAAACGCTTCCAGCCCATCCTCGTCATTATCGACGAGGTCTCCGCCCTCGTCGTACCCGACCCCGTCCCAAAAGGCATCCCGAAAGACCACCCGCTTTTCATGGAGATCGCCGAACGGAACCTCGCCCGCGCCATGATCCAGTCCTACATGCGCAAGATCATCGCCGAGCTGCGCTTCGTCGGTGTTCGTATGGTCATCTCTACTCAGGCGACCAACGCCAATACTGGTGTGGATCCAGGGCTCCGCACCCTCATCGGTCACAAGATCCTGCAGGGTGTGAACCCGTCTAAGGCCGCACGTGGGCAGATCTTCGCCGACGAGACGGCTGTACTGAACGTGCCGGAGAACGTGAAGTCCGGTGGCAAACGCGCGAAGGGCGTCGGAGTGGCTGCCCTAGAGGCTGACGCGCCGGCTGTCTACAAATCGTACTTCGCCACGACCGACGACTACCAGAGGGCACTCCGCAAGCTCGGAGTCAAGGAGTCCTCGAGCGTTGAGCCCAGCTCAAGAGAAATCAACAAGTATCTTCCCACCCTTGGAGACGAATCGGAAGCCACAGCTGCCCGCCGCGAGGCGATGCCTGACCCGATGATGGCCATGATGGGCGACTCGGCTTACGACGAGAACGGCAGGCCGCTGAAGGGCGCCGCGCTGGCCGCGTCCCAGTCCCGGCAGTTGTCCAACATGGCCGGCCGGGCCTAGGTATCGCCAGGATTTGAACAGCGTCAAGACTCATTGAGCAGCGAGCGATAGGGCTCTGATCCGCCCGTGTAACGGGGGGAGACCTGTAGGGACAGATCTAATGGCGCATGGCATCATTGCGGGGCAGATGGCGCAGATTGGAGAACTTCTTAGAGTCCTCTGAATTCCAGGACCCGGCCGCCACCAGTTTGGCTGCCGTGGTGGGGCCCGTGGCCGAGTGGCTGTGCGGCTCGGCATTGGACAAGAACGGACGGCCGCTTACTGACACCATGTTGGCAGCATCCCAGTCCCGGTATCTCTCCAAAGTGGCCTGTCGGGTCTGGGGTTCTCTTTTTTGCGGAGAGTCAGCACTCAGCTGGTCGCTGATTTCGCTCACGAGACTCAGTATCCGTTCGAGTGCTGAATTGTATGAAATTAAACTATCGGCAAGGTCCAGCATCGCGTTGCGGAAAACCTCAGGTTTAAGTTCCATCGACGATGACAACAAGATGTGTGCCGCGTCACCCTTGATGTGGACCATTTGTTGCCCTGGCCATCTGCCGTCATCCTCAAACGGATCCCATGAGACTCGTCGCAACTCGGCAACGGTTTCCGGATCCAGCCAGTTCAAGCCAGATTCCAGGAGCTTTGGACGGACGGTCTCATCGAGATAGCGCCAGGTGAAGCCCATCTCCTGAAGTATCTGAAAGCGTTCCGGATGAGGAGCAATGGCCCGTTGAAACGACTCGTAAGCACGAAGGAGGTTGCTTTTCGCCGGCTCGTCATATTTCCTCAGCAACGACGCCCTCCTCCTATATGACCTTGTCCCCGGGATAAAGGCCTCGATGCGCGATTGCCGAGCCCCAGGGAGTGGATCAAAGCTGCGTCTCCAGAGAATGCAAACAAAAATTTGCGACCTTGCCTCTTCGAGGGCAGCTTTGTCTCTGATCAACAACTCCGCTAGATCATCCATCTGCCGGGCGGTTGCCGTCGCCAGGCGATAAGCTGCGCGTCGGGCTGAAAGCTCATCTTGCTGATCAATCAGATAGCGGAGGACGACAAGAGCCAGCGGGATTCCGAAGCAGGCCGACGTAAGAGAGGAAAGGATGCTGGGCGAGAAGGAGGCGTGCTTCCAGAATCCTGTCGCATCTGCTGTGAATCCTAGCGTCATAAGGACGACCCCGGCGCTCACCAAGATCAGCGCCGCCGTTTGTACGACAGGGTCAAGGCCCTGCCAGAATAGTCGACGCACGTTTTGTAACCAGCGGTCAGTGGCTGGCGTTGATCGCGCCATTCGCCAAGTTTCGCACATACCAGCAGCCCCCGGCGGGAAATCTGCCGGGGGCGTTGAGGCCAGGCGTCTGGAGGTTAGGCGTTCTGGTTTTCCTTCTTGCGACCGAAGAGACCGTAGCCGGGCTTGGGGACATCGGCCTGGGTATCGGCCGGTGCGGGCGCCTGGACGGTTTCGCCGGCGGGCATTTCGAGCGGCTCCGGGTTGTCGAAGAAGTTCGGATCAAGGATGGCGTCATCGGACAGGTCCGGGGCAGGGTGGAGGGCCTGGGTCATCAGCGCCGGGGCAGCTTCCGGTTCCGGCGCCGGGAGGGCATTGAAAAAGTCCTCGGCCGCAGGTGCCGTGGTGGCTCCTACATGGTCCCAGTCGGGCTCATCGGCCAGCTGCGGGGCTGCAGGAGCCTCAGCCTGTTCAGGATCGGTGTCTGCTCCCTGGGTCTCCTCAGCACGCAGCGGATAGATCTCCTGCGCGTTGTCTTCCGGCGCTGCCTCCGCGGGGAACGCAACCGAGAACAGGTCGGCCGCTTCGGCCAGTGCCGGGTTGTCGGCGGCGATCGCCTCGATGATCCGGACCGCTTCGCCGCGGACACCCGTCTCGGCGCCGCGGACGCCTGCAGCGAGGCGCTGGTCGAATCTCTCCTGGGTCTCGCGGACGTAGTGGATGTGCGCCTCGCTGGCGGAGCGCAGCTGTCCTTCGACGTCGTCCAGGGCGCCGTCGAGCTTGTCGATCTCCGTCCGGAGTCCGGCGCTGATGATCTTCTCGGCTTCGAGCTCGGCACGGATTCCGGCGCTAACGCGCTGTTCTGCCTCAAGACCGGCACGCAGTTCGGAGATGGTCCGTGCTGCATCTTCAGAAACGGAGGCTACTGCTGCGGCCGGAACAGACATCGGCGAGGAGTCACTCGCGTCATCAGCGGCGAAATAGCCACGCGTGTCCGGGACGGCGCAGACGTGGGTGCGGGACGCTTCGAGCTCCAGTGCCTGCTCCCCTAGCTGGTCTTCGAGCCGCGACTTATCGCGGAGTACCTCTGCGAGCTCGGCGCCGGCGACGCGGGCCTGCCGTTCGTGCTGGTGCTGGAATTCCAGGACAGAAGTTTCGAGCCCTGACATACCGCCCAGCACAACGGCGAGGAAGGTGTCACGGCCGTGCTGGAAAGACTCCAGGGGGCTGGTTGCGGGGGCGGTGGTCATGGGGCTCCAGGGTGTGCGGCGGGAAAAGCGTTTACCGTAACAGTCTAGCGTCTTTACGCCAAGCGATCCAAGCCACAAACGGAACGAAAAAGCCCCGCCGCATATTCCGCGGCGGGGCATTTCAAATCACGATCCAGCTAGCGTGAGGCCCAGGCCTTCGCCACAGCATCCTTGACGTTCTCCTTGATCACGGCGGTCTCAGCGGCCGCTTTGATCTCAGCAGTCTTCTTCTCCTCGGCAGCCTTCGCGGCGGCTTGGGCCTTGGCCGCATCGGCGGCCGCCTGGTCGGGAGTCGCCTGGTCGGGAGCTGCCGCAGGTGCAGCAGCATCGGCGGCCGCGGCGGTTGCAGGATCGACCGCAGCTCCTGTGGCCGCGTCGACCCAGGTTCCCGCGTCGGTCTGCTGCAGCGTGGCGCCGGTTCCGGGGTTCACGTAGCTCCGCGCCGGAGGCGTGTAGCCGCTGTCGCCAGAGTAGGTCCCCGCCTGAGCGTTCCCGCTCGGCGCAACGTAGCCGCCACCGCCCGCGGGTGCCTGGTAGACGGGAGCCTGCGGTGCGGGCGCCTGATAGACGGGAGCCGGGGCCGCCGGTGCCTGAGGCGGAGTGTAGACAGGAGGCTGCGGAACGTAGGTGCGCACCGGAGCCGCGGGCGCGGCCGGCCCCTGCTCCACGGGAGCCTGAGGGGCGGTGTAGACCGGGGCGCCGCCGAGGTTGGTCCCAGTGCCGCCGCCCGAGCCGCCGCCGCTGTACGCGGGTGCGCAGAAGCCGCCACCGCCGGCCATCGGACTCCAGACCTCACCGGAGGGGCAGCCGGCAGCGTTGGCTGCCCCGGCCCCCAGGACCAGAGACGCGCCGAGCAGTGCGGTCGTGCCGATGCCGGAATAAAGTCGCTTCAAGTTCTTCTCCATATCCTGGACGTTACATGCGAGATTGCATCTCGTCAAAAACTCGTCTCTCACTTCTCCTGAGTTGGAGCATACGTGAATGACATGATCATTTCTGTACCGTTGGCCGACATCGACCGAGAGGTCACGCTTTCAGAGTCCCCCGGGTCACCGGTTGCGGCCCGGGTCAAGGTCGTCAAGTTCTGCACCGCTGTCATCTTGGCATCCTGGACGCTCGGAACATTCGAGGGCATGGCGTTCGTTCCGAGGGAGCCGGCCGATGACACCGACACCGTTGTCGTCGTAAGGACAGCACTCAGTCCGGGATCGGAAACCAGATATGTGGACTTCGTATTCTGGCCTGGCTTCGTGTCCATGGTGGCCAGCACCTTCCGCTGGGACATCAGTGCCGAGGAAGCATCGGTGAAGTTGACCCGGGCCGGATCCACCCCGCCCGCGGTGAAGGTCCCTGACCAGGACTGTCCGTCGGAACTGGTCCCGGACCATGCGGTGTCGTTGCTGAAGCCCATACCCTTCTCCACGTAGGTTTCCAAGGCCTTGGTCTTCTCCGGGTTCCCGACCCCCGTCAGGGACGCTGCTTCGCGGACCGGGCTGAACCACATGCTGGCTTTCTTATCGGTCAGCGCCGTCCTGAACTGCGGGTCCGAGGCCATCGACTGGGAGGGGACGTTATAGTCCTTGATCCATGCCGCGGTAATGGCGATGATGCTGCCGTTGACATGGATGGCCCGGTGATCGTAGCCCGTGGCGGATTTCAACCAGGTGGCGATGCGGCCGGCCTCCGCCGCATCGGCCGCTTCGATGAAGAACACCCGCAAGGGGCCGGGAACCGGACGTTCCACCGTGTCCTGGCTGCGCGAGTAGCCGATGTGGGCGATTTTCAGATCATGGTCAGGGGTGATCTGATCGAGCATGAATTCCCGTGGAGCCATGGCGGTGATCTTCGCCCACCAGTTCTCCGTGTACGGAGCCACCACGAGGGTATCCGAGTTGGCCGGAGCGTAGGCCGGAATTCCGGTGGCCTGCGGCGTCCCCTCGGCGGCGGTGTTAATGAGGAGCACCGCACCCACGGTGACGGCCGCGACGCCGGTGATACCGGCAATCACGGCCGTCACCCGACGGCGGCCCCAGGACTTCTTACCTTGCTTCATGGTGTCCCTATGCTCTCTGTGAGCCGACGGGCCGGCCTGCTTACCACGACAGCCACTTCGGCCGGTTTTCGTAAGCCGGGACCGCGCAGTAGGCACCGGTGAAGCTGTAGCACGGCGCCGGCGGTTCGATCAGGGCATTGCCGGTGCTGCCGGCCGGTGCGCACGTGTTCTTGAACTGGAACGTTCCGGTCACCTGGATGGTGGCCGTGATGTACGCCGAGTCCGGCTCCGTGTAGGACTGCAGCTGCCCGGTGGCAGGGTTAGGCAGCTGGAACGTGACGCCGCGGGTGACGACGTCGAAGCCATTCTTCAGGCCCTGGTAGTAGCCCTTTCCAGTGCCGGAGGCCACCCCGCCGTTCCAGCGTCCTGTTGCCGAGTAATTCCAGCCCGTGTAGCTGAAGTTGTCCGGGGAGTAGTAGTTGGTGCCGTTGCTGACAATGCCCAGGTAGTCGGTCTGCGCGGCGATCCCGTACACGGGTGAGCCGTCCAGGCCTTCCGGGTGTCCGGCGTCGGAGATCAGCTTTGCTCCGATGATCTGCTGCGGGTACGGCCAGGACATCGCACCGGTGTAGTAAGAGCCGTCGGAGGTGTACCCGATCTGGGCCTGCGTGAACGCGCGCTGGTCGGTGCCTGAGCAGGTGACCTGCAGGAGGCCGGCTTTGGAGGTCGCCGCCGGGGTCAGGACCGGCTGGGATTGGACCGTCCGCTTCAGCCCGTTCGGCGCGGTGGCAGTGAGGCTGTACTGGAAGACCGCGCCGGGTGCGGCGAGATCGTCCCAGCCTCCGTCAGCGGCACCGGGGTAGATGTTTTCGCGGACGGCGCTGCGGGACAGGCCCCATGAATCCCCGCCGGGTGACACGGTGTCTCCGCCGAGGGAACGGCGCACCACGTCCATGGTGGCTGCCCCTGCGGAGCCGCTCCATTTGATGGTGGTGGCGCCGTTGGAGTCGACGGGCGCGTCGGAGATGTTGGTCGCGTTGACCTTGATTCGCATTCCTTGGCCCATGCCGAGGTCCCCGGTGCGTCCTGCGACCCAGAAGCCGCCCGGGTAGGTGTTGACCGTGGTCGACGTGGTGTTGCTGTAGCCGCCGTTGGTCACGGCTTCGTTTTTCGACCGTGCCGTGAAGGTGGTGGTTGAACCGTCGGGGCTGTCCGCTCCGTTCCAGTTCACGGCTGCGCCGGATTGTGTGTGGCTGTTCGCGGCCACGACCGTGGTGCCCTTGAGCAGGTCGTACTCGCACGTCGTCGTCGTGCAGAACTTGTTGGTTGCCGAGTTGCCGGCGTCTGCGTTCTGAGTGATGGAGAAGTCCGCGGACGGGTCAGTCTGGCTCGGTGCGCGCACGAGCGTCAGGGCCGGGGCGGCAGGACGCTGGGTCATGGCCTTCACGGTCGAGAGATCGACGCTGACACCGGTGGGGTTGTAGGCCTGGACGGCGTAGTAGTACTTCGTGCCGTTGGCAAGGCCGGTACCCTGCGGGCCGCGGTCATCCAGCTTGGTAGCTGTCGTGCCGCCGGAGGTGCTGTCTGTTCCGTCGACACTGCCGCACTTGGCTGTCAGGCAGACCTTGGCTCCGCCGGGCTGGTCGAAGCGCGCGACCTGGTACCCGGTTGCAGACAGCGACGGGTTCCAGACCAGCTCGTTGTAACCGTCGTAGTCACGGGACTGGTTCTCGGCAGGGACCGGAGGGTACTGCAGCTGGGTCACCGGAGTCGGTGCGGGGGTCACGGGGGTGGTGCTGGCGGCCCGTTCGAAGCCCGGCGCTTTGGTGACTGCGTAGAGCGCCGTCGACATGGTCGGGGTAGCGCCCGACGGCACCTTGAAGGACGCAGTCGGCATCACCCCCGTGGCGGGCGCGACCCCGGCTTCGGGGTTGGCGCTGGAGGCCTTGCCGCTGCCATTGCCGCGCGGTCCATCGTTGATGGCCGAGACGTAATAGGTGTAGGTCGTGCCGTAGGGCACCGCGTCAGTGTAGGAGAGCGTGGACGCGTTCAGCTCACCCAGAAGGGTGACCGCGCCTGTGCTGCCGCTGTTGTACCGCCAGACGTCGTAAGCGACCGCTGTCGGCACGGCATTCCAGGTGATGACGTTGTTGCCCGAAGTCAACCGGGCAGAGCCCGTGCCGTACTGCGGCGTGATCGTCACGTTCTGCGGTGCAGGCGGGTGCGTGAGGGTCGTGATGTGGGCGGACTCGCCGGACTGTCCCGTACGGGCGTTGGCGATGATGTACCACTCGTAGGAGTTCGCCCAGCCGCCCTCATCCCAGGTGAAGGTGGTCGTGGCTGCGGGGAGCCCCGCGGCGGCCGAGGTGAAACCGGTGGTCAGCGGGTTGCCGGTAACCGGGTCAAGCTGGCGGTATTTCAGGTCGTAGCTGTCAGCGCCGGCCACGGCCGTCCAGCTCAGGACAATGCGCGGCTTCTTGAGACCGAGGGCGCTGTCGGTGCCATCCGTCCATTCGTGGGCCTGGGTGGCCGAAGGCAGCACCGTGGAGTTCTTGAACACCGGGGCGCCGATTTGCGGGGACCAGGTCTTCGGGGTGCACGCAATGGAGGCCACGCTGCCGTCCGGGTTCATGGCTTGGACCCGGTACTGGACCACGTCCACCGGCCCCGGGGTGATGGTGGCATCCGTGTAGGACTTCTGGGTATCGGTCGGTACGGCGGTGACCACAGCGAGAGGGCCGCTGTTGCGGCTGACCTGGTACTGCAGGAACCCGGGCATCGTGTTCCAGGTGATGACGGGCAGTCCGGCCGGCGAGGTGGTGATCAGGACGGCCGGGCACTGCGGGGTGCTGTTTGACCCGTCGGACTTGCCGGAGACGCCACGCGGCGCGGCGGAAGTCTTGCTCTCCACCATGCCGGTCTTGCCGGTGCCGTTTTCGATGGTCCCGGCCTTGATCGCGATGTTGACCAGGGCGATGTCGTAGGTCCGCTTGCCGTCATTTGGCGTGGTCCGGGGATCCGTTGTCAGCGGCGTCGTCGCAGTGACGGGCAGGTCGGCCTGGGCCTTGTCGGAATAGGTGAACAGCTGGCCGGTCAGTTGCAGGTTGTCCACGGACACGCGGGTGACCAGGTTGGCGCTCTCGCCCGCTGCAGTCGGAAGGGTGCTGCGGTCATAGGAGGTCACGCCGGCCTTGCCCGACCAGGCCTGCTGGTACAGGGTGGTGCCGTTGACGACCCAGCGGGTGATGACAGGGTTGTCCGCCTTGCCCGGGTCGACTTCGGTGGAGCTCGTCACCAGTTCGTTGGGCCCGGCGTACAGGATGGTGTCGGAAGCCTGGATGTTGGCAACAGTCCGGTCCAGTGCCGTTGAAATGGCGGTGTTCTGGGACTGGGTGGCCGCGTTGCCGGCCGCGTTCTGGTTCACCGTGGTGAAGTAGAGGATCGGTCCGCCGATGATGATCGAGGCAAGACCGATACCGACAATAGCATCGACGAGGCCCACGCCTGCGTCCCGGCGACGCTTCTTGTACCGGGCAATCAAATTTTTCATGGCCATACCTTTCCTGTGTGCGGCCGAATCGTTTTCCGACGGGCTGGTACCTGCTGCTGCTCTAGTGCGTCGCATTGGCTCCGGAGGGCTGCTGGTAATCGGCGAGGTACCAGACGGTGTTGTCGAAGACGGAGTCGCCGGCGGGTCCGACCGGCCCCAGATGGTCCGGGTAGTTGATGTCGGTGTTGTCGCCCTTGCGGAACTGACCGGCGACCTGGATGGTGTTGCAGGCCAGGGATCCGGAGAAGTCCAGGCTCTTGGTGAGTGAACGGAACCCGCCCGGGTCCGTTGTCGTGGTGGCGCACAGGCCCTGCGGCGCGTAGACGTACAGGTTCCGGACCGTCAGGGAGGTCCCGGCGGCGCTGCCGGTCGGGAAGGTGACGTTGCCGTTGGTGTAGATGTTCAGCCCGGTGCCCGAGGATGCGCTGATGTTCTGGCTGACCATGACCCCGCCGGAGACATAGGCGTTGAAGGACCCGTCACCTTGGATGACCGTCGGAACGTCGAAGTTCATCGAGGAATAGCATCCGACGGTGTCATTGGCGGTCAGGACGCCACCGTTGCGGGATGCGGTCCAGGGCTGCGGGATGGCGCCGCCGCATCCGCTCATGTTGTCGGTGATGAACGATGGATTCAGTGACAGGCCGGCGGGTGCACGGATGGCACCCGGAACACTCAGCGAAGTTGCCTGCGGCCCGTACTGGTAGGTGGCGGCGGTGGATGTGCCCGTCGTTCCGGCAGCCGGTGCGGTTGACAGAGCGCTGCCAAGCAGCCCGATGGAGCCGGTGAGGAAGGGGTCGGCGCCGCTGATGCCGTTCTGGACCGTGACAGACTTGCCCATCAGGGTGTGGGTGAAGGCCGTGGACGGGGCCACCTGGTAGGTGATGGATTTGTCCGTCTCGGTCTTGAAGCCGCCCACCCGTGAGCCTACGACGGTGGCCTGGACCTTGCGGATTGCCCCGCGGAAGGTGCCGGTGGCGTGGAGCATGGTTCGTTTGCCACCGTCACCCATGGTTACCGGGTCCGCGTACCAGGTCCAGGATCCGTCGTTCGACGTGCCGCCGGTACGCGGTGAGCCGAGGTTCGGCAGCGTCGCCGGCTGGATCTGGTTCAGCTGGTACATCGCGTCCTGGATGGCCAGGTCGGCGAGCTGCCCGGACTGGACGAAGTCGGAGGTCTGCACGGAAGTCTTGATGGTCCGGTCCGTGGCCGAGATGAGCCAGTACACCGTCCCGGCGACAAGCACGAACAGCATGATTGTGGAGACAAGAATGAAGCCCTTGTCACGGACACCCCTGCGGCGGATGTCTTCGAAGCGGTATCGGATCCAGTCCCCCATCAGTGCAGCACCACCCCTCCGGTTGCCGTCCATGTCATATATCCGTTCTCGAAGTCCTGACGGGGGTTGCCGTTCCAGATGTATTCGCTGGTCCGGGGGTAGCCGTAGCTGCTGTTCTCGGCCCCGAGACTGATCCAGGTGGCACCGATGGCACCATGCACGTACGTGGTGGCGACATTCGGCCACCAGTAGATGTAGCCGCTCTGGTAGTTCTGTTTGGCGCCGCCGTACTTCAAGCCGGTGATCTCGTTGGTGGTCGGGTAGCCGAGCCATCCGTCCTGGGCTCCGGCAGCCAGCCAGGCGCCGCGGATCGCGCCATCAACGGAATGGGCGCCGGTTGCCGAGGACCAAAAAATGGAACCGCCTTCGAAGTCCTGGGACGTGCCGCCATTCTTCAACCCGCTGACGCCGTCGTTGGTCGGGTACCCGAGCCAGCTGGACTCGAACCCGAAGGATCCCCAGAGGGTTCGGATGGGGCCGTTCATGGACAGGGTGGCTCCCTGGGCCGGGGACCACAGGATGCAGCCGGTGGTGTAGCACCGGTACTTGCCGCCCCTGACGAGACCGGAGACCTCGGGGCTGGAGGGCGCGCCGAGGAGGACCGGGCCGTTGACGGCGTCATACTTCTGGTCAATGGCCGAGTAGACGGCGGGGACCGTCTTGCCGAACAGGGTGTTGTATGCGTGGACGTAGGTTGCCAGGGCGTCGCGCTGCACGCTCATCCCCGGCTGGAAGGTTCCGTCCGGGTATCCGGTAGCGATGCCCGTGGAATTGAGCCAGGTGATTTCTTTGTAATGGGTCCGGTTTACCGGGACGTCGCTGAAGGGCGAAACGGTCGGCGGTGTGTAAGCGGGGCGCCCCGCCATCCGGTACATGAGGACCGCAAGGTCTTCTCGGGTGACCTGGGTCGTGGACCCGTAGGTCGTGCCGCTCCAGGGCGTGATGCCCATCGAGGCAAGCCAGGTGATCTCCGTGTAGGAGCTGCTCGACGGGGTCAGGTCCGTGTACGGGGAAGTCGTCGGGGCGGTGAACACCGGGGAGCCCAGCTGGCGGTAGATGACTGCGGCGATCTGGTCGCGTGTGGTCATGGTGGCGGGCCGGTAGGTCCGGGTGCCGTCGCTTTCCAGCCAGCCTGTGCTGACCCCTTGGGTGTACATCCACAGGATGTCGCTGTACAAGGGGTGGTTGGTCGGCACGTCAGTGAATGGAGAGGCCGGGGCTGGCGGAGGCGTAGTTGCGGTGGGGGTCGGCGTCGGGGTGGGAGTAGGAGTCGGCGTGGGGGTTGGTGTCGGGAGAACCGGGGCGGTCTCGACCGAGCCGCGGACCCCGGACGGGACGGCTTCGCCGATGCCGGGGGTGATGAGGATCTGTTGCGTTTTCGTATGCGCCGTCGAGGCATCCCCGGTGACGTCCTGCCAGGAAACTTCGACGGAGACGACCTTCACGCCGAATTCCGAAATGCCGTTCGGTTTCTGCTGCCAGCCCACTGCCGTCTTGACTGTGATGGGAACGCCGCGGATCACAGAAGGTACCGGGTTGGCCGGAAGGGCTCCGCCCACGATAGGCGTCACCCCCGAGGGGAGAGCCACGGATGAGGCGACGTCTGTGCCGACGTTGGCCCAGCTGGTGGATTTGGCCTTCTCCATTGCGTCCTGGGCTGCCTGGACGGCGATCGTCTCGTTGACGGCGGTCCGTTGTGTGACAGTCGCATGAGTGGAAACGCTGGTGTACCCGAGGGTAAGAACGGAAATGATCCCCAGGCTCACGACACCTTCGAGGATGATGGAGCCCTTGTCCTGCTTCATGAACCGGTGGAGGAGGCGGCGTCCTGACCAGGTGGTTGTCATGCAATCATCTCCGCGAAGTCGATGGTCTGCGGGGCTTGAAGCCCGGCATCGGTGGACTCGAAGAATTCGATGTCGCCCCAGGCTGCGGCGCTTCGGTCGTGAACCCATCCACGGGACGGCAGGGTCTTCAGCAGTGCGGCGCCCATTCCTGCGACGGCCTCGGACAGGGCGTCGTCTGTAGGGTGTTCGTGCGCCGACATGGGGACCTTTCCGCTGAAGCTGGTGCTGTTGTTTTGAGGTGTCTAGCTGCAGGAAGCGGCCGGAGCGTGTGGCCCCGACCGCTTCCACGAGCGGGTCCTGCTACGGGCAGGTTCCGGTTCCCGGCATCGGCGTTACCTGAAGGCCGGCCGCTGCACCCTGGCTGGTGTACTTCAGGCAGTAGTGCGTGATCGCGTTGTTAGTGCCGGTGATGGTGTACCCGAAGCCGGTGCCGTCCACGGTGCCGGTCAGGGTCGAATCCGGGCTGTGGTTCACCGACGCGACCGAGGCGGTCACGTTGGTCTGGACGTACTTGGCCTTACCGGTGAGGGAGAAGTCCGAGTCGACGGTCAGCGCGGCGTTGGAAACCTCGGAGGAGAGGTTCTGCACGGCGGCGCGTTCGAAGTACTTGGAGAACTGCGGCAGGATGGCCAGGGCCAGGATGGCGATGATGGCCATGCCTGCCATGATTTCGATCAGCGAGAAACCGGCATCCCGGCGCTTCCTGCGGACCGGGGCGGCGTCTTCCCGGCGTTTCATCCGGGCACGGGCTTCCTGGGGATCCAGGAGAAGGGCGATATTGCTCAAGGTAAAACCTCTCTCGATTCGGGCGGCAACACACAAGCCCGGATGTCTGTTGTCGGCGAGACGCCTACAACTAGGAACATGCGTAGATATTCGAATTCCGGTCCCCCACTGCCGCGCAGGCGTGCGACGGGCGGGTATCCGGTCAGGAGCAGGTCGGGTTGGCCGCCTTAGTTGTCACCTGCAGGCCGGCCGTGGCCCCGGCGCTGACGTACTTCAGGCAGTAATTGGTGACCGCGACGTTGACGCCTTTGATGGTGTAGAAGAAGCCGGAGGCATCGACGACGTCGCTAAGGGTGGTTTCGCTGTCCTTGTTCACGGAAGCCACCGAGGCGTCGACGTTCGCCTGCACGTACTTGGCCTTGCCGGTGAGGGAGAAGTCCGAGTCAACGGTCAGCGCGGCGTTGGAAACCTCAGAGGAGAGGTTCTGTACGGCGGCGCGTTCGAAGTACTTGGCGAACTGCGGCAGGATGGCCAGGGCCAGGATGGCGATGATGGCCATGCCTGCCATGATTTCGATCAGCGAGAAGCCCGCATCACGTTTCTGCTCGTTTGCGAGGCGGTGCCCATGACCTAACCGGGTGCGTGCCTCGTGCGGATCCAGGAGTCGGAAGATTTCCCCCAAAGGTCTTGCCTTTCTCGAACCCGGGCATTTGTCGCGACCGCCCGGAGTGTCTTTGACGGGCGGATTCGCCCCTTACCGGGAAACATGCGTAGATTCTGGCTCCGCGGCTCCCACAGGCTGAGGCTCACGTCCTGGCAGCGCTCAAAATGCCCCCGTCCGGTGTGGACGGGGGCATTCAGGCCATGAGATGTATTTGATGGCCGCGGACCGCCACCACCTGATTTTTTAAGTGTCCAGTCCGCTTGAACATTAACAATCGGCCCCACTGCTTTCAGGCTTTTTCAGTGGACATTAACAATGGATCGGACGTCGCGTAGCTCCTAGATTAACAATTTGTGCTCTCCTTGAGCCCTCCGGCCGCCGAAAGCTCCTTACCCAGGTAGGAGTATCATGGGTGGCTATTTCTATGTCTGTTACCCCGGGCCTGACCATGGCAGACCAGAGCCTCGATTCCGGCCAGATGGTCCTCCGGCTCGCAATTACATCACCGCACTTCGAAGCCCGGCAACGTCATCGACATCATCAGCCCGGGCGAAAAGTGGAGTGGATGAATCGAGCGGCCTGAAGGGGGTTCATCTTCAGTCCTCTCCCCCGGCCTACCTTGCGACGGCCCTGTGGTTCGGCATTGAGACTGTTGGCATGCTCTACACGACGGTCTTCGGCAAGATCCACGGTGAGGACATCAGCTCAGCCGTTGACACTATGAAGTGCGTAGCGGGCTTCCAGAGCATAGCCACCGCCGACGTGACGGATGCGAAGGCCGCAACCAATTACTTGAACGGCGCGGTCAGCACCGTCATGTCCTGATAGACAAAGTCTTTCGAGAGACTGGCGAAGGGGAAGGTTCTTGACATGTTGGCCGTACGGATTGCACAGTTCTTCTCCTAGGCGTGGTCAGGTCAGTAGACGGTTTTGTGCTGCCCATACAATCTGTGACATTTGCTACTCGATGGCGGCGCTGATTGCAGCCTCATTGGGGCTATCGGTCAGCCGATGAGCGACAAGGTCTTCTGCCGCGTGGGTTATCGAAAGTGCCGGACATAATCGCCGAGCCATTCGTAGACGTTCGCTAGCTGAAGCATTGTCTGGGCCCCCTATTGGAAGCCCCTCTGCTGCAAACGCCTTCTGTGCGTTCTCCAACCCAACCAGCGCGTCCTGGAACCGCCCAGCCATGCCACGGCCTCCGACCTGAACGGCGCGCGGCTCCCCAGTCTTCAGAGCTAGTGACTGGAGAACCTCAGTTTCGGGCACCAATCCTCCGAGACTTAGAAAAAATGGATAAAGTTCCCGTATGGAACCCCTCGCCACCGCTGCTGCAACCGTCTCAATCGCCAGCGGCACCTCGACGTTGCTGCAAACGGGGACCAAGGGCGTGCGATCCGCTTATCGTCGCGCCCGGTTGAGTGGAACGATTGATCAGAAGTGGCTGAAGCTGAGTGCTCTGTCAGGCGGAGAAAGGATGCTGTCCGCTGCCCAGGTGTCCGACATACACGCATTCCTTGAGAGCGACCCGGTCAAGCCCATCCTTAGCCTCCTAGCATTAGGGACCGTCCTCTCTGAGGCAGAGGATGTGGTCGAAGGCGCCCGTACCGCGTTCCTTAACGAATGCAAGCGGTGGAACATTCAAGGTGGACAGAAATGGGTAAAAAGCGGTGATGCACTGTTCGCCTCGATTGCAGCACTGTTTCGAGGCTCCCTCCCTGACTCCAGCCACTCCCCTGAGCTGCAGGATGAAATCGAGGCCTATTCTGAATTTCTTGCCACACCGCTACGGCTCAAGGAAAACGAAGGTGCTAATCGGGCCTACATAGGTAGATTGCTTGCCCTCACGGGTGACCTGGGAACCCTTCAAAAAACCGCGGAGCTTTCAGTGAATCTCGCCGACTCTATCCGCGCCGGCGAGCAGGATCCGATCATTGGCCATGCGGAAGTTGACAGCCAAGTGAGCTTTGACGATTTATACGTCAGTCGAGACTTCGTCGGGGTTAGTACAGATTCCATTGAAGACTCAGGAGGGCTGGTCTCATCCGGTGCACCCTTTCGTGTCCTCATCATGGGCTCCCCCGGAGCGGGTAAGTCAACATTCGTGAAGTTCCTGACAGCAGGCCTGGCCAACCCCCAAATGCGAAATCCTGTCCTACCCAGCGTGGTACTCAAGTGCCGCGACTATGCCCGTGACGGATTCACCAACTCGCTCGTGGGGTACGCCTCGAAACAACTCTCTGCTGAACACCTGCCGGTGAAGGAATCGGCGCTAGAAGCACTGTTGCTAACGGGCAAAATTGCTGTGGTCTTCGATGGACTCGATGAGATAACGGATTTGCCTCGTCGTCAGGACATGGTGAAGCGAATCCACCGCCTAACGGCCCAGTTTCCTTCTGCATCCATACTCGTCACCACTAGAGAGGTTGGATATGTAAATGCACCCTTGAACGCCAAGGTGTTCCGTAGCGTCCGCCTGCAAGAGTTCTCCGACGATCAGATCGAGGAGTACTGCACACGCTGGTTTGGCAAGAACAAAAGGGACAATCTCGTAGATCACTTCCTCGCCGAATCGGAAGCAGTCAGCGACCTTCGAGCCAACCCTCTGCTTTTGTCCCTACTATGCATCCTTTATCGCGACAGCGGCGCCATTCCGGCGAACAGAAGAGGAATTTACAGAGAATGCGCCCAACTTCTCTTTCATAAATGGGACGCACACCGTCAGATCAGACACTTCGAAGTACTGCCTGACTACATGGACAGACTCATGGAAGAAATTGCCCGATGGATTTACAACTCGTCAGCTGCACAAGCGGGACTCGAAGAGCAAATCATTGTCAAGAGCCTCTCTAACTACATGGTGTCTGACCTTGGATTCATGCAAAGCAAGGCAGAATCTACCGCCAAGGACTTTCTAGACTTCTGCGCAGGACGCGCATGGCTTCTCGGAGTAACTGGAACCAGTAAATATGGCGGCCAGCGGATCTTCTCGTTCACACACAGGACCTTCTACGAATTTTTTGCCGCAGAAGCGTTTGCAAGGGAGGCTGAGAACGCAGCTGACATGGCTACGCGTCTCCGCGAAGCTTATGAAAAAGACAGTACATCTCTGTTGCCGGAGCTTTTGATTCAGAGCTTTGATCAAACACGCACCCGGGGGGCGACCAACGTCTTCATCAGCCTATGTCTGGGCGCAACTCCCCCCACTCTCTTGCTGCGTTTAATGGACGGCGCAAATCTGGCACCGCATGCGAGAGAAAAAGGATTTGAGATCATCACACAAGGGTGGGAACTCGCAAGTGATCCCGAGATCTTCACGGCCCTTTTACAGATAAGCGGGCCAGCGAGAGACCACTTTCAGTCGGAGTACCTGCGCCCTGGCTCTGCTTCCCTTACCCGCCGAAAGTTCCTTTATGGCTGGGCAAGTCTCCAACTGTCGGGATCAGGTACCCGTTTTAATGAAGCCTGGTCACCAGTGGTAACGGAAGTGCTGGAAACTTACGCGGAAGAGTTAGCTTCCCTAAATGATGCCGTCACCATGAACTGGCTTCTTGGTAGCGGAAAAGAGGCCAGGGCGGCTTCTGACATGTGGGACTATTTCGTCTGCTACGGCCTCTATGGGTGGGTGCCGGGCGTCGCCTGGTGGCTGATCGACGGAGCCCTTAATCAGGGCATGACTGAAGCCCCAGGCGAGCAGTCAGGGAAGGCACTTGAGCGTCTGGTTAGAGAGCTCAATGAAGGAGCGAAATTCCCCTGGCCTGTGATCAAACAGCTTAGAGGGTCGCTCGAGCTTGTGCAGGCGCAAGAAAGAACTTGGGGTGCTCCCTCCGATTCGACAGCATTTTTACGGACCGCTCGAACTCTGCTCGCCTACGTTGTGCTCGCTCTGACCGAGGGAAGGACGGATGAATCCGAGCTGGCCAACAGCTTAGCTGGCAGGTGGCCAGAACTAACGACAATTCTCGCCTTGCGTGAAGCCGCTGGGCGCCGATCCCGGAAAAGGTCGAGGCCTGGCTTGAATGCCAGTTTCGTACTCGAGATGCCAGACCGATTTGAGAAGTGGGCGCAGGGATCCGATGACTTCGTTGATTTTGATCCGTTCGACGACGATCCGGTAGGGATTAAATTTCGGAATCATCCGCCCCTCAATTGGGACTGGAATCCGACCTTTGAGTGGAAATCCTCGGTACCTGTCAGGAAAACCCCTTACACCCGACCGCCCCGGCCGTAGGGTAAGTACGCTTTCGTGGCTCCGCCTAATCAGCGATGATGCCAGCCTAAGCTGATCGCACCTGCTACTTGTCCTCCGACTCGCGCAGTTCCGTCTCCTTGGCGCCGGAGCCCCTTTGAGTAGCAGCGCGTAGGAGCTCGGTGTCGTCCTTGCTCAGTTGCATCCCGGACATTAAGATCTAGTACGGCGAGACGACGTCCCCGAGGGAAAAATATGGAAGGTAGATCGCCAGGGCGATGATCAAAACCATGCCCGCGATCCCGATAAGGAAGATCGGCTGGACGTAGGCTTCCATGTTGTTGGTCGTGTGTTCGACGTCGCGTTCATACAGCTTGCCGACAGACTGGAGGGACTTCGCGGTTTTGCCGGTGTCTTCGCCCAGGGCAAGGAACTTGAGCAACATCTTCGGAAACAGCGGCTCTTCGCGCAGCGGCTCCATGATGGACTGGCCTTTGAGTTTGCCGTCACGGGCCTTCAAAATGGCGTTCTCCATGACCACGTTTCCGACAGAACCAGCGGTGATCGCCAAAGCGTCGGTGATGTGGACATGGTGCATGGCCAGGGAAGCCATGATGCGGCAGAACTTGGTCAGGGCGATGTCCCGGAACAACTTGCCGAAAACCGGCAGTTTGAGCTTGAGCGGGTCCACGAATTCGCGGACCTTGGTCTCCTTTGAGTTGCGCCGGTACCAGATGGTTCCGATGACGGAGAGCACGGCCAGGAGCGGGACGGCCCAGGCCATCTGGGCCGAGACTGCCATGACCATCTGGGTCAGGACCGGAAGCTGCGCCTTGCCGTGGCTCAGATCCTTGTACATGGCACCGAACTTGGGCACGACGTACATCATCAGGAAGATGAAAATGGCTGAACTGAGGGCCAGCACCACCATGGGATAGGTCAATGCCTTCTTGACCTTGGCGCGCTGTTCGTCCTCGCTTTCCAGGTCGTTTGCCACCTGGTTTGCGGCGTCCGCGACGAAGCCGCCGGCGTCCCCGGCCGCGAGGGTCCGTGTCATCAGGTCCGGGAAGATGTAGGGGTGCTTGGCCATTGCGACGTGCATTTTGACGCCGTCGGAACTCATGTCTTTCAGCACCTCGGACAGGCCGTAGGCCAGCACGACGTCGCCGATTTCCCCGTCGTCCAGGATCTCGGTGATCGCGGCCCGTTCGTCGTAGCCGACCTCAAGATAGAGAGCGAGCTGCCGGCTGGCGGCAATCATGGCGCGGGCCTTGGGCCTGGATTTCTTGCCCACCACGGTAGTACCGGTCTGCCGGACCGCAAGGATGGACGTGTATTCGGGGTTGGCGGCCAGCTTGGCGATCGCGGCTTCGCGGGTGGAGGCGACAGCCGTGCCGGACTTGGGCCTGCCGTCAGCGCCCTCTGCCCGGAACGCGAATGTCTGGTTCTTTCTTGCCGGCGGTGCCGCGGTGATCGTCAAAGCCTGCTCCTGGGGTCGTCGTATCCCCGGGGCATCGGGCCACGGGCGGTCATCTACCGGGAAACATGCGTAGACGAGCCAGCGAACGCAGGAGCAGCGAGGTTCTTTAGTTGCTCACCGGGAGAAAACCCCGACCAGGGTGGCGCCGACGAGTGCGGCGAGCAGGCAGAGGGCCATGGCCGCCGGAGCCGATCGGCGCAGGGCACGGCGGGTCTTGCGGAAGACCCGACGGAGGGAAACGGTCATTTGGATGCTTGTGTTCATACTGGGGAACATGCGTCGATATGGGACTGACCGGCCTCCCGGAAAGGGCTTCTCGGCTACTGGCCGCATGGCCGGGTCGCCGGCGCAGTGTCAGCCCCGGGCGGCGAGGACGGGAGGGCTTGCCGCACACATCAAGTGCACAAGACACGGCGAAAAACCGCCGCCCCCGGACCGGTTTCAACGGTGACAGAGACGGCGGATCCCGCACACATTATGAAGGTGAAGAACGGCATGAAAAACCAGCTGATGCATCCGGAAATGGGTAGCGTAAGAACGGATGCCGCACACATTAGTAGCGTGAGGAAAACCGAAACAGGAGACGCTGTGGACTACTTGGCAGAGGCACTCGGAGTGGCACTCGGGGAAGCTGAAGCAGGAGCCGGGAAAGTGATGACCCAGGCACCATCACGGAAAACCAGGTGGTTTACCTCCGCAGCCAGGACATCGCAGTTGGAAACCTTCTTCCCGCCGGCGGTAACCGTCACGGCGGCGGCAGGAACCATGGCCTTCTGACCGTCGACAACAACCTTGGAGTCATCGACAGTTACGGAGACGGGGGCCTTCGGGTCTGCCATCTTCACCAGGACGAAATCGGAGACAGTGTTCTGAACAGTAGCCATGTTGGCGTCCTTGTCGATGAACTTCACGGCAGGCGAGAAGGTGTCAGCGGTCGGCTTGCCGGCTACGGCCTTGGCGACCGCGTCCGACGTGCCGGCAGCGACGAATCCCTTGATGGCTTCGGCAGCCTTGGCCCCGGTCAGCTGGCTCGAATCAACGGTGGGGCTCGGCGCCGCGGCAGGTGCGTTCTGGGAGCAGCCCGATGCGCCGAGCGCGACGGCAGCCGTCAGTACGAGAACTCCGAAGCCCTTGGTCATGCTGTTCATGGTCAATCCTTAGCTTGTCAATAGTGAATAACTCTTAATCGACAAACTACGTGAGAGATTTGACGTAACGCAAACTGAAGTGTAACCAGTTTTGATGCCGGGCCCAGAGAGAATCCAGGGCCCGGCATCTTCTTTTACTTGGAACCAGCCGGCGCGACCAGCGGTGCGGACAGGAAGGTCTCGCCGTTCGCCATCACGTGATAGCCGTTTTCGAGCTTGTCGATCTGCAGCTCGTGCACAAGGATGGGCCGCTTCAGGCTCTCGAGTTTGACCACGAACGCCTGCACTGCATCGAGGGTGCCAGTGCCGTCAATCTTCAGCGACACTGTTCCCAACTGGGCCGTCGAGGCAGCCGCCGCCTGGGTTGCGGGCGAGGCAGGAGCCGGAGCCGGGCCGGGAAGATCCGTGCCGGACTGCTTTGCCTGGGTAACCGGAGGAGGGGGCGCTGCCGCCGTGTCGTCCTTCTTCGGCGCCGGGGCCGACGGGTTCAGGGTTGTCAGGGTGACCCCCGTTGACGCGGCCGCCTGGTTGATTGTGTCAATCATGTTCTGCTGCTGCGCGGCGGAGGGGAACGCGAGATTGAATTCATCGACCTGGGCTTTGAGCGGCCCGATGTTCTTGGCGATCGCTCCGATCTTCTCGGCCTTGGCGGTCAGGGCTGCATTGTTGGTGTGCGCGGTGGCCGCCTGAGACACCAGAGCCTTGGACTCGTTCATCTTGGGAAGGAAGAACATCATGTAGGCGATGACGATCAGGAAAATTGAGACGATGCCCGCGACAATGTACGGGCCGGTGTTCTTGGATGCGGTGCCGTTCACTTGCTTGCTCCCTGTGTTGCCGGAGTGGACGTTGTCCCGGCGGCCGAGGTCGGGGTGTCGAGGGACGAAAGCTCTTCCGGGGAGGGCTTGAATTTCTGGCCCTTCAGCGAGAGTGCCTGGCTGGTGTATCCGACGGTGAGCTTGAAGGTCACACTGCTGTCCGCTGCCACAGTCTGGGTCAGGTACGGTTCGGCCAGAGTGGTCTTGTCCTGGTTCAGCGCAGACACTAGTTGGGCGACCGAAGTGACATCCTTGGCCTTGCCTTCGACATCGAGGCATCCGAGCGATGTCGAGGATACGAAGGGGCTTGAAGACACGCACTGGCTTCCGGCGGCCGAGGTCTTGATTGAGGTGAACACCACCCCGACCGTGTTGTCGTTGAGGATGGATTGGACGACCTTCGAGTAGGCCACGTCCTGGTCCAGGGCGCTGGCGGCTGCGGCCTTGCGTTCGATGAAGCCGTTGGCGAAGTCCTGGACGTCCCTGTTCTGCGCCAGGTACTGGGTGGACGTGGCTGTGATGTCTTTTTCCTTGTTCAGTTCAGCCTGCGCCCCCGCGGTTCCGGCGAGGACGACAAGGTAGCCGGCGGCGGTCAGGCCAAGCAATCCGAGCGACATGAACATCGCCCGGCGGACTGCCCGGCGGCGTGCCTTGAGCCCGCGGGCCTTCGGGGGAAGCAGAACGAGGGACGGCTTGACTGGCGAGGCCCACGCGGGAGGGGCCGGAGCCTTCTCGACAGGGGTCTTGGGGGTCTTGGCGTCTTTCGATGGCCTTGGCGCCTTGGGTTCACGCGGTGCCTTCGGCTGGCGTTCGGGTTTGGGCTTTTTCGCTTTCGCCGGCCGCGGCTCGGTAGTGATTGTTGCCATCAGGCTGTTGCTCCCATCGCGAGGCCGACAGCGGCCATGTAGTCGGTGCTGAGAATCGGCCCGAGGTGGTGCCGTTCCGGGTCCCCGGCAATGTCGATCGCGTAGCGGCCGGTCATCGTCCGCCACCCCGTGGCGTCCTGCAGGGTGGCCGGCAGATTGTGGACGAGCGAGCCGCCGCCGATCAGGGTGAGTCCGGCGGGCTGGGGCGGGCGCCGGCCTTCGGGGAAGGTGTTCGCGTAACTGGCGAAGGCGCCCTGGATCGTGGTTGTGAGCTTGAAGGCGTACTGATCCATGGCCTGTTGGACCCGGTAGTCGCGGTTGAAGCTGACCTTCTCTTTGATTACCCGGTCGCGCGCGTCGTCCTGCAGGTTCGTGGCGATGAGCTTGTCCAGGTCTCCGCCGCCGACACCGCGGTGCAGGGTCAGCGCGTACGGCTTGCCGCCTTCATGAATGAGCACTGAGGTCACGTCCTGTCCGATGTCGACGATGACATCAAGCAGGCCAGGGGTACGGTTGGCGATCCAGCTGGCCTTCAGGGAGCCCAGGCCGGTGAGATCGGCACCGGCGGCGTTCAGCCCGGCCTTCTGCAAGACCTCCAGCTGGGCGTCGACGAGCTTGTGACCGACGCCGATCAGGAGGGCGTCAACCTTGCGTTTGCCGTCCTCGTCCTTGAATTCCTCGAACACCACCGCGTCGATGATCACTTCCGCGGGCGCACCCAGGAGAAGGGACTCATCGGCGATGATGTCAAACCCGACCGCTGTCTGGTAGTTCTTCGGCTCGTGCCACGGGGTGATGGCCCGGTTGACGTAGACGTCGGCTGCGGAGTTGATGCCCATGACCGCATCGCGCGAAGTGAACTTGTTCCCGGCCAGGAAGGCCTTGAGCTCGGACGCGACAAGGTCGACATTCTCGGCCGAAATGCCGCCGCTACGGATAATCCCGGGATCCAACGGCATGTACGCCTGCTTGACCACGGTGACCGCATTTTTCTCAATGCTCACTTCGGCGATTTTCAGGCCCGTTGACCCGAAGTCGATGCCAATGACTTTGTCAGCCAATGCAGGTTCCCTGCTTCCTTGTCGAAATCGTTCAGGACTCTTCACCGGGAAACATGCGTAGACGCATCGGGACGGCCCTGCGGCCCGGGTCTACGCATGTTTGGAAGTGAAACCTCGAACAGTCAGGAATGTCACTCGGTCATGGTCGCCCTCACCGCCAGCAGGCTCGAAGCATACTTCGTGCGGGAAAAAATCCTCACCGCAGAGGAGTTCGCATCGGCTGAACTCAACGCCGCCGCCCAAGGTCAGAATGTCCTTACGTTCCTCCGGAACCAGGGACGGGTTTCCCACCAGGAGACCTGCAGGGCTTTCGCGTTCATGCACGGATGGACGTATGAAGAGATCGATGACAGGAGGACCATCTCCGATGACGTCATCAGCCTGATTGAATTCCACACCGCCAGGAAGCTCAACGTGGTGCCCTTGTCCCTGGACGGGGATGATCTCACCGTTGCCTGCATCAATCCCTTCGATAACAATCTCATCAAGCAGCTTCAGTCCAAAACCGGCAAGAACATCGTCCCCGTCTACTCGTCCAACAATGAGCTGACCCGGGCCGTGGGCCGGTTCTACTCCACCTCCATCGAGGCGAAGCAGGCCGGGGAGCAGGCGGCGAAAGACCTGAACGATCAAGCCAGGAGCTACCGGCCCGCCGCGGTCGTGGACGTCGGCGACGAGAGCAACTTCGTCAACACCCTGGATGCGATCATCGAGGGTGCACTGGAGTCTGGTGCCTCCGATATTCATCTGGAACCTGCAGCAACGCATCTGAGTGTCCGATACAGCATCGACGGCAAGCTTCACAAGGAGCCGTTCCAGCCCAAGGAACTCGCACCGCGTCTCGCCGGTCTGATCAAGACGCGCGCCAGGCTGTCTTCCAGCGAGCTCACAAACCAGGACGGCAGCTTCTCCTACCGCTACAACGGCAAAGACATCGACATCCGTGTCGCCGTGTTGCCGGCGGTTTGGGGCGAGTCGGTCACCTTGCGTATCGGCGGCGGTGAGATCCGGGAACTGTCGGAGATCGGCTTCGGTGCGGACACCGGGCAGGCGTGGAGACGGTCTCTGGCTCAGCCGAACGGGATCTGCCTGGCTGTGGGTCCCATGGGCTCCGGCAAGACCACCCTGCATTACGCCAGCCTCGGATGGCTAATGGACACCGGCAAAAAGATTGTCTCCCTCGAAGACCCCGTCGAAATGCGCATCCCCGAAGGCATCACCCAGGTTCCCGTCAACCAGAACGTCACCTGGGAAGGCGGTATGGCGACAACCCTCCGTTCGGCCGCCGAAGTGCTGTTCATCGGTGAAATCAACAGGGAAGCCATCGCCCACACCGCCATCGCGGCCGCCAACACGGGCCACATGGTCCTTTCCACCCTGCACACCAACGACGCGCCGGGAGCGGTGCTGCGCCTGCGGGAAATGGGGCTGCGCCCGTCCGTTCTCGGGGACACGATGCGCGCCGTCTGCGCACAGCGGCTCCCCCGCGTGCTGTGCAAGTGCAAGGTCGTCACGAGGCCAAGCAGGGACTTGGTCATGGACTTCAAGCTCACCCACGAGGATCTCGACGAGGTGGACCCCGCGACGGGTAAATCGGTCTGGTACGGGCCCTCCGAGCACGGCTGCATCGAATGCAACGGCCTCGGCTACAAGGGCCGGCTGCCGATTCACGAGTTGATGACTTTTCCCCGCCATATCCGGGACCTCATCACCGAAGACGTACCCAACTCGGTCCTGGCCGAGGCCGCCAGGGCCAACGGCATGCTCACCCTCAAGGACGACGGGCTGCTCAAAGTCCGTGCCGGGCTTACCAGCCTCGCCGAGGTCCGCAGCCACATCCTCATCGACTAGGAAAGGAACCGCCATGACAGCAACAGCCATCGCACCCGCACTTCCAGCAGCACCCGAGGCGCCCACGGTCGTCAAGACCTCCAATGCCGTGGACTCACTGCTGTACCGGACGCTGGACATGAAAGGCTCCGACCTTCACCTGGTCGCCGGCACCACCCCGTGGGTCAGCGTCCACGGCGAGACGGTCAGGATGGACGGCCTGTCCCGGGAACTGGACGCTGAAACGCTGCGCCGGGCCCTGCGCCAGATGGTCACCGAGGAGGAATGGAAACAGTTCTGGGCGGAGAAGCGACTGGACTTCTCCTACCAAACCGAACGGTCCAACTTCCGCGGACACTTCGCCGTCGCCGGTGGAGAACCCATGGCCGTCTTCAGGACGATTCCGTCCGTCGTTCCGGACTTCGATGACCTGGGCCTGCCGGAGATCATCCGGTCCTTCATCGACGACGAGGGCGGGCTCTACCTTTTCATCGGTGTCACCGGGTCCGGCAAGTCCAGTTCGCTGGCGGCCCTGATCAAGCTGGCCAAGGAAAAATACGCCAAGAAGATCATCACCATCGAGGCGCCGATCGAATACCGGCACACCCACGGCAAGTCCCTGGTCGTCCAGCGCGAGGTCGGCAAGGGCCGCGACGTGGACTCCTTCGCCATCGGAGTGGAGGATGCGCTGCGTGAAAACCCGGACATCATCCTGGTCGGCGAAATGCGCGACCCGGCGACCATGTCCGCCGCGCTGTCCGCGACAAGCTCCGGACACCTGGTGTTCTCCACGCTGCACGCCGGCTCCACCGCCGATGCCCCGGCACGCATCCTCGAGGCCATGCCGGCCGACCGCGTCGCCGACACCCGTGCGCAATTGGCCCGCTCCCTGAAAGGGGTCGTCTACCAGAAGTTGCTCCCGAAGAAGGGCGGCGGGGGCAGAGTCGTGGCCACCGAGGTCCTCATGATGAACCAGGCGATCTCGAACATGATCAAGAACAACAACACCGAGGGTATCGCCGGACAACTGTTGAGCAAAGATTCCGGGTCGATCCCCTTCGAGGTGTCCCTGGTGAACCTCGTCCTGGACGGCGTCATCAACGAGAGCACGGCGCTGGACGCGGAACTGCGGAACGGTTCGTACCTGCGCCAGAAAGAGGCCGGACGCCGAAACTAACGCAGAATCCCCCGCCCGGTTGACGGGCGGGGTGAAGTCCTAAGACAAGAAGGAGATGGGTTCCCAATGGATCGGAGTGTTGGTGAGGTTGGCCGCATCGTGGACCCGGCGCACGCGCCGCACGGCCTCGGCCATTCCCTCCGGAACGGATTCATCGCCGAATGCGTCTTCTGCCAGGAGCAATCCGGTCCGCAGTGCAGCGAGGCGGGTGTCGCCGATGGCTGCGGCTTCGGCCCCGTAATGGGCGGCCACACTGGACTGGTCGGCGGCATGTGCGCTGCGCTGAGCCGCCTGGTAGTCACCGGCGGCATGGAGCCGGTCGGCAAGAACCGCGAGCCGGGCAGCGCGCATACCCTCTGCGGAGGCGAATGCCTCGAGTTGACGACCGGCAAGCAGTCCGGGGGCGAAGGCATCCGCCTCAACCGGATCCAGCGGAGCATCACCGAGGTCTACAGGGGGCAGAGCAGCTCCCACGGTTCCGGCGATACCCCAACTGTCCAGACCTTTGAGGAGCTGCTGGCGGAAGGCGCGCGCCACGGCGGAAAGCCCGGTATCCGGCAGCTCCAGGGCTTTGAGCGGTCCGAGGTCCAGCAGCGCGTCGGGGGTCTTGGCCATCTCGTCGCTGATCACCAGCGAGTCGGCGGCAAGCTGGGCATTCAGGGCATCCCACCCGCGGCCTTCGAGGGCTTTTCGGCCGGCAATTCTGTAGAGGGTCTCCGCGGTGGCATTGCCCATGGTCGCTGCAGCTCTTCTCTTGCCGGCTCGTGGGCCGGCGATCATCGGGCCGGTACGGACACCGGCAAATTTAGTGTAACAGTTCATGTTTTTAGCGCCAACGCATCAAGGCCACTTTATGCCTTGTTGGACGCCATCCAGACAACGATCTCCAAGGAGCTCCATTGACGATCCAGATCACCCCCGCGGGGACCCCGATGCCCGATGCCCTGGCGGCAGAGGACGTCGAAATCATTCCCGACATCGACGAGCCCTGGCTGCCGGCCATCATGTCGGTGGAAACCGGCATGCCCACCGCCGCGGCGGCACTCGGCACGGGCATGCTCGGGGTGTGGGTGAATTCCGGCCGAGGCCCGCTCGAGGCCATCATGATCGGTCTGCTCGCCGCCGTCCTGGTCATCCTGGCCGTCATCGACTGGAAGATCCTCCGGCTGCCCGATCCCATCGTGCTGCCGATGTACCCGGTTTTCGGCCTGGCAGTCACCGGCGGAGTGCTCACCGGCGCCATCACGGGAACGGCCGCCCTGACCGCTGTCATCTCGATGGCCGGGACGGTCGTGATCCTGTGGCTGGTCGCCTTCTTCACCGGAGGCCTCGGGTTCGGGGACGTAAAGCTCGGTGGCATCCTCGCCCTGGTCTGCGGACTCCAGAGCGGATACGCCGCCGCGCTCGGGGCGCTGATCCTGCCTATGGTCCTGGGCGGGGTGGTGGCACTGCCGCTGCTCTTCCTCGGACGGCGCAAGCATGAGTTCGCCTTCGGCCCTTACATGGTCGCCGGCGCCCTGCTGATCCTGCTCCTGCCGGATGTCATCGAACCCATCAGCCGAGGCGCGTGGATGCACTGACGGCAGAGACGTGAAAAAGCCCCGCCCGGGTTCGTACCAGGGCGGGGCTTTCTGTCGGGGCGGGTCAGCCCTTCTTGATCTGCGTGACGCCTGTCTGCACGGGCGAGAAGTCGATGACGCCCGTTACGGACAAGGCCATCAGGACGAGGGCGACGCCCAGGACGACGCCGAGGACGATGCGGCTCTTGGTGGACGTGTTGGCCCATTCACTGCGAAGGCGATCCATGGATTCTCCAATGTTCAGAGGACCGACATTGGGTGCCGGACCTGATGTGTTTTGCAAAACGCTTACCGGTTATCAGCACGAACCGATGCGGTGCATGCCTCTGCCAAGGAACATGCGTAGACGCGGGAGAGTCAGCCGTCTGCCGGTTGCACCGGCTGCCCGTCGCAGACCACCGTCGACGGAAGGTTCACCGTGCACTGGACGTTTTTCCCGTTCACGATGGCCGCAAACAGCACACCTTCCTTCACGCCCTGTTCGGAAATGGCTGACTGGACGCCGTAGTTTTTGGCCAGGGCCGCCCAGACGGCCGTGTTGTAGTTCCGATCATGGCTGGCGAGGATGTTCACAAGGAACGCAGCAGTCACGACACCCAGCAGCGCCGCCGTGACGGCAACAACCAGGGTCCGCCGCCATATGTTGGTCCCCCGGTCCGAGCGCGCCGTTCCTCGTCCTGCCAGGAACGAGGCGTAGAAAAAGACCCCGGCGGCGGCCACCAGGATGGCTGCGATCGGGAAGACCGGGACCGGTGCCGGGATCATGCCCGCACCTCGTGGGATTCCTGCTTCATGGCCTGCTCTATGCGCCCCGGCCGCCGGCGGGCGTTTCCGGGCGGCCGCCGGTCTCTCACGTAGCGTTGACGCCATGGCATCCACGACCCGTTCAAACGCGCCCGCGCCCGATCTCATCCTCGACGAAGCGATGCTCGCCGTGGAGCTGGAACTGATGCGGACCCCGGCGATGGCCCGGCTGAACGGTGCACGACGCAAGGAGATCTCCCGCGGCATCCTTGAGGCGCTGAACACCCAGGGAGTCATCACCGGCATCCCGGCTTTGGAACATCAAGCGCAGCTCCAAGCCGCCTGACCGGGAAGCGCCCCGCTGAGCGAACCGACTTGTCGTCAAAATGTCGGCGACATACAGTAAGTGGGTACTTTACCGAAACAGGGGCAGGGGCCGTCGTGGCAAGACCGAAAGACCACCTCCCCATGCCGCCGGCACAGGTGAAAATCCTTGCTGCCGCGTTCGTCGAGTTCCGCAAAGCCCTGGACCCGCACGACCCGTGGACGAACAGCCGCCTCGCAACGGTCATCAAAGCCGCTGACGCCGCCGGCTGGTCCCGCCGCACCACCTCGACGGCACTCGGCATCTCCCGGGAGCGCACGCAGAAAATCGCAAATTTCCCCGCCGCCACCGTCTACCGGATGACCCAGCACGTGCTCGGGGCCCCGTTCCCGGCGGCCGCCGTCTCCGCCTTCCGCAAGCACGAGGACGAGGTCAGCCTCCGGCGGATACGCACCGAGCGGGCCCTGATTGCCACAATCCGCGCAGCCCACCATGACGCAGGCTGGCCCTACAACACCCTGGGTGCCCTACTCGGCACCAGCGGGGAACGGCTGCGCCAGATCGCCGAGATCAACCTGGACATCGACGACGAACCTGCCCCGGCCTTCGACGCCTTCACCCGTGTTCTCAAGGCACGCAAGGAGCCCATCCGTTCCGTCCGGGTCCTGGACGAAACGGAAGTTCAGTGGTTACGCGAGCTGGCGGACCAGGCGCGGAAGGCGACAAAGGCCGTCGGCAAGCGGCTGGGCCCCTCCCCCAGCCCTGAACAGCGCCGCGCCCTGGAGGTTTCTCTCGAGGACCGGCTCGCCTCCGAAGAACTCAGCGCCCTGCTGATCCGGCTCAAGAAGAATCATGTCTCGTGGCCGGACCTGGATGCCGCCTGCGGGTACAAGCCCGGCGGCGCCCGAGCGCGCGCACTGCGCCACGGCTACTCGCAGACGCCTCCCAGCATGGCCCCGTACACGCCCACTCCCCTGCCGGGCGGACCCAAGCCGGATCCCGTCTCTCAGTTGACAGATTCCGCCAGCGTGTAACGTGTCTGTCACCATGCCCTGCAGAGAAAGGTGACAGCCATGGTTCCGACACACACGGCAGCCGATCCGTGGGCACAACTTGCTGAACTCCACAACAAAGCCAGCGAAGACGGCGCGGGCCGCATTCTTTTCGGTGCCGCGCTGCGGGACTTCCACGAGGCCGGCTGGACCTACCGGCAGCTGGGAACGGCCAACGGTGTATCCCACGAATACATCCGGCTCGCGATCCTGGGCCTTCCGGATGATGCCCCACGGTCCGCAGGCATTGACGTCCCTGCCAGGCCCAGACGCCTGGATGCCATCCCGATCCGCGAAGTGGACCCGGAGGTGACCCATGTCCTGAAAGACAGGCTCGCGGCGGCCGTGGAAGCCGACCCTTCAGCAAGGACCCCATCGGGGGTCAAACCCGCCGTCGCAGATTACTTCGCGGCGTTGCACGGCGCTTCGCAGGCCGGATGGGACGCCTACTCCCTCGCGCGCGCCCTCGGATCGCACCCCAAGGCCATCTTCAAATTCATCGCTCAGCATGACCGCTACGGGGAGGGGCAGGCGCCCAGCCTCCCCACTGCCCTGCACCGGTACGAACAGACCCTCTGGAGAGCGAGCCGGCCATCCCTGCCGCTGGTTCAAGTACCCGCCGAGGACGTTCAGGAGCTGCAGCGACTTGAGGTGGAAGCCTTCGCCGATGCTGCCACCAGCACCGGACCGATCAACCGCTATTTGACCATGCTGGGCGCCTGGTACCTGCTGGGAGCGAACCGGGACGAGTTGCAACGCGCCACAGGGCAGAACTGGGAAACCGTCCGCAAGCGACTGGTCCGCGGCGGTTTCATGGCAGGCCAGCCCAGGGCTGCGCAGCAGAACAGCACGGACTAATACCACCGGATCCCGGTCGGAGCCTTACGGCACCGGCCGGGATTTTTCATGCCCGAAAACAGTCGGGAACAGGTCGCCGCCTCCGACGAAGGCCCGTCAACCGGGACGGCGCATAGGGAGATCTGTAAGCCAACCATCAGGGGCCTTCGGGCCGGAGCTTCCGCACTTAGAAGGCATGGGCCGCGCAAATTTAGTTGCCGCCGGGCGCCATTAGGTCGGAAATCTACGCATGTTCCTTGATGGGCCGGGGGGTGGCCGCAAATGTCACTTCGCTGAAGGGAACGAATTGCCCGTCCTGACCACACCGGACATCCCGGAGCATGCCTCCGGCGAATCTTCGGAGCTGCTGCAGGTCCTGGCGTCCATGCCGATGGCCGACCCCGAGTACGGCACCTGGTGGGACACGGACACTGGCCGCTGGCTGTACGACGAGATCACCACCCGGATCGGCGCACCGCTGGCCGCATCGCTCCGGCACAAGTTCGGGGTCAGCTACGAACCCGCTGACGTCGCCAACACCGCGTTTACGGTACTCCGCCAGGACTTCGCGCACGCCTATATCCTGCGGGCTGATGACCCCTGGGCCTACCTCTCCCAGATGCTCAAACGTGAGATGCTCTCTACCGCCGGCGCCCACTTCCGGGTCGAGCTCACCGACGAGGCGCTCTTCGACTCCTCCATCCCTCCCGTGGAACAGGCAGCCGTGTCAGTCCATGAAGCCGCCGAGCTGACCTTCGAGGTGCTCGCCCCGACGGCACCGGAGCATCTGCGCGGCAGCCTCATGGACGCCATCCTCTATTTCGCTGAACTCGGCGGTGCCCGTCTGAGCCACCTGTACACCCACGCGACCTCGGACGCGGAACTCACCGGCCTCGGCCTGGTCCGCGAAGAGATCCTGGCGATCGCCAATGCCGTGCTGGGCAGCCGGCCCAACAACGGCCAGACCTCCCTGATCGCCGCGTTCCTGAACGACCCGACTTTTGACCCCCGCTCATCGATCCTGCACCGCCGGGCGCTGAACAAATTCCAGTCCCGCATGGCAGGCGCTGCAACCAAGCAGGAGGCACTCGTTGGCTAAACGAGCCATGGACCATCGCCGCACCTCGGAATTCCCGCGGCACCGGGCAGACTCCAAATATGCGGACCGCTCACTGCCCGTTGTGGCGTTGGCGGCCGATGAAACCGATGCCGCCGGCACCTCGCTGGAGCTTTCCGGGCCTGTCCTCGAATCCGCAGCCCCGGCCGCCGAGATCTCCCGGGACGAACTGCCGGAGGACTACTTCCAGGAAGAGCCGGACACCTCCACCTGGCTGGAGGAGACCGTCCAGCGCTGCATGGCCATGGGCGCCTCAGACCTCTTGTTGAACTTCGACAACACCAGCTTGAAGCTCGAAGCGTCGGCCCGTGTCGATGGCCGCATGCGGCCGGTTCACCGGGTCGAGGGCATCGAGGGCCGGATCATCATCGGCAAGTTCAAGTCGGCCGCGAAGCTGGCAACCGGAGGACGGTTCGCACCCGAAGAAACCATCTACATGGTCAACGTCAACGGTGAGCAGCGCAAAGCCCGCGTCGCCGCATTCCGTACCGCCGACGGCGGCGACGCCATCGTCATGCGTCTTCCCCCGTCCGGGGCGCTGCGCCGCCTCGAAGACCTGTCCTTCTCGCCGCTGAACCTGCAGCTGTTCTACGACCTGCTTGGGGCCGCGAACCGGATGATCATCATTGCCGGGCCCATGGGTTCGGGCAAGACCACTACCGCCCACGGCGCCCTCATGCATGTCGCCACCCCGACCCGGACCGTCTGGACCGTCGAGGACCCGGTGGAACGCACCTTGCCCGGGCTCATCCAGCTCGAAGTCGACGAAGACAACGGCGCCGGTTTCGACGCCTTGCTCCCGGCACTGGTCCGCTCCGACTACGACACGCTCTTCCTCGGCGAAATCCGTGATCAGGCCACCGCTGCCGCCGGCGTCCGCCAAGCCAAAGCCGGCCGCCAGGTGATCACGACCATCCACGCGAACAACAACGTCACCGCCCTGCTGCGGCTGATCGACCTTGCCGTGGACTCTCCGCTGTCCGTCATGGACTCCGTCAAAGGCGTCGTCTCCCAGCGCCTGATCGGCAAGCTGAACCCGGACTGGGACGGCAAATCCGAGATCGACAAGTACAAGGGCCGCGTCCCCATCCACGAAGTTCTGACCATCACGGACGAACTGACCGAAGCGATCATGACCAACCAGCCCCTGAGCCAACTCAGGGAACTGGCCGAAGACAACTCCATGAGCACCTTCGCTGCCGACGTCGAACGTCTGGTCATCGCGGGGATCACCGACGAAGAAGAAGCAAGGAGGGTCATCGGTGAATGATCTTTTGACCAGGCGGGAACAGCGCGCCTTCGAAACTGCAGCTGCCGCGCCGGCCGACACCCAGGTAACCCTTCCGGCGTTCGTGCCGCCACCTGCCCTCGCTGCACCTACAGGACCGTTGTTGATCAGCTCCTCGGTGCCGATTGCCCGTCTACACGCCCTGATCGACAACTGCGGAGACACGCGCGTCTCCGACATGCACATCCACCCGGGCAAGCCGGTCCGTCGGCTGCGCAGCGGCAAGCTTGTCAAGGACGAAGGCCCCGAAGGGATCTTCTCCGACGAGGACATCGATGCCTGGCTGATCGACGCCACCGAAGGCCGTCCCGCACCGCTGGAACCGCGCGGCCACGCATCCGTCGCCATGGCCACCGACAAGTACCGGGTCCGCGGAACCTTCCGTAAATCCCTCGCCGGGATCACCGTCACGTTCCGACTGATCCCCACGGTTATCCCGGACGCGGATGACGTCGGGGTCCCGCAGATCATCCAGGACCTGATCCACAAGGACTCCGGCCTGATCATCATGGAAGGGCCCACCGGCTCCGGAAAAACCACCGCGATCGCCGGACTCATCAAGAAGGTCAACACCGAGTACGACAAGCACATCTACATGGTCGAGGACCCCACCGAATTCGTGCACGAGGAAATCGGCTCAACCTCCATCATCCAGCGCCAGATCGGCTCCCACGCCCTGGACTACCCGACGGCAATCGAGGATGCCCTCCGGTCCAAGCCGAATGTCATCGTGATCGGCGAGCTGCTCAACGCGGCGACCGCGAAAGCCGCCCTGCACGCAGCCACGACCGGGCACCTGGTCATCACCACCGCCCACGCCGGCTCCATCACCGAGGCCTTGGATTCCTTCATCGGACAGTTCACCGCCGACGAGCAACCCCAGGTCCGGTCCCGGCTCTCCCAGTCACTGCTGGCCATAATGGTCCAGAAGCTGGTTCCCGCCGTGGACGGACGGCTGCAGGCCGCCCGCGAGGTGCTGATCAACAACCTGAACTTCAGCGAGCTGATCCGCGACGAAAAGGCCCACATGATCCGCGGCCAGATCGACGGGGACAAGGTCAGCGGAAAACGAAGGAGCTTCACACTCGAGAGCAGCCTCCTCGAACTAGTGGAGAAAGGCAAAATCACCTGCGACGTGGCCATGGCCGCCGCGAAGGCACCTATGGATCTTGAGAAAGACCTGAAGAGGGCTGGCCTCTACGAAAAAATGGGGCTGGCAGCATGAGCGTGAACCTGGAAGAGCAGGCACCGGTCCCTGCGGACGTGTCCTTCGAAACCTTCACCGAGGCGCCCGCAGACGCCACTCCGGCGCGCCGCGGCTGGGGCTTCAAGAAAACCGCCCCTGCCGACCGGACGCTCGTCACGGAGCCGAAGCCTGCCAAGGCCAAAAAGGACAAGTCGGCCAAGGATTCCAAGGAAGCCAAAGCGGCGAAGAAAAAGGCTGAGAAGAAGGCCAAGAAGGGCGACCTGGGATTCGACGAGAACGGCGTCCCGCTCAAGAAGGCCGCCACGTTCGTCTGGTACAAGGGCAAGAAGTCCAAGCCCGAGACCATCGCCCGGTCCCTGCGCGCCCTGACCATGGTCCTGCGCGTCGGTGAATCCGAGGCCCGTGCCCTGGAGATCGTCGGCGAGCAATACCACAAGTTCGAGATCGGCCGCGCGTACGAGAACGCTGCCAAGACCATGCGCGAAGACGGCGCCGGCTTCAAACAGGCTCTCATGGCAGAAGAAGTCCTGCCCCGCACCGTCCGCGAGCTCATCGAAGCCTCCCACACCTCCACGGCGCTGCAGAAGAACCTCCAGGTGGCCGCCACGCTGGTCGGCGAATCGCAGAACGTAAAGAAGAAGCTGCTGATGAACCTCATCCAGCCCGGTTTCATGATGGCGATGTGCGTCGGCCTTCTGTTCGTGGCCGTGACAGCGATCATCCCCGGGTTCGTCGCCACCTTCGCCACCCTGGGCGCCAAGACACCTCCGATGACCCTGGTCATCCTTCAGGTCGCCGAGGTGGTCAAGTGGGTGCTCGGATGCCTGATCTTCCTCGTTCTGCTGTTCATGGGGTATTGGGTCACCCTGGGCCGCAAAAGCCAGAAGTTCAAGATCATGATGGACACCATCTCGATTCGCATCTGGGCGGTCGGTCCCATCGTTCAGCTGGCCGCGACGAGCAGGCTCTTCCAGCTGCTTTCCGCAAACCTGGACACCGGCATCGGTGAACCGGAATCCCTCAAGAGCGCCGCGAACGGCTGCGGCAACGAGGCCCTGAAACACCACTGCGTCACGCACGCCGAGAAAATGCTCAGCGACGGTGTGCCGTTGAAGGACTTCATCAAGACAAAGCTCGTCCCCGGCGATGCCCGGAACCTGCTCTCCTCGGCACCGTCCATCCGCCAGGAAATCGAAATCATGAACGAACTCGCCCCTGAATACCGGAACGAGGCGAACGTCCAGCTCGAGACCCTCTCCAAAACCCTGGACCCGATCATCAACTACATGGTCTACGGCGTCGCCGGCCTGCTCATCGTCGCCATCGTCCTGCCCATGTACGCCATTTACCCGGCCCTCATGAAAATGTCCGGCTAGATCCGGCTCCCCTCAAACTCTCCACCAGACACCCCCGGCACTGCCCGGACACTACAGATTGGATTCTCAATGACCACCGTTCTTGATCACACCGCCCCCATCGACGTCCTCCCCGAAACACCGATGGCTGAAGCACCCGTCAACGCGATCCCCGGCAACAGCCCTACATCGCCCACCCACGTCGATTCAGTAGACACGGTTCGCGGCAATCACGAAGCAGGCTTCAACGAAGACGGACTGCGTGAGCTGACCGGGCATGACTACCTGGTCTCCTCCGTATGGGGCATCGCCGGCGCGCTGGCCACCAGCGCCGTCTCCATCCTGTTCCTGCCCGTACACCTTCTGGCCCTCACCTTCATCCTCGGTGCAGGCCTCGGCGTGCTCGGCTACCTGGACCACTGCACCCAGCTGATCCGCAACAAGCACAACCTGGTCTTCGGCATCGCGGCCGCACTGATCCTGCTGGCTACCCAGGCCGTCACCGGCGGCGCCGTCCTCCTTCCGGCAGTGATCGCCGGTGCCGTCACCTTCGTTTTCATGCTGGCCCTGACCGTGTTCACCGGCTTCGCCGGCGGCGGCGACATCAAACTCTCCCCCATCCCGGCTGCCCTGCTCGCAGCCGTCTCCCCGATCGCTGCCCTGCTGTGGCTCCTGACCACCTTCGTCCTGTGCCTGGCCGGCATGATCACGGCACGCCTGGCAGGCAGCAAGCGCAAACACGTGGCCATGGCCCCGTTCATGGCAGTCGCCGCGGTCCTGGCCATCCTTGCCTACGGAATGCTCAGCAACACCCTGGGCATCTGACCCGCAGATCACCGGCGAAGGCGGCGTAGCTCCGGAGCGGTCCCGGAAATTTATCCAAGAAATCTGCCGATAATTGCGCGGCTGGGCACTTCTGTTTGTGAGCCCGAATGAAGAAGGTTCGGAGCCGGCCTCGAGGTGAGTCCGGCAGACAACAAGTTTCGCAACAGAATGGAATACCCGTGACTGCTTTCTCCCGCATCGAAGCTGCCAAGTCCACCGCGACGCTCCGCGTTTCGGATGCCTTCAAGAACGAGGCCGGCGCCTTTGACCTTCCCTCGATCCTCGTGGGCGTTGTCGTCGTCGGTATCCTGACCGCCGGTGTGCTCGCCTCGATCTTCGGTGTCATCCCCTTCGCCCAGGACAAGGGTGCACAGCAGGACCTCGGCTCCGTCGTGACCGCTGAAGGTGTGTTCAAGGCCCAGACGAACAACTACACGGACCTCGCCGGACTGCAGGCCCCTGCTGCCAACCCGGGCCAGGCCGGCAACCTCATCAGCTCCTCCATCACGTCCTCCAAGATGGACGTCGAGTCCGACCACGCAGGCCAGTTCGCGGCAGCAACCAAGTCGGGCTCCGGCAAGGTCTTCTACGTGACGGACGGAAACAGCAACCCGATCGACGCGTCGGTCACCGCACCGGCCGCCGGCAGCCTCGCAGCAACCGCGATCGGCAAGCTCGCCTAGTCTCCACCGCTGCGTTGAAGGGTCGTCCGGTCATCCGGGCGGCCCTTCTTTGTTGTTCCGGGCACCGGTGCAGAACGCCGCCAAAAAAACTCAAAGAAAACTCCCAGTTTTTGCGCGGGGCGGCACTTCTGTATGTGAGCCCGAAAGAAAAGGCTGACCGGGCAACACCGGGAAGCCGGCCTCACCCACTTCTTCACAGAAACGGAAATACCTTGACCCAGGCTTTCTCCCGCATCGAAGCTGCAAAGTCCACCGCCTCGCTCCGCGTTTCGGACGCGTTCAAGAACGAAGCCGGCGCCTTTGACCTGCCCTCCATCCTCGTCGGTGTGGTCGTCGTCGGCATCCTGACCGCCGGTGTGCTCGCCTCGATCTTCGGCGTCATCCCCTTCGCCCAGGACAAGGGCGCACAGCAGGACCTCGGCTCCATCACCACCGCTGAAGGCGTCTACAAGGCCCAGACCAACGGTTACACCAACCTCGCCGGCCTGCAGGCCCCGGCTCCGGCCGGCTCCGGCAAGGCAGGCAACCTGGTCAGCGCCTCCGTCACCGGCAAGGTGGACGTCGAGTCCAGCGCCGTGGGCACGTTCTCCGCCGCGACGAAGTCCGGCTCGGGCAAGGTCTTCTACATCACGGACCAGAACACCAACCCGACCCAGATCGACCCGACCAACGCTCCGGCAATGTCCGCACTCAGCACGGACGCCCAGGCTGCAGTCAACGCCGTCAAGTAGTCCCCTGCACCACCGATGGGCCGTCCGGAATGTTCCGGGCGGCCCATCTTGCTTCCACCGGGGAGTTCCTCCCCTGCTGCCGCACACATATCCACCATGTCCCATCAAGCCGAACCCCGTCGTGAAAGGAGCGCCGTGAAGCGAGGAACACGCCTCCTCCGCTCACAGCGCGGCGACATGCTCCTGGACTCGATGGCCGGGGTCGTGATCATCGTCATCATCCTGTTTGCGGCAGTCGGCATCATCGTCGCGGCCGCCATAGCGTCGGTCGGCAGCAGCCACAGTACAGCCCGCAGCATCCTGCTCAACAGCACGCTCAGCGACCAGAAGCCCGCACTGTCCTCCTTCACGGCAGCTCCCTCAACCGTCAACGGATCGGTCCAGGGAAAGAACGTCCCGGTCACCCTGTGGCGGGAGGACACCCCCGGCGGCACAGTCATCCTGCACGGTGCCGTTCCGCGGAACGCCGACGTCGCCGACACCGCCTGCGCCGATCCCACCCATCTTGACCCCGACCAGTGCCTGACCTCGCAGACATCCGCAACCACCGTCAAAGCCGGAGTAGCCCTGACCCTTGTCCCCCTGCAACCCGGTGATGCGGGCGCCATGTACAAGCTCACCGTCCCGGCAGGTCAAACCGAGCTCCGATACGTTTTCAAGGTGACAGCAGTCACCGCCGACTCGAAACTCTCAATCATCAACAGCGATCATCCCGAAGTCTCCTTCGACGTCAGCATCCCGTCAGGCCAGGCCGGCTACTACTACGGGCGCATCCTGACCGACGCAGGCAGCCACCTGTCGCTCTCCTCCACCGGGCCGGCAACCTTCGACCCGGCCAGTTTCACGATCTACGAGGCCCCGAAATGATCCGAACCCTCAGCCGCCGGGCCCGCAACGCCCTCGCCCAGGAGAGAGGATCGCTCGTAGGGTCCTTCGTGTTCGTCCTGTTCGTTTCCATAGCCATGACGGCCATTGTCACCGCCGTCACCGCCTCGCTGACAGCATCCACCGCGATGAACAGCCTCACCTCAGCCAACGACGGCGCCAACCTCGGACTGAACTCCTACCTCGACTCCGCGATCCGGGCAGCCCCCTCCCCCGGCAACGTCTGCAGCGGCACCCAATGCGGGCAGGAAACCACAACGACAGACAGCAACGGTGTACACACCGTCACCCTCCAAGGCACCGACGACACCCGCGCCACCACGAACCGGATCCAGACCCTGCGCCAGGTAACAGCCACGATGATCAGCGGCTACGACTCCATGGGCAACCCCGTCTGGTCCAACCAGGCAGACACCACCCCGTACCGGTTCACGAATCTCGTCTCCCGCGGCAACTCCTCCTGCGCCATCGACCCCGACAAGGCCGCCTGGTGCTGGGGCGCCAACGACCAGGGCCAACTCGGCGATGGCAGCACCACCAACAAACCGGCGCCAGTCAAAGTCCAGGGCACCGCAAAATTTGTCTCCCTCGTCAGCGCCACCGGGAACACCTTCTGCGGGCTCGCCGACGACGGCAAGGCCTGGTGCTGGGGCAACAACACTTCAGGCCAGCTCGGGACAGGCGGCGGCGCCGTCGGAACCAACTCCACGGCACCGGTGAACCCGACCGGCAATCACAACTTCACGGCCCTGTTCCAGGGCTCCACGACGACGTGCGGCATCGACGGCGCCCAACAGGCCTGGTGCTGGGGAGCCAACCCCGGCAACGGGATACCCGGCCCCTCCCCCGATCCGGTGGCCGTCGCAGGCACCCACAACTTCACCGCCCTGACCCTGGACGCCAGCACCGCATGCGGCCTCGAATCCGGCGGAAAAGTCTTCTGCTGGACAACGACACCGACCGGACGCGCCGGCACCGATCCGGCTCCCGCGAATGGCACCCCGGTCGAAATCTCCGGCGGCCGGACCTACACCCAGGTTCGGGCCGCCAACGAGGACCGCACCGACGCGACCTCGCTGCTTTGCGCCCTCGACTCCGCTTCCCAGGCCTGGTGCTGGGGCACCAACGCTACCGGCCAGCTCGGAAACGGCACCACGACCGACTCCCTGACACCCGTGGCCGTCACCGGAGGCCACAGCTTCCAGGCCCTGATTCCCTCTCCGTCCGCTGTTTGCGGCATCGACACGGTCAACCACGTCTGGTGCTGGGGCGACAACTCCTCCGGACAACTCGGAATCGGCTCCACGACAGCCACGAAGGACCCCGCTGCCGTCGATCCCGGAACGAGCTATTCAACGGTCACCGCCGCGACCAGCAACGGGAAAACATTCTGCGCCCTAGCCACGGACGGCACCGCGAAATGCTGGGGAGAGAACGGCTTCTCACAGGCCCAGAGCGGCTCCACAACGCCAGTAACCTCACCGGCTCCGGTCGCCGGATTCAAACGTCTCAGAAGCCTCTCCACGGGCGCTGGATTCTCTTGTGTCACCGACGCCCGGAACGAAACCTCATGCTGGGGCCGCAACGACGACGGACAGACCGGCAGCGGGGCGCCCACGCCAGCCAGCCCGCCCCTCCCGGCGACCCGCAAGCCCGTCGCCCCATCCACCTTCACCGGATACCTGAAAGGCGGCAAATGATGCTGCGACGCGCCAGAGAGCACCTCAAAAGCGAGGGCGGGAACTTCATGATCACCACTCTTGTCGGCTCCTTCGTCATGCTCATTGTGATCGGAGCGATCGGCGCCAGCATCGTAGGCATCACCCTCTTCCAGCAAGCTGTCCTGTCCCGCTCCGACATCACCAAGCAGGCCGCCCTGACTGACTCGGCCTTCCGCTCCGATGTTCTCTGGGCCTCCGCCATCACCCCGACAGACAGCCACAACCTTGCCATGACCGTCCCCGGAAAGGACGGGCACTGCCGCGTCTCGACCTGGACAATCGCGACGACAGCCAGCACGACAACCGTGACAAACTCCGTAGTCAGCTACCCTTCATTCGACGCAACAGTGAACCCGGTCCAATGCTCCGGGACAGCCTCGGACCCTTCCACCCAGACCATGAACGGCGACGCCTCCGCGGACAGCTCTTTTACCTTCGCCAACGCCGGAGGCCGCACACTCACCGTCACCTCGGGAAGCACAGCCCTGGACGGAAGCACCGCGGTCCCGGCCGGCATTGACCCCAAAGCGTGGGGCTCTGTCAAGATCGCCGCCGTAGCGCTGAACACTGTGATGGACAGCTCGACCGACCACAGCGTTCCGTACCGCTTCGCGCAGACCGCTGACAACCTCAGCATCGTCCAGGAAGCCACCGACGCACCCACCCACTTCGTGCCAGAAGGGGATCTCACGGCGCTGCCGTAGCCTTGGATGTTCGCTTGAGAGTTCCCAGACCTCGTCAATAGCTGTGAAACTGGAGTAAATTCTGGGGATGGCGGAAGCCTCAACGTCATCGGACCTAGCATTATGGATCCCATTGTTTGCCGGAGCATTCATGTCGCCGGCACTAACAGCCGCGTGGATCGTAGTGCCCGGCCTCCGTCGACGGCGGCGCCTCTTGAAACTTGCCGCAGTGGTAAAGTCACCTGCCGAGAATCCAACAAGAGCTCAGGCGATGGTCGAAGACATGCTAGAGGCAGAAATCGAGACGCTTTGGCGTCAAGGAGAGCGGGCCTACTGGGTTCGTAACACCCCAGACTTTGCGCTTACTCGGCTCTCCGCCTTCGGTGGCCTTACAGTCGTTCTGCTATTCACCTGGCCGGTCGTTGAGGTTTTTCGACAGAAAGGCTTCTTCGCTGGAGTGCTCAGCGTGCTGTTTGTCGTGGGGATTTGGGCTTTCCCGGTAACCGTTGTTGAGGAGGTACGCAAGCGTCGCCGTTCCCGGAGACCTGCTCCCGGTTCGTCACCGGACTCTGCCGAGGACCTTCGCTATCTTCGCGAGCTTCAGCAACGAGACGTCGTGAAAGTAGGCGACAGATTTTGGCCGCCGAACCTCAAAGTCTTCGACATGTGGATGCGAGAGGGGGGTGCGAGGGCTAGCGAACGGCAGCGGACCGCCGAAAGGAGACAGAGTCTCGACACAGTCGCGAAGCTGAATATGCCTCTGATTCAAGAGCGAAAACAACGGCAGCGGGACGACGAGGATGCACGTCTAGAGAGAATTCGGATCCTGCTCAGCCCTCACAGCGGGCCTAATGGCAACGGTGCATCCTCATGTGCCAAGCCTCCCGGCGCGGCCGGAAACGGAAAGACCCCGGGCCGTTTCAGCGGTACGGGGTCTGACTCCTGATCATGCCTGGTTCTTAGCTTTCGTTGACGATAAGCTCCACGATGCCGATGTCCGAGAGGGTCTTCAGGAACGTCGTCTCGGTGAACGGGTCGACCCACAGGACGTTGCCGGCCGGCCGCGTGGCCGTGGAGTACGGCGCGTATTCGGTGGCGACGAGCACCAGCGGGACGTCCTGGTTCGTCCATTCGGCGATCTCGTCGATCTTCTGCTCCCGGTCGGTGAAGATGGCGGTCAGCGCGTCCTCGGACTGGGTGGACGGGTCGAAGGTGCCCTCCTCGACTGCGCTTGCGGCCAGGACCTGCTGGAGGGTGTTGGCGATCTGGACTGAGGCGCGGTAGCGGGCGTAAAGGGCACCTGTGTCGCCCTCCTCGGTCTCGGGCAGCTCGGCGTAGCCGTCGATGAGTTCCGCGGTCAGTTCGGTGCGGGTTTCTGCGAAGACGGCGCGGTTTTCCCAGGCCAGGGCGAACGGGTACTGGGTGCCGTCTTCACGGACGGGGAAGGTTTCGGGCAGTGCGCCTTCGATGGTGATGGATGCCATGGTGATGATTCTCCTTGATAAACGTTTCGGGTTGAGCTTCTGGGGGCTCTATGCGGCGGCCAGGACGGCGGGTGTCAGTTTCAGTACGTCATCCAGCGCGTCGGCCAGATCGTCGATCGTTCCGTCGTTGCTGATCGTGTTGACGATGTACTTGCGGTCGATGCCGGCTTCGGAGATGTGGCCGTTGACGGCCGCGATCCCGGGGCGGGTGATTTCGACGATGGAGCCGCCGTTGGCGGTGATCCAGGCCGCTTCCTCATTGAACCGGACGTCGGTGATGACGACCGCCCTGGGGCGGTCCTCGGCGACCCGGCGGGCCAGCAGCTGCACCCAGATGTCCTGGCCGAAGTTGTCCCGGCACACCTCCGTGGCGTAGATCTGCAGGTGCCGGCGGACCTCGGGGCCATGGAAGCGGTGGTACTTCGCCTGCTCCCAGTCACCCCCTACGGAGTCCAGCAAGGTGCGCATGGAGACGTCGCCGTCAAGGAAAGGGTCCAACGTCAGCAGGTCGTCGCGGAGATCCTCGACACTGCGGTCGAAGTGGCCGAAGACGCCGTGCACCAGCTTGTCCCGGTAGGCGGCCATGGTCCGCTTGATCTCCGGACCGTGGACGCGGTGGTTCTCTGCCTTCGCCCAGTCGTAGTCGAGCTGCTCGAGCAGCATGCTGAGCGTAAGTGTGCCGTTGACCCGGACGTCCAGGACGCAGGCGTGTTCCTTCATTGGAACGGCAAGGGAGTAGCGGACGTAGCCATGGCTGTCGATGAGGTAAGCGCCGGCGGTGTCCTTGCCGGCATGTGCCACTCCGGTTACCCCGACGATGCGGCTCGCACCATGCGGCGCAGCTGCCGCGGTGGACACTCGTTCGAGGAGGGAGAGCACACGGCCCAGGACCCGGTCTGCGAGGTCGCTGATCGGGAGTTCGGCCGGGAGTACGAGGTACTTGTCCGGGCGGAGCCCCGCCTGGCTCAGGAAGGCTGCACGGATGCGGGCGTGGAATTCGTCCGCTTCGGATTCGATCCGGTCCTCGGAGGCGTTCCCGGCGGTGCGCCGGCGGCGCCCCATCTCCGGGTTGACGTCGATCAGGACGGTGAGGTCCGGCTCCAGGCCCGAGGTGGCCCAGCTGTTCAGGTCCCGCACTGCCGCGGCGCCCAGGCCGCGGCCCTCACCCTGGTAGGCGACGGACGAGTCAATGTACCGGTCCGAGATGACCATGTCGCCGCGGTCCAGAGCCGGTGCGATCTTCTGATTGACATGGGCGGCACGAGACGCCGCGAAGAGGAGAGCTTCGGTGCGGTCGCTCATGTCGCCGTACCTGTCATCCAAGATGAGGGACCGGACCTTCTCTCCAAGAGGTGTTCCCCCTGGTTCGCGGGTCCGCAGTACGGTGAAACCGCGGTCCTCAAGCGCACGGGCCAGCTCGCCCACCTGGGTCGACTTGCCGGCGCCGTCGCCCCCTTCGAAGACGACGAACAGCCCGCGCTGCGGTACTGCTTCGGTTCTCTTATTTTCAGCGCGGTCCACGCCGTGAATTCCGGTGACTGTCATGATTCCTTCCAATGCTGCTGTGCTGTCAGAGTTCCTATGCGGGACCACAGACTGCGGGTGTCGTATTTGGGCCCCGGTCATACGAAAGCCCCTCCACCCGCAAAGGGTGAAGGGGCTTTCATGGCGTGTCAGAAGTCTCCGGACTCGACGCTCTTCAAGTGCTCGGCCAGGGCGGCCGGTCCGGTGGCCGGCTGCGGTTTCCGCGGCGCCGGGAAGCCTGTCTTTTTGGTAAGGATAGGCTGGGCGTTGCGGTTCGGAGCCGTGTTCACGGGTGCCGGCGCCGGGACGACGTTCACGACCGCGCTAACACCCTGGGACCTGCTGGTCGCCACCGCTTCGGCGCGTTTACGGGCGAGCTCCACGTGGGCCAGGCCGATGCCGGACTCTGCCTTGTGGCCGGTCGGGCAGGTGTGCGCGACCAGGGCCGAGGTGAACCGGAAGCACTTGCCGCACTGGTTGACTGCAGTGCGCTGATGGGCCCGGACCAGCTTGTTGTACACGGAACCGGGCCGCTCGGTGTTCTTGACAGCCTCGAAGAACTGCTTGGAAACCTTGTGGCCGTACAGCTTGTCGCCGATCCGGGTGGCCATGGTGTTGGTGTTCTCGTCGTAGCCGATCTCGTTGATCCACGATGAAGACACAGGCGAGAGTTCGACGCCCTTGGCGGCTTCACGCTCTTTCCGTGCCTTCAGCAGGTCCGGGACCTTGGCCAGGGCCGTGGTGACGCGGCGGGACTCCAGCACGGCTGCCACAGCCTCGGCGACCTGTTCGCCGGCGGGGCCGCCATTGCCGCCCAGGGTGGTGGTTTCCCAGGAGTGCGGTCCGGTCTTGGTGACGCGGACCCAGCCCTGGACCGGGGCGCCGCCCTTGAGGGAGACGGAGACCGGCACGTCGAAGGTCGGGTTGCCGTTATCGCCCGAGAAGCGCCGGATAGCGGTCGCGGACGGCATGCGCAGCTGGATGTCCTTGTTGCCGTAGTTCATCCGGTGCGTGCGTCGTTTGCCGGACATGGCCTGGCCGGTGTGCATCGACGGGGTGTTGTCGTCGGGCATCTGCGGGTAGTTCTTGCCGTTGGTGCCGTATTCGGCGGCGACGAAGTTACGGTTCCACCATTCCTCGCGGTCATCGGTGGAGGTGGGTGCGTTGACGGCCTGGATGGTGGCCGCAGGGACGAACCCATGGGCGCGGAACAGCTCTCGCCGGACTGCCATGGTCTGGCGGTGGCGGGCGACGGCCAGGACTGCTCCAGGCTCGGCATGTGCGATAGCGGCGAACTGGCCGCCGACGGGGATGCCTTTGGGCTGGCGGGGCTTGGAATCGATGCTCATACCAAGCTTGTGTGCGGCTGCGGTGCCAGAGTGACAGATCTGCCTGCGCATGGCCTTCTCCGCGACAGTACTGAAATGCTCGCGAGTCCGAAAACAATCCGTCGACCCGAAACACCCGGGAGTGGTGACTCGCCGGGATCTTTCTGTGGACCGGCTACCCACAGATTCACTTGCTCGCGCCGCAAGGGCTGTGGACGTGCTGTGCACAACCCCTGCAGGGCAAACAGCGGCCCTGCCACGGGGCTGGTAGCCGCCTCTACGATGGTTCTCCCACTCAAACAAGGAACAGGAGGGCCATGGAGGATCGACCTCGGCCGAGGGCCACCGCGTGGCAGATTGCCGGTGTCTGGATCGCGGCCGCGGCGCTCTTGCTGACGGCGGCGCGTTTCGTGCAGGACGTCTGGCCGTTGACCGGCCGGTGACGCTGGCGGGGCAACGGCCCAATGGCCGACCCGGGGAGACGCCAGGGCCTGCTTTCGTGAGCCGGGAACGTGAAAGGCCGGGACCCTCCGCGAATTGAACTGCTCCCCGAAAGTTGGACTGAGAATTCAGTTCTGACTTACGGGGAGCAGTTTCATGTTAAAGAGCAGTTCGTTGTCCGAGGAGCAGCGCGCGGCCGCGGTAGCGTTGTTCGAGACCGGTTGGGGCGCCAAGTCCGTTGCCACAAAGCTCGGGGTGAGCAAGAGGGCCGCAGGCCGGTTATATGACCGGTGGAGAGTTCGCGGAGGTACAACGCTAGTGGCCAAGCCAACGAAGCGGCAGTTTTCGTTTGAGTTCAAACTCGCTGTTGTGCAGCGGTTTCTGGCTGGAGAGACCCAGGTGTCCTTGGCGCAGGAGTTCCAGCTGTCGTCCCCGCTTCTGATCAAGAAGTGGGCAAGCCTGTATCGGAATGAAGGCGAAGACGGACTGCGTCCGAAGCCCAGGGGCCGCCCGAAGTCGCCTTTCGAGGCGCCGTCGCAGCCTGAGTCAGAACTGCAAAGGTTGCGCCGTGAGAACGAGCGCTTGCGGGCAGAGGTGGCGTTCCTGGGAAAAGTGCAGGCCTTGAGGGACGAGGATCGGCGGTAAAGGTCCGCGCCGTCATCGCTCTCAAGGCCGAACACCGCCTGGAATTGCTCCTGGACATCGCTGGCATTGCCCGCTCGACGTTCTTCTATCACCAGGCCCGGCTCCAGGCCCCCGATCCGCAAGAGGCTCTCAAGAGCGCGGTCACGGAGATCTTTAAGAAGAACCATGGCAGGTACGGGCACCGACGCGTCCACATCGAGCTGGCCAAGCAAGGCTGGAGGACCGCGAAGAAGACCGTGCTGAAGCTGATGCGGACACTCGGGCTGGTCTGCAAGGTCCGGCGGAAGAAGCGCTACAACTCCTACCGCGGCGAACAAGGCGCCGTCGCCCTGAACGTGCTCAACCGGGATTTCGAAGCCACCGCCCCGAACCAGAAGTGGGTGACGGACGTGACCGAATTCAACGTCGGCGACCGCAAACTCTACCTCTCACCGGTCATGGACCTCTTCGACCGGCAGATCATCTCGTACACCCTCGGCTCGTCCCCGAATCTGGCGCTCACCAACACGTCGCTGAGTAAGGCGTTGACGACCCTCAAGGATGGTGAGAAACCGCTGGTGCATTCCGACCAGGGATTCCAGTACCAGCATCTCTCCTGGCGGACTCTCCTCGGCGGCGCCGGCGCGGTCCAATCAATGTCACGCAAGGCCAACTGCTACGACAATGCCGTGATGGAAAACTTCTTCGGCCATCTCAAAGAAGAGCTCTTCCACCGCGTCCGGTTCATCAGCACCGAGGCACTGACCGCGGCACTGCACGAATACATCCGCTGGTACAACACCGAACGGATCTCGACAAAGCTCGAGGGCCTGAGCCCGGTGCAATACCGGACCCAGGCCCTCGCGGCTTAGGATCTTACTTAGCCAGTCCAACTTTCGGGGACCAGTTCAAATGGAGACGGTCCCGGCCTTGACTCTCGGGTCTACTTGGCGGCGACAGCCACCTTGTACTTCGTGTTGCCGAACAGTTCCATGAAAGCCTCAGCGAACCGCTTCGGGAGGCCAGCGACATCCTTGGGCAGGTTGTTCGCGAGCTTCTGAGCGGAGGGGAACGCCACGTCCGGCTTGCCGCCCTCGGCGCACTTGGCGAGGACGATGGCGGCCTTGCGCCACAGTTCGGCATCACCGGAGAGGCCCAGTGCCGTCACACCCTGCACGAGGGCGAACAGGCGGTCGGCACGTTCGTTCTTCCAGTCCACCGCCACGGTGCCGTCGATGACTTCGGCCGGGTCGTGCAGGTCGGCAGCGGCGAGCCACTTGAAGTATTCGGTCGCGGCACCCTCACCGACGAGACCCTCAACAACCAGGAACGCGGCCTCTTCGTCGTAACGGTCCAACTGGGACAGGACGCTGATGACGTTGGTCCAAGAACGCGGGGACGGCCACGCGCCGCCGGCCTTGATCGGGTCGGTCGGGACCGGCGGGGTCATGAACTTGGAGTTGACCTTCAAGAACGTGGTCACAGCGGCGGACACAGCGGCCTTGCGGGAGACAGGGTCAGCGGCCAGCATGTCGGAGAGGGGGATCGGGCTCGTGTTCTGGAAGCCGGTCGCGACGTTTTCGAGCCAGTTGTTCGTGTCGAAAACCCACTTGAGGTGCATCATGCGGTTCGCCATCGGGGCCGGGAGGTCGTAGGCGTCCACGGCGGTTTCGATCGGGTTCATCAGCGCGACGATGGAGACAGAGTCGTTGAGCCTCGTGTCGCCGACGTAGCGTTCCTGCACGACGCGCAGCATGCCCTTCATCGTGGACGGCGCCGACGTGTTGAACTCGTCGAGCAGGAGCAGACCCGCCTTGGCCTTGTTCAGATTCTGAACCCACTGGAAGGACGAGTACTTGATCGCGCCCGCATCTTCGATCATCACGCCGAGGAAGTCGGTGGCTTCACGGTTGGAACCGATGACTGTTTCGCAGTGACGGCCCCACCCGGAGGTCGCGGATTCCATGGTCGCGGTCTTGCCCTGGCCGGGCTCACCGATAACGCCGACGGGGACGTTGGCCTGGACACCGGCGGCAAGTGCACGCTGGAACGGGGAGCCGGGGAAAGAGTGGATCGTTGCCATGATGTTCTCCTGAGAGGTAAGTGGGCGGTTGCCCGTTTGCTTACCTCTCATGTGTGCGGAGTCCGGAAACCCTCTCACCGCACGGTTCATACGCGGACATCCGGGTACAGTGAACCAACCGGAGGAAGGAACGGCTTGTGACATTCGAAGACATGGTCAATAACGCCCTCAACTCGGCGCATGGGCAGGCGCAGTCCCAGCAAGCCAGAAACAATGCCCTGCAAGCCGCTTACGATGCTGGAAAGGCGGCCGCCCGGGTTTCATTCGCCGCAACGGTCCGCGACGCAAGGAACTATCTGGCCATCCACGTGCCTGCTGACCTCGTTCTTGTCCTGCGGGATGGACAGCCCGGAGCTGTCGCTGGCGGCTACGGCTGGTATCTGAGAACTTCCGGCCGGACACATGCCTTCATCAGTGACGATGGAGCCTTTCGGTTCGGCGAGTCCGACCGGCACAGCCAGCGCGTCCCGGACGGAGAGATGCTCTCTCCAATCGCGGCAAGCTTCGCCGACCACTATCGCCAAAATCCCGCCACTTCCTATTTCTCGAACCCTTCGAACATGTCGGCCCCGTCGGGGCGGGTCGTCAGCCGCTTCGGATGGGGCAGTGAAACGGTGGAACCTGAAGGACTCATTGAAATAGAGCGGGCGACCGGGAACTACGGGCTGGAGACGGTGCACGCCCTGTGGCCCGCTACCCTGAGCTTCTACCAGGACGCCATCAACTTCGATGTCTCAGGACACGTCTGGCTAACGAGCAGAAACCGTTCCACTGAGACCGAAAGAGTCTACGCAGTCGACTTCGAAGGCTGGTTGTCTGGCCTGGTCGCTGACCGGGCTCGGGGTCTCTATGCCTGAGCCCGGCGTCTAGTCCTAGTGGTGGGTCGTCCAGGTGTCGGAGCGGCGGCCCACGTTGTAGACGACGTCCACCCATTCGGTCGGGAACCAGCCGGGCTGCCTGGCAATGGTCCCTGCCAGGGCTTCTCCTGCCACCAGACCCTCGTAGAGGCTGGAGACGTTCATTGTCGACCAGACGGCCACCAGCGGCCGGCACTGCAGGTCCATCCTGGCGGCCAGAGACAGATGCTCCCCCGCGACGGCGGCGTCCCGGAGGATCGACTCGACCCACTTCTGCCGGTAGCCGTCTGAGTACACGGCGCCGTCGGATCTGGCCGTGACGTCGTATGTGGTGGCCTTCGTGTTGATGGCCCAGAGTCCGGTCGGGCCGATCACCAGGTGGTCGATGTCTTTGCGGGGGCTCAGAGGCACCGAGTGCAGCACCCGGTAGCCGATGCGTTCCAGGCCGGCCAGGACGCCGGCGGTGCGCTGTTCCCCGGCGACGCCGGCGCGATAGGAGGCGTCCTCCTGGGTCTCAATGAGCTGGCCGGGGCGGTTGGAAGCAAGATCAAACCAGGGCAGGGCGTTCACGACAGGAGGCGCTGGCATGGGCGGCGGAGGTGTCTGGCCGGTCTGGGCCGCCTGAATGAAATGGCGGGCAGAGGCGAATGGGGAGAGTCCGGCCAGCGCGAGCTCGAGCATCCTGACGGTTCCCACTGATTCCGGGACGGCGTCCAGGGTGGCCAGGTCGAGATAGCCGACCTTGGTGCCGTCGGCCAGATTGATGTACAGCCTGCGAAGCTCCTTGAGTTTCCACGGGTTGTAGACGAACTCGGGTGCAGCGGGAGTTTCTGCAACCGGTTCAGACGCGGGTGCGGGAGGTTCCAGAACCGCGACAGGTGAACCCTTCTGCACCAAATCGTCAGAGACCGACCGATTCCTCATCCACGCAAACTGCTGCACGCCTATCCCATTCCCTGTCCGTTGCCGCATCTGACAAGGAACATGCGTAGATGGTCAGCGTGGCGCCGGATCGTGCCGGTGGCCTGCGTACTTGGATGAGCCGCGACGTGCCCGCACCGGTCCGGTCACAGGAGTTTCCGCCCCGAACTGTTTCAGGTAGCGGTACATGGTGGCCTTGGACCAGTTCACCGCTTCGGCCGCCTCAACCGAAGACATTCCTTCAGCCATCATCTGCCGGCACAGCCGCACCTTGGTCTCCACTGTTTCCGCTTTGGGCGCCGGTTTGCCGAACTGGACACCGCGGGCCTTGGCGGCCATCACCCCGGCCCGGACCCTTTCGTTGATGAGTTCGCGCTCGTACTCGGCCAGGCTGGCGAACAAGGCCAGCTGGAGCCGCCCGTGGGGAGTGGAAGGGTCGACCCCGTCCATGATGGAGTGCAGCCGGATGCCACGGGAGATGATGTCGTTGACCGTGTTGACGACGTCGACCAGGGACCGGCCGAGGCGATCGATTCTCCAGCAATAGATTTCGTCGCCGTCCCGGGCGTACTCGAGGAGCTTCGCCATCTGAGGGCGCTCCCGCGCCGACTTCGCCCCGGACATTTCGTCGACGAAAATCTTGTCTTCGGCCACCCCTGCCGAGATCAGTGCTTCCACCTGCATGGCTGCGTTCTGGTCCCCCGTGCTGATGCGCGCGTACCCGAGTTTCATGCTGTTGCCCCCGTCCTGTCTCGTCTCGCAAGTCCTTAAGGAGTTTCAAGACTCCCCGGTGAGACAGACTGTACGAGACAGCTACGACACTGAAACGGCGGGGATTCCAGGCCGAGTGGACGTTCCCTCTTAACTAGAGTCTGTGAGACCCGCGGCACGCGTGATGCCTCATCATTCGAGCCGCCGGGAAATCCAGCCCCACCCCTACGATCTGAACTGCTGCTTGGCATTGCCAGCGTCATTCCAACCAGGCTTAGCGGGGGGCCGTAGGTTCTGGCCCGGACAATAGAAGTCACTCAGCTCCGACGTTCTTCAGGACAATCTTGCGCCAGGTACGGACCGTTCTGGCGTCCTGAGCCCCAATGAACCGCATATGGGCGGCTCGGTTCCGGATAGGTACCACTGAATTACGGAGCTTCGTCCAGAGATACGATTCCAGACCAAGATCTCCGAGGTCGCGTTCTTCTCGCAGCTCAAGGAGCTCGACTGTCGTGAGCCATTCGAGTGGGTCACGCAGCTCTTTGACGGTTCTGGCCGAAGGTTGAGCGTCCTTACGGGCTCTTTCGAGTACCTCGGTCCTAAGCCCGGCACTGAGGCAGCCATCGCGCCAGCTCGCACCTTGTTTTGCGATAAGAGCGTCCCTGATGCTGTTTCTGATGACTCTCTCAATCACCCAGAGATCCGTGAAGGCATTTGATAGCCACGTGGTTTCTTCGGTGTACCTGGCGGAAGCCAGCGCAACGGCATTCCTAAACTTCTTCCAAGCCTTGGCGATCGTCCAAACTACAGAGTCCCCTTCGACAGAGATGAGTCCTGCACCTCTAAGCGCCTCTATGTCTGATCTCTCGAGCACCTGAATGCTTTCCATCGGGCTGCGGCCTTCCTCCCAAAGTGCCTGGCTGAGCGCATGCACAGTGGAGGACCCAAGCTCTTCAAGGCAATTGACGAGCAACTCCGACCCGTCACTCCCCCCGTGGCAGTACGCAGGCAGGACGGTCAACTGATCCTCGTTTGACAGAGGATTGAGAGGTGCAAAAACGTGTCGTGAGTCAGCAAGGAGATCACTTCCAGGCCCGGATTCGAAGGCATTCCTTGCGATGCTGGAAACGAGGACGAACACATGCCCTGAATCAATGTCTGAGAGCACACGCTCGCGCAACCGGCCGATGGTCGTGTCGCTCGTTTTTAAGACGCGTTCGAAGTCTTTGAGGATGTGGAGGGTGGGCTCGTCGGTGGATGGCTCGTCGAGATATTCGGTTGTCGTTAGTTGCTTTCCTTGTATGTCCGCCAAGTCATCGCGCAATGGCGAGAAGGCGCTTCCAAGCTGAACGAAAACCAGTGAGTACCGGCGTGCTTTACGTTCAAGGTCGAGGATCCACTCACCCCGGTCCGTCATTTCAGCTCCAAAAGCGTGCTTGGAGTGAACCGTCCACCGGATTCATGGACGAGCCCGAGGCTGAGAAGGTGGTGTAGGGCTTTGTCTTCGGACTGAGCGATCGAGCGAAACTCATTCGGCGATTCCATCAGGATTTCAAGAAGGACATCCTCAGTCGGGTAATAGCGGCCGAGATGACCTAGGATCTCATCCAGATTTCCAGCAATTGACCTTTTCCAGGGAAGTAGGCGATGCAGGACATCAGAGGTACGCATGATGCGGCGGTAAGTGTCGACAGGAAGGTCGCCCACTACGGCCGAAGCAAGATTACGGTAAAGGTAGGCGTGACCGCCTGAAGCGTCGTAGAGTGCGTCGAGCGCGCCACCCTCTATCTCTATGCCCATCCTTGAGCCAACCGCCGTGGCGAGCTCACCAGCCTCCGTGCGGGCAAACGGCCCGAGGTAACGTGCTTTAGCCCAGGAGAAAAGGGGGTTAGGGCGCCCGTAGAGCCGTCCGTTCTCCAAGATGTCATTGGTCAGCCCAGACAGCAAGAAAGTGAAATTCTCGGTGCTCTGGACCATGCTCCGGAGGATGCCAAGCACCTGGGCCACCCCAGAAAAGTCGCCTTCTGCAGTGTCGACCTGATCGGCGGGGGTGAGGAACTCGATCTCGTCGAGCATCAGAGTAACCCTGACTCCCTTGTCATCAAGACGAGTCAGGAGCTTTTGCAACGCGCTCTTAAATTCAGAAATGCTGGGGCTTGATTCCAAGGGTGCGAGTTCTCGGGAGGGGATGCCGCGCTTGTCCAGTTCGGATCTGAGGCGTGCAGCTAGCTCGGATATGAGCGGCAGGGTTGGGTCACTAGGTGGCGACGGAAGCACTTCGAGGTCAACGAAGACTGGTACGGATGTGTCCGATTCAATGAGCTCTGCAAGCTGCAGGAGAATGCTTGTCTTTCCACTCTTGCGGAGGCCAAATAATCCCGAGACCCTCTGGTTGGTAACGTCATCTCGGAGCTCTTGCAAGATCGTCTTACGTCCGAAGAAGCGATCCCCGCGCACGGGTGTCGTTTCGTAGAACAGGTCCCGGGCGTAGACGTGCTCACGTATTAGGCGAACTAGCGAGATAGGGTCAGGGTTTAGCCTGGCATCCAACGGTATGGCGGTGAAAGCCAGCCGTGACCAGTCCTCAAGCTTGATGGTCAAGCGTTCATCCGGCGAGTGGAATAAGACCAGGTCGGGAGTGGCATCGCGAGATAGCGATGCGAGTTCTTCTTTGGCCCATGTGAACGTTCGAATCTGTAGGTCACGGTACGGCGTATAGAAAAACATGACTTCTCGCGTGATTCCAAACGCTGCTTCGATTGCGCCGCTGAAGCGGGCTAGCGCCAGACCCAAGTTCTTCCCATCAGGTGCGATGAACGTCTTCGCATAGACGAACTGGGATCCCAGCGCCTTCAGCATTTTTCGGTGCTCTGCGGCTACTGGGAAGAGCTTTTCTAGGTCAGCTATCCTGCCGAGCACCTCTTGGTTGCGAGGCTCAGCTACGGAGTTTGCCTGCCACGTGTAAATAGTTGGCGGTGTTACCTCCGCGGGCGTGCTCTTCGCCAGGAGGGCAGGTTCAGGCACCGCTGTGTCATGACCGAAGAAGTCGAGCACCTTGAGGGCAATAATCTCCTCCACGCCGCTGGCTGAGGAGCGCGCAAACTCTCCTTGCGACCGGAGGTGCTCGATGACCGTATCGGAATCCACTCCGGCCATTCGTGCAATCTCATAAACCCGATACTTCAAGTGGCCCCATCCTGTCTTTCGCAACACCCACCGGTCGGTCCCGTTTTTGAAAGCCGAACCACCCGTCAGCGGCCGGAAACGTAACTCGTCCTCATGAGGTCCCCCAGCTGTCGTCTCTTCAGGAAAGACTATAGGAATTGCGTTGAGAGACGGGGTCCGCCCACCTAGGGGAGATGCTCCTAGGCTGACGGCATGGATACGACCATCCCGGACTACACCACTTTGCGCACCGCCATCACCGAGCGCCTGAACGCCCACGACCTGCTTGGGTTGCTGCCGCACGGGGCGCCCGAGGACGAGTACGACCCTGAGACGGAAGACTTCGCCGCACTGATAACCGCCGACACTCCCATCACACCGGAGGACGTCGCGACGGTCTGGCACAAATGGTTCGGAGACAGCCAGGGGAACACCTACGGTGAACCGGAGCCGGCCACAACCAAAATGGCGGCCCTGGCCGCCGACCTTCAGTACATCCAGAGCGGCTTCGTGCAGTACTAGCTGGCAATCCGGTCGGAGACCGAGACTCACTTTTGAGCACGGCCTGACATGGCCAACACAGGAGCGGCCACTACAGTCCGGCTGTCAGGGAGAGAATCGCGATCAAGAATCCGATGACAATCCAACAGACCGCCACGACGCGTACCTGCGTTGTACCCCGCTGTGTCCACCAAACGACATCGGCAGTCGCCGATACCCACGTCCGGATCTTGGCAGCGCGACGCGCCAGCGGCCGTGAGATTGCCCAGCTAAACAGGCCCGCGCCGACTATCACGAGCCCGAACAATACCCCGGGAGCCATCGAATCAACTCGCCAAAACTAGCGCTAAGGAGTCCCGCTTCGCGACAGCGCAACTGCTCGCGAGGTGTTGGTAACAGATACCGGGACCGTTACCACGGGGGCCCAAATGCTTCAACGGCGTTCCTTGCTGGAAGATGTCATGACGGGCGCACGAAGGCCAGGACAAAAACGGACACCGCCACGAAGATCGCGCCAATGACCATGGAGAGGGCGCCATACTCGCGAAGAAAAACTCGTAGCAGCGACCCGTTGCCAATCGTTGAGGGCTTGGCAACAGAAGATAGGGAGCCGTGATAGTTGGTGACGAGAATCATGCCTAGAAGGAACGCGGCAAGGCCAATCAACCCGAAGGCGTACCGGAAGACCGCTTTGGCCACGCCGCCCGGCAGCGCAAGCGAAACCAGGACGGTGACCACAACGGTGCCAACACACGTCACCCACGCCACACGCAGCGGCAACGGGAGCGACTTCAGTTCCTTGAGACTTCTCCCCAATGCCCGCCCCTCCGTCGATTGCCCCTGACCAAAGAGTAAGGGCTGCCATCCTGCCGCGACAGTGGTCCGGCCGGACCTCCCCTTTACTTGGGAGAGGGATCCTGCCGTGACGGATGCTTCCGCCTTCATGCATTTGCCGACACTGGGAAGCCTGACCAGCGACGATCCGTAGCAGACGATGTTCGCATCGTGCTGCGTTGGCGCTCACCCGAGCTACTCCAAGTGGCACCTATGAGGGGACAGCATGGCAAACGTGACGGTCGATCCGGACATTTTTGACAGTCAAGGCGAGGCATACCCGGATCCCCTCGATGGCTGGGAGGGGCCTTCACCGTTCCTCCTGGTCGCCTCGGACGAAACGGACAAAGCTGCCGAGGCACCCCACGTTGCCACAGGGCGATGCATGCGCGTTGACGGCAAGGGCAACGAGCTGACCGCCGCCGAGATGGCAAGCACCGGGGAATACACCGCAAACTACTGTTCCCCCGTCTATCTCACAGACCGGGGCCTGATGGCGTACCTGGACACGAAGGGTGATCTGCCAAGGGCCATGGCCGAGACAATGCTTCGCATCCTCGTGGAGGAAGTCGAGGCGCGGGGCATTACCGCCTATCTGACCACGCCGCCGCGAGGCTCCGAGTCAACGGCAGGGTGCCCGGAATGGGAAGATTCCGAGGCGGGAATGGCAAGACTGGCTTTTGAAAGAGCCAGCGTTGACCAAGAGCACGGTACCGTCCATCCCCAAGACGGAGACACTGACGTCTGACCTTCAGGTCATCCAGAGCGGCCTCGTGCAGTACTAGCCGGCAGCACTCACGTTGAGGGGTCCGGTCTTGTACAGAGTGGCATTGCTCTGAACTAACCCATCCAGGTCCGGAAGGCGTAGCGCGCAAGAATTGGATGGGTTAGTTCAGATGCCCAGTTTGAGCGGATCGATGAGAATGCAGGAAGTTACTTCAGCCCCACCTGGTCGGCGGCGTACGCGGCCTGCGGTTGCGTGAACTGGTTGCCGGCCGAGCTGGTCAGCTGAGCGATCAGGCTCTGGCGCGAGAAACCCATACCTGAGGACATGTAGCCCTTCGCCGCTTTGACGGCCTCCGCGTTCCAGTCCGCGCCGGACTGGGCGACAGCGGAGTCGGCCTGCGCTTGCGTGAACTGGTTGCCGGCGCTTGCGGTGAGCTGCGCGGTAAGCGAAGCCTGCGAGAAACCCATACCTGAGGTCAGATACCCTTTCGCAGCCTTGGCGGCCTGCGCGTTCCAGTCTGCGCCGGAGTGATCGACAGCCCACTGGGCGTCGGCCTGCGCGAACCCGTTGCCGGCACTCGAGGTAAGCTGCTTGGCAAGCGAAGCCTGCGAGAAACCGAGACCTGAATCCAGGTAGTTTTTTGCCGCGGCCAAGGCCTGAAGCTGGCCTGCGGTCCCGCTCGGCGCGGCGGGGCCAGCGGCTTGTGAACTGGCTGCTGAGGCAGCCGGAGCGCTCGTCGCTGAGGTGTCCTTCTTACCTGAGTTAGCAGCGATCGCGATGACGATGATGACCACAAGGATCAATGGAAAAATGAACCGCTTCTTCTTGAACCACGGACGTGAGGCCTTGCGGTAAGCCTTGTCAGCTGCTGCTTGGGCCTTGGCGCTACTCTTGACACTCTTCTTGTCGATTTGAGTGTTGTTTTCTGTCATTGCGGATCCTGTCTAGATTGCTTCTTGAATGCGAGCGGAGGTCTTGTCCCTGAGAAAAAGACTCCTGGGCTGCACCCTAAGTTCATTTCGTATGACACGATCCCCCATCTAAGACTTGACAATAATGCCCGTTCGGTCACGCGCCAAATGTTATGGGGCATTGAGTTTCGTGTCGCAGAGAGCTACTTTTCGGTCGAACGCCATTGAATTATCGGGCCCTTCGGAATCCCTCCACCCCGGAATGTGCGTGGTTCTGAGTCACCGCAGTGCACACAGATTCGGGAATAATGTCAGCAAGAAGCCATGCTCGAAAGAATGGTCGAGTTCGGCACCCCACAGGCCGTCTGCACCTTCGCGCCTATGTAGACCTCGCGCACACCGGCACGTTCCAGCCGCCACGGGCCGAAGAATCGCCTCATCCAGTTGTACCTCATCTCAAAGTCAAGATGCGATGCGCTCGGAGTCAGGACGATCCAAGGCCCGAGGACCCTAATCATCTTTCCGAGTCTTGCCAGTCCGCCGTTAAAAGTCTCTGTCATTGAAATCCTCTGAAGGATCGAAGGGAGAGGTTGACGTGGTTCTTTGTGCGCCTGGCGGGTCCTAGGCCGAACAGACCGAGGACTAGGGGCAGGTCCGGTTTCAGCCCATGACGATGGACATCGGCAAGAGGCCTCCCGGCGCGGAAGGGGCGATGCTGTCCAGCTGCCATCCATCCGCGGATCCCCGGAACGTAGCCGTCTCCGATACCGAGTAGCCCGACGGGACGTTGCTTGGCCCGTTCGCCGCCGAGGCCTGGTGTTCTTCGGTCAGTTCCTTGAAATGGACGCTTGCTGTCGACCCGGTCACCTCCACGGATTCCACCGTGATCTTCGTCGAAAAGTCCGTGTACCAGAAGCCCTTTGACTTGAACCCGGCCTTTGACCGGGCCACCACCGGAAGGTCCCGTCCGCGCTTAGCCCGGTAGGCCGCCGTCGTCTGCCCTTCGGCCAGGCGGGGAGCCGGCGGAACATCGAGGACCGTGCCGTTCCGGTCCTCCACAGCAGTCTGGATGATGGCAGTGAACTCCGAGGACGACGGGCCGGGCACCGCTGAGGTCGATCCCGGTGTGGGCGGTCCGGCTGCCGCCTGGCACCCGGAAAGGGCCAAACCGAGCACCACGGCGGCCGCGGCCAAACTCCGAGGATGCTTCATCCTGACCCCTTGCCATGGATGTCCTCAAAGCCTACGGGCGTTCCGCGAATTCAATGCGTATGTAGCCGAGCTCATCGCGTGGCAGGACGGCCGTCACAACCCCGCTTTGTCCGAGGGACGCCCCACCCCGTACACGAGGGGGTCGGTGTCGATCTCCACCCCCTGCACTTCGACTCCGTCAATCCGAACGGCCACTTCACCGTTGGCTGGACGACTCCTGAGGTACCCGGCGTTACGGTCCCCGGCAACGCCTCCCAGCCATTCGCGCCGGTAGCGGTTGATGAGGATGTGGTTCATGTGTTCGGCCAGCACCCGGGCCGGGGACGAGCGTTCGGGAGCCTCGCGGTACCATGTGGTCCGCACGGCCTCCCAAAGCTGGGGGTACCGCATCCGTTGAACCCCTTCAACCAGCCAGGCCGGCCGCGGCCAAGGCGGAACGTCTTCGATCGACCTTCGCGTCTGCTCGTCGAACTCGGCCAGATTTATCGGGTCGGATCGCTCAGCGCGGTTGCGCCACAGCGTGTAGGTGATGCTTGCCGACATCTCGTTGTATCCTCGCGAATCTTTCGCGTACTGGGTGCCGACCATGTCCGGATCTTCCAGCGAAGGCTGCGGCACCGGCCCCATGATCGGGATCGGCATCAGTGCCAGACGCCTGGCCTGCTCGAGGCGCGGGTCGGGTGCGTCCTCGGGAAGCACTCCATCAAATCTCACTTGCCGATTGTTACCGACTGCGAGTCAGATAACAACGAAAGCTGCCGACTCGGGTGTTTCTCTCCAGGATTCTCGGTTCCCAAGCTTGGTGGTCCGATTCGAGTGTTCGCATGACTCCTGGGGGTGCGGCTTGCACGATCATTAAGGAGCTTCCCGGAACACCGGCGCCCTACCGGGTTATCCAACACTGCGCATATAGGGTCAAGCCATGGAATCCGCATCGCCTGTCTCAGTTATCGGCCGCTTGGTCGACGAATTGTCATGGGCGGGCTCGAGCATCCGTCGCCTCAGGAACGGCGGACGCGGGGACGAGAACGTCCTCACGGCAGAAGTGATGCTGTTGCTGTCGCTGCTCCCCCGGACAGCATTCCTGGGCGCCGTCATTCTTGCCGCCCATGGAGCCGAAAAGACCCGGGCACTGCTGGCTACGGATCTGGAACAAGCCACCGTGCAGATGTTCCCGGACGAGATCACGATTCCGCGCACCGGTGTCCGGGTTCAACCGGATGCCGCGATCTGGACAGACTCCGCCGCGGTGCTCATAGAGGCCAAAGGCACGCGTACTGCGGCCCAGTTCCAGAAGACACAACTGGCACGCGAGTACCTTGCCTTGATGACCGACTCGCGGAAGCACAAGCTACTCCTGGTCATCATGGCCTCCACTCCCCCGGTCCGTATTCAGTCAGCCGGACGGATCGACCTCTTCGAGGGGGTCACCATCGGGTTGGAGGAATTGTGCTCCGCCGCAGCCCTGACGGCGTCCGATGTCGAGCATCTCGTCCAGGCCATACCGGAGACCGTCTGCTGGATCACGTGGCAGGAAATCCGCTCCATCGTCGCCGAGGCCGCAGCTACCTATCCCTGCATCGATGCCAGCCTTGCCGGCACCCTGAGGCGCCTGACACAGGGCGTGACGGACGCCATCGACTGGCATTCCGGGGCCGAAGCAGTCCGCTGATCGTCACGTACAGCGAGGTGCAGCCCTGCTAGCTTTTGTCCTTTTACCGGACTGTGGTGGAGACCGGAGTGAGGAAGAACAGGCATTGCTTGGGGTTGTACGCGCCGACTTTGGCGGTGAACCGGAACTTGGCGCCTGTGCTGACGCTGGACGGAATGTTCATGCCGGTGAGGTTGAGGTCGAACATGTTCACGTTGTCGTACTTGAACGCGGGTCCTACGCCGGTGTTCGGCCCTGCGTCGCCGGGGCCGAGAAGGATGTCGTATCGAGTGTCGTACTTCTCGTGCTTTTGCATGTTCTCGATGGAACCGTCGAACTCAATTTTCTGGTCCTGGTACTTGGCCGCGAATTGCGCCATGGAGGGGTCGCAGTTGTCGCCGAGGTTCAACAGTGCCGCGAGCTCCTTGTTGTTCTCGGCGGTGATGATCGGCTCGGTTTCTTCAGACGGGGTAAGACTAGGCGACGGGGTCGGAGTAGGCGACGTGATGGGCGTCTCGTTCACGGTCGCTGACCCGGTCGACTTAGTAGCGCTGTTCTGGGCTTTGGGGTCGCCTTTGTCGTGCGCGGCGGCGATTCCGATGCCGACGGCAGCCAGGACCAGGAGAACGGCCACCGCTGCCGCGAGGGATCGTTGCTTCGCAGGGGCGAGACCCCGGAACGCGTCCCATGCCTTCGACAGGAACGTCTCGGGCTTCACGCGCCGGAAGTTCAGCGTGGTCCGCAGCGTGCCTTGGGCCTGGTCTACGAGTTCCCAACCGCCCTCATTCTGCGCCTTTTCAATCGAGCGGTTCTCCAAGCCGCGCATGGTCTGGACGGACTTGTACTCGTATTTAATGTTGCCCGACATGCGGTTCCCCGACCCCTTATCTGGAGCGCCCTTGGCCTGATGGACACTCGTGTTGTTCGCTCCCACCGCCGGTTCGCAGTTGGCCAGATCAGCATAGAACGTGTTCTCGTGCGCTTCGGGCGGAACTCGCCGAGGTGGCCGAGGCGCCGTATAACTGGGGTCGGGCCTCTGTGCATGTATGACGTCCTCGATGAGCTTAGTCTCGAGACGGACGTCGACACTCCGAACCCAACCCGAGTGCACTGCCGACCGCACTGGACGCATTGGCGTTTCGATTTGATTGTCCATACTCGTCTGCACTACCCCGGAATTCCGCGGGCGCCTGTGCAGTCGACTTCTTAAAACGACAGGAAAAACCGCGCCGGGACGACGTTCCCCTTAACTAGAGTCTGTGAGACTAGCAGACCTGGTGGTTGCCGCCTGTTGCCGTATAGGTGGGCTTGTTTGGTGAAATCACTTCCCAGGCGAACGTTCATGGGAACCGCCGCGCCCTCTCGGGGCAATTGAGGCGGCGAAGATAGGTCCCCTCGCGCCGTCACATGAAGATCGGGCGGCGGTAGCGGCATATGATTCTCGGGCATCATTCACTTTTTCCTATGGGGGAATCCATGAAGAATCTCATCGCTCCTATCGCCATCGCCGCCGTACTTGCCTTGACTGGATGTGGTGGAGCGGGCACTACCACGTCGAGTACTGTCGAGTCCAAAGCTGACCAGGCAGCGCCGAAGGCTCCCGACCTTACCGGGACATGGAAGCAAAGCAACTCCAACAGCGACAAGTCGTACCAGCAAGCCACGATCACTGGCGACAAGATAACCATCAACTGGGTGAGCGATGGCGGCAATACGACCTCGATCTATTGGGTTGGCACGTTCGCCCCGCCGACCAGCGCCACCGAACCGTACGCCTGGACGTCGCAGCGGGATACAGAAGCCACGAAATCCGCCCTCCTGGCTTCAAGCGACGCGACAAAGGACTTCAAGTACGAAGGGGGCACCATCAGCTACAAAGCCAGCGCGCTCGGGACCACGACAACGGTAAACCTCAAGAAGAACTGACGTCCACGCTGGCGCTCTGGCGGACATCGAATCGTCAGGGCGTCAGCGAACCGTTACGTGCTCGCCCACGCCCCCTTTCGCCCTGGGGTCGCCTTGCCCTCACTGGCCGACGACTGTCCATGAGACGCCGGCGCGGGCCCGGTCCGGGACCGTCGTCAGGCCGGAGTGTCCGGTAGCATCCAGTCGAAGTCACGGGGATGCAGGTCCTGGTCCTGCGGGTTTGAAGGGGCGAACCCTGAACTTGCCCGACCCCGGTTCGACGACGCCGTCCACCAGCTTCATCGCGGACCAGATCCCCATGACGGAGGCACCGGGGTGCTGCCGGGCGTGATTGACCTCGTTGCGGGTGACGATGACGGAAGCCCCTCGGCTCTGGGTGACTTTGGCTTCAAGGTAGATCCGTTCCGTTCCTTTGTCGTCCGCCGCGTCGTAGGGGTGGTTCAGCCGGGTATCCGTGACGGTAAAGCCGCGGTCCCGGAAGTAATTCATCAATCGATCCTTGGGCAGCGTCCTCTATTGCTTACCGGACCGCAGCGTCCTTCTGCAGCCCCTGGCCCGTTTCGCCTGGACGATCCAGCGCCTGCGGCAACCCTTCCTGGATGGGCGTCATACCAACTGGGGTTCCTGCTGCCTGGCGGGTACACGACGGGCTTTTCGAACAGGGCTTCGCGGACCGGGTGCCCCTCTGGCAGCACGCGGCCGAACAGGGCCTTCTTTGCCGGGGTCGTACCCGTCAGGATCTCGTATGCAGGACCATCCAGTTCCGCCACCACAACGATCCGGCCTCCATGGTTCAGCTCTGCCCAGCGCTCCGCTGCAATGCGCTCCGCCAACAGGCTCCAGTCCCCGCGGTTGTTCTGCCAGAGTTCTGCCGGTGTCGCCCCGGGATCGAACCCGAACCACGAGCGTCGCAGCGGGTCGTCGGTGGCGGCGGTCTGTCGGTCGCTGAGCTTGACGTGAATAACCATGAATCGAGTATCACCGAATGCAGCCGGAAACCGGGCGCGGGCCTTCATCGGACACAGTCTCTTAGCTTAGGCGGCTGGCGCCTGAATGCTCCTAGAATGGCGCCAATGGACTCAGATGAGCGCGTCCAGCTTTTCCCAGAACGCCAGGCGCAGAGCTTTGCGGACTCCTTGCAGGTCGGTCTTGTATTCGCCGATCCGCTGGGCGCAGTCTTTCAGGAGTACCCGGTCGATCTCTACGGGAAGGATTGGCCTGTCAGCGAGCAGCTCGTTCAGCTCACCTTGGGATACCGAGCCGTACCAGCTGGCGGCGACGCTTTCGCCGACTTCCTGTGCCACGTCCATGGGGCTGTCTTCGTGGACAAAGGTGGCGCCTGCGCCTCCGGAGCTGTACACCAGATGCGCCTCCACCGGATGTGGTCGCTGGAGAGCATGTTGCGGACGCGCTGGCGGCCCCGGCTTTGCCACCGATGCAGCCGGCCTCGGAACAGGGCGCGGCATCGGATGTCCTGCGAGGGAGGGGGCCCCGGGAATTGGCCGCGGGGCTTCCTGGACGATTTTCGTGAAGCACTCGTCGATCAACTCCGCTGGAAGGGTAATGATGCTGTCCACCCGCAGGGCCAGATGCTCGGCGACCGACATCACTCCGAGGCGGTGCGCCGAGTCGGCGACCCCTACCAGGACGACCTTCATCCCCAGGTCCTGGGCTTCCTTGACGGCTTCGGCCAGGTCGTCATCGCCGGAGACAAGGTAGGCAACCGAGGCTGCCCGGTTGCGGGCCACCCCGACCAGATCCAGGCCCAGCTTCAGGTCAACGCCCTTCTGCTCGCCGTTGAAGGAGATCCGTCCGAGCCTGACCTTGACGCCGGGCAGGAGTCCTATCTGTTTGTGCTGATCGGTGAACAACGCGTCCTTGGAGGCGTCATACCAATACGTACGCAGCACATCCAGCCCGGAATGTTCCTCCGTGCACTTCACGATCCCCTGGATCAGCTTCTCGAAGTCGACGCGAAAAGCTGACCGGAGGGAGGTCCCCGCAATCTGTGTCCCGCCTACGGCCAGAAGGAAACCTGCATCGACGAAGATAGCGCGCTGGGACACCATGGTCCCGATGATACCCGCCGGTTCGTCCAGCTCTCAGCTGCTTCACCGTTTCGTGCATGCCTGTTCCCCGCATTCGGCTCAGAGTTATCGTGACCGGGTTGTGGTGCGAATAAGGAGGTATTCATCCTTCCCGTCGAGACGCTTTGTCAGTTGTTGCTTATCGATGTGGCAAACACGACGACTTCGGTCGGTGCTTTTGAATATGGCTCGTCCTCCGACCCGAAGGGCCTGCGGCACCATCGCCCCCGCGGTAGGCTGGCGGCCATGGGGGCTAAGGCGTGACGGGGAGCGGTGGGCCGGAGGGCCGTCCGGCGTGTGTTGACCCGGACTGGCTGTGCGCCGTTGCGCTGTGGGTGTGCGGATACAGCACGGTCGCTCAGCTGACGGAGGCGTCCTTGGCCTGGCTTCCAACGGCCCCGGACTCGGACGCGCTGTATCACCTCGCCGATGATGCACTTTCTGGAGCAACCCGCTGCGAGGATGTGCTGGCCTGGGTTGATGGGGTCTTCACAGTCTGCGGCCTCCCGAAGCCGTCACCACTGGATTTTCGCTGGATCACCACCCGCAGGATGGTTCAACGGGAGTGGGCTCCGGACGACACTGTGGACCTCATCCGCTTCTTGTCTTCACTCGCGTTCACGGCGGACATGGACGGCGACGCCGAGGTCTGGAATCTGCTTTCCCGGTACCGGTACTACGACTTCGCGATGGACGACGACGTGGAACTGGACATGGCCCAGATACTTGACGGCTTCCGCTCCGACACCCGGCCAGCACTGCTCCGGCTGTTCACCCGGCACTTCGAAGCAATTCCGGATGCCGGGTGGGTGCTCGACGTTTTTCAGTAAGGAACCGGCGGTATAGCCCGTGCATGGATGTTCCTAGGCGATCATCGAGATCAGGAGTACGGTTCGGTGGCTTACTTCAGGCGCGCCGGCCATCGGCCCCGCGTCAGATCGACGAGAAGCAGAGCGCCATGTCAAACGTCCGGCCAGGCCTGGTCGAGCAGGCAGGCGATGCTTGCATTTCTAGCCGTAGGCCCGGACAACTTCGACCTCAGAAGGTACCTGACCTGTTTGCCCGTAGGACACTTGGTACTGGCCTGAAGCCGCCTTGCCGTCCCAGAGCCTGGCATCCACGGACCCGACGGTATTGAGGGGTTTCGACCATACGAAGCCGGCAACACCGCCTCCTTGGCCCTCGCAGAAGTAGCCGACGTCGCGCCCGGGCGGTGGACCGGGGGCGGCGAAGCCCTGAAACCGTGTGCAGTTGGTCCCGTTCGCCAAGTCGAGGAAAACGGGGAGGAACGCGGAATTGGCTCCACTGGTCGGCGCCTGATCGCTCCGGATCATGCCGTGCAGGACCATCCATTTTGTAGGAGTTCCGCCCGTACAGGCATAGTCCGAGGTTGATCCGGGTTTGGCAAAGCAGATGGCATGAGAGCCACCAGGCCCTTTTTCTGTTGAACACGAGTAGACATCGTGGCGATCCGAGGAGTCCGTCTGGCTACAGTAGCCCGAAAATACATCCGGTGTACCACTGAACGTGAACTGCGTGGCTCCCGTCGGGCCATCAGGACTTGACCAAGGGTCGAGCTTCACAATTTCGGTCTGGCGGGCGTTTGCCATTATTTTTACGTACTTCGCGGCCAAAGCGTCAGCTTGTCTGTTGGTCGGGAGGTTGCCGTGCGCACACGGGGGGCCCGCGATACCAATAGCAGCAGCCCATTCTGCGCCGCGGATCCCCGCCTTTCCGGCAACAAGTTGGTCGAGTGCACCGTAGTCCGTCCACATGTGAAGGCCGATTGCGAACGGGCCGAATTGATTCATTACGGTGTAGTTGATGTAGCTGGTGCTGATCTGGCACGTGACCATGTCCATCCCGATGAGCGATCCGTTCGGCACGGTGCCCGCCGCCGAGCCGAGATAGCCCCACGCTGAATCAAGCCGGACGATTCCGTCCCCGACAACTGCATCCGCAGACGGGAACGGCTGGAGATCAAAGAGTTTTATTTGGACGGTCATCTGTCCGCCGATTGTGGCGATCTTCTGCCCAGCTGTCAGGTACGGCACCGTGGCACAGTCAGATGGCCTTGGCCAGGCGAGACACTTCGATGCGGCGGTGTCAGGTTTTGGTAGGGGCAGCGACTTGAACTGGATGTTTCGCTGCTCCCATTCCGAGGCTGTCGCGTAGTTGCCCGAGAATGGTGACCCTTGATGCGGTGTGCCTAGCGTGACGAGGCCGGCGAGATCGCCTTCGCTATGCGTGGAAGCGAGAATCCCGGAAGCGGCCCTGACGGCGATGCCGCCCATTGAATGTGCAACGGCCACGGCCTTGCCGACACCCTTACCAGCACGGGAAGCAGTTGCTGCCTCTTGAATGTACACAGCAAGACACCCTGCGATTGTCGAATCGGCACCCCACGTGGTGTTCAGCTTCGAGTAGTCGAAGGCGAACACCTTGTAGCCGCTCCCGAGGGCCCTAGACAGGTCTTCCGCGGCGTCGGCAGAACCGTCGGCACTTCCGAGCCACCCGTGCACGTACACCACAGGTACCTCGGACAGCGAAGCCGGGATTTTGTTCGGCTGCGGTTGGCAATTCAGCTGAGTGTCCGCTGAGGCCGGGAGGGAAGTCACAGACAGAATCAAGCCGAGAACTAGTGCCACGGACACTAGGACGGCGGTTAGGGTCCTCACTGCTCGGCCTCCCCATAAACGATAACGAGGACGCCCGTCGAATTTCTCATCAGTCCCACATGCCATATCTTTCCTGCTTTATCTTGTGCAGTGACATCCCAGCCGCCCCCGACAGCTTTCATGGACTTTTGGTCCAGCTGGATATGAAGGTCTTCAAGTTGTTGGGAGAAATTGCTGGCCAATGCGGTCCCCGGGGAGGCCCCAATCAATGGAGCCACCAGATCATTCGATCCAGATGAGAGTGCCGTCTGGACGCTTTCCAGCTCCGCTGCACTGGGAGGTGAAGTGGAAGGACTCGCCGAAGCCGAAGGTTGCTCCGACGGAGAAGCGCCATCGGAATGCTGGACGGTAGGCATGGCTGGGAGCATAATCGCAGCAACGATGGCTGCTGCGATCAGCACAGCCACCGCAGAAAGCGCCCAGATCCGTCGATGTCTCCGAGGGTCAGCAGTCATGTCCAATGGTTTCCTTAGCCAATCAGGATTGCTTGAGGTCTAGCAACAGTACAGTCACAGGGCATCGAGCATTGCCTTCGCGGCATCAATGAGCTTCTGAACATCTGCATGGGTCAGGCCGAGTGTTGCGACCCTAACTACGACATTCCGTGATTTGAACTCGACATTTTGCTCCTCCGATTTGGTCCCGTCTGGGTACGCGGCGGCCCCCGTGGTCTTTGAATGCATCTCGACTGATTCGACCCAAGAGATTGTTCCTGGACCGAACGTACCTTGAGGGTCGGGATTCGTCGTGAACTTGGAGCCGTTGATGTCTGTGTATCCAGCGCAGCCGCGAATGTGCGAGTCGATGACCTCCAAATGGGATGTAGCGGCAGCGGTGCTAGGAAAGGCACGTGCAGCTTCCTGGAGGTAGCTCCCGCCAAGTATGTTTCCCGACTCCAGCGTCATGCTACCGCCTTCGACGGACCACACCGCTGAATTCCAGTCGTTGTCCGATTTGTTTTCAGAGCCGTCCAGTGGGGCGTCACGATTGAAAAGGCAGATAGGTGCGGCGTCGGGAGAGTACGACTTCGTGAGATCGGCAATGTAGCCAACGGTGTTGCTTCTCGGTTTGTCCAGCTGTCCGCCGATAGCTTGCAGTGCGGCTTGATCCTTTTGATCCAGAAGGATCGAAGGGAGCTGGTCCTGACCAATCGAGCTCGCGAGGGTGTGACTCGACAGGGCCGAGGCAGCCGGTGGGGAGGCAGGGGTTGCCTGCGATGCCGCGACGCAACTTGACAGTGCAAGCGCGGCACCGGCAATGAGCGTGGCAAGCATCAGGGAATACTTGGGCATGGTTCCTCCAATGTGAGCACCAGGGGCGCGTTAGCCTCTGTTCGCAGGCATCTTTCTTCCAACGACGATTCCGACGAAGCCGGCGATGTACATCGGAATCATCCATGCCAGATCGCTGGGGTAGTACCCGAGGACGGACATTTTGAAGGCGGCAATAAAGAATAGGATGACGCCGAGCGCGGTGATGATCGTCTTGTTATTCACTGTGAGACCTCCATGATTAGTTGCGGTTTTCCGGTTCTTGGGGCGCATTCTTCGAGGGCGCCGCCGGCGGGGCGAACTGTGCCGCCGAGCCGGCAGGCCAGCTCGTCGGGAATTCATATTTGCCCATCGTGCCTTTCTCCTGGATGACACGACCCGCTGCCAGTAGTCGCTCGAAAGCTTCGGCTTCTTCGCTATCAAACGGGTCGGTGTCAGCTTTGCGATATGCGACTGTTCGCTCCATCAGCTCGTGGGCCAGCGCGGCGCTGTCGGTGGTTTTGTCCAGGGTCAGCTGCAGGTACATTTGGGCGCCCTCTGACTGGTAGACAAACCGAAGTGCCTCCATGCCCAGAAATCCTTCCTTGCGCTGGAACAGGATCTGTCGCAGCCAGGCGTATCGGAGGTGCCCGGTGAGGGCTTTGCCGCGACGGCGGTTAGCGGCCAGGATCTTGCTTCCGGCGTTCAGGACAAGGGCGGCGCCTCCCCCGATCCAGCCGCCGCCCTTGTCGTATTTCTCGCAGATCATGGCGAACCGCGACTCGGTTACGTAGCAGTCGATCCGGACGTCCTCCACGGAGGCGATCTTGCGGAACTGGCTGCGGTTGTTGTCATAGAGGTGCACCGAAGCGGCCGAGGCATGAATGGGGCCGATGATGTCCCCGTCGAGCCCGTCCCAGACCAGATTCAAGTCCTCCGTGATGCTCGGGTAGGCGAAAGATTCCGGCTCTCCCGGCTCCGTGACGGTCAAGGGGCTGTAGACCACGAGATGCTCCGATCAGTTCTTGGTGAAGGGGTTGGCTCGGACGTTCGGGTCCTTTGAAGGCGGGGGTCCGGTCGTCGCGGACATCCGCGGCAGGACACCGATAAGAAAAGCAACGTCTGCGGCAATGCCAAGAACCCCCATCAGGCCGATGATGGCCAGCAGCATCAGCCAGAATGATCGATTGCGGTCCGCAGCGAGCCACGCGGAGCTCGGGCGGGTGAACGCGTAGGCAAACACTGCGGCATTCACGATGTAGCTAATGACTACTAAGGCGGTCAAAATCGCCCTCCCCCTCTTTTCAGCCGTAGGCCAGAAGCAATCGCCGCCAGCCAATGAGATCCAGCCAGGTTCAGGTGCGGGGCTGTGATCCTGATGGATGCTATCGGCGCAGTCAGCCAGCACTGAAGCGTTTTGGTGACAAGTCGCCCGGTTTGTCCTCAAAAGGGGGTACAACCCGTCCCTCTAGGTCAGGCGTCGTCTTTTCCATCCCGAAGCTCCACCAGCATCGGTTCGTCGTGCTCATCGGGGTCGGAGGCGAGGATAGTAACTGCGGCCCTCCCGCCCTGGGGGCGGAGGCGGGCGGTGACGGTACCGCTTCGTGCCTGGTTGAGAATGCTGACGACCCGCTCCGAAACGGCGGCGAGCATGCGGGGCGTCATATCCTGGCGACGGTCATCGAGCAGCTGGACCACAACTCCGCGTTCCCTGGCCCGCCGTGCAGCTGCGACAACTTCCGATGTGGCCAGAACACGGCCGCGGATTTCGTCGCGGAGCTGAGCTTCGACCAGGCGAAGCTCCTGCCTGTCGATGTCTGAGAGTTCATGGCCGGGGTCGGCTACCTTGGTCAGCGCCGGAACGGTGATCTCGCGGACGTGCGCAATCCATTGAGTGCGAGCCAGGTTGAGGGCGCGTTCGGAAGCGTACCAGTCAGCGGCCGTACGCGCGTCGCCACCGTACTGGGCCACCTTGTCGTCGTTTGTGCGAAGCAGGTGACCGATCCCGGTGGCGATCGTCAACCACCCCACCGTGGCGATGCTCAACATAAGTCCGCCGACAAGGCCAATGGTTGTGCCGGCTGCCCATTGAGCGAGAAGTGCCACGGAACAGGCTGCCCCCAGCCAGGAGATCGCCACACGGTCCCGCAGGTTGACGACAACCATCAGCGTATAGGTGGCCGCACCGTGCCATGACGCGTATCCGGGCCAGGTGTTCGTGGGCAAAACACTGTCGACGAGGATGGTCATCGCCACGACGGCAGCCACCGCGAACAACGCCCGCCAACGCTGAAGGCGCCCAGGTCCCGGGAGGAGCACCAGGACTGTTGCAGCCAGGTAGATGGCCATCGCCGTCAACGATTGCCACGTTGACGAAACCATGTCCAATGACAAAAGGCCAAGGATAACGTGCAGGACCGCGAAGACAGAGCACAGGATTGTCATGACCGTCATCGAAATCGCGCGGATCATGCCGCCGCTCCCGTCCAGGCAAGGCGGACTTCGGTCCCCGCACCCAGGGACGAGATGACGTCGGCCGTTCCGCCGACCGAATCCAGACGGCCCTTGATGGACACCTTGATTCCGAGCCTCCGGTCCGAGACTAGTTCCGGGTTGAAGCCGGTGCCGTTGTCTTTGATGGTGACGGCGACCCGGGCGTTGTCCCCGGACTTGTGCCCGGTAACCCGCACCTCGCACCGGGTCGCCGCGGAGTGGCGCGCCGCGTTGTGGACCGCCTCCGTGGTCGCTTCGAACACTGCCCTGACGATCATTCCGGGGAGCCGAAGGTCTGGGGAGTCGTGGCTGACGACGACCTCTGGATCTTCGACGCCGTCGTCGACAGTGAACCTGATGCGGGCGGCGAGTTCGGCGACGGTTGCCGGTGCTGCCTCGGTGGCCTCGCCGTCCTGCCGGTCGAGTCGTTCAAGGGCACTGCCAGCCAACTCAGCGCTTGCTTGGCGCTCCCGAGGCGAGGCTGACTGGGCGCCGGTGATGAGGACCGTCATGACGCTGTCGTGAAGGAGCGCGTCAAGCCTGAGACGTTCGTTGCTGATGGCCGTCTCCTCGGCGGCCTCGCGGTATTGAACAATGGCGTCCTCGGACGCAGTGTCGACCCGTTGCGCTGCGTGGCGGAGAATCCCGATGGTGACGCAGATAATCAGGCCCATGACCGTCGCGAAGGCTGCATCTTCCAATGCGACCGGCAACGACGCCGAAGCGGCTTGGGGCATGGTCCTGATAACAGCGAAGGCTCCTCCGATGAAGATCGTGTAAGCACAGCCGGAAATCGTCCCGAAAGCGAACGTGCACCATGCGGCGCCGACGTTAATCATTGCCCACAGCCAGGGTGTTCCAATGGTAGCTGGAACGCTCGTGGGCACCGCTACCGGCCACAGAAGCAGGCCGATCAAGACCAGTGACGATAGGACAGCTGCGGACAAGGTAAGCCCGCGCCCGCGGACCGAGGCCCCCACGAACACGACCAGAATGCCAAGGAAGGTCCACAAAAAGACGACCTCCCACCAATCCGCGGTCCACTGCATCTGGTTGAGGATCTGGCCGAATGTCTGAAGGAGGAGCAGCAGAGCGAAGGCGGAAATACCCCGGCCTATCAGCTTGTGGGTGGCCCGGGCAGAGAGACTAGTTGGGGCGGCCACGAATGCTTTCACTGCCCATCGTCCTTCCGGAACCAAGAAGCCCGTTTTCGCTTTGGCTCCGGCGGGGCGATGATCCCGTCCTCGACAGCACGAATAAACAAGTCGACCTTGGTGCCGGCGGGACGTCCTGCATCAACATACTTCTTGCGGATCCGGTCAATGTTCTCCTTTGCGGTGCTCACAGCGATGCCCATCCGACGTGCCACTTGTCCTTGGCTATACCCGGTGGCATACAGCGCCAGGCACTCTCGCTCCCGCTCGGAAAGATTGGCGTCGACGAAGTCCGCGTCCACCTCGATGGCGGAGGCGAAGAAAATATCGTCGATCGTTTCGCCGGCCGCCACCCGGCGGAGCTTGGTAATAGTTTCGACTACCTTGTCCGTTTTGAGAGAGACGCCCAGCGCGCCGTTCGCCACAGCCTCCTGAATGTGGGCTGGGTTAGTCCCGGACGTGAACGCCAACACGTTGTACCCTGCAGTGATCAACCTTGCTGTGTTCTCACCTGGGCGGGAGCCGTCGGCCAACTGCAGGTCCAGGGCGACGACATCGCAAATGGCCCGGCCGGCTTTCAGGAAGGCGTCGACCGTCGGGGCTTTGCCCCCAAAGATTACCCCCAGTGGTTTTCCTTCACGGTGAATGCCGAGCTCCAGACCATCCATAACGGTGTCGTGGTCGTCAATGACACATGCACGGACTGGTGCGACATTCATGCGATACCCCCATCGTGGTCACCGGCCGCCGGTGAACAGCATCAGTTTCCACGGCGGCAGAGGATGTTCCAAGTGTGACTTGCAAGAATGACGAATCTGTCAAAAGGATTACGGGCAACATCTGTGTCGCAGGGTAGGACAGACCGCTGCCCCGGCCGTCCAACCCGCGTGCGACGCCTGCCCGAGCCGATCAGCCGGTGTCGATCCGTCCCACGCGTGCATCACCTGAATGCGTATCACAAAACAGGGTTGCGGAGTACTGGCCGAGTTTGATCGCCGCGGGGCTCCGGTCCGTCCAGTTGTGGTCTCTCGCAACCTGGACGATGACGGCGTTCTTTTCGGTTGACGTCATCTTCAAGTACACCGAACAGAGCGTCTGGGCGCCCTCGTTGGCTCCGGACTGCGCGGCAGCCGGAGGAGGTGAAGGTGGCTGTGGCGGTTGGTTCACCTCAGGGATCGGCGTATTTTGGGCTGACGCCTTGATGGCGGCCACCGCGACGTTGGTCCCATTGATGGTCTGCAGAAGGTTCCCGTGAAAGCACGGATTCGTTGGACCGGTCAGAACGCCGAGGCTAAGCGCTCCGTTCTTCAGTGTTCCAGCATCCGCTGGGGTAGCCTCCACGCGAGTATCCGACTTGTCAAACACGGCATTCAGGGAAAACCCGCAGGTCTCGTCCTTGGTAGTGGTGGCGAAGGCTGACGCTGACGAGTTGGTGACGATGAAGTCCCCGTCATTGAATCCCCCGCTGATGTCGCCGGCTCCGAACAAGGAGAGGCCGCGCAGCATGATCGATCCCTGGACAGCCGTCACCGGAATATTTGCCGGCCATGGTGCTAACGCAGCGAGCTCGGGCGACCCGACGTGCATTGCCCGTGCGGCGTCAGAGTCAAAACCAGCAGCCCAATTCGGGACGTTCGAACACGGCGGACTCAGATTAGTTGTGCTTTGCGTTATTTCCCGACCACAAACCTGGGTGAAGAGCCAAACCGCGATTGCAGCTTCGCCAACCACGCCCTTGATGTTCGTTGCACCGTTCAGAGCATTGCTTGCGACCGTTGCGACGGCGGAGCCAGTGTTTGGTGTCCCGAAAGTTGCGACAGCTGACACGCGATTTGCAATCGTCGTCCCGGATAGAGTCTGCGCCAAGGCGTAACGGGTGGCCAACCCTCCCATCGAGTGGGCGATGATTTCGGCTTTTGTCCCGTAATGGTCGGTCAGGCATTTGATCGCCGAGGCAAGCCGCGGACCGATATTACTGTCGGTGACCCATCGGTCGGCGTACTGGCTGTAGTCGAAGTCGTAGACCGCGAGGCCTGGAATCGTCTGTAACTGTCCCGTGATGGAGTAAGGCAAACGGACTCCGTTCCCGCCGTCACCCCCGTCCGCGAAAAGGTCGAGAGGCTGGGTGAAGTTGTCGGTTTTTCCGTTCCAGCCGTGGACCAGGATCACCGGCACGGATCTTCTCCCGGGAATCGGTGTCGGAGTGATCGCCTTCCCGGAGCTGTCCTTCTCATTCGCCTTGGCGGGTGACACATCGGGACTACAGACCTCGTCCGGAAACGCATTAGCTTGGGCCGCTAGAGGGACAGGAAGTCGGCTGGCAGCGGAAGCAGGATCAGCCGGCAAGGCTGTGATGAACGAACAGACCACCACGACGGCGGTCAAGGTCCTGGCTGCCAAACGCATCATTTCTGCACCGGCAATGTAGCAAGAACTTTCCATTTTCCGTCTTCAAGAACCATCATGGCCGCGTACACCTCCTTGGTCTTATCCGGCCTCGTGATGGCCACTTGGACGAGGCCTTGATTGTCAACCGTTTGTGACCATGTGTCCTGCACAATGGTCGTGGTGGTTCCCGGAGGGAAGGCGGCCGCGATACTTCCGCGAACCGGGCTCTGCGCCGAAACATAATCGGCCGGATCAGCCGGCAGGCTTTGAACCGCTTCGGCCACCGGCGCTGGGACAGGTCCGCTGGTAGCACGGGGGACACTCTGTCCTTGCGCGGGTTGGAGAATGAAGAAACCAAGGGCGCCGCCGGCCACTGCCAGGATGATGAGAACCACGACAAGGAACCGGCGGCCGCTTCTGGACATCAGCTGCTGCCCTTCGTCTTAGCTTCCAGACATTTCGCTGAGCTTAGTGTCAGGGCTCTTCACTTCACAGAAACCCTTTGCAGTCAGCTTGTACGCGGAGACCTTGAGCGGGCTGGGCTTGCTGTCACCCTTGTCCTTGAGGATCTGGGTGATGGTTTCGGTCTGCTTGCTGGAATCGGATGCGCGGAAATCCTTGCACGTGGTGTTCCCCCCGGATGCTCCGCAACCGGTAAGGGCGGAAAGCAGGACGAGTCCGGCGGCAGCAACGCTAATGAGCTTTTTCATGGTAGTTCTCCCTGGGTGCGATGAGAGGGCGTTCACGCCGGAATGCCCTCTGGGTGAAGGTGCGGCGGGGACCCCAGCGGCAAGGATCATCTGGATGAGAAACCTCCCATGGCGGCCCCCGAATTCCGCCGGGGCGGCAAGCCCGATGCTTCCTGTCCCCCGGATGGATCTGGCTGACGGTTCGACCGCTACCCGATCCACACTGGATGCTAAAGCTGACTGACAATCGTAAAAAGCGATTTGAGGCTTTGACGCTCGTCATGTCCTCAGAAAGGGGTACACGCCGGACGATTGTGACGCGGACGAGAATTATCCGCCGTGCTGGAAGAATCGACAGACAATGCCGCTGGGCTCCTGCCCACGCAAAACGTCCCCATTTCAGATGACAAATGGATTGTGAAGGGGAAGAAGGAACAGTGAGCGGTTTCCGACGTCAGTAGTCTCGACCGCAGCCCCTCTTTACGAAAGCAGGGGAGATGGAGGACAAAATGGCTCAGATCAAGCCGCTACGTTTCGGTCCCAGCAGAGACGGCCAAGGCTTCTTTATAGGCAAAAGGACGATAGTCGCCATCAGCGCATTCGCTCTGGTCACTCCGCTAGTTGTTACAGGTTGTTCCTCAAGCTCATCTTCATCAGTAGGCGCGGTGGACTCCTCGCCGTCAGGCGATTTGACCTCAGGTGTCCCCATGTCGACCACCGCCCCGACCCCTGAGGTCATGCACGGTGCTGGGTGGACGCCATCGGTCACGCTTAGTGAGTCCCTGCCCAAGAAATGGCTGGGTGGTGCGGGGTGGGTGATCCCGCCGGACACATCTGGCCCAGCCGCAAACTCGGTCTACAGCATGAAGACAACCATTGGGGTATTGAGTTATAGCTCGGCTAACACGGACGCAGCATTTACCACTTATGACAAAAACGGTGTAGTCATCGCAAAGTCACCAGCCCCTGTGGAACTGTCATCCAATGGGCTGGCAGCACCCTACATTGCAGTCGCTTCCAGCGGTGGAAAGTCCTACCTGATAGTCGTACAGAGCGGAACTTTCGTGCCTGATCCGACAAGCACGAAAAGTGCCGGCAAGGGCGCAGTACTGACATCCTTCGACGTCGCGACAGGAAAGCTTGTCACGCACGCTGTAATAGATAACAACCAGCCCATCAATTCCACCGGCAATCAAGCGTTGTTCACTTACGGACAGAGCGGTGACCAAAGCATGGACACAGCGACTCACAACATCTTCAACCCGGAGACGGGAAAAACCGACACCGTCACGGATGCCAAATGGCTAGGGCGCTTTGACGGGGTAGACGTCACAGCCCCGAAGAAGGACTTCTACAACAACTATGGTCCTATTGTCGGCCAGGGATGGACTGTCGAAACCGCAGCCATCGGTGACACCGACGGAGGCCTTCCGTCAGCTGGCAAGTATCTCAATCTCAGGATTCTGGAGCCCAACGGCAACACCAACACGTGCGAAACCATCGACGTCCACACCGGGAAACCAATTTCTATCGAGCCCCAACTCAATAAATTGTGCATGTACCCCGTGGGTGCCAACCTTGCGCCGTACTTTGGAGTACTCGAGTACGAGAACGGCTACGGCGCCAACGTCACCTTCGCAAACCCGGAGACTGGGAAGGTGGTCCAGATCGATGCAAGTGACACGTTCAAAGCTGGTTTCATTGGGGCCGACGGAATCGTTTATGGCATGAGTAGTGCCGTGCAAGGCACGTCAACACCGGCGTACCTTGACTTGAATGACGGCACGCCAAAGACCCTCGGTGACACGACAACTCTCGGACCCATCGCCGTATCAGGGGACGGCACCGCGGTTTTCCAGACCGCGGAAGGACTGGCCTTCATCAACCCAGTAGGCCAGTAGCCCGGGGCTATTCGCTGGAAGTTGGGGCTCACCGTCGCAACCCTGCGCCCTTTCTCCAAAACGCTCTTGAGGTATCGAAGTTTCCCAAACCGGCGATCAATTGAACTCCACTTGCAATCGCAATCGCCACAACAAACGAGGACGCCATGGACGCCGTCCTCAGCCTCAAAGTCAACGCCCACATGGTCGGTGCACGCTCCATGGAGAAAACCTGCAACGGGCTCGAGCAAAGCATCCTCCACGGCGATATGCGAGGAGCCGCACACAACGCCGTCGCCCTTCCCTGCGACATCGACACCCTCAAGACCGCCATGTCCGAGTTCCTTTACGACAGGTTCGGCGACGGAACCACCGCGGACAACTAGACGCGAACCAACCAGCAACAGCGACTGAAACTGGCGCTTAGCACTTTCACAACTGACTAGCTTCCTCCGACCTAGCTTGTACGAAGCCTTTCCAAGAGATTGAATCTCTACGTATTTCGGACGTCAGGGCCGGTGCGCTGAACGACGTCCGTGGTCCGCCGGATCCTTCTCAGTGCGATGGGAGTAACCGCGACGAAAAGGATCAAGGTGATGACGTACAGCACCTTCGCGAGGACCCAGTCCGTCCACATCAGGTTTCCCAGGAAGAACAGAACGTAAGCAGGCAGCAGGCGCAGTGAGAACCGTTGGACGACAAGACCCTGCCGGGCGGCAGCGAGCACCACGGTCACCTCTTCGGGATGGACCGTCTCCCGGCCCTTGATCTGATTCGCGACCCGCCTCCGCTGCGTGCGGGACAGCTGAGTCATCACAAAACTCTGGCCGATGGGCAGACGGAACCGGAGCCTCGCCACGCGGCTCAGGTATCTCAAACTCGGCCAACATTCCGTCGAGAGCCCGGGTCACCGGGTGCAAAGGTCGGACGAATCGACACGGGCTAAGCAGCACCACCCAGGTCCCTAAGCTACAGGATTGCCCGCCGCGTGGTCCTTAGGGAAAGGGGAATCTGGTGCGCCGATGCTCGTCCACGGCGGAAGGTCTTTAAGGGCCACACCCAGAAACTCCGCCGCGAGCCGCGCGGCGTGCACACTCTTCCGCCGGCCGATCAGCGCTAGGACGGCAATGACGGAGCCTTGAATAATTGCAGGAACCACCCAGACCGGTTTTCCAAGGGATACCCCCACGAGGCAGAAAATCAATGCCGGGAGCCCGCCGCCGGCAGTGAGGAGTGCCGCGGACGTGTACTTCCGGGCGTCCGCGCGCATGTTCCCGGCGGCGGCGCCGAATCTGTTGACTAGTCGGGCACGGGTTGATTTCGCCCTGATCAGTTCCAGGTTTGTCTCATTGACCCTTCTGGCCGTCGCGGCCGCCTCGGCTGCGTCTTGCCGGGACATCCTGTCCGCATGGGGGTACAGGGCGCGGGAAGCGACCCAGCGTTGGGTGAGCTCCGACTGTGCAAGCTTCGGTTCCCCGGCGGCCCTGACTTGCACGCCGGAGTGTGGGTCGAGTTGAAGGAGCGTCCTGTAGTACATGCCGTACTTGGAGAAGCTCTGTAGGGTCGTGTAGCCGTGCCGGTACTCCCTGCGGGCCTTGTAGGTGGAGGCCGCACCCGACACGGCCGCCGTGAGTCCCGCGAGCAGGAGCATGCAATAAAAAGCGACGGCGAGGTTGGTAACACCGGCGCCATGGCTGCTTGCGATCGCAAACCCAACCATGAGGATCCCTGCGCCTATAAACGTCAGGAAACTTGTTATGGAGACCCGCTGCCAGGCTGCGGCGCTGAAACCGTGGAGCATGGGGTGCCGGACCGTCGGCTCCCATGGCACGGTCGGGATCACGCCGCCGCCCTGGTCCTTAATGGTGTGAAGCACGTGTATCTCCAAAAGCGACCAGGTTCCCGACGATCAAGGAAACGGCCCGCATCTGCCACTTCCCCGCCTGCGGCCTGACAGGCAGCGTGTCCGATTGGCTACGTAGAACCGACCTCACCTCGGCCATTCAAACCCTCCCCACGGGCAATCGGACGCGTCGCCGTCAATGGACGCCATGCTACACAGAAACTGCCCAATCCTTGCTTGACCAGCCAGAAATCGACTAGAGGCAGTGAATGTCAGCCAACCGCATGCCGTCACCTTTGCCTGTGGTGTCGTCTAGTTTCACGATGGCGTCCTTACCTTGAGCCAGCGGGGCGGTGATGCTGTTGGCCAGGCCCAGCGACGAGGAACCGTACTCAATGCTGGCCGCTACGTACAGCCCTCCAGGGCATCCTGCCGCCGCCATGGTCGTGACGTGCACGACGGAGCATTTCAGATAGCCGCAGCTGTACTCGGTCTTTGGCGCGTACTGGTAGTAAAACGGTCCGGAGAACCGAGTCCATCCCTGGGCTTCCATCTGGGTGCGGATCGATTCGGACGTGCCGGCCTGTTGGGCAGCCTGGTCGGCTGCCTGGGAGGCATTGAAAGAAGCAGCGTCGCTGCGCTGCTTGTCGTACAGCTTGGTGTTGTCGGCCTGGACCTTTGCCCAGAACGCGTCCGAGTCTTCCTTTTTCTTCTTTGCCGCAGCATCCGCGGATGCCTGCGCAGCCGCCTGTGCATCTGCAGCCTGGGCCGCCGGAAGACCCGTACTGAACCACCAAGCCGCCCCGGACCCGACCGCCAGAACCAAGACCAGGGCGAGAATAAGGATGACGCGCTTCCTCTTGCGAACTACCAACTGAAGGTTGTTCGGCGCAGACTCGCCTTGATGATCCGTCATCGTGCTTCCCCAATATTCAACGGTGGCCGCAGTTCGGCCCATCCCACAACATAGTGTCACGCCAACCGCCCAAAGCGACCTCGTGGCCGCCGTCGTTACGCCAACGCGTCGCCGAGGCTGTTCTACTCGCCTCCCGTAGAATTCGTCTGAACCGCAGCGACGCACTTTCCGAGGAGCCTGCCATGCCAGTAATTGACCCGCAGTATCTGTCGTTCAAGTACGAGCTCGAGTACCGGGGCGCGCCTGGCATCGGCCATGATCCGGAGGACTACCCCCTCGAATGGAAGGTGGGCATCACCGCGGCGATCTTCGACGACGAATTCAGCGACCCGGACGAAGACGTCGAGGTCGGCGAAGCGTACGTCACCGTGATTCCCGATGCAGGGGAGATCGAGCTGTTCCTCACCCTCGACGCCGTGGACCAGGACCTGGCCAATCTTGCCGAAATGCTGATGAACGAAGGCTCTGGACTGATGGGCGAGGCCGGGTTCTTTGACGGCGACGGCGGGGACCTGATGTATGTCGAGAATATCTTCATCAAACCCGAGTTCCGCGGCACCAGGCTCGGGCACTCAATCATGGATGCCATCCTTCGCACGATCGGCCGCTCCTGCCCGATGGTCATTCTGCAGGCCGCCCCGGTCCTCGAAGAGGGCGACTTCGAAGGCAGCCCGGAACATATGGCTGCCAAGGCTGCGCTTAGCAAATACTGGCGGCGTTACGGTTTCGTTCCGGTAGCGAAGGACTACATGGTTTTCGGCGAAGCCTTCATCCCTGAGCCGGACTCGGTGCAGTTCGGGGGCCTGACCCTGGTGCAGCCCGAAACCGGGTTCCCAAGCTAGCCCGAGTTGGAGGCTGCCGGACAATACTTGGCAAATCGCGCCACGGCGGTATCTGTCCACCTAGGATGGGTCGATCCTACTTTCGTCGGTTACCGCTGCTCTCAGGTCATCGGAAATACTTTGAACGCATCCTTTGACCGGCTTACGCCCCAGAGCAAGACGGACCCGTCAGGCCTTCGGACGGCAATGGATCGCTGGACGCTCAGGATGTCCACGTCCTGCGGGTAGTCGTACTCGGTGTGGGCTGTGAACTCTTCTGCGAATCTGCGGTTGATGATGGGGGCAAGCACCTTCCACTGCCGTTTCTCATACGTGGGCAACCCGAAGGAGAGAGCCATCGCGATTCCAGCGAGGATGAACACGGGCCATTTGGGAATTTCTGCTGTGCTGAACAGGATGACACCCATCAGGACCCAGAACAGGAGGAAGAAAATACTCGAGATGATCCTGGCGGCCCGGAATTTCCTCGCTTCGGGAAAAGCAACGGTGAAGGCCGTGCGACCAACATCCATGACGTTCCCCCGATCCGAGCTGCAAAGTGCGGTCAAAGTAATCGAAACTGCTCATAGTCTGCCACTCCTCCGTCAACCGGGTAGAGGCGGGGCCGCAACGTTCCGCGGTGGATCCCTGGTTCGGACCAATTCAGCGTTGCGCCAACTGCCCGGGAGTGGGACGTCCTATACATTGATGCGAAGAGATGACCAACGGTCATAACCGCCACACAGCATGTGGCAGAAAAGCCTAGAAAGGGCCTGCCGTGTCAAGCATTCCACCACCGCCCCATAATCCTGTGCCCCCTCCTGGCTGGTACTTCCATCCGGAAAGCGGCGCAAAGAAATGGTGGACCGGCAGCCACTGGCTCGATGCAAGGCCGAAGAACCCGAAGACGGTCCCCCTTGCCGTGTTCATCGTCGTGACGGTGGTGGCCTTCGTCGTCGGGATCATGGCCGGCAGCGGTGGAAGTTCATCAGAACTTGCCGCAGCCAAATCGAGAATCAGTCAGCTGGAGGCTCAACCAACTGCGAACGCCCCTCAAAATGTGTCCGGAACGCCAACGGCGGGTCCCACAGCGTTATCAACTCCCATTCCCGCGGCAGTAACGCTTTCCGGAGACGGCCAAATGACGTCAAAAAAGGTCGCTCTCAAAGGCGACTACTCCGTCAGCTGGAAGACACTCGGCTCCTGCTACTACAGCGCCACCCTAAAAAGTGGAGCCGACAGCCTGAGCGACCCCGAGGCTTTCACTGCCAATCATGAGGCTTCGGGAACGAACAACGTCTATGGCCTCAAAGCCGCCGATTACTACCTAGACGTCATCACGGGTCCCACACCCAGTTGCGGTTGGACCGTTACTATGACGCCGGTCCCGTAGGAGACGGTCACAGCGTCCCGCCGAGGCCAGGATGGGCCTCGGTAAGCCCGGCCGCATGCATGCTGACATTTGGCGCGGGCCATCGCGGCTGCGATGCTCCTGCCCAGGGGAGGAGGTGGACCAAGACTCGGTAACGCCAAAGGCCACCAGCACGATGCCGGTGGCCTTTAGTGTGAATGATTCCCCTGGCCCTAGGCGGGAACGTCGAAACGCTGGCCTTCCGGCTTGGACGGCAGAATCATGAAAATCAGCAGTGCCAGGCCCCCGAGGAACGGAACAAGGCCTAGGAGGATCATCCACCCACTGAAGTTCACATCGTGCAGGCGCCGGACCACCAGGGCAAGGGAGGGAATCAGGGTGGCCAGGCCCCAGATGCCCAGGAGGATGTAGCCGATGACCGCGCCGGGACCCGGGACCATGGCGCCGGAGTCGTTGACGGTGGCGCCTGCGGAGATGATGATGTTCAGAATGATGGCCACGGCGCCGGAGATCAGGGCCCACCACCAGTATTCGCTGCGGCTGGCCCGGCCGGTGAAGGTGGCGTACTTCTTGAAGAACCGGCGTGCGGCCTCACCGATGGACGCACCGTAATACGGGTACCAAAGCGGGACGGCATTACCGGCCGGGACGGTCTGTTGCTGCTGGTGCGACAATGGAACTCCTTCATAGAACGAGTGATGAGGCTTATCGTAGGGGCCGAAACCATCTGAAAAGCTGTCCGGCAGATGAAATTCCAGCGCCGTGTCGGAAGCGATGCATGACCGTTACTGTCCCATCCAGGTTCGGCCATGATTACTCCTTCGGCCGCCTAATGTGGATCCCTTTTTGACGAGGGGCCGGTGCAGGTCCTCACGCTTGACTCGTATGTACACGATGACGACGGCCGTGAATATGGCAGCGAAGGGAATGATCCAGGCAAGCGCGTCAAACAATTCTCGTGGCATCTCGATGACTCCTAACACACATTGACAGCAACCCAGGCTTCGAGGGCGCCACCTAACCCAATGATCGATGCGATGATGCCGAAATCCCCCGCCGTGAGCGTCGCTGCACCAATAACGACAGTCGCCGAACCAAGAGTCGCTGCGAACACCCCTACTGCCGCCGCACCAAGGCCTAGTATTCCCGCCACAACAGCCCAAGTGCATAGACTGGCCAATCCACTCGGGTCGACGCCATTGACCGGGTTACAGCCAACGTAGGCGTATCGATTATTTTCGTGGCCAGATGGGTCAGGCTGTGTGAAGCGGCCGCGGAAGGGGTTGTAGTACCGGGCGCCGAATTTGATGCGGTTTCAGGCGGTGTCGTTGTACCCGCCGGCGTAGGTCCACGGGTTGGTGGTTGCCTGGGTGCTGTCGGTGAGCAAGACGATAGAGCCGAGGGCGCCGGTGGTGTAGTAGAAGGATCCGGCGCTGGTGCGGGTCCCGGATGAACGAGGTGGTCGCCCCACCCGTGGTTTGCCTGGTGATGCCCAACGTGCCGTGAGGAACGAGCTAGCTCATTGCGCACATGATTCTAGTCCGGGGTCTCGGAAGCCGAGCGAGCCAGTTGGATGAGTTGGTCTATTTTCGAAGTAAAGGTCTCATCAGCGCCGAAGAACGTCTTGTCAGTGAGTCTCCACCCGAATCTGTCGTAGGCCGATGCCTTCACCTCGGCACCGCCCGCTGTGGGGAGGATGGTCAGTATCAAGCCCACAGGAGCGTTATTCTTCCCCCAAGGGACCATCTCCCCCCAAAGCCTGTATAGAGTTCTTGATCCGGTCTCAACTTTCAGTCCCGAATTAGATGACTGGACCTTATAGCGTCTATCTCCAAAGGCCTCTTGAAGCTTGGTCTTCACCTTTTCAGGGTTCAAGGACGCACGCCAAGTTTCCGAACGTTGAAATATTGGCGCATTAGGTTCTGGCCGGGTGGCTGACACGGTGCTCCTCTCGTAACTCGGGTCGAATTGGTCGTCCTGTTGCTCTCAGATCTTCCAGTTGCACGAGATCAGGCCCCAGATCGTGCCTTCGAGACCACCTAGAACTGCGCCACCGGTGGCTCCGATTACTGCGCCCGGGAAAGCACCTACACCGGCCCCAGCGGCCGCGCCTCCTATGGCACCTGTTATTGCACCGAAGAAGAACCCCTCCTGGATGTTATCTGTGATCGTTGCTTTGACGCAGTCGCTGTAGGCATCGAGGCTGGTCTGTCGCATTGATGGGGTTGCAGCCGACGTAGGCGTAGCGGTTTGCTTCCCGCCCGGACGGATCCACTTGAGTGAAGCGGCCATGGAAGGGGTTGTAGTAGCGGGCACCGAACTTGATGCGGTTGCTGGTGGTGTCGTTGTATCCGCCGGCGTACGTCCACGGGTTGGTCGCTGCCTGGGCACCGGAGCTGGTGGTGTTGCCCCAGGAGTCGTAGGAGTACGTGGCGGCTGCGGCCTGGGCGCTGTCGGTGAGCAGGATGATCGAGCCATGCCCGTCCATCGTGTAGTAGAAACTCGCCCTTGTGCTGGTGCGCATGCTGGTGAGGTTGGTCAATGGGCCGCTAGTACTCCTTCCTGTTCCTCCTGGGGTCTTTGACGATTTTGTCTGATCCAAAAGCCACGAAAAGACCAAACAGCGCGAAGATACCGCCAATCACCAATCCGAAGAAGAGCACCTGGGCCCAGCCCCCAATAAGGTAGCCTGCGATACTCCAGACCACGACTGAGATAAGCACGATCAGGAGGGCTCTACTGCGCTTCCTACTGCCGAATATGCTCACTTTTGGCCCCTGTCCTTATTAAAGTTTGCCGAAGAATCCACCGATGGCTCCGACAAGAGCTCCGATTCCGGAAGCCGCACCGGCCTGTTGATTGTTTGCTCCAGTTGCCGCAGCGAGAACGACGGATGAAAGGACAAGACCAGATAAAAGAGACCGTAAAGCAGCCATGCTGCGCCCCCGAATTTTGTGCTCCCCAGTGAGCAAACTTTGCGCCCCCAGCGAGCACATGTGAATCATCAGCCTGCTTAGCAAATAATTCAATAGTCGAGTCCCGGTTATTTTTCAAGCCCCCAGAACTCTTGAAGAAGCGGTTTGACAGCCTGGCATGTCGTCCCTGGCCCGAACTCATTCCCCTCTTGAGTACTCACGTTCCCAGGAATCGAGCGGCTCCAGTCGGGTCAAGAGGTCATACCAGGTGGCCGCTCTTGGTCTTCTGGCGTTGACCTCTACCGACTAGATGTCAAACGGTCATGACCGAAATTGTCAAGGCTTGGCCGCCTTGCTCCTCATCCGAGAGAGTGTTTGAGGTCGAATCGGCAGCGTTCGCCAAAGTGGCGACAAGGGCACGGACTGCGTTGCGGTTCTTCAAAATGCTCCCGTCGAGGATTCGGATCATCATCTGTCCGGAAACATGCGTAGACACTGCGAAACCCGGGCTCGCCCCGGTCTACTGGAGGGTGATCGGAAGGTACAGCTGTGCTTGGGACGCCCCGGAGAAGACGTGGAGCGTCCCCGGTCCGGCCACCAGACCGTTGTTCGGATCGGTGTTGGCCGGGAAGGTTATGGCTGTCGTGAAATTGCCGGAGGAGTCGGTTGTGACATCGGTCGGTCCCTCTTGCCAGTCGTTATCCTCCAGGTGCACCGCCGTGTTTGCCGGGAAGCCGCGGCCCTGCACGGTGAACTGCTGGCCCAGGGTGATGACCGATGGCAGGGCGACCTGCTTCGGGGTGATCTTCTGGGAGGGGGAGTCGTACTGCACGCCGGACCACTTGTAGCTGTATTCACCGGAGGCTGCGCTCTGACCGTCGAAGTACTGGCCATTGTCGGTGGAGGACACGTCGTCGACGTAGAAGACAGCGTTCTCAAGCGGCGCGTAGTCGTAGTTCGCGCCGGCACGGACAAGCAGCTTCAGTGAGCCGCCGGCCGGCGTCGGCATCCAGGGCCTCTGCATGTTCATGGCGGCCCACCCGAGGCTGCCTCCCACCGAAGCCGTGACCGGGGAACTCTCGGAAAGGAAGCTACCGTCGGCCGCGTAATTGGCTACAGAGGCGTACACTTCCTGGCTGGAACCGCTGAAACTGGGGCTGCTGATGCTCATGTTGATCTGGCCGTAACCTGCCGTGGGCAGGTCGAAGGCGACGATATTGGCCTGGTCCGGCTGGATGGTGCCGCTGGTGGTGAACTGGACCGCATTGCTTCCGCCGATGCCTTGGCCCGCCGCGAAGCTGATGGATTTCACGACGCTGCTGTTGAACGTGTTGTTGATTACGCCTGCTGGCTTGGACCAGCCGGTGGCGCCCAGTTCGAAGGACGGATCGGTCACGTAGTTGGTGTCGAGGACCCCGTTAGACCAGGTGTATCCAGCCGGCAGTGCGCCGGTGCCGGTGCCCGTGCCCGTCGTGGGGGAAGGTGTCCCGGTCGGCGCGCCCGAGGCAGTACTGGAGCCGGAGAAGCCGCCGACCTGGGTGACCATCCCGGAAAGCGTGGCCGGGTCGACGCAGCCCGTGGTCGTGGTCGGTGTCAGCTCCTGGGGATCAGGAGAGGAGTCGGAGTTGTAGAAGATCTTCCCGGAGCCGGACTTGGAGAGCCCGACATAGCAGTCCTTGGCAGTGTTGGTGCCGACAGCAAGGGTAGAAGAGTCACCCATGTAAGGTGCGGCGACGAGACCGGCCTTGTCCTTGTACGCGGCGGCCTGGGCCTTGGAGACCCCCTCGGCCGTCTTGACCGCGGCAAGGTCCTGTTTGGCTCCGTTGTCCTGGGCGAAGGGGATGATCCCGAAGATGGAAGCCAACACGCCGGCAGCCAGGATGCCCACGACCACGACACCGACGAGGATCGAAGGCAGATCGAACGCACCCCGTGCCGAACGGAGCGAAGCTTTGAAGTTGGCGGGAATCGATGAGAAGGGCAAGACGGGGTCCAATCGTGGCGCGGCAGCGGGAGTCAATCCGACGGCTCACAAAAGAACATGCGTAGATTTCCGCACTAAGGGACCCCGGCCGCGGTTTCGGCCTGTGGCACCGTCTTCGCAAGGGTCCGTCCGCTGGTCGTTAGGCAGCCTTGGCAACCGCATAAGCGGCCCGCTGGCCCCTGAGCCACTCCCCCAGCCGGACGTCCTTGGCGTCTTCCCTGATCGAGGCGATCATCCGGGCGTTGGTCAGTTCGTCAACACCCATTTCACGGTTCCGGCGTGCCAACACAGCCAGACGGTCGGCCAGTTCGTTGAGCGGGTGCCCGTTGTGGCCGCGGACCCATTCGTAGGAAATGTTCACGCCGCGTGCCGAACCCAGGATGCGCTTGCATTCGGCAACCGAGTCGGTGTCATCGAAGGGCTGCAGGGTGCCGGTGGAGACCCGGTCCAGGACCTCGAGGGCGGCCTTGGAGTCGGTGAGGACCTTCAAGTCCCCGACGCCTTCACGCAGGACCGGGTGGTGGCCGAGGGTGGACTGGAGTCCGCGGCGGATCGCCGCCAGTTCCCCGGCACGGATGCCGCCGTGGGTGGACACGGAGGTGTAGGCGCCCAGGATCGGGTCGGCGCCGTTGGAGTAGGCCAGGACGTAGCCGCAGCCGTTCACGGTCTTGCCGCGGCCGCGGGAGGAATCGCATGCCAGGACCAGGCCGGACACGAGCCCGCGCTCGACCTCGGCGACGGCCTCGCGTGCGGCGGCCAGGGCCGCCGGCGGTGCGGTCAGGTCGGTGATCGGAAGATCGGATTTGGCGCGGAGCAGTTCCGCGGTGGCCCAGTCGCTAGTGAAGACCTGTGACGGCATTTCGCCGGTGCGCCGTACGATCCGGCCGACGGCCTGGGTGATCTGCGCGGCCAGTTCCCGGTTGGACGGATTGGTCGGCTCACCCTTGCCGGGTCCGGAAATAATGAAGTCCTTGCCCTCGACGAGGGCGTGCACCGCCCAGCGGCACAAATTCGGCTGCCGGTCCACGAGGACGGTCACGCCGTGGCGTTCGTTCACAGCCACGAGGGCCGGGACGAACCGGGCGGCCGGCGGCGCCGGCACGGGGACGGCGGTCACTTGGCACCTCCGGCGATGTCTTCGAGGGTGATCGGCTTCAGGGACGTTTCGATGCGCTCCTGGTGCGCGGGCATGGCGGCGACAAACGCCATCAGTTCCGAGTGGGAATCAAATTCCTGGTTCTGAAGTTCGTGCAGCGCGTGGTGGACCCGCTGCTCGATAGTGGGCATGGCGGCGAAGACGTCGGCGGCCCGGTTGATCAGGTCCGCGTCCGGGTAGGGGTTGCCGACGTCGATCCTGAACATGCTGTTCGGCTCGAACGGGCTGGTGCCGCGCAGCACGCGGGTCCAGGTCTGTGCCCGGCGTTCCCATTCGGCGGCGGAAATGCCGGTGGGGCGCTGTTGTCCGGCGTCTTCCTCGTTCCAGTACGGGTAGTAGTCCCCGATTTCCAGCTCATCCAGTTCGGCGGCGAACGCCGGGTGCTTGGGGAACATCAGGGCGTACGACACACCGGTCTCCGGGTCGTCGGAAACGGCGACCGTGACGGTGTTCAGGTGGCAGGAGTGCTCCCCGGACAGGATCTGGCCGACGTGGATGGCCTGGGCCTGGACCGCGTCGAAGATGACCGACACCGGCCGCGGCGTCCCGGCCAGGTCGGCTTCATCCAGTGCCTTGGCGGCGAACTCGGCCACCTGGGCGATTTCGATGCGGTCCCGGACCGGAGCCATTGCCGTGCGCAGCCGCTCGGCCAGGGCCATCAGGTCGGTGCCCGGGTGGAGGCGGTATCCGTGCGGGACGTTCAGCTCAGGATCAGTCATTGTCTTTGACCTCCACCAGGTGCGCCCAGGCCGGGACGTTGTCGATCCAGTGCTGGGACGTGACGTTGATGAGCAGGACAATCACCGGGACGGTCGGGCGCTCCTGCGGCCAGCCGGTTTCACCGTCGGTGGCGATGATGATGGCGGACGGCTTCTTCGGCAGGGACAAGGCGTGTTCGATGGCCTGGCCCATGTCGGTGCCGCCGCGGCCGGCGATCTCCGTGATGGAGTCCTTGCCGGAGAACTTCACCGACTGGTGGACCATCGTGTCGATGTCCGAGACGATCAGGTCCTCACCCTTGATGCCGAGCTTGCGGGCGATGGCGTAGACCTCGTTGGTCGCCATGGCGAGGTCGTGGTCGCTGACCGAGCCGGACGTGTCCCGGTAGAAGTGGATGGACGGGATCGGCTTGATGTAGCCCGGCGCGATGACGCGGCCGATGATCCGGCCCTTGCTGTCGGACATGGTTTCGTTCATCCGTCGGCGGTTCCGGCGCTTGTAGGTCGCGTCGTGGTAGCCGGCCTTGTGGGCGACGGCGCGGCGGACGTGCGAGGCCAGCACCCGCTCCCACGGGGTCTTGGACGGGGTGAGGATCTCGTCGATGATCTGGGCGATGCCGCCGGGAACCGAACCGATACCGTGCTGTTCCTGGTGCTGGCGGACAGCGGAGGCCGTCGCGATGCGGACCAGGTTCTTCTCGATCGCTGACGCCGCTTCGGCCTTGCCGCCCATCGTGTCGTCGTCACCGAGTTCGTGACCGCCCTTGCGGCCACCGGCGCCGGAGCCACAGCCCTTCATCGGGGCCGGCTGGCCCTGGCCCGGAGTGTTGCCGGACTGGGGCTGACCCTGGCCGTTGCCGGGGTTCTGGCCGGGCTGGCCTTGACCGCCCTGCTGGCCCTGCTGGGGCTTGGGCTTGTTGCCCTGCTTCTTGCGGATGACCTCCATGTAGTGCAGAGGAGTCTGGTAGTCGGGCTCACCGATCATCGCGGCGAACACGCCATGCTTGGACAGGGCGTCGCACCCGGCGTCGCGCAGGTCGTCGTTGATGGCGCAATCCCCGGCGAAATTCCAGGCTTCGTGCTCGTCGTCGGAGACACCGGCCAGCTCGGCGAGCATGGAGTGCTCGGCCAAGAGGTGCGAGCACTCGTGCAGCAGAGCCTCGGCACCGAACTGGGCGCCCATCGGGATGACCTTGTCGAAGTTGATGTAGCAGCGGTGACCGTCGTCCACACCGAAGGTGTCAACGGCACCGGAGTTGACCGGGCGGAGCGAAAACATCAGCGAGCCCATGTAGGGCATGATCTGCAAGGCGGTGGCACGCCAGGCCTGAAAGTGCAGCATTTGTTCGTCATTGGGAGAGGTGAGGTTTCTCATGCCCCTAATGTGTGCGGCGCGGGGCGCACCTCTCCCCGCCAACTTCTGCGTGGTCTGGTCCTAGGGTTCAACAGATGCCATGGGCGCTGGCCGGCGCTTCCTTGATGAGCCAGCCCCGGGGCCACGCCCAGATCAGTCAGGCCATCGACGCGATGACGATCAGGCAGCCGGGAAATGATCCGCAAGAACGGCCTGAGGTGCCAGGTTCAGGATCTCGATACCGGGGACCGCCGTCGGCATCTCCCCGGCCGTCAGACTCGGAGACCGCAGTCTCACCCACGCCCTATCAGTGAATGGACATCCGCACCAGTATGAACAAGACGACGACAAGCGCGACTGCGCCATACCCAAGGATCAGCCCGGCTATTGCCATCCCGCGCCCACGTTCGCCGGTCCTGTTGATCTGGTTGAGAGCGATATGGCCGAACGGTATCGCGGCGATGCCGCCCATAATCCCAAAGACCAGCGCAAAAACGGCGAAGGTGTTCTGGCCGGCCGGCTGCAGGCCCTGACCCCCTAATGCTTCAAAGATCGGTGCGCCCTCGGTAGTGGTCCCTACCTGCTTATAGAGGGCTTGGGGCTGCGTGGCGACGCGAGCCGACGTCACGGGAGCATTCACCCTGGTTGCCATCCAGTTGATTCCTTCTGCTATGGCGATCAGAATTCCCGCGAGGACCACGACGATGACAAGGGTGTACAAGGACTCGAGGAAAAAGGAAGAAGGGTCATAGCCGCCTATCAAAAATGCGCGATGCTGACGGCCCAAGTAAAAGCTCAGGGGGAATGGGAAAACCTTCCACGGTGCCCAAGTCCACCACGCTGGCAGGACGGTCGCTACCACGGCCGCGGGGACCAGACTGAACCAGGCGGCTTTGGGGAGCCGCCGCCAAAGCATCCATCCCACTAAACAAAGAACGACAACACCGGCGACGAGGTAAACGGTTGGCCCGCCATCTGGCAGAAGGAAATTGCTGAAGCCCACGACTATGGTCAGGACGATGCAAGCTCCGGCGGCAAGAAGCCTCCACCTCTGCGCTGACCTTGGTGCGCCAGGTCCGGTCTTTCCTCCAACATTCGTCGACGATCCATTCTTGGTGGCTCCGGAATCCGTGAGTTCGTTGACTCCCATTTCCCCCTCCTGGTTGGTCTCATCCTGCGAGGAACATTACGAGTTGTCCCGACTACCCCAAACGATAACCGACACATGTTGGTTGGTAGGGAAATTGCTTCCGATTTGCAGTTAAAGATGGGAGCTTTTTGCGGTTCGTGGTAAACAAACAACTTTTTGAGCCCCTTTATGGATAAGCCCCCGCCCCTGCCTGTGGGTTATGACAGCCGGTGGCAGGGGCGGGGTGGCGGTGGGAACTAGTCGGTGGTCGGTGCGCCTGCGAGCATGACGTCCAGGGGCACGTCCCGGCCGGTGACTCCCTCAACGTCGTCGCCGAGCCAGCGCTTGTTCTTGGGTCCGGCGCCGAAGGACTCAAAGACGCCGTCCACGGCATAGAGCTTCGCTTCGAGCTTCCGGGCCTTGGTGACCATCAACAGGCCGGCGCCACGTGCGCTGGGCTGGGAGAACACCGCGTGCAGGGCGCCGTCGCCGAAGCGGAGCGCGCGAAGATCGACATCCACCATTTCCTTGCCGTCGGTGAGGCGGACCTTCTTGCCCTCTTTGAGCTTGAACGGTGAGGACACCGACGCGGAGAACTCCCGGGAGTCCGAGTTCATCGGAACAATCCGGCATGCCTGCCCGTCGATGACATGCATTTCCAGCAGGCCCGGGTCGATGGTCCGCAGACCGTTCGCCTTGGCGGAGAACCCTTCCAGCATCGAGTACACGTAGCAGTCGTTGGAGATACCGCCCCAAGCGGCCTGTTCCATGATCTTGCGTTCCATTTCCTCCATAGCCTTCGCCGAGATCTCGTATTTGAGAGCAGTGGGCTTTGCCCCGGCCTGGGCGAGGGCGATCAGGGAACGCATCGTGAACGCGATGGACGGGCCCTTGACGTTGAAAGCATCCGCCCAATCATCCAGACTGGCTTCATTCAGGGTGTCCGGCAGCCAGTAGCGGTAGCCGAGGGCTTCGGTCAGGACCGGCAGCTTCATCGACACCGGCAGGCCGCGGCTGATGCGCAACCGGCGCCCCAGCGCTTTGAAGTCGTTGGAGGGCATGTTGTCGGCCATGACGAGGATCTTGGCCCACGTCTTGGCGTCGGAGACGACCGTGGAAGCGTTCGGCTCGATGAGGGCCTTCTCAAGCACGTCCGGGGTGAGGGACACGGCGGGTGCGTTGGTGGCCTGGTAGTGAAGGCCCTTACCGCGGGAGTAGATCATCCCGGTGGCCGTCAGGGCCAGGCCGGGGAAGCTGGAGCGGTCACCAGGGGTGCCGTTGGCGGTGGCCTGGGCGCGGGCGTCTGCACGGTAGGCGACGAGGATGTCTTTAGGGGAAGTCGGGGCTGTAGCAATGGCTGTCATGACTCTTATGTGTGCGGCGCCAGCCGCCCCGCTCACCGCCCGGAGCGCAGAATCGGCACTGCAGCTGCCTATGGTCCGTTCTGCCGGCCGTTCGAACAAACCGGCCGGGACCCTACCACCTGGCGGAGTGGGAAAATCCCCGGAATGGCGGGGAATATAGGGCCCCCTACTACTACTACTCTACTTAAACGACCTTAAATAGAGATATATATAAGGGGCCCCTAGTTCTCTTCCCTAAAGGCCCTCTAGAACTCCCTATCTTCTAGTAAGAGAGTACTTTCCCTCTCTATAGATGCCCTATACGTACCGCCGAGTTGGTCGAGTGACGGCCATCAGAGACCGAAAATCCGCGCCAGCACTGGGATGCAAGGCCATAAACCCACTCCGCCGGCAGTCGATTTGCCCCTGATTCAGGGGGTGAATCCGGTGGAGCGGCCTGCCGGCACAAAGCGGTGAGAGACCGGCAGTTTTAATGCACGTGATAACCTGAGGAACGGCTTTTACCTCTTAGAGACGATGGTTATCACGTGAGGTCCCGACCCGGACCCGTGACCTGGTGAGACACTTCAAATACTCCGCACACATGAGGGGCATGACTTCTCTCGGAATTGATCTCGCAGACCTCGGCTTCGCGCCAATCACCGACGCCCCGGAGCAAACCCCGGCCGAACCCGTCAACGACGGACGCACCCTGGTTGTGGGCTCCACGCTCGCCAAGGCGCTTTACAGTGTTTGGTCAGGGGCACCGATTACGATTGTGGATTCTCCTCCGGGAGCAGGCAAGACCACCCTCGTCGCCCAGGCCGTCGCGTACCTGCGGGAACGCTCCAACCTGAAAATCATTGTCGCGTGCGCCACCCGACGCGCCGCCTACGACATTGCCGAGAGGATCGCCGCCGAGCTTGGCCCGGACAAGGACGGACACCCGCAGGTCGCCTTGTCGGTCTCCGGTATGGAGCCTCCCATCGGGGTCTCCCGCGGCGGTGCTGCCGCAGGCGGCAAGAACATCCCCGTGGTGCGCACCATCGCATCCTGCAAGACGTCCAACCGCCCGACGTGCGATCTGATGATCATCGACGAGGCTTACCAGGCAACGTTCGCCGACGTGTCCAACGCCTCCGATGACGCCCAGCAGCTTCTGATGGTCGGTGACCCCGGCCAGATCGGCCCCGTCGTGACCGCCGACGTGTCCGCGTTCCGGGGCCGCGAAACAGCTCCCCACATGCGGGCACCGGAAGTATTCGCCCGGATGGCGAACGCCGAAATCCACTCTCTCGACACCACGTACCGGCTCGGCCAGGAAACCGTGGACGCCATCGCTCCGCTCTACGACTTCCCGTTCTCATCCTCCCGCGCCGACCGGTACCTGACCGACGAAAACGGCGACCGGGTCTCCGAAATCGTGCCCCTCCTGCTGGACCCGTCCCCGACGTTCGACCACCTGCCGACATTGGTTCAGGTGGCCGAATACGCGGCTGGCCTGATCGGCGTGGAACTGGTCGAGTTCGACGATGACGACCAGCCGTTCACCCGTCCACTGGTGGCCTCCGACATTGCCATCGTGGTCGCCCACAACGCCCAGGCCTCCGGCATCACCGCGATCCTGCGGACCCTCAAGGCGGACGGCATCCACGTCGGCACCGCAGACAAGATGCAGGGTGGACAGTGGCACGCGGTAGTCGCAATGGACCCGTTCATCGGCTACACCTCGGCAGGCTCCCACCAGCTCTCCCCCGGCCGTCTGTGCGTCATGGCGAGTCGTCACATGTCCCATTTGACATGGGCCCATGACGGCGACTGGGAGACGGCCCTCCAGGACCCGGACATCGACCAGAACGAAGCCAAGCTCGGCCGCCGCGTCCGCGTGGCACTCACGGCCGAGTAGCCGGTCCGGCCGGAGTCCCTGTCTGCACCAGCGGGCAGGGACTCCGCCGTTTCCGCACACATTGCTGGCATGACAAAACCGAAGCACCTGTGGGAGATCGAGCACCCGTACCGCTGCGAGCACGGCAACTTCTACTCCCGCGGCCTGGCCACCGGGTACGAGTCCTGGGCCGAGTTCTCCCAGCCGGTCACTTATGACCGGTCCGGCCCGACCCTGATCCAGCACGGCACCCTGCTGCACGACGGGGACCCGGACATGAACTGCCTGTTCCGCTGGGACTGGCGGGCCATGCACCTGGAGTTCCCGGAGGACTATCCGGACGGGAACGAACAGCACTACCTCGACCTGTTCTTCATGATGCAGGGCAAGCCGTACAACCAGTCCGTCCGGATCAAGGTCACCCCCGCCGACGAACCCGCCATCCGGGCCTGGCTCGCTGGCCGCGCCAAAACCATGCGCGCCATGTGGGAGCCGTTGCTGAATTAAGGAAATCCTGAGGTTAGAACGCGTGACACTCCCACAATTGTCCCTATAGCATCACGGCATAATCTGATATTTTCTGCGAGTTGGGGGCACCGCACTATGGCTACGAGTCCGATCACGCGCCGTTCAGTTCTTTTCGGATCAGCCGCAGCGGTGGCTTCCCTGGCGTTACTGCCAGTGGCCGCAGCATCTGCCGCCTCGGCACTGGGGAGAGATGTACGCCTTCCGGCCGGGGCATCCCTGCTTTCCCCGGATGGCCGTTTCCGGCTCATAATGCAAGGTGATGGGAACCTGGTCTTGTACGGCCCTTCCGGTGCCCTGTGGTCCACCTCCACACACGGTGCCGGCAACTGGGCTGTCATGCAGGGTGACGGGAACCTGGTCGTCTACACCTCCGGAGGGCGCGCGGTGTGGAACTCAGGTACGGACCGGATGGGACCATCCAGCCTGCAGGTGCAAAACGACGGCAACCTGGTCATCTACAAGGACGGCTACCCGACGTGGTCCCGGGACAGCGGGCCTCTGTTTCACAAGCTCGGAAACGGTTCACGGCTCAACGCCGGGGGATCCAGGATTTCCCTGGATCGCCGCTACACCCTCATTATGCAGGGCGACGGCAACCTGGTCCTGTACGGCCCCTCGGGAGCAGCATGGTCCTCCGCAACCAGCGGATCCGGCAACTGGGCCGTCATGCAAGGCGACGGGAACCTGGTTGTCTACACCTCCGGTGGCAAGGCGCTGTGGGCGTCCGGCACAGGTGGACAGTCAGGTGCGGAACTGTACGTCCAAGGCGACGGGAACCTGGTCCTGTACCGAAACCGCCGGGCGATCTGGGACCGGCACAGCGGCGGCGGAAACATCGGCGGCGGGGGTAGCGGGGGCGCGACGGGAGGAGCGGCCACTGTCATCCAGGCGGCGACCGCGAAAATGCACGCACCCTACGTCTGGGGCGCGAAGGGTCCGAACTCCTTCGACTGCTCCGGTCTGGTCCAGTTTGCCTTCGCCGCGGCCGGACGCTCCGTCCCGGCTCCGGCCAGCAGCCAGTACAACAACTGCCCGAACAAGATTCCGTACACTCAGGCACAACCCGGCGATCTAGTCTTTTTCGGAGCCGGGATTACGCACGTGGGCATATACACCGGAAACGGCATGATGATCAGTGCCCTTCCGCAGGGCGGCGTCCAGACGAGTCCCGTCCGGGAGTTCCGCGACGTCCGGCTCCCCAACGTGGCGCGCTACTTCTAAGCGACCGCGGCCACCCGACGCCGTTCATAGGCCCGTTCTTCGTCCATGGCGTGCTTCATTCATTCGGCGCAAAGAAAGCCCCGCGGCCAAATGGCTGCGGGGCTTTCTGGTTGGTGGTTCGTGCAGGTGTAGTTTACGAGTTCCAGGCGCCGACACCGGGGATGTCGAACCGGCGGCCTTCGGGGTTGGGCTCCATTGCCATGAAGACGAGCATCAAGAGGGGGCCGACCAGTGGAACCAGGACCAGGAGGTACATCCAGCCGCTTTTGTTCGTGTCGTGGAGGCGCCGGACGGACAGAGCCAGGTTCGGGACGAAGATAGCCAGGGACACGATGGCATCCACGATGAGAACAGCCCAATATCCTGGGCCGGGGATGACGGTGCCATGAGGCCCCAGCTTCGCGCCGACGGACCCTGCGACCAGCATGAGGATGCCAAGGACCATGCCTGTTCCTCCCGACACGAGGGTCCACCACCAGTATTCGCTCCTGCTGGCCCTGCCGGTGAACGTTGCGTACTTCTTGAAAAACCTGGAGACCGCCTCAGGCAAGGACGCGCCATAGAGCGGAGCCCAGAGCGGAACCGGCCCGACTGTTGTGCCCGGGTGGACCTGAGCGGCGTAAGGGTTGGCAAGCCTGTTCTGGCGGGGCTGTTCACTGGGCCACTGCTGACGGCCGGTGCCCTGCGGGAACTGGTGAGGATCTGACATGTTGCTCTCTTTCGATGGCCGGATTATCGGGCGCCGATTTGCAGGCCTTCCGGAGGTGATGAACCGGCTCTTCTGGATCGTCATGGTTGCCCCGCAGGTGATGCCGCCCCAATAGACGTCGATCGTCATCGTAACGGCGTTCCGCTCCAGCCGACAGGGTGCAGACTCGGATTGTTTCCGAGGCCAGGGCACGACGAAGGGCGACACTTCTGGTGCCGCCCTTCGAGGAGGTGAGGGTTACTTGACCAGGCGGAGCTTCGGGCGACGGATGCGGAGCAAAACCCCCGGCTGAAGCAGAAAAACGACCGGGAGGGCCAGGAGTGCCAGGAGAGACAGGCCATTGAAGCTCGGTTGGGCGATGCCGATGAAGGCGGCGGCTGCGAGGATGCTGATCTGGAGTGCTTTGCGGGTTCTCATGCCAACGATGTGTGCGGCACTTCACATTCCCGTCACCGGCGGGGCAACCGGAATCTCTCGCTGTCCAATGGTATGAGCGCATCGCCTTGTTCAGGCATAAAAAACCCGCCTAAAGTCCGACGGGTGCTCTCGAAACGGCCCCTAGCTGTATTCGTGCCGGATCGCGGCCCGGAGCCGGGAGTTGCGGGAGCCGATACGGTTGGTCTGTCCTGCCCGGTGTTTGCGTGCGTTCTGGTCCGCGTGCGTGCCGGCGGCCCCGGAAGCGGCGAACTCCGCGCGTTGCCGGACGAGCTCGGCGGGTTGGGCGAAGCTGTGGCTGGTCTTCTTGCGGGCGGCCATGACGTGTCCTCTCAATGGTTGCGGGAAGACGGTTGCTTCCACCCCTGTGATGTGTGCGGCGGGGTCCAATGTCGGCGACACGTCCAAGCGGGCATGGTTCGCCTCATGACAGGGCTTGGACCGTACGCTGGAGGGGTCATGACCGATGATCTGAAAGCCAGCTCTGTGAACACCGATGAGATGAACGTATTAAGGACCGGTGGAAGCGCGCTCCGGCGCGGCCAGCAGGTATGGGTGCGTGTTGGAGCCGAGGACTTGGGAACGGGCAAGGTTGACGACATGACTGATGACGGGTCCATGGTCTGGGTTGTCTTCGGCGGCGCCACACCGCGGCGCATGTTCATCCCCGAAGATCAGGCAGAGTTCACGGTCTTGCCGCTAGACAGTTGAGCGTTCCGCTATCCGGCGTGAGAGCTCCGCGTCGGCGGCTCCGATCCGTTCGGTGACTTCACGAGCCCAAGCATCAGTTTCGAAGTCAAATAGGGAACCTCCCGCGTCACGGATAGCAACGGCGAGTTCCCCGTACCCAGAGCCGAGGACTTCCTTACGGCCGGTGAGGGCCTGCATCCCCGCCCGGAGAGTCGCAACGTCCAGGGCAAGCTGCCCGGTCAACTTAGTGTGGTCAACATTGCGGACGTAGGTCCGCACCAGGTCGGTTCCGAGCCCAAAGTTGTCTTTGGCGTAGGCGAGCCGGTCCAGGGAGATCGCGAACCGCGTCTCCGGGTCTGCTGCGATCCGGTCTTTCATGGACTTTAGGCTGAACGTCGACATGGTGCTCCTAGAAGGCTGTCTCGGGTTCGTACCCGGCGATCAGGTCAGTCATGCCGGGGACGGCGGCCGCAATGCGGTCGATAATTTCCCGGGCAGGTGTGGAGGTCGCATAGTCGGCGAGGTTGCCGCGGAGATCCCAGACGTTGGCTTGGAGGTTGCCAAAGGTCATGCCATCGAGAAGGATCTGATGGTTGAGTATTTCGGTGGCCCGGCGGATCCTGCCAGCGTCGTCCGCGAGCTGCCCCTCCAGAGCGGTCAGATCCACCTCTTTGATCCACGCCTGGACTTCCCGCACCTGGACCCGGCTGATTTCTTCATGGTCCAGACGGCTCAGAGAGATCGCCAGGCGCGCGTCGGGGTCTGAGTCCAGGGTCGACTCGATGTACTCCAGATATTCGGGTCTGGTGAGCCGGTCTCGCGTCTGTTGGGTGTACCGGTCCGAGGCGATGCGGGCGAGCACAGGTTCGCCGGCCACGATGCGCTGCACCATTTCACGGGCTTCGGTCCCGGACGCCATGGCACGGATAACAGGATTGGTGTTCTTGCGATGGAAGATGTTGAACGCCTTGCCTTCCAGCAACACATTCTTGGCGAGTGCCATGGCGCGGCGCAGACGGGCGACATCGGCGGCCTGTTCCCCTGCCAAGGTGGCCGGGTCCGTGGTGCGGGCGTAGCTTTTGGCGAGGTCCAAGCCGATCAACTGTGCGTCATCGGCTCGGCCCAGGTTGTGGAGGGAGATCGCCAGGCGGGAGTCCGGTTCGGAGTCCAGGGCTGCCAGCACGATGGGCGTAGTGTCGTCGTTCATACCCGTCATGTGTGCGGCAGCGGACCGCCCGCTCCCCGGCGGACAACGCGAAGCGACTCCAAGGACCCTCTGGATTGCGGCGGAGAGACCGTCCGCGACTTCCGTACACATGGGGCGCATGAATACTGAAGCAAGTCATGAACGACCCGACCCTGCCACCATGAACCATTCGGGACAGCTTGCCAGGGATGCGCGCCGGGAGCTTCGTCGCCGACGACGTCAAAGGCTGTCCTACATTGGGTTGGCCGTGCTGGCCGCCGCCACGATCCTTGTTGTGGCCGTGGCGTTGCAGCGCTGACATTCCTGACTCGGTGGGTTGCAGAACGGATTCCGCCACTGAGTTACCGACGGGGCCGGGGATCCCCCTGTGGCAATCCCCACAAAGTCACGGTTTCTGATCCCGCCGTTCATCCGGCACCCTTACGATAGTGGCCGTGAAAGAGGACATTACAACTCGGCGCTTCATGACTGTCGATCAAGCTGCCGCCGAGCTGAACGTTTCGGAGAATCAGATCCGGTCGCTACTCAGAACCGGCGAACTCCGGGGAATACGGGTCGGTGGCCGTGGCGTCTGGCGCATCGGGACCGCCGACCTCGAGTCCTACATCGAGGATGCCTACACAAAAACTGCCGCCCGGATCGCATCAGGTGACATCGAAGACCTGGCCGAGGACACCGGTGGTGACAACGGCTGATGTCAGGCACCACAAAAACTTCGGACGAGTGGATCTGCTTGTACCGCAGCGGCATCACCGGCGCCGGAGTCGCTCATGCCTGCGACGTCGATGACATCCTTGAGGTACTGAACGTCCTGGCAGAGGCCAAGCGACGCGACCCATCCCTGGAGACCGAGCACACCGCCAACCTCCGCACTCACGACCCGGATGCTCAGGGGTCCGACCCTAGCCTGCGCGGGCTCAGCCAGGCTTGGCAGCTTCGGCTCGCAGGGCTCAGAGCCTACGTTTGGGAGAACGGCAGGATGCCCCGCCAGGGTGGTGGAGGACAAGTGGAAACGTCCTTGGGTCGTTGGCTCCACGCCCAGCGCCTGAAGGCCACGAAGGGGACCCTTGAACCTCGACAGCGCGCAGCCCTGGATGCCGTCGGCAAGTGGGACTCGGACCGACGGGAGCACCGGGACGCTGAGAGATTCCCGGCCCGGCTGAAGGCCCTGGCCGACTTCCGTGAACGGCGAGGGCGCCTGCCGTCGCATCGGAACCGGACCGATGATCAGGAGAGCTCCTTGGGGGCCTGGCTTCATGCGCTGCGGCAGGCTGCTGCCGAAGGCCGATTGCCCGGGAAGGCCAAAGGTGAGTTGGACGCCACGGTCCCCGACTGGAACAACTGACCCGAACCGGGGCGCGTGTTCCTACACGGTATCCGCACCGGGTTCCCCTATCGTCGTTCTATGTGTGCAGACATCCCCGATGAGCTGGAGGGGCAGATTTCGATCAACGAGCTGCTCGTAGCGATGGGCGAACCGCCGGTTGAGCCCATGACCTTGGCCGCCCCGGATGATGCCTCCTCACTCTTTGACATGCCGGCTGCAGAACCGGGACCCCGACCGGGCAGGGGTTGAAACCGGAGGAAGGCGGGATCCAGATCCGGCCCCCCGCTCTGGCCGGTGAAGACCTTAGGCCGCTCCGCACACATCATGGCCATGAGTTCAGACGTATCCTTCCAGCCTTTCGCCCTCAAACGACCCTGCGGTAATTGTCCGTTCCGCAGTGACCGCGCTCCGTTCCTGGACCGGGGTCGCGCTCAGGAGATCGCCGAATCGCTCGAGGCAGACGCTTCTTTCCACTGCCACAAGACGCTCGAGTATCTCTCCGAGGACGGCGCCGGGGAGCTGACCGGGGCTTCAATGCACTGTGCAGGTGCCCTGATCGTCCTCGAACTTGAGGGCAAGCCCAACCAGATGATGCGAATCGGTGAACGGTTCGGCCTCTACAACCGCACAGAGCTGCACCTGGACTCCCCCGTCTACCCGACCTTGGCCGACTGGGTCGATTCGCACCACTGATATACGGACGAAACGCTCCTCGTTTGACGTTCTTGTACTGCCTGTAAAGTGTGCCTGAGAATAACAAATCAGACTTCTTGGGCGGGGGCCCGCGGACAGATCATAGGGGGCGCACTGCATGATGTCAGCCGCTGAGGCTCCAGCCTCTCCGGTCTTCGGCTTACCAAGAGTTCCCAGGACGGTGGTCTCCCGTCCACGCATTACCAAACTCATCGCCGATCTCCTGAAAGACCACGACCTGATTGTCGTGCGCGCGCCCTCCGGCGCCGGAAAGACCGTGGCCCTTGCCGACTGGGCCGCCTCGGGCGCCACCACCGGCTATATCTCCTGGGTGTCCCTGGATGAGCGGTACGCGGACCGTGTGTCATTCTGGCGGGAAATGATCCTCGGCACCGCTCTCAGGGTGGACGAATCCCATCACGAGTTGATTTCCGAATGCGCTGAGGCGCTGCTCGCCGGCGCTGATACCCGCGCCGTGCTTCGCCGTTTCGTGCCGTTCATCCCCCAGACCACTATTGTCGTCGACCGGCTCGATCTGGTGCAGGACGATGAGCTCATTGAAGACATGGTCTGGGTGCTGCAGCGGTGCCACCATTTGAAGGCTGTTGTGGCCACGCGGACCCGCTCCATCTTGGAAACACCCTCCATTGCTTTGGCCCTGGACACGGCCTTCATCGGGGCGGTCCCTCTACAGTTGAGCGTCGAGGAGACACGGGAGGTTCTGGCGGTCCGCGGATTCACGATGGATCCAGTGGAAGTGCACGCCGCCACGGCAGGGCACCCGCTGCTGACCCGTGCGGTGGAAACCGTGCATGCGAGATCCGGACAGAGCAACCTCACCGCATCCGTCGAGACCGCCGTCTCAGACTTCCTGAATTTGTCCTTGGACAAGTCCAGCCTGGGACAGGCAACCAAAGAGTTCATGGTCAGAACCTCCATCCCGGAATCGTTCACCCCGGATCTTGCGGTCAAGCTGAGCGGCTCAGAGAGCGTCACGAATGTTCTGAATGACTTGGAAGACCAGGGCCTCGGAATGTGGTTCCAGTACGCGGACCACCAGCGCTTCGAATACACCGCCGCGGTCAGGGTTTTACTCCTGAAATCATTGAAAGCGATGGACCCGCGGGACATTGACCGGCTCACCCGGATTGTCATCGAGCACGATCTCGCTGTCGGCAACGCCGCGAATGCGCTGCGCCAGGCAATAGCCATCAGTGATCTGGACCTCGCTTCCAAGATCGCCTGCGATCACCACATCGCGCTCCTTCTCTCACAGGCGAAAACCGTCCGGGACATCCTCGGTGCGCTGCCGATCTCCCGGCTGCGGAAGCACCCGGCGCTGATCATGGCGTTGGCGCTGTGCCACAACGCTACGTCTACGGGGAGGGTGAAGGCGCTGGAGTACTTCGGTCTCGCGGTTGTTTTCGCGGGCATGTACAAGCACTCCATGGATGCCGGCCAGCGCATCTGGATGCTGACACTGGAGAGCGCCGCGCTGCGTTTCGCCGGCAAACTCGAACCCGCATTGAAATACGCGAAACGTGCCGTCGAAGGCTTTGAGCAGAGTCCATGGGAGCTGAAGGAACGGCTCAGCGCCCTGGAGCCGACACTCTATGACCAGGCCGCCATCGCCCACATCCACGACCAGCAATTCGATGCCGCGGCCGATCTTCTTTGCAAATCTCTGGACGCGAGCCGGCGGGCAGCAACCGGGCCCTCCACATTCCTCACCACCGGGCTGCTTGCCTTCGCCTTGGCCTCGGCAGGCCGCTGCAAGGAAGCCAGGATGCACCTGGCCTGGTTGAACGAAGCGCGCTGGCCTCCGGGCATGTTGGATGGCTACTGGGCGACGACATACCGGCTGGCCCAGGTCCGCGAGGCCATGGACCGGCAGAGCTATACAGAGGCATCCGAATACATGGACCTGATCACCAGCGAGATGCAGGTGTCGGAGTTCTGGCCTCAAATAGTCGGATTCCGGACCCTGTTGGATCTTCATCGCACCGGTGTCATCACGGGCCCCGCCTCGCTTGAAGCCAGAATCCGCCGGGCGCACAAGGCTCCCTTGAACGACTCCGGACAGATTGATCTGGACCGGTTGCGGGCGACGATGTATCTGATTGCCCGGCAGCCGCAGAAAGCCGATGCCGTGCTCAGCAAGTACAGCAGGCCGGACCCGCGGGTCCTGCTCATGCAGGCGCGCATAGCCCTGTACTTGGGCGACCCGGCCAAAACGATGAAGCTGACCGGAATCGACGACCTCGGTCCACGGCTTGAGGTTCACCGGTTGCTGCTGCGCGCGGCTGCGCTGGGCAGGCTCAATGACGCCGAAGCGGCCCGGGACAACTCACACGCGGCGGCGGCCCTGATGGTTGAATATGGGCTGACGATGACCGGTGCTTTGCTGCCACAGGAAGACCTGGACGTCCTGGCCCGGTACGTCCAGGCCGACGAGCCCGAGATCCCCGCACCGTTCGGGGTCCTCCCGGACAGGGCTGAAACGGCGTCCCTCACGCCGAGGGAACTGGTAGTCCTGAATGCCTTCTCGCTTCACGGATCGGCGAATGAAGTGGCCGGCGCCTTGAACGTCTCGGTCAACACGGTGAAGTCCCAGCGGCGGTCCATTCTCAAAAAACTGGAAGCTTCCTCGCTGGAGGAGGCACTGGTCATTGCCCGGCGCCAACGACTGCTGGAGGACTAAGCGCCGGTGAGTCCGTCGCCGGTCCTGGCGGTCATCTTCGCTTCCACCTTGACGCCGCGGATACTCAACAGTTCCTGCGGTTCAACCCAGTACGACACAGGAGACTTTGCGAGCAGCGCAGGCAGGTGCTGGCGTGTGTGGTGTCCACACAGCAGAACGTCCGTCTCGGTCTTTCCCGTGCCGTGAGGGTCGGCCGGGATGGTGAAGACAAAGGATGACTGGGCAAGCTGGCTGCAACGGTCGCAGCGGTCAATCAGTGTCAGGGCCCGTTCGGTCGTCTGGGTTTCCAGGTGTGCGTTCAGCTGTTCAGCCAGCTTGCTGATCGGCTTCGTCAAAGTATCAGTAGTCATGGAGTCAATGTGTGCGGCATCCCCGACGCCGCTTCCCGGCCTCCGTGGCGGATTCCTCGCCGCTCTGGGACATGAGGCAAGATACCTTCATGGGTTCAGCAAGTTTCGAAGATGTCCTCGACCGCCTTTATTTCTCGGCGACCGACCAGCACGATAAGGGCACCAAGTTCGAACACCTCATGAAGCGCTATCTCGAGCTCGAACCCAAGTACGCCGACCAGTTCTCCGAAGTCTGGCTCTGGAATGAATGGCCGGACCGCAACGGTCACGTCGACACCGGCATTGACCTGGTCGCGCGGGACCGCTATACCGGCGAGCTGACCGGGATCCAGTGCAAGTTCTACGACCCGGCCCGGACCCTGGACAAGAAGCAGATCGACTCCTTCTTCACCGCCGTCGGCAAGACTGACTTCTCCTACGGCATGGTGGTCTCAACGACAGACAAATGGTCCAAGCACGCTGAGGACGCGTTGGAGGGACAGTCCAAGCCGATGACACGGCTGCGTTTCGCGGATCTGGCAGATTCGACCATCGACTGGTCCGAGTTCAGCGTGGACGCCCCCGAGGAGATGCGCCAGCTCGGGCAAAAAGAGCCCCGCAAGTATCAGCGCCAGGCCATCGATGACGTGAAACGCGGCTTCGAGGTCAGCGACCGCGGCCGGCTGATCATGGCCTGCGGCACCGGCAAGACGTACACCTCCCTGAAGATGGTCGAGGAGCTCGTCCCCATTGGTGGTTCCGTGCTGTTCCTGGTCCCCTCTATCGCGTTGCTCCAGCAGACCCTGAATGAGTGGACCGCCCAGGCGACCGTTCCGCTGCGGGCACTGGCCGTTTGCTCCGACACGAAAGTCGGCCGCCGGGAACACGAGGATGTCAGCGTCCACGACCTGGCATTCCCGGCCACCACGGATCCGGCGAAACTCCTGAACCGGGCCAGGATCAGCACCGGCCAGGAAGCTATCACCGTCGTGTTCTCCACCTATCAGTCGATCGACGTGATCGCCCAGGCGCAGAAGGACGGGTTGCAGGAATTCGACCTCATCGTCTGCGACGAGGCCCACCGCACCACAGGCATCACCGAAGCCAGCCATGACGACTCGGCGTTCGTCAGGGTCCATGACAACACCTACATCGAGTCCGGCAAGCGGCTCTACATGACGGCCACGCCCCGGATCTACGTCCAGGAATCCAAGGCGAAAGCAGCCCAGGACGACGTCACCGTCTACTCCATGGACGACGAGGCTGTCTACGGTCCGGAATTCCACCACCTCGGTTTCGGCAAAGCCGTGGAGATGGGTCACCTTTCCGACTACAAGGTCCTGGTCCTGGCTGTGAATGAGGAAGCGGTCAGCAAGTCCTTCCAAGGCCTGTTCGAAGAAAACGGTGACCTGAACCTGGATGACGCGGCCCGGATCGTCGGCTGCTGGAACGGTCTCTCCAAGCGTGGGGTCAACGGCGAAAGGCTGGAGATCACCGATGGCTCCCCGATGCACCGGGCCGTCGCCTTCGCCCGGAACATCAAGGAATCCAAGAAGCTCGCCGCCGACTTCGAACTCGTCGGCCGGCAGCTCCTGGTCAACCAGGGCGACACCGAGGCACCTGCGTTGAAGTTGGAAGCAGGCCATGTGGACGGCACGTTCAACGTCCTGGAGCGCTCGGCGAAGCTGGACTGGCTCAAGGCAGAGGATGCCGGCGACGAGACCTGCCGGATCCTCTCGAATGCCCGCTGTCTCTCCGAGGGGGTTGATGTTCCGTCCTTGGACGCGGTCCTGTTCCTGAATCCCCGCAACTCCCAGGTCGACGTCGTCCAGTCCGTCGGCCGGGTGATGCGCAAAGCCGAGGGCAAAGAGTACGGCTACATCATCCTGCCCATCGCCGTTCCGGCCAGCCAGGACCCCGAGACGGCCCTGAACGACAACAAGAAGTACAAGGTCGTCTGGGACGTCCTGCAGGCGCTCCGCGCGCACGATGACCGGTTCGAAGCGATGATCAACAAGCTCGAGCTGAACCGGAATGCCAACGACAAGATTGACGTCATCACGATCGCTGACCCGTTCGGGGACGGCGACGGATCAGGCACCGATAGCCAGAAAACCTCCGGGGACGGCGCCGAGGCCCTCTTCCACATGGCCGGCGCCGATCAGTGGCGCAACGCCATCTTCGCTCGGATGGTCCGCAAGGTCGGGGACCGCCGCTACTGGGAATCCTGGGCCAAGGACGTCAAAGAGATCGCGGACCGGCACGTACTGCGGATCCGGACCATCCTGGACGGCGAAGACCAACGCCCCAGGGAAGAATTCACCGTCTTCCTGCAGGGACTGCGGGGGAACCTGAACGACTCGATCACCGAGTCGGACGCGATCGACATGCTCTCCCAGCACCTGATCACCAAGCCGGTGTTTGAGGCTCTGTTCGAGGGCTACTCCTTCGCTGCCAACAACCCCGTCTCCCAGGTCATGGACTCCATGGTCGACATCCTGGAGAAGTACAACCTGGACTCCGAGGTCGCCAACCTCGAATCCTTCTACCGTTCCGTCCGGGTACGCGCCGAAGGCATCACCAACGCCGAAGGCAAACAGAAGATCGTCACCGAGCTTTACGAGAAGTTCTTCAAGCTCGCCTTCCCCCGCACCGCTGAATCCCTCGGCATCGTCTACACCCCTGTCGAGGTCGTGGACTTCATCATCCGCGCCGTCGACGACGTCCTGGCCAAGGACTTCGGCGCGTCCATCAGCGACGAGGGTGTGCACGTGCTCGACCCGTTCACCGGCACCGGCACCTTCATCGTGCGCCTGCTCCAGTCGGGGCGCATCAAACCAGAGGACCTCCTCCGCAAATATACGTCCGAGCTGCACGCCAACGAGCTACTCCTCATGGCCTACTACATCGCCGCGATCAACATCGAAGCCACCCTCCATGGGCTTTTGGAAGACCAAGCATCAGCCTTCGGCCTGTCGCCAGCTGACGTGGAGTACCTTCCGTTCGACGGCATCGTTTTGACCGACACATTCCAGATGACCGAGGACGGCGATACGCTGGACGACTTCGTCTTCACTACCAACAATGACCGTGTCGTAGCCCAGAATGCGCTAGACATCCGGGTCATCATCGGAAACCCGCCCTATTCGGTCGGCCAGACCAGCGGCAACGACAACAACGCCAACCTCAAATACGAGACACTCGATGGTTCGATCCGAAGTACCTATGCAGAGCTTTCCACGGCGACCAACAAGAATTCCCTCTACGACTCCTACATCCGGGCCATAAGGTGGGGCTCCAATCGGATCCTGAAATCCCCCGACGGGGGTGTGCTCTGCTATGTCTCCAACGGCGGCTACATCGATGGCAACACCGCCGACGGGCTCCGGAAAACACTAACCTCCGAATTCCACGACATATACGTCTACAACCTTCGCGGAAATCAACGTACAGCAGGGGAGCAAAGTCGACGCGAGGGCGGGAAGATCTTCGACTCCGGCAGCCGGAACACAGTCGCAATTCTTATGCTTGTCAAACGGCCCGGCGCCGTCGAGAAGAGCATCCTTCACTACCGGGACATCGGCGATTACATCGATAGGAAAGAAAAGCTCGCCGTCGTTAACTCGGGGCAACTCGGCGAGATCGAGTGGGAGCTCATCTCGCCTACTCCAGACGGCGACTGGATCAACCATCGGAACACTGCTTTTGAAGCCTGCACGCCTCTCGGCAGCAAGTACGGGTCTTCAATTTTCGATGTCTACTCAGCGGGGCTGCAAACTAACCGGGACGCTTGGGTTTACAGCTCGTCCGAGGAAGTGCTGTCCAGCAACGTGAAGCGGATGATGGGGCATTATAACGCTGAAGTGGAGCGCTATCTTGCCGCAGGTTCCCCTACCCCGGTTGAATCCTTCGTTTCAACCGATCCCACTCGCATCAGCTGGGCACGCAGCCTACGAAATGCTCTCCGCAAAGGCGACCAGGTGGGTTACTCAAGAGCTGCCGAAAGAAAGGCTGCCTATAGGCCGTTCTTCAAGCAACATGTCTACTTTGCACCCCTGATGAATCACGAGCGGGCGCAACAACCACGTTTCTTTCCTTCCCTAGGGATCAAGAATCATGGCTTCTACGTTGTTGGAGTCGGCAACGACAAACCGTTCTCTAGCCTTGCTGTGGATCAGATACCCGATCTCTCTTTTTGGGGTTCCGGCCAGGGCTACTTCTTCGCACGCTACAGGTATCCGACCCCGACCAGTGGTGGCCTGCTGGACGAGTTAGGCGCGGACGCAGGATGGAAGCAGCGTATCGATAACATCACGGATGCCGCCTTGCTCGAATACCACGCCGCCTACGGGCCCGAGGTCACAAAGGACGACATCTTTTTCTATGTCTACGGGATCCTGCACTCCGACGAGTACAAAACTAAATTTGCTGCTGACCTGAAGAAGATGCTCCCCCGGATTCCTCAGGTTCCCGGCGTCGACCGCTTCTGGGCCTTCGTGGACGCGGGCAGGAAGCTTTCTGAGATGCACATCGGATACGAAGCCCTGGAACCGTATCCGCTCACCGAAGTAGTCACCGGGCTTTCCGTCGATAAGGACGACTACGCCCGCTACGCGGTGACGAAGATGAAATACGCCGGCAAGGCGGGAGCGTGGGACAAGACGCGCATCATCTACAACTCCCACATCACATTGGAGGGCATCCCGGAAGACGCCCAGCGCTACATGCTGGGCTCCCGCTCGGCCGTGGACTGGATCATCGAGCGGTACCAGGTCAAGACGGATAAGGCGTCCGGAATCGTCAATGACCCCAATGACTGGTCCCGGGAGCACAGGCAGCCGCGCTACATCATCGACCTGATCGGCCGGATCGTAACGTTGAGCCTGGAGACCAACCGGATCGTGGACGGTCTGCCGGAGCTGGGGCTTTCCTAACCTTCACTTCGCAGCGCGCCGGAGCCGGGCCGCTTCCACGGACCAGTTGGCACCCATCGCGGACAGCACGGCAACGCCGAGGATAGGGGCCGTGTAAGGGGTCAGTACGGCGGCGGCTAGCAGGACCAAAACGCCGACACAGAGCCAGGCTGCCAGTCCCCCGGTCTGGGCTGCCAGCCCGTTCAGGGCAGCTCCGATGATGTAGCGCAGCAGGGCGAACAGCCCGAATAGCATGACGCCGGCGACGACAAAGTAGGCGCTCATCCGCTCCTCGCCGGCCTCTTTGATGGCCTGGGTCATTGGTCCGGGCTGCGGGTCGATGCTGAACCAGAGCCGAATGCAGAACATAGTGAACGCGAAGAATGTGATGGCGTTGATGCCGGAACGCAGGTCGGGCGCCGTGTCCATGGGTGTGCTCATGCGATGGTGGTCTCTTTCGTTCGGGTCCTGCCGGTTTCGCGGCCGGCCATCTTGTTGATTGCATTGATCGCAGCCGCACTGTCATGACTGCCAGCGCTCCACCGCTTCCGGGTCCCGCTCGTATGCGTCAAGGTCAGCCCGGATGGCAGCAACAGCCGCGTCAAGGACGTGGGTGACTGCCTCGATGGCGACGTGCTGGGCGTGCAGAACCGCGCAGTAGCTGTGGGAGTCTGTCGGGTACGACTTCCCGCAGGTGCAGCCGGGGACGCCCGCGGTGATCTTTTCCCGGTGGGCGAGCACGACATCGGCGGTTGTCCCGAAGAGCCGCAAGTGATCAGCGGGCGCCACCGGGACAGGCGGGGTCGTCGGTGCCTTCAGCGACGCGAGGTGCGCGGCGTAGCCACCGGTCTTCATCGCAGTGTCCTGATGGTGACTTCGTAGCCCAGTCCGGTGAACGCGGAGATCGCCAATTCGACGTCCTGCTGGTCCAGGATTTTGACGGCGGCGCTGAAGTCTTCCGGGTTGACGCAGCTTTCCGGGGAGCCGGGGTCCGGTCTGCAGTGGAGCAGGCGCAGCTTCCTGCCTTTCCGGGTGGCTTTCGGCTGTTTGGGTGGTCTGGGCCAGGTCAGCTCGATGATGCTCTGGCGCTCAGTCAGGTGGTAGCTGTGGTGCTTTCCGGGGCTCATATCCATACACATGCGTTGACGGGCCGGGTCAGGCGCCGGCGGGGACGGGCAGGGTGGCCTTCTCTGCCTCGTAGAGGGATTCGCAGGCTGCCTGGAGGGACACCAGGGCCCCGGGGTCCGCGGTGCGCGCGGGGTCGCCTTCGAGCAGCAGCTCGCGGGTGATCTCCCAGAGGTGGGGATCAACGATCATGGCGGCGAGGCCGGCCAGCATGGTGCCGATGCGTTCGGATCCGACGTGCCGGAACGCCGGGATGACGTCGATGCCGTTGACGGTCACGAGTTGGTGGAGGTAGCGGGTGCGGACGATGCTTTCGGCCCGGTCGGGGATCCTGCCCAGGACCGGGTCCTCGGCGCCGCCGTCCATGCTACAGAGCATGAGGGTCCCCGGGTTGGCGTCGGTGCGCAGCACGAAGGTGAGCATGGTCTCCGCCGGCGGGGCGTAGTCGGGCATGACGCGCTCCCACGCGGACCGGCGTTCCTCCCACTGGTCTTCCGTGAGCGCTGCGGGGGCGTCGTAGTTGTTCCAGTACGAGTAGGGCTCCACCTCGCCCATCGCTTCGAAGGCGTCCCGCATGGCGGTCCGTTCGGTGTAGAGCCGGACCAGGATGCGGCCGGTCTCAGGGTCTTCTCCGAGGCACATCTCGAACCGGTTCGGGTCCTTCATCCGGGCGGTGTCCGCGAGTTTCTTCTGCTCGTCCTCCCATTTGTTGAACGCGGTGAAAGCAAGCCTCGGCGGGACGGTCTCGCCCCGGAGCCAGCAGCTGTCCACGGCATTGGTGAAGAGCCTGGCCAGCAGGGCGCCGTCAACGCGGTCACGGACCGGATCCAGGGCGGCGCGGACGCGGCGGATGAAGGCGAAAACGTTGGTGCCCTCGGCGAGCCGGTAGCCGTTATGGATCTTCGTGCTCATCAGTGGTCCTCCGCCAGGGCGTCTTTGTCCTGCTCGTACAGGGCGGCGAAGGTCGCTTCGAGGGCATCCTTGTAGCCAGGGTCGATGACAGCGCCGCCGGAGCCTTCGGTGAGCAACTCTGCGGTCAGGGGCGCGAGGAATGTGGCGAGGGTGTCGATGACGGGCTGGACGCTCACGCCCCGGCCGAAAGCGACGAAGCGGACGGCTTTCATGACCTCGATGCCGCGGCTGCGCAGGTAAGCGGCGTAGGCGTCCTTGCCGGGGAACGTGGCGCGGTCCGCCCGTGACGGGGCCAAGGCAATGAGGCGGGCGGTGTCACTGCGCAGTTCCTCGCGGACTTCGACGGTGTCCCGCAGGATCCAGGTCTCCATCGTGTCGGACGGTTTGCCGAGACCGGGCAGCATCCGGTCCCAGGCGGTCTTGCGGACTTCCCAGTCGGCGCGGGTGACGCCCTCCGGGTAAGAGTCAGTGTGGTTCCAGTAACCGTACTCTTCGACGTCAGCCATGCCCTCGAAGGCGTCCATCAGGGTGTGGTTTTCGGCGCGGGCGATCACCATGACGCGACCGGTGCCGGGGTCGGTGCCGATGCTGAGTTCGAAGCGGTTCAGGTCGTGGTCGTAGTCGTAGACGCTCATCTTGGACTGCGCGTCAGCCCATTGGGTGTAGACGGTGTCGGCGGCGCGGGGCAGGACCGGGTCTCCGGCCAGCCAGGAGGCGTCCACGAACTTGGCCGTCTCGATGGCAAGCAGCTTGACGTCTTCCTGATCGCGGAGCGGGTCGATGACGCTGCGGACGCGGTCCGTGAACGCGGCCAGGTCGGTGCCTTCGGCGAGGCGGAAGCCGTTGGGAATCTTAGTGCTCATGAGGTCCTCCGGGAAGGGTCGGGGTCTATGGGCCTCATGTGTGCGGAAAGCACCGAAGAGCTCCCCGGCGGGCAGGGCGGCAGATAGTCGACGCTTGCCGCGCATGTAGCCCTAGGCGGCGGCCAGGTGCGCGATGGGGTGCTGCTGCATGTCGGTCAGATGGGTGCGCACCAGCGCGTCGACGGCGTTGAAACGGGCAGTGCCGTGCTGTTTGATGCCGGCGCCGATTCGGTCCGGGATCCATTCGCGGACGGCGCTGTTGGCTTTGAGTGTTCCCGTGACGGAGCCGATGAGCTCGCCGTCCAGGTAGAGGTCGGCGGTCACCAGGGAGGCCGAGCCTTCGCCCGCCTTGTGATCCGGGCCGAGTTCCGCGACATGGGTGCGGTACCAGGCGGGTTTGTTCAGCTTGCCGGGGGTCACCGGTTTCAGTTTAATCTCAGGCATGGCTGCCATGTGTGCGGCAGGCCACCCTTCCCTCACTGCAGGGAGTGTTCGTGCACGTTGACGACGTAGCCCAGCTTGATGAACGCCCTCGTCGCTGCCTCAACGTCCTGTTCCTCAACATGCCCGATCGCCGCGGACAGCGCGTCAGGGTCGACTGCGTGTTCGGGGCTCCCAGGGGTTGGACCGTCGAAGAACAGGTTGTAAAGGCCCGCACGAACCCAGTCGAGCCCCGAACGTGCCGGCCGCGGCCAAAACGCCTCGAAAACCACCCCGTGACTGGACAGGAAGTAGCGGTGTTCGGAGCGCGGGGTCATACCAATAAACATGCGTTGATAAAGCGTCCGAAAGGTTACATCCGGGGTTTTCCCGATGGTGATTTTCGCTACAGTTTGCCGGCCCGCCCGGTTAGATCAAGACCAAGCCGCCAGTGCCGGCCGCCTTGCCGATCATCCCGCCTTCCTCCACGGGAAATCAGAGACCGCCGTCCCCGGTTCGATGTAGACGGAAGGACGGAAATAATGTGCGTCCCTGGACCGCTTCCAAATGTTGGTGTGTCCGATCGTGACCCCGTCGCCCACAGCGGCCTCGATGGCCAGCCGTGCTTCCTCGAGGCTGTGGTGGGTCATGATTTCGTTGGTGCGGAGCTGGACCCGTGTCGCGTAGTCCGGGGATGTCTCCGGGCGAGGCGGACGCTGCAGTTTGGGAGCGGCGGCGTCGATGAGGACCCACACTTCGCGGTCCTCGTCCAGGATCAGCGTCTCGTAGGAGCCGGTCATGACCTCCCACACTGCGGCCGTCGAATAGGTCTCGTCGGATCCAGGCTCGACCCACTCGTTCGTGGCGGACTTCTCGTAAATGGATCCCAGGAAGTAGGCCGGGCAGACGAGAGAGTCGATGGCGACAGCGTCAAGCTCCGCCTCCGAGCGGACGATACGGTACGGTTCCATGGCTTCTTTCCGCTACCAGGGCAGCTGGGATTTGAGGGTCCCCTTGGGGATGTCGTGCAGGGTGACGTACTGGCTGGTGGCCGGGTCCAACTGCAAGATCGACATATCCTCCTTGGCCATGCCGCTGTAGAGCTGGCCGGTGATCGCCGACTTGGCGTAGCCGATGCCAATGTGGGCTTTCCGCCGCGGGGACCGTGACGGAACCACCGTGATGAAGGCGCCCTGCTTGGGCAGCGCATCTTTCTTCGCGCCGGCGTCCCACAGCACCCAGACCTCGGGCTTGTCCCCGGTGCAGTGCATGGTCAGGATCTGCCAGGCCTCACGTTCCTCGGTCTCCAGCGGCGACTCGAAGGTGGTGAAGATATTGGTCCAGGCCTTTCGGTAGGCGCGGCTGGGCTGGCCGACGGGGCAGACGATCGAGTTGATGGGCAGCCAGATGAAGTCGTTGAAGTCGGTGATGACGCGGTACGGTTCCATGCCCCCTATGTGTGGGGCACGGGGTCGAAAGCTCTCCGGCGGGTTCCGGGACGTCCGGGTGCTCAGGCGTTCAACTGCTCAGTAGTGGTCGTCCCGTCGAGCAGGTCGATCACGGTCCGGGCTTTGATCATGGTCTGGTGGTTGTAGCGGTTGATGGCACGCTGCGCCAGTCCTCTCGCGGCCGCAATCCTGCGCTCGGCGATGTCCAGGCGCTCGATCAGAGGTGCTGGGATGACCTCGAGGTCGCTGCCGCTGAGCCGCGGCACTTCCCGGAATTCGGCCACGATGTTGTTCCAGGCCCAGACGGTGGCGCTGTAGCTCTCTTCTTCGAGCTCGCTCCGGTCAATGAATTCGTCGATGTTGCGCAGATCGGTGCGGAGTTCGTCGATGTGGGACAGCAACTCCAACAGGAGTGCGCCGTCAACGGAGACGGCGCCGGTGGCATTCTCGGCGGCCCTGGCGCGCAGGGACGCCAGGTCAGCGCTTTTCATGGGCGGCTCTCTGGCTTCATGGAATCTTTGCGGGTGCCCTGCTCCCTGACGGCCCGGTAGTCCAGGGCCGCGGCGGTGATGTTTCGGGTGGCGGCCGCAGGAACCAGAACAGACTCTGACGCAGTTTCGACGGCCTTCCAGAGCCGGCGCAGCCGGCAGGACCGTGCCTGCATGGCGGCCTCGAAGGCCCGGGCTTCTGCCAGGAGTTCGGCAGTCTCGTCGGCGGCGTCGTGCAGTCCGCGTTCCCGAAGGTTCGTCACCATCGCCTCCAGGGCGCCGAGGCGCGGGAAGATTTCGGCGGGTTCGGTGACGTCGCCGATCAGGTCATAAGCGCGGGGCATTACTTCACGATCCTTCCGGTGGCAGTTTCGATACGCAGGGTGTCTGCGAACGGCGGTGCGGACTCGAGGCTGTCGACGTCGGCGGTGAGATCGGCATCCGACCAGTCGCCGGAGACAACCCATTCCGTCGCTTTCCAGACGCCGCGAAGTCGTTCGGCGCGGGCCGGATGTAGTCCTCGAAGACGGCCAGTTCGGACAGGAGAGCTTCAGTTTCGACCGCGGCTGCGTCGTGGCCGCGTTCCCGGAGGGCGTCGGCGATACCCTCGATTCCGCTCTTCTCGACCCACAGGTCTTTCAGGGTGCCGAACTCGCAGGCGTAGTTGAACGATCCGCCGCTCACGGCTTGATCACCCGTCCTGTTTTCGGGTCGATCCGCGGGATGTGGACGCCGCGGGCGATGGTGTTGGGTCGGGGTTTCGGGGCCAGGTTCAGGCGTTCCCGGGCTGCGTTGGCGACCATGTCGTTGGGGTCGTCGATCAGCAGCCACAGGGTTCTGTCGTCCAGGACGGGGTTTTTAGCGGCGTTCAGGCGCGACATGAAGTCGTTCTTGTCGCCGGCCAGCTCGATCAGGGTCTCCAGTGAGGCGCTGGGGTTGGCGGCTACGTATTCGCGGCACCAGCCAGCGTCGGAGTCGATGTTGCCGCGGTCTCCGACCAGGTTGATGAGTTCGTGGAGGCGCTCCGGAGTCGTGGCCGGGTCCTGTGCTTCTTCTCGTGCATTTGTCATGCCGTTTATGTGTGCGGACCCCAAAGAATCTCGCCCCGATTAGACGGCATGGCCTTCAAACAGAAAATGGTCAAGCGATGGAGCCCGCTAACGTCTAGATTCCTGCCGGAGAATTAGTGAAATCGGAGGAAGGTGACAAGCCACATGGCGGTGAAAGCCGAAAGCGCCACTTCGCTATAACCCACGATGAGGGCGGCGAGGGCAAGTTTGTCCCCACGTCCGCCTTCGCGGCTGATCTGATCCCGGGCAACATGGCCAAAGATGATGGCAGCAGCAGCCAGGCCGGTCATGCACGCAGCCACCAGGGCTATCACGGCAAGGGTGTTTGTCTTTGACCCGTCGATTGGTTTTGTCGGCTGCCCCGATGGGACAAGCGCGGCGATGAGCAGCAATGCAATAACAGAGGTGCCACCACCGACCAGGGCAAACATCGGGTTACCGGTCAATGTTGCAACGACCGCGCTGAGGCCCACGCCGGCAAGACAAATCGAAGCGAGTGTTGTCGTATTCACGCTGGCCATGTTTGTCCGAGCACCGACAGAAACTGGCCTGGTTGTGGCAGAAATGGAAGTCAAAACGCGTCCCCCTTGTGCGTTGGTCTCACGCGAATCATATCCTTTGACTTGAATTTTCTGGACCAATGCTACGAGGTATTTATCCGTTGTTTCGGAATCCTAGGATGAATATCCGCAGGGACTATTTCGGTTCTACTGCCGAGCCTTGCGGATGACTACGCGGTGATCCGGCATTGGCGGTGTCCACGGGCCCCGGCCCAGCTTGGCGAGCTTGTGCCACCGGGGTTCCGGCCCGGCCGGCTGCAGTGTGGACATCATGTCGATGAACAGTTCGGCTGCCTCCTCGGGCTCAAGATCGCCTGCGTAGCGTTCGCCGGTGACGTCGTTGCGGACCGCGTACCAGACGGCTCTGGACGGGTGACGGTCCAGAGCAGTGTCCCTGCGGAGGTCCTGCTGAAGCATGAAGCCACCGAACCAGTCAACAGCAACTCCGCGACGGAGCTTCCTCAGGGCCTTCCGGCGCGCGTGTTTAGCCCTGCTGGCAGCGCTTCGGTGGTCCGCCGAGCCGAGCGTCAGTGAAGCGGTGTCGCCGCGGAAACGGAAGTAAAAGAAGAGGCGTCCGATTCGTCCGCTGGCCTGAACGGGGACGGATCCGACAAACCCGGTGTGGAACCGGATCCTTTGTCCGGCATAGCGTTCGGTCAACCTTGCTATCAGATCTTCCTGCCCGGCCGGGATGTTTCGGTACAGGTGTGTATTCATCGGGTGTTCTCTTCGCATTGGGTGTGGGTCAGCTGTCTGGACGTGGATGCCTCGCGACGGCAGGACAGGCAGGTGCCATGGTGCTGATTGATGACGGACATTTGGACTGCTGCCAGTGCCCCGTCGAACGCCATCGTTTACTTTCCTTCGTGCAAATCGAGCAATTGAGCATCGAACCGATACAGCAGGCGCTGCTGGACGTCGCTGAGGTCGGTGTCCCCGCCTTCTCCATCGAAGGGGCCGACGATGACGGCGTCTCCGCAAATGTAGTCATCGATGCGGATTGCCTGGGACTGCTGGCAGAGCACTGTCGCCCGGTGGTTGCGGGGCAGGCTCATGAGCTTGCCTTCCTCATTGAGGTACATGTTCATGTCGAGGCTTCGAAGCCCGACGAGTTCGACGTCGCCGCCGACGAGGTGCTGGAGGCTCCCCAGACCCGGGTCGATGTTCTGAACGATGATCGGCTTGGTGTTGTCTGCCGGGATGATGGCTACCTTCATAGCGAGCTCCTTGCATGGTTGCTGTTACCCCCGTCATGTGTGCGGTCGACGGAATAAGCCTCCCCGCTGACCGCACGGACCGTGACGCCGGGGTATCGGACATCCTGATCCTGTCTGTTTTAGTTCCTGGACCTACTGGTCAAGGACAAGCAGGAGCCGGCCTTCTTTGATGGCGCGGTTCAGTTCCGGAGGTGAGAGTTCGGCTGCGAGGTGGCCGCCTTTGCTTTGGTTCCCGGCCCAGATGCTCAGCAGGGCGTGGTTCAGCGAGACGTAGTCTCCTCGTTTCTGCGCCATGGTGGCTGCCCGGACCTCGAGGTTGCCGGCGATGCGGCCCAGGATCCATTCGGTGAAGGTCAGCGGTTTGACCCCGTCGGCGGCGATCTTGGGCCCGGTATTTGCGGAATTTGGTGATCATGAGGCGACCAGGGCTTTCTGGAGTGACGGGGCGAAGGTGATGAACCGCGGCGCACCTCCGCAGTACAGCCGGGCAATGTGTGTGGCCACTTGTTCCGGTGCGAGCGGATGGTTCGTGTGCAACGGGGAACCCAGCCAGGCCCGGGCTGCGGCAAGCAGACCCGGGTCGGAAGCGATGAGCGCCGCAGCGCGTTGTTGGAGCGTAACGTTGCTGTTGGAGGCATCCCCGTCCACGGGGAACCCCTCCGGGTGGTTGTTGATGATGGTGGTGTGGTCCTCGCGGACGGTGATGTAGGCCGGGACTCTTTTCATGCCAGCAATGTGTGCGGCATGAGCCTGTCCCCTGCTCGGCTTAGAAGTGGTTGTGGACTACGCACTGAGGCCTCTGCTATTTTGCACTCCTACCTGCGGGATGACTGGGGCTGCCGGTGGCCAAACCTAAACGATCAATCAATCGAAGGAGACAGCCATGCCCATCCGAGGTCGAATCGCAAGCACACTGGCGGTGACAGCTCTTGCTGCTGCCGCAACATTGTTCGCAGCAGTACCCGCGCAAGCCGCACCGATCGGGGGCGTTAACATCGCCGCTTACTGCGCCAGAAACGTTTGGAGCGGCACAGGGGCACCCAGCCAGGCCGTGAACATCGATGACAGCTGGGACGGATGGCGGTGCGGGACCTCATACGGCCTGGTCCAAATCCAGATGAACCTCGCCTGCCGGCAGCAATACCCGACGCCCTGGTATCGGACTCAGCCGTGGGCTTCCCACGGCAACGGCATGTATACCTGGCAGTGCAACCGCTGAGCGCAACAGGAAAAACGGTAGTACCGGGTCCGGTACCACACTAGTGTGGCACCGGACCTATCTCGTTGTTAATCGAATCGTTCCCAGGGTCCGGGTTCCGTGACGAGGCGCCGGACGATGGCGTACTCCCCTGACTCGGCCAGGACTGGCATGGCTTTCAGGGCTTCGCGGGCATTCTTGAGGTCCCCGCCGTGGGAGACGATGTCCCGGGGCCGCGGAACGAACTGAACGCCGTATTCGAAGTACGGGTCTTCGTGCTCGGTGAACTGTTCCCTGAACTCTTCGGGGGTCAGCACGTAGAAGCGGCCCTCGCGGTCGCCGTCTTCATCGAGTTCTTCGATGAAGTAGGAGCCGCGCAACACGATGTTGTCCCGGGTGTAGTCCTTGCGCTGGCGGCGGTACATGCCGTTGGAGTCCGGGTAGTTGTCAGTGGTGTGGGAGAAATAGTGGATGTCGGTGTCGGTGTCCAGGACTGTGATGCGGTGTCGGACCGGGCGGCGGTGCATGAAGGTGTCGGTTAGTGTGCTCATGCTCTCTCATGTGTGCGGTGCCCGGGCTTCCTCTCCCCGCGGACGCAAAGAAGGCCCCCGCCGAAAGTGGAGGGGGCCTTCAACCGGAGGGCGATTAGCCGACCAGGGCGTCCTCCTTCGCGGAAGCCGGAGCGGAGGCTTCGATGGAGTGGCCCGCGGCCACCTTGCCACCGGCCATGCCGGCGACGACAGACATGATGTCGATACCGGTGGCGGACTTAATCAAGGCCGGCAGTTCCGTGATGACGTTGCCGACTTGCTTGGTCGCATCGGAGGCACCGTCGGTGGAGATCACAGTGTAATTGTCGATGTTGGACATCGGCTCGGCTGCGGCGCGGACGATCTCGGGCAAGCGTGCGGCCAGTTCGAAAGTCAGGGCGTTGCTGTCGTAGCCGTTGAGGGCCTTGGCGCGGGCTTCGGCTGCGGAGGCCTTGGCGGCGCCGACTGCCTCGATCGACTTCGCCTCGGAGAGGCCCTTCACGGACGTCGCTTCGGCGTCGGCGTTGGCTTCCAGCTTCACGGACTCGGCCTTACCGGTCGCCTCCAGCACGGTGGCTTCCTTAGACGCCCTGGCCATAGTGGTCTTCTGGTACGCCTCACCTTCGGCCTTGGCCTTCGCCGCGTCACGCTCACCCTCAGCCTTCACACGGGCCGCGTAGGCGGCGGCGTCGGCCGGCTTCTTCTGGGTGATGTCGAGTCGTTCGGCTTCCACGAGGGCACGCTCAGTCAGTGCTTCACGTTCCAGCTTGGCGACGCTCACGTCCTGCTCGGCCTTGGAGAGCTGGCCGGCGGCGTCGGCGACAGCCTGCTGGCGGTCGGTTTCGGCCTGGAACCCGGCGACCTTGATCTTGAGGTCCTTGTCCTTCTCGGCGACGTTCGTCTCCGTCTGAATGCGGGCGAACTCGCTGGCCTGGCGGGCCTCGGACTCCTTCACTGCGGCGATCTGGCGGACGCGGGCCGCTTCCGGCTTGGCCAGGTCTTCCAGGTAGGTCGAGCCCGGGGTCTGGATGTCGGAGATGTTCAGGACGTCGATGTGGATGCCCTGGTCGGCCAGTTCAGCCTTGGCCGAGGAAAGGACCTCGTTCTGGAACTGTGCACGGTTTGAGTTGATGTCTTCGATCGTCATGGAGCCCACGATGGAACGCAGGGAGCCTTCGACCGATTGCTGGATCGAATGGTGGAGCTCTGCGTCCGAGTGGGTGAGGAATCGCTGAGCAGCCTTGCGCACGTCCTCTTCCGAGTCGGCGAACTTGAAATTGATCGACGCCACGACGTTGACCTTAATGAAGTTCTTGTCCTGGCCGGTGACGTTCAGGGGCACCTGGCGCTGCTTCAGGCTCAGGGTGAAAGCCTTCTGCAGGACGGGGAGCACGAGGGCGCGGCCGGAGAAGTAGACCTGGTCCTGGGCTGCAGTACCCGCAGCGGAGCCTGACTTGCCCCCGAGTCCCTTACCTACGACGATGAGGACCTCGTTGGACGGGACGGTACGCAGGCGGCTGGCGATGAAGCCGCCCATCGCCACGAAGGCGACCAGGATGGTGACCACTGCGATCACTGTGGTGTTGAGGCCAAAGCTCATTCGGAGAGCCTTTCTGTTGTGGTGGGTGCGACCTTGACCTTCGAACCAAGGGTTTCCGTCACGACGACGGACACCCCGGCGGGCAAGGGGTCGGTGCTGAACGCGAGTCGTTTGTTGATCTCGCGGGGGTGGGAAAGTTTCACTTCGCCGTAAGTGGCGGTGGTGGCTTCGGTGGTGATACCCGCCAGGCCAATCAGGTCGTAGGTAGCAGGCTCTGATGAGGCGGCCAGTCGACGGGTGATGGTGCGGATCATGAGCATGGCGGCGGCAGCGAGCACGATCCCGGCGGCAAGGGCCAGCCAGAGGGACCCTCCGGAGCTCAGCACGAGGTAGCCGGGGATGCCGAAGAAGGTCAGCCCGGCTCCGACGGAGGCTCCCGAGATGAGGCCGTCACCGATGTTGAAGGCTCCGAGCAGGTCGCCGATCAAGGTCGAGACGACCAGAAGGGCGGCGCCGATCAGGCCGACGATGAGGAAGGTTGTCATGGAGTGCTTTCAGATGGACGTGGTGTGTCGCCGGATCATGTGTGCGGCGTTCTAGATCTTCCTGCCCGGACGGGTCAGACGTTGGGGCGGCACTTGCCGTTGCCGAGCATGGCCAGTCCGGTGAGATCGCCGGAGCCGAAGTCGTGAACCTGTCCTGACATCGAAGGCGCCATGAGCTGGGTCGGATCCGCCACATGGTCCAGACCGACCACGTGGCCAAGCTCGTGCTTGACTGCGGCGGCGACTGTGGCGTACCCGTCAGTACCGTACGACATGGTGCCCAGGGCGGCCGCGTTGAGCCTGACCTGCCCGGTGACGTAGGCTGCGTCTTTCCCGTCAACGGTGACAGCCATGCTGCCGCCCAGGCCCAGGGTGGTTTTGGACCCAGGGATGAGGTTATCGGTGAACATGGGTTGCTCTGCTTGGGTTTCCCAGGCGAACAAGACCGGTGCCCAGCGGTTTCCATAGCGTTGCGGCTGGTAAGCGGGACGGTCCGTTGACGGTGCTTCGTCGGTTGGCCCGTCGTTGATGAATACGAAGCCGGTGGCCCGGGAGACGGAGGAGACGGCTTCGGCGATGATCTTGGCGCTGTCAGCCGGTGCGTTCGTTGGCCGCACGACATAGTGGATGGGGCGACACGGGTCATAGGAAATGAAGGGCTGGTCGGTGCCTTTGCCCATGAATGCGTAGGAGTTGCTGCTTCCGGGTACGGGGGCAGGGGTGCCGAGGTGGTGGTCTGATTCTTCGACCCCGGACGGAGGAGCTTTCCCGTCGGCGGACCCGGCCCCTTGGGGCTTGGCGCCGGAGTAGGGTGGCGCGACAGGGTTGAGTGCCGGGCTGCTGATGCCGTGGGAGGCCAGGAGCCTTCCGGTTTCTGAGGTGAATCCGGGGGCCAAATAGGTGAGGGCATTCCAGATGGCCGCTGTGAAGATGGCGCTCAGTATCAGGAACTTGATCAGGTTCCAGAGGCCTCCGAAGAAGTCGCCGATGGCCCGCCCAAGGGCGCGGAAGAACCGTTTGGCCGGGGACCGGCGGCGGACAGCCGGCGGTACGTAAGCTGCGGCTGCAGGGACGTCCCGGGTAGCCTGCCAGTCGTACAAAGGCCGCGAAGGTGAGCGCCATGCCGTGTCCTGCACTGGACGGCCGGCTGCCTCGTCGATCGCCCATTGCGGGACACGGCCCGAAGGCGAGCTGCGCGGCCCCGGGAAGGGCGCTGCGGCAGGTATTGGAGCCGGTGGCGGCGGCTGCTCCGGGATGGCTTCCGGGGCGGGCTGGGGGGCGCGGGCGACTTCTTCCCGGCGTCGTAGTTCCCTGCGGGTCAGGGGTGGGTCGGTGACGTCGAGGGGCTGGTCGCCCATCAGTCCTCGCCATCAGAGGACTCGGCATCCGAGTAGGGGAAGCCAAGCTGGCGGACGGCATCCAGGGCAGCCTTGACGCCGTCCTCGTAGTTATCGGGACGGCCGCCGCGGGGGTGGCCGAGCAGGGCATAGATCGCGGCCGCATATTCGCGGTGGATCTTGCCCCGGGCCTCCGTGAGCTCCTGTTCGGCGAGCATCCGCAGCTCGTGCGGTGTCTGCTGGGCGGACCGGCAGAAAGTCAGCAAGTACCGTTGGTGGTCTTCCTTGTCGATGAGCGTGAACTCGAGGTAGTTCTCCGCCTCGGGGTTTTGCTCGAAAGCCTGCTTGATGACGGGCAGGAAGTTGGCGCCAATGAACTCCGGGGTCAGGGTTTTGACGCCTTCCGGTCCCAAGGACACGATGTCGACCTCGAACTCGTCCGGTTCGACCAGCATGTCCGCGGCAGCGGTGTCATCGACATCCACTCGCGCCGAGTGATCGACCCGGAAGATCACCTGCTTGGTGTACGGGTCCTCGTTGGTGACCAGCTGCGAGCCAGGCCACGCGGCGTCGATGAGGTTGCCGAGGGTCAAAAGGACGCTGGATTTAAGCGGCGTCGCGACTTTGATGTCGGTCGTGGTCGTTACGGGGGCAGGTACAGTCATGCCGCATATGTGTGCGGCACATCCAACGAAGCTCTACCTACCGATGCAGCACTTATGCCAAGTATCGACGGACGATGTCGGCCAATCTCACCAAACCGGCGCTGTCGCCCCAGCGATGAACACCCGTGAGCTGCTCGCCCAACACAAGAACGACTCTCTCGGGGCGGAAGTATGCCGAAGGCAAAAGATCACGGTTAGTCAGCCCAAGATATTGGATCTTGCTTTCGGGCACAGGGATGGTCGAGGAGGAGTAGCGATGAATTATAAGGTTCTCGGTGAGGAACTCGCCAACGGTGTACCCCGTATCAGACAGAGTGTCTGATAAGACCCAACCACGGGCGGCAGGTTTGAAGTCAAAGATGTACTGATTGTGGGCAGGCACGGACTTGCCGAACATCCTGTGCTCTGTTTCCACATAAGTACGTTGCAGATCCTGGCTATATGCCTGATCCGACTGGACCCCTTTGGACAGCAAGAGGTCCCGGAATTCACGGAGCCTGCGTTCAGATTGACGTGCTTCGTCGGATCGCCGGTCGTTTTGCTCCCTAATCGCGGCAACCTGAACACGCATTGCTTCTTCGAGCTCCGACATTCTTGCCCCTTTTCAAAGATGAGGAACCTTGACCCAACGGAACAGTGTGCTGGCTGGGGGCCATCTGTCCGCCAGCCTACAAGCGATCAGCTCCATCTGACGTGCATTGTGAGCAGGTGGAGTGTTGAAGTTCAGCCGACGCTGATTGACGCTCATCAGAACTTCTTCCACGCCTTCTTGGTCGCCGGTGAGGGCTTCATCATAGGGAAGAGCTCATGGACGTCGGAGATCCCGGTGATTTCGGAAAGCTTAACTGCCAGGTGCGCGGCTGCGGCGGCATCTTCACCGGCGTCGTGGTGCTGCAAGGGTGGAAGGCCAAGCTTCTCGACGAGCACGTTGAGCCGGAACGGGCCTTGTTCGGGGATGTGCAGCTGGGCTGCGCGTTGGGTGCAGTAGTAGGTGAAGTCAGGCGGGACCAGACCGGCGGCCTCGGAGGTCTGACGGATCATGGACCGCTCGGCGGTGACGTTATGGGCGACCAACGGCAGGTCCCCGGCGAAGGCGGCCAGGCGGGGCAACATGAGATCCCAGCCGTCGGCGCCGTCGATCATGCGGCGGGTGATGCCGTGCACGGCGATCTGCCGGTCTCCGAAGTGCTGGTGGCCGGGAGGTGGCATCACGTAGTGGGTGTGTGTCTTCCCAAGCTGGCCGTCACGGACCTTCACGAGGCCGATCTGGCAGATGGAGGAGTGCTTCGGATTGGCGAGCTCGAAGTCGATCGCGACAAAGTCCAGTCCGGGTATCAAAGGCCTGCCGCAGCTTCGAGGTCGGCGAGCTTGCCCGGCTCATCATCAAGGACGGCCTGGACCATACCGGCGGTCAGGACGGGCGCGTCGTCACCGTGGCGGTCGCCGATGCGGACGGCGAATTCACGCAGACGCGCGACGATGTCCCGGGATTCGAGCAGTTGGTCGTTGGTGAGCACATGAGATGCCATGGAATGTGATCCTCGCTTGAAGTTGGGTGCGGGCCCCCGGGAGGTGGGTGAACACTCCGGGGGGCCCGTTGACACCCATGTGTGCGGCGGTTTTGAAAAGCGTCACCGAACCTCGTCAGACCGTTGCGGGGACCTTCCCGGCAGCGGCGTCTTCCAGTTCCAGAACGAGGTGTTCAGCCCGTGCCACGTCCCGGCCCCATGCTGCCTTCGCGGCCAGCGTCCGGGTGCGGATGGCGACAGGGTCGGAATCCTCGGCCGCGGAGTCGGGGCGCGCAGGGGCGTTGGAAGAAGTCATAGGTCTCCATGTGTGAGGCGGCCAGGGTTTTTCTCCCTGACCGCCTCAGTTATGCCTCGTTCGAAAGGTCCTGCCACAAAAAACAGGAGTGGTCCAGGACGGGCTAGGCCGCTACCGAAGCGTTGGCAGGAGCCGATGCGGCGGCTTCAATGTCCAGAATCAGGGTTTCGGCCTTCGCAATGTCGGCTCGCCACCGCTTTCGTTCCTCGTTGGTCAAGTCGCGGATCTTCACCGAGCTTTCGTCCATTGCGTCAGACTCAGCGATTTCGAGGTGCCGGGCGGAAGGCTTGTGCGCGTTGGACTCCAACAGGGCAGCGACCGCTTCCTGGGCCTGGGCGTCATGGTCTGCGCGGCCGTTCCTTTGAAGTGCGCTCAGCGCGGTGTCGATGCGCTTCAGGTCTGTCTTGAATCCGTCGGGCAGATTGAAGTCCGACACAATTTTCCCCGATGCGATGAAGGACTCGCGGACCGTATCCAACTGCTTGCCGACGCGGGAGGCATATACAGACCCGGTAATGGCTGCGCTGGCCAGTGCCAGCCCCAGGAGAACCAGAATAGCGCCCACGAACGGGTACGGCAGGTCGGTGCCCGAATGTCGAGGAATGAACCCGAATACGCCGAAAACAACGAGGCCCACGAGTACGGGAACCACGACCTCGGCGCGGAAGGAGGTGGCTGCCACCAGCCGGGAGCGAAGCTCCGGCCGGGCGAGTTGATGAGCTTCATCGCTGGTCAGTCCGGCGTCGATGTAGCGCATTTGGGCTGGCGTCTGGCCGTAAAACGTGGAGGTGACAAGCAGGGCGTCGATAAAGACGCCGTATGGGCGCGCGGGGGCGCTTTCGTTAGTCATGGGCCACATGTGTGGGGCGGCCGAGGTCTCTCTCCCCGGCCGCCCCGGGGATCACACGAGTACGCTCTCCCGCGTTTCTCCCAGGTCGAGCATGAGCTGATCGGTCAGGACGTCGTCCGTGCTGAGCAGCTTCGCGGGGACAGTGGCCAGGATCGGCGGGGTCCAGAGGTCCACGGTGAGCCCATAGTGGTCCGAGGCGGGGAACCCGTAGCGGGTCGTGTCCGTGAAAGACCGCTGCATCGCGACAGGGCAGCCGGGCCGGCCGTAAGCCCAGTCGTAGGTCCATACGTAATCGATGCGCCGGTCAGGGAGCATTTCCGGAAATTCGATGCCGACGATGCGTGCGGTCTGCTGGGCCCAGTAGTTTCCGGAGGCGACCGTGGTGGCTTCGGCCGGATCACCAACGACGGCGAACGCTTCGGTCCAGAAGGTGTAGTCGCCGTTGGTGCCGGCGCCCTGGCCGTTGAGGTACCTGTTGGTGTCGCTTCCTGGGAGGGTGTTGAAGTCCCCGGCGAGGATCGCAACGGGGCTCCGGTCCTGATACCGGTCCATCAGCGCCCGGACGCGCCCGTCGATGGCGGTCACCTGGGCCAGACGGGTCCCTTCCCTGTCTCCACCCCAGGCAAGGTGAGCGGAGATGACAATGAGGGTATGGCCGGTGGGGGCTTCCAGGACGGCGTAGTCGGCGCTGGTGAGCTGGCAGTCAGGTGTGGCGAAGTCGATGGAGCTCGATTCGATTTCCAGCAAAGAGGAGAGCACCGCGTTGCCTGAGAGCCCGCCATCCCTGCGTGGGTGCTGGGCCTGGGCGGAGATGACGGTCAAGCCGGTCTCGGCGGCGATGGTGTCCAGCTGCCGGGAGCGGCCCGCGGCTTCGAAACGGACCTCCTGGAGGCACAGAACGGAGGGTCGGAGGACGCCAAGCTCATCGCATGCCAGCCCGGTGCGCCGTTCTACTTCATCGGGGGCGTGGTTGATGTTTAGCGTGGTGACCCGTAGCAGGTGCTCGGCCGGGATGGTAGTGGTTTTCACGGGGGTCATGAGGTTTCTCCGTCAAGGTAGGTGTCTTCGGTGTATGCCCAGGGGGTTGGTTCGTTCTGCCAGCGCCGCGCGACCTGAGTGGCCTGGTCGGCGTCCCAGGCGGCCCGGTATCCGGCGCCGGCAGCCCACAGGTCGGTGGTGTTCTTGTACTTGGCCGCTTCCGTGACGGGGATACCTGCACGGGTGATGGCACCTAGCCGGTCCGGGGTGATACCGGCCTTGATGACGTCGGCGTGGATGGCCAGAATGCTCTGGTCCCGGTTGATGAAGGCGTTGGCCCGTGTATGGCACGCCTCCGTCCAGGGCCGCAGCTGGTCGGGGTTTTCGATGCCGAGCTTGAGGAGCCTGCCGATGGCTTTCGGATCATCGGGCCGCAGTGACTTCCCGGTCGCCGCCGCAAAGACTGTCAGCTGTGCGCCGGTTGCGTGTTTGCGGGCCGCGGCCAGACGTGCCGTGTCGGTAGTGCGCAGCACCTGGCTTGCTGCTTTGAGGTCGTTGCCGGAGGTGTAGCCGGCGCTGTGGAGGGTCTTCATCTCGTCCAGGGAGGGCTGGAACCCTGCGGTGAGGAAGGAACGGATGGTTTTGGGTGCCACCAGGGCGTCTTCGAGTTGCTGGCCGGTGAAGGTTTCGCAGGCCTTGGAACCGTAGGTGCGCAAATGCGCTCCGGTGATGCCGCGGTCGGCGAGATTAACGATTTGAGCGGCGTTCCGCTTGCTTTCAGGGAGGGCGTCGCGCAAGTCAGCCAGGACCTCGAGCGGGTACTTGTCCGCTTCGATGAGTGCACGATCGCCGATTTTCATATCAAGGGCGTGGCGGGCCCGTGCCGAGCGGGACTCATTCCCCATCAGATCAACAGTGGCCACATACGCATCGGCACGTGTCATGTCCTTGTCGGCGATGACCCGTTCAAGGTCATCCAGCGGAGTGTTCAGGTAAGCCTCCTTCTCCCAAGCGGACCACTGGTGCTCGTGGGTGCTCAGCTTGTCGAGCACCTCCAGCCTCTCCGGTCCAACCCCGCTGTCGATGAGGGATCCGACGCCGCGGAAGCGGTTGAGTTTCTCCCGGGAGAACTCGTTCACCGACTCGTAGCCCAGGGCCGCAAGTGCGTCGCACTGTTCAGGGGTGGGTCCGTAGATGGACCGGTCGATCCGGTATTCGGAGTCCGGGTTGTACATGGCGTCGCAGCGTTGCAGGAACAGCTGTCGCCCGCCCGCGGTTGTGGTTTCGGCGATGCGCCGGTGGACGCCCGGGACCGCGCCGGGGCCTTCATGACGGGCGACGGCATCGAGGATGGCTTCTTCAGTAAGCGGCGCGGGTCCTGCATGAGTGAGGGTCACGCCTGTTTCACTGTGCTCGGTGGCGACGAACTGGCCCCCGACGGGAATCCCCTTGGGCTGTCGGGTGATCAAGGTGCTGGTCATGGCTGCTTCTTTCTAGCGGTTCGTCTTGGCGTCGCGGGCGGCTTTGCGGAGGGCTGCCTCGTTCTCGCGGAAGTTTCGGGACCAGTCGTTTTCGATCTCGGCACGGCCCCAATAGGCGACATTGAAATAATCGCTCTGTGAATCGATGTCGCTCCGGTTATAGGCGTTCGTGATGGCGTCCACCCGCTCCTGGAGTTCCTTGGCCTCCTTGCGCTTGGCGTAGTCGCCGCGCAGGTCCAGTTCGGTGGGGTCCTTCTGGTCCTCGTCGGTGACGCCCTGGACCGTGACGGTGATCGACTGTCCGCCGGAGTACTTGTCGTTGGTGACTGAATACTTCAGGCCGGCCGGCAGGTAATTGGCCGCGGTGGCAGCCTTCAGGTCGGCCCGGATGTCCTTGCAGATGTCGGTGGCGTTGCGGTAACCGGTGTACTTCGAACCGGTGGTCAAGGTTCCTTGCTGGTAGCCGGGTTGGTGCTGGGCGAGGGGCGGCTGGTAGTCCCCCTTCAAGGTCCCGCCCGGGTGTGCTGCTGTGTCTGCTGCGGCGGCTTCTGTGATGACGGCCTTCCAGTTGTCCCCGTTGTGGAAGGCTTCCCGGGCCTTGCTGAAGTAGCCGTAGGCTTCCTCCGGGTGAAGGTTCGGGACGTGGTCGCTGAAGGACTCAGAGAAGTAGTCGAGCTCAGTGTCGGAGACCCCGTCCCGGACGCTTCGTTCGATCTCCCATTCGAGTTCGCCGACAAGCTTCGGGTCCTGGAAGTGCGCCATGAGCAGCGACCCGGGGACGGGCCGGTTATGGGTGGCTGGTGCAGCGTGGCGGCCTGCGGTGACAGGGGCAAGGGAGACTGAGGGTTCGGCGTGGGCGGTGGCGGCGAACTGGCCGCCTACGGGTACGCCCTTGGGCTGGCGGTTCATGGGGATCACGGTCATGCCTGGCATGTGTGCGGCTGTGGCGAAACAGCGCAGCCCGAAGTCGGTTTTGCTTGACGGAAACTTCTCCCGACGGCTATTCCGGGCCTTCATTGTGGAATGGGAAGATTCGGACATGGACACACTCAAAGCCGGACCATACGACTCCGAGCCGATTCGGGAAATCAGGGAGGTTGCGGCTCGCTATGGCGGGGATAGCGTCGCTGCCGCCCGGGCCCGTTGGCGTGAGGCACTCGAGGACGTCTCCCTTGGCGAATACGACAAGAGAATCGTCGATTGGGCCGAACGGATGATGGACCAGAGCACGTTATGGGTATTTGCCGGACTCATCGATCGTGCCCGGCAGACAGGGCAACAAGAAGCCCTTTAACAGCCAACGCAGGCCCCGGAGATGTGCCGGGGCCTGCGTGTTCGGTCAGCGGTGAGTGCTGAGTCTAGGAGTTGATAGCTGCCTGCTGTGTGGCCCCGGACTTCAGGGCTGCGAGGCGGGCTTCGACCTCGGTCTGCTCCCCGAGGTCCTCAAGGGATGCGAACTGTGCATCCAGGCTGGAGGAGGCGAGTTCCTGCTGGCCGCGGACGGTCGCTTCTTCCCGGCGGATGCGATCTTCGAACCGGCCCAGCGTGGACGTCGGATCGGCGGCATCCAGAGACTTGAGCGCCTCATTGACCTGGGACTGCGCGGCGGCGGTCCGGGACCGGGCGACGAGCTCGTTGCGCTTGGCGGTCAGCTCGCCGAGCTTGGCCTTCATCTGGTCCAGCCCCTGTTTGAGCTGCTCGACGACCTTAGTCTGGGCGTCCAGGTTCGGTTCCTGGGCCTTGGCGGTGGACTCTGCGGTCATCTGCCGCTGAATCGCGACCTTGGCGAGGTTGTCGAACTTCTCCGCGTCCGCGGTGTTACCGGCAGTGCGGTACCCGTCGGCTTTGCGGGACGCGGCGAGGGCCTTGTTGCCCCAGTCTGCGGCTTCGCCGACGGCACGGTTGTGGTCTTCCTCGGCGAGACGCAGGTTCCCGATGGTCTGAGCGACGGCGGATTCGGCTTCAGAAATGTTCTCCGAGTAGTCCCGGACCATTTGGTCCAGCATCTTCTGCGGGTCCTCGGCACGGTCCAGGAGGTCGTTGATGTTGGCCTTTGCGAGCTGGGCGACGCGGCCGAAAATACTCTGACTCATGATGTCTTTCTGTTGGACGGGCATTCGGTAACTATGTGTGCGGCACGCCCGGGATCCGGCCCCGGTGATGCGATCGGGGACGTCCGCACACATCAGGTCCGACAGCAGAACCCCGTTGAAGGAGAACCCCATGGCTGCACCAAAGACCTACACCGTCGTCGAAGCCGACTTTTACGACCAGCAGGAAGGCCTCACCGTCGGCGCCCAGGTGGAAGCCGTACCGGCCGGTACCGCCAACCAGTTGCTCGTGACGCAGATCGTCGGGAAAGACTTTCCCCTTGATGAGCCGTACGCCGTGTTCTCCCGCCAGCTCGCGGCCGTATGACCGGCATGGCGCGGAAGGTTATCGACGGCCTTCTCAGTCCCGACGTGCAGGCTCAGGCAGCATCGGCCCTTTCCGCCCGCGGACTCGGCGACGCCTGCCGTACCGCCTCCTACACGGGCTTCATTTCCTGGCCCACCTGGACGGGGACCAACACGCTGATCTATTCTCCGGACACGATGCTGCTCATCGCAGAAAAACGCGGGCAGGACCCGAAGGTACTCGGGGCAGCGACGTATGACGCCAAAGCGATCGAGGCCCGCAACTGGTCCGTGTTCGAACCCGTCGGGGCCGCGGCATGAGCGGCGTTGAAAAGATCATGATCGACCGGCTATTGACTCCCGAGGTGATGGCCGCCGTGGATCCGGTCCTTGCCGCGCTCGGCCTTGAAGCCGCGGAGCGGGAGCGGGAATCCTTCGTCGATTGCCTTACCTGGATTCAAATGTTCGGCTCCACGGCCGGCCCGTTCCATGGCATCGGCGGAGCGGCTATGACCCACTTCCGCCTGACGGTCGTCCACTCCCCTGCAGCGATGATTCTCTTCGCCAACAACGAGCGCTTCGGACCGGCTCGACTCTACGGGGTTGCCAAGTACGACAGGCTGGTCCTCGAAGGCAGGGGCTGGGAGGCTTTCACCGCCGTCCCGGCGTTCTGATGGGCGGAAACATCAGGGTCCTTCGCTTGCGGACCATTTAATCCATCGGTTAGAGTTATCGCGTGTCGGGGTGGTGTTGGGTGACGCCATAAGCCGGGCCGGGTGCTTCAGCAAGGTGCACCGGGCCCGGCTCACTGACAGGGTGAAGACAACAGAAAAGCCGGACGCGTAGAGGCCAATCTCCGCGTCCGGCTTTTCTGCTGTGAACTACACCCGGGAACATGCGTAGTTTTTACTCGGTAATGGTCTTCAGGGCCTCGTCCAGAAGCCGCTGATCGTACTCCATCCCGGCTTGCTTCTTCAGGCTTTCGATTTGGTACGGGTACATGTGCTCCGAATGATCGCGCAGATAGCGGCGGGCGACGTCCGCCTCGGTCTCGTGCAGTACGGCGCCGGAAACCAGCGGCGGGACGAGCTTTGCCGCCTCCATGCCGGGCAGATGCAATTCCAGGACGTGCCCGTGTGGGCTGGTAATTCGCAACTCCACTGCGCCGCGGTTTGCCACGCTGGGTTCGCCGGCATCCCGGTCCTCGCTCAGCCCGGTCACAGTGACGGTGTAGCCGTCCGTGGCTGTTGCGATGTCCGTAGCGAGTGCGTCCCGTTTCACTGGATCAGCCCTTCGAGGGTGTCGGGGACCTTGAAATCGGCCAGGATCTCCTCCTGGGTTTCCTCCGCGAGGATTGCCTTGGCGTTCAGCTGGGTCAGGATTGCGGGTACGGCGCTCCAGATCACGGGCAGGAACACTTCACGCATCCGCTTCAATTGGGCCTGGCTCATCTGCTCGAACGGGACGGCGCCTGTCAGTTTGCGGGAGTCGGCATAGTTGGAAATGGCTTCGTCAACGATGGTGGCCATGTCCAGGTCTTCGCGTTTCTTCATCATGCCGGATATGTGTACGGCAACCCGCGATTCACTGCCCAGCTCGATCAGATAGTCTGCTGCGTCAGGGTGCCATACCAATCCCGGCGCCAACAAATGCCCGCAGAGTCACGGAAGGTGAGTTCCAAGGCCAGCCCATCGGCATCGTCTTGGCCATTCCATAGCTTCCAGTCATCCTCAGATTCGAAGATCACGTTCCTTGTCCGGTTCACGGTGTAGCGGACCTCACCGTCAATGTGGGAGTACACGTATTCATCGGGAAACATATTGAATGCGTACCCTTTAGCCGGTTTAGCATCCTCCGGGCCGAGGGCGATATAGGGCTCCGACCGAACTGAGATGACTGGGGTCGCCGAGTGCTTTGATTTGGCCAGAACATTGCACGTGACGTTGTAGACGGGACCCCCATTGCCGTTCCGAACGAATACCTCAACAGCGTTCCCGGATTTTGCTTTCTGAAGCCACGCTGACACGTTCACGGCTTCTCGCTGCAGATTGTCCTGGCGGACAATGCCAAGTTCTTCGTTTGAGTTGTGAAGCTCATCGCGGGTAGATTCCCAGGTCTTCCTGGCGTATTTTGCCGCAAGAAATGCCCCGACAAGAAGCCCTGCCGTTAGCAAGAGCATGCCCGCGGAGATGCCGACCGTCCACGCGGCCCATCGCGCGGACTCCCAGGCTGCGTCGGCGGCTCGTAGAGCCTGTTGGTCGGGGTCAATTGCGTAGTGGATTCCCGCGGCTAATTCAGTCATGGGCTCCACTACACCACAGATGGAGAGGTGTCCTGATCGGCTTAGCCGTGAACGCCCAGTTCTTCGACTTTCGCGGTCCAGGCGCCGTCAGCGCGCACGACAAGCTGGTACTTGCCGGGGGTCACCGGGACCTCTTTGACGCCGTCTGATTTAGTGTCCTTGAGCAGCAGCGCTTCGGCGGGGACGGCGGCGTCGCCTATTTTCTGCAGAAAGGCGTACGCCGGTCCTGGGAAGCTGTAGCTCAGCCTCAGCTGGTCCCCCGTCACGTTGAAGATGACAGGGTCTGCGGTGCCCTTGATGTTTGCGATCTCGGCCCAGGTCGGGACCGGGGCGGACTTCGGGAAGAGTACCTCGTGGGCCTTCGCAATGCCCGCAGTAACGGCCGGAGTCGCGGCAGTGACAGCGAACAGGGCAAGTCCTGCGAAGAGCGTCATGGTCAGGAGCCATGCTGCAGCCCGGTATTTCTTCTCACCGGTGAAGCGATGCCCGTCCTTGTCTACCGTCCGGCCGCGCAGGATGGAGATGATGTCGATAATCCACCACACACCGAGGCCGCCGGCCGTGGCCAGCTTCAAGGTTCCGCTGATCGGTTTGCCTGAATAGAAGCGGTCCGCGCCCAGTACGCCCAGAAAGATGGAGATCGCGAGGATGGGGCGGAAGTCACGAAGGGACGGGCGCAGCAACGGGAAAGGGCCATATGTCTTGATCTTGGTCAGGTACTCGCTGTCCGCCTGGTCTTTTGCAACGGGCTCGCTCCTGGCCCGTGCCAGGGCAATGCGCTGCTTACGTACGATGGGCTCTTCGAGCTCCGGCGCTTCTTCCAGTGCGGCGAGCAGCGCCGCTTCAAGATCCTCAGCCAAGGCCTCGCGATCCATCGCGTCATCGACCAGAACGTCGGGACGAGGTCGGTCGGATGCCAGGTCCACGTATGATTCGGCGACATGGGAAGCAACGATCACCGTGGTGGGAGCAATGGCCTGGGATCCAGTGGTGACGGCGCGCGTTTCAAGGGCCTGCGCGGCCCGGAGTGAACGTCGGGTCGGAAAGTGCTCGACGTCGTTGACCTGTCCGCGTAGAGCGCCGCGGTTTCGCTTGAGCTCGGTAGCTGCCTCACCTGTTCGGTTCGCGGTTGCTCGCAAGGGAAGGCTGACCGGGGGTTGGGACGGCCAGGTGAAATCCGGATCGTCAAGGTCGAGGTAGGGCAGCTGCAGTCCATTCTCAGTGCCGACACAGTTGCGATCCTCTCGGTCGGGGTGGTCCACGATGCGATCGGTAAACAGTTGGTCCGTACCCAGCGTTGATGTCATTGCCCTCATGTGTGCGGAGAATTCCATCCCGCTCACCGGCCCTTGCGATTTTCGCTCAGAAAAATATCGATGATCGTCACCGCTTATTGCGCGCGGCTGCACTTCTATTCATTGAGGTCTTCGGTTCCGCGGCCTCCTGAAAACAAATGGAGTGTCATGCGCCCGAGAAAAATCCCGGCTACACCAAGTAGCGGCCGGCACATTCAAAACCTCATTTACAACATCAAGGCCTCACTTCGAGGCGTTGCAGGCGCCTTCGACCTGCCTTCGATCCTGGTAGGAGTGGTCGTCGTCGGCATTCTCACCGCGGGGGTACTGGCGTCGATCTTCGGAGTCATTCCGTTCGCCCAGGACAACGCCGCGAAGCAGGATGCTGCAGCAGCACGAACCGCGGAAGGAGTCGCCAAGACCAAGGACGGCCGGTACATGGACACCACCGATCTGATAGCGGCCGGGTATCTGAGCCAGCCCGCGGCCTCTGCTGCAGGCGCCACACCGGGCGACGGCGGGTTTGAGCGGGCCTCATCGGTTGTACCGAACCTCCATTACGCCGCCGGTGTTGACGCCGCCAAGGGTTGCTTCTTGGTCCTGAGCAGGTCCGGTTCCGGTGCCATGTTCTACATCTCGGATCAGGTCAGCGAACCGACTCTGTACACTCCCGGCATGACGACCGGCTGCCTTACCCCTGCCGTCGCCCAGTCGATGGCCGACTCGCTCTCCGGGGTGGCCCCGGCGGCAAGCTTTAACACCCTGTCGTGGACGCAGCGGACCGGAATCCCCGGCATGGGCGGCGGACCATCCGCCATGTCAGCTGATGGTTCCGTCATCCTCGGAAAGAGCGACGGCACCGGATACTTGTACAAATCAACTGACTCCGGCCTGACTTGGACCCAGATCACCTCCGCTCCGTCCACCTCATGGGCAGGGCTGGCTGTCTCCAAGGACGGTCAGACCTTCTACGCGGGATCAACCATGGCACCGGTCGGTTTGTACAAGTCGACGGACGCCGGAGCTACCTGGACGGTCATCCCGGGAACCACGACTCAGCAGTGGGCCAGCATTGCCATGTCGGATGATGGCACGAGGGTTGTTGCCGCGGACTCCGGGTATGGGGGCCATCTCTGGGTCTCAGCCGACTCTGGTGCAACTTGGGCCCAAAAGGGGAGCTGGCCTGTGGGCTATTGGACGTCAGTGGCCTCCTCATCCGACGGTATGAAGCTCGTTGCTGCGCAGTTCGGATACAACCTCTTCACCTCCACCGACGGCGGGTTGACCTGGGTAAACAGGCATGACCCGACCTTCACATCCCACAACTGGCAGTCCGTAGCTTCCTCCGCCGACGGAACCAAGCTGATCGCGGCTGACTTCAGCAATGGCAACATCTACCTTTCCACCGACTCCGGAGTCACCTGGACCCCGCAGTCGGCGCTGGGAACCGGCAGCTGGGACATGGTCACCTCATCGGCTGACGGGACGAAGCTTGCCGTCGCAAAGCAGAACGGCCTGGTCTACGTCTCCAAGGATGCCGGGGCGACCTGGGTTTCCCAGGATTCCCTGGGCACCGGTGATTGGCAGGGCCTTGCGTCCTCCGCTGACGGTTCAAAGCTGATCGTGGGAATCATCAATTCCACCAGGATGTACACCGGCTCCTGGGGCTGACCCTATCCGCTCAACGATGGCACCCTCTGCGCAATGAGGGTGCCATCGCTGTTTTCCGGCCACGGGACGCTCCCGCGGCCTTGGAGTCAGCGGAAGCTCTTCTGGTGGTTCAGGACCGAAGAGACGTATGCCTTTGTGTCCTCGTACATGCCCCTGTGCAGGACTGAGTACTGGCCCTGGTAGTAGGAGGCGATGGCGATCGCGGTGCTCGGGCTGGTGTGCACGAGCGAGGCGATGATTGCCACGCCGGCGGTGATGTTGTCCTGGGCATTGTGGAGGTCCAGGGGCCGGCCCACGAGCTGGGAGGCCCACTCCCCGGAGCTCGGCATGACCTGCATGGTTCCGATCGCCCCGGCAGGGGAAATGACGTTCTGGCGGAAGCTGGACTCCTGCATGGCGAACGCCAGGGCCAGGGACGGGTCCACTCCCATGCGGCGGGCGGTATCGGCGACCATGGTTTTCAGCTGGGCCGAGGATGGGTTCGCGATGGAGGCCGGTCCGCGCGAAGAGGCCGTCGGCGCGGTGACAGGAGCAGCCGGACTGACCGACGATGCAGTGCCGATCTTGATCCTTTGACCCGGGTAGATGATCGTTTTGAGCGTCATGCCGTTGGCGGAGAGCACTGAGGAGACGCTGACGCCGTAGCTGGCGGCGATCCGGGAAAGTGTGTCGCCCGCCTTCACGATGTGGGTGGTGGCTGCCGGGGTGATGGTTGGTGCAACAGTGGCCTGGGCTGTCGGTGCCGGTTTCGCAGCGGGTGCTGAGGGCGCCAGAAGGATCTTCTGGCCCGGGTAGATGATCGAGCGCATCTGCAGGTTGTTGGCCGCGAGGATCGAGGCGAGGCTCACTCTGTTGCGGGCCGCGATGGCGCTGAGGGTGTCTCCTGCCTTCACGACCACACTGGACGCTGGAGCAACGGGAGCAGCAGGAACGGGTGCGGGGGCGGGAGCTTGTGCTGCGGGGCCGACCTTGATGATCTGGCCGGGGTAGATGATCGTGCGCATGTTCATGTGATTGGCCGCGAAGATGGCGGCGAGGCTGATGCCGTGCCGTGCGGCAATCCCGCTCAACGTGTCCCCGGGACGGACAGTGTAGGTACCCGACGCGGAGACCTGCATGGGTGCAGGGTACTCCGCCGGGGGTGCGGCGTACGCGGAGGTTCCGCTGATCAGGGTGGACAGGACGACGGCCGACATCGCGGCCCCCGCGGTGACGGCGGCGCTCAGGCGGCGCGCTGACTTGCTCATGAAATTCCTCTATCGTGGCGGACCGGACCTCCTCGCTGACGGGGGGAGTCGGGTCTGGGCAGTGAAAGACCACCGACGGGCAAATCCGACGGTGGTCTGGGCGCGGTGGACCGGGAGCCACGAAGGCCGCGCCGGGTCACCTCACACTATGTGTGCGGGATGACCGGTTTCGCTCATCAAGGCGTTCTTCACCCCTGCGGTTGTAACCGGGCCTCGGGTCAGACGCGGTCGCGGTGGGTGAGCCGGTCTGCCATGTAGGTTGCGTACAGTTCCCGGCTCGTGGGCAGGATGATCAGCTGAACGGCCACGACGACGGCTGTAGCGGCCCAATATGAGGCAGTGGAGCTGCCGTCAATGGTGCCGAGCTTCTCCAACCAGGACAGAATCAGGCCGTCCAGAAAATTGGTGAGGGGAAAATGCAGGATCAACAGGATGCCGCAGGCAAGGAAGCGAGCCTGGTTGAGGAAGATCCCGCCCGCGCGGGCGCAGATGAACAAGGAGATGGCTGAGATGATCGCCACGATGGAGCCCACGACGACGGTCAGTACGGGGTAGAACACGGACTTCCTCCAATGGTGCTGTCATGCAGGAACATGCGTAGACCTCTGGCCGGTCCTCACCGGGGAGCCAGCCGGCAATGGCCGCACACATGACCGGAATGGAAAATACTCAATCCCGACCCGACGCCACCATTTTCGACCTGGCCGCCGCCATCCTGGCCCGCACGGGTGAGATCGCGACCATGCGCCTGCACAAACTGGCCTTCTACGCCCAGGCATGGCACCTGGTCTGGGACGAAGAGCTGCTCACCGACGCTGCATTCTTCGCCTGGGGCACCGGGCCGGTGAGCCCGGAGCTGCACGCTACCCACCCCGGGGTCTTCCTGATCCGGGACGTGCCCGGCAACCCGGAGGTGTTCACGGCGGCGCAGCTCGAAAGCATCGACGAGGTAGTCAGCGCCTACGGCGGGTTGCGCCCGTACGTCCTCAACGCCGTCGTCAAGAGCGAGGCTCCGTGGCAGGACGCATGGGCCGGAACCGCACCCGGCGAAAGGGGCCGGATCATCGAGGTCGAGCGGATGCTTTCGTTTTACAGCGCCCTGGAAGGCGAACCGGTCGCCGAGTTTGCCGCAGCACAGGCAGAGTAGCGGGCGGACGAATTCCGGGACTCCGTGCAGCCCTTCCGCCCCTTCAAAAACATGCGTAGACACGGGGCTTCCTCTCACCGCTGCGCGGGTATGGAAGACCTATTGGGAGAAGATGTTCACGGCGGCTGTGTGCGGTCCTGAGCCGTCCGTCGGGTCGGTTGCCACCAGGGTGTACGGCCCCGTGATAGTGCCTTCGAGCGGCGTGATGGCGGAGTTGAGCTGGCCTTTGGCGTCGGCGACGGCGTGGACCGGAACGCCAACGGTTGCACCTGCTGGTGAGGTCAGGGTGATGGTGACCGCTGCAGCCGGCTTCCAGCCCGCTCCGGTGACCTTCCACTCCTGGCCGGCCATCATCGATTCGTGCTCGGCGACAATGCGCGCGGTGTACGCCTTGGCTGCGATCTGCTCTTTGGCCTTTTCGATGGCGTTCACCGGCCCGGCCGCCTGGCCTGCGCTTCCCTGGGCCGCCTGCGCTTCCCTGGGCCGCCTGCGCGGCGACGGCACCGGTGACCGCCTCAGCGGCGCAGCCGGACGTCAGCAAGGTGGTGGCCAGTAGTGCAGCAGCGAAAACAGTTCTCTTCATGGGGTGCCTTTCCTCGGGTGCACCGGGCGGTGTCTTCCGGTAGGAAACATGCGTAGAGAACACTGAGGCGGCCACCTCTACGCATGTTCCGGTGTGGCAGCGCTGGGCTGTCCGTTACCGAAGGGATCTCCCCCGTGCTCTCCTGTTCATCATTCCGCTCCCGCATCGCGGCGCTGCGCTCCTCCGAATCCGGCGCGTTCGATCTGCCCTCGATCCTGGTCGGGGTCGTTGTCGTCGGCATCCTCACAGCCGGTGTCCTCGCCTCTGTTTTCGGAGTCATCCCGTTCGCTCAGGACAACGGGGCCAAGCAGGACCTGGGGTCCGTGCGGACCGCGCAGGGCGTCTCCAAGGTCAACACCAGCCGGTTCACCGACTCCGCGGGCCTGGCCGCAGCCCAGCTCATCTCCTCCCCCAACGCCCCCGCGGTCAAGGCGGACGCGGCCGGCAGCTGCTACGTCGGTATTGCCCGGTCAGCGACCGGCAAGCTGTTCTACGCCACCGACCAGGTCACCGACCCGAAGCCGCTCCTCGCAGACTCCGTCCCCGGGTGCCTGACAGCGGCCGAGGTCAGCGCGCTCGTCACGGCCGCCGGCGGCACACCGTTCGTGGCAGCAGCTGACCCGCAAACCGCCACGTGCGGCGGCGCCACCTACAAGGTCAATGCCGGCGCCACCCTGACCTGCGAGTTCGTCTCCACGGCAGGCCTGACCAGCAACTACAAGCTGACAGTAACCGGCACAGCCCCGGCCGCCACACCGGTCCAGTGGGTTGTCACCGCCGACTGGTCCGGTGTCGCCAAATTCCAGAACGGCAAGGCCTATGGCACCGGCGTAGCCGATACGGGCGCGGTCACGCAGCAGAGCGGCTACCAGATCGGCGGCATGGCGAACGGCAGCACGGACCCGAAGCAGTCCTGGAACCACGCCTACGTCTCGGCCGCCAAGGCCGCCGAAGTCTTCACTGTCCAGGTCAACGTGCTCTCCTAAGCCGGCCGGCCCGAACACGATAGAGCCCCGCAGATTCGTACCTGCGGGGCTCTGTCGCCCACCGGTTACCTGGCAACCAGTCGGCTGCCGATGCGGGCGCTGGATTCGTCCAGGTCGAGGCGTCCTTCGGCGGCGCCGACAACCAGATCGAAGGCGTCATCCGTGGTGAAGTCGTGCCGGTACCCGTTCAGCCACAGGAACAGCACCATCAGTGTCCAGGACGTTCGCTTGTTGCCGTCCACGAGCGGGTGGTTCCGTGCAGCCGATTCGAGCAGCACGGCAGCCTTGAGCTCCAGGGATGCAAAGGCGTCCTGGCCCATAACGGAGGTGACCGGCCGGGCGAGGGCGGACGACAGGAGACCCTCGTCGCGGACGAAGAACCCGTAGCGGGCCAGGAAGTGTTTCGCCTCGGCCACGGTCAGGTGCGCGGTCAAGCGTCCTCCAGCCGCTTCAGCAGTTCGGCGTCGTGCTGGAGTACGAACTGGAACCCTGCTTCGAGGTCGTCCCGGCGCGCGGTGTCCCCCGCAACAGGGTTTGCAGCTGCCATCACTCGGCGTTCTTCCGTGCCCGGCGCTCCGCCAGGTGCTCGCGGACGACCTGGTAGATGATCGTGCCGATGCGGACCGGGTTCACCAGCTGTGCGCGCCGGAGCTTGACCGGGTCATCCCCCGCGGTGAGCTTCAGGACCAGCCAGACCGCGGTCAGCAGGCCTGCAAGGCTGAGGACGATCAGCCAGATGATCTGAAGGACGTGGCCGACGGTGGGCATGATCGCCTGCAGGAGCGCCGGGAGGATAAAGATCACTCCGAGGACGACCAGCCCGACCTTCAGGAAGGCGGGCATCGGCTCGTCCCGGGGCTGCGCTTGCGCCCGCGCCTGCTCCCTCTGGGACCTCGCGCGGATCTGGTCGTAGATCGGGTTGCCAGGCATCTCCGGAACATCGAACGGCGAGGAGTAGCGGCGTTCGTACTCCGCCGGGTTCTTCTTCCACGCGGCAAGGTCCGCCTCGTACTCTGCACGCTGATACCGGAGATTCTCCGCGTCCCACCGTTCCTGCTGCTTGTGCTCGCGCTCTTCCTCCTTGGAGGCCTGCCGGCGGGCATGCTCCGCAGCCTGGTTTTCACCCTTGATGCGTGCCGCGCGTTCGGCGCCGGTCTCTTCTGCGTCCCAAAAGCCCATGGTGCTCCTTCTGTCCCTGGTGGCCGGCGGTGCCGGCTCCTGTCGATGCGTCAGGGGCAAAAGCGAAACGAAAATCCCCCATGCGAATCCTATGTGTGCGGACGCACAGAAAAGCCGCGCCGCACGAAGTGTGCGACGCGGCAGGTTCTGGTGGCTGACTGACTGACCGGCCAACTACCGGGTGAGGTTGATGAGCCAGTCCCGCAGCTTCCACGTCGAAATGCAATCGTATTCGTTATAGCTTTTGATGGACGAAAAAATCGACTTCGCTGTTTCCAGCTGTCCCTGGTCGACTGCGTCACGGTAAATGCTGTACTGGACCATGGAGTCGACGGCGTTGGTGACTCCGATCCGGCCGGCCGGCATGTAGAGCGGTTCCAGCTTCTTGATGCTGAAGGACCGGTCCGAGATCCGCACGGAGCCTTTCACTGTCTCGTACAGGTCGAAGAGCACGCCGGTTTCGACAAGCTCCTCCACTTCGTCCACCATGACCCCGTGCCGGCGGGCCAGTTTCCGCAGCGCGCTGACCTCGTACTGGGCGTAGTGGTAGATGTGAAGTCCCGGGTAAGTGGCCCGGCGCTCGGTGACGTGGTCGATGAAGTCGATGAGTGCCTGGCGTTCCTCCTCCAGCGAGTGGGCGGTGAACGAAAGGAACTCATGTCCCTCCGGGGCGAACTCCACCAGACCGAACAGGTACTCGATTCCCCATTGCCCGGTGGACGGGTCTTGCCAGAGCGGGTCCCCTTCGAAGTCGAAGAAGATGTCGCCCGGGTCCGGCTTCGGAATGGCGACCAGGGCCGGGTTGTCCAGGACGACGTAGGAGACGCCGTTGATGGTGCCGTCCACCTCGCAGGTGCCGGACTGCAGCCGCGCCTGTTCCTGAAGCTCGGCCCACAGCGGGTCCATCTTGATGCCGGCGTCGGTCAGGTCCGCAGCGGCGAACATGGACATGGTCTTGATCCCGGCCTGCATGAGCTTGGCCCGGCGTGACCGGTTCATCCGGCGCACGAGCATCACGTCATCGGCTGCTTCCATTTCGGCTTTGCAGTCGGCGCATTTCAGGCACGTCATCCAGCGCGGGTCGCCCCATGTGGACGGCCGGGATCCGAGCCGGTGGGCTTCCAGGACGGCGCGGAGCCGGTCCCGAGCGGCGTTGAACACCGGGATGGACTCCGGCAGCGGGTGACTGGTTGTCTCGTCGGTGCCCAGGATCAGGTGACCGTCGGTGTGGACCGGGATGCCGGCATTCCGCAGCTGATCGGCGTAAGCAGCCAGCTGCATGAGGGCCTCGGTTTTTGCGCTGCGGGCCAGTTTCGTGTCGAACACAGCGTACGTGCCGTCCTCCTGGAGGATCAGGAAGTCCGCGCGGCCGTGGAAACCGGCGTCGAAGAAGCTGCCCTGATAGATGACCTCGTAGCCATCCCGAAGAGCCTGGATGGTTTCCCTGTGCCTGTCCTTGAGTCCGGCCCGGTCGAAAGTACGCGGCGGCTTGACCTCGTATACCCGTGAGCTCCCGAACTCGTCCCGGAGCAGGCCCAGGACCTTTGCCTCGTGCTTGTCCCCCAGCGCGGCGGTGAGCGCCGCCATAGCATCATCTTCCTGAACGCCGCGGATCCGGCCAAGGAGCACATCGAGTTTGCGGACGGCTGCGAACTCGCAGACTGAGCCGGCGACGATGTCGGTCGCGGACACGATCAGGTCGTCCGGGACTCTCCGGTCAGGATTTGGTAGGAAAAACACTTGCGCCTCCGGTAAGTCGGTACTTCTTACTGATTCTCATGCGTAGACCCGGATCCCGCCGGGAAGGCCCGCGGCTCAACGAGCGGTGGCAGGCCAGGCGTCAAAGACCGCGGCCAGGGCGATCAGAACGATTCCGAGGGCGGAGAAGACTAGCCCGCCGAGCATCGGGGTCACCAGCGGGAAGGCAATGAATACGGCCACGTAGCCAAGGACATTGATGGCCGCGAACGCAATCGACAGGGCCGGGATCCGCAGATCCTTCTTGGCGTGGCGGATGATCTGGACGAAGCCGGTGACAGCACTGCATAGGGCGGCGAAACCGAGCAGGAACCCCAGCCACGCGAAGCGCGGACCCATGTAGCCGCTCATCGAATTCAGGGCCAGGGCGGCGCTTCCGCCCCAAAAGCCGACCGCGATGGAGATCAGGCCGGCGGAAATCCGCAGCGCCGACTTCGCCTTTGAAGCCCGCGCCGGGAGCATGGAAGGTGCCACTTGGAGGATGGCAGGGCCGGGGATTGCCGGCGGTGGAAAGGCAGCCTCTGGATGGCCGAACTTGTTCACGTTGTACCCTTTCCACCGCCGACGACTGGTGGGGTCCCAGTCGAAGCAGACGATACGGGTACGGTGCGACATTCTTGCTGAGACGCGGAAAGGCCCCCGCGCCGAGTCTGCGCGGGGGCCTCGTTCGAAAAAAATCAGCGGACGAGCCGGCGATCCGTTTCCCGGAACACTTCCCGCAAGTCCGAGGCGAAGGCGTCCCCGTCCGGGTGTCCGGTCAGGGTGGCCGTGTGGTTCAGGAAACCGCGGACCATGGACGGGTGGAGTGTCTGCCCGTCGTCCGTCTTGAGTGCCGGTTCGTCCCCGGAGACGTCCAGCAAGTAGCCGACGCCATCAACCCGGAGTTCGGCGCTGCGGACGCTGCGGTCCAGCTGCCCGAGGTGGTCCTCGGAGTCCCGGAAGGAAGAGCCTGCGACGACGTCCATCATGATGGTGTATTCGCGGTGGGACTCGTAGAGCCGGCGGAGGTACTCGGCCCGTTTCTCATCGAACACGTAGCCGCCTACGCTGCTGACGTCGGCACGGCTGAACCAATCGTCGCGACTGTAGTCATCTTCCTCGCCACTGCGGGTCGAGAGGGATAGTGATCGCGGCCCGACGCTGATGGTGTGCTTGATGTCTCCGTCCCGGACTGTGAATTTTGTCAGGTCGCCGGCTTCGGCCAAGGTGATGGTGCCGGGGATGCCTGTGTCAGCGACGACCCTCTGCGCGACCAGGGCGAGACCGGTGTTGCCGCTGGTGTCCAGGTCGGCAGCCACCTGGACTTTGTCGTTGCCCAGCCGCTGGCCGGGCTCGAGCAGGTACTTGTGTCCTTGCATCTTCAGCTGGTCCAGGAGCTCTTCCTGCTCCTGCTTTGGCAGGGTCTCGAAGGCGGCAGCACGTCGATCCAGTTCGACCAGGACCTCGGGCACGGGGTCCCGCGGTTCGTGCTCGTACCCGTACCGTCCCTTGTCCTGCCGGCGCTGCCAGGCACCCATCTCCGTGGCGGATCGGGCGCGTACCAGTGCGCCGAGGATGCCGACGGCGGTCCTGTCCAGCGGTGATGGTTCCATGGTCAGGGTGAGGCCGGCGGGCTCGGAGTGCGCCTCTGGGGCGAATTGGCCACCCGTCTTGATGCCGGCCTGCACGCGGGCGCGGTTTTCTACGTTCTTGGTCATGCCAGAGATGTGTGCGGCGAAACGGATCCGCGGCAGCACCCGGCCGGGAATGCCGTTACCGACCTCCCTGCGCGAGGTATACAGACCGCGAAACCGCGGAAGCCGCGGCCTCGAGTCCGGCTTCGCTTGCACGTTGCTTGAAGTCGGCGACCAGGATAGTCCCGGCTTCCGAGTCACGGAACTTCACCCCTGTCAGGGCAGGTGCGTTCTTGCGGTCCACGATGCCGAAGATCGTCCCGTAGGCGACGTCGTCCAGGGACTCGACCATGCGGCACGAACCGGATTCAAAGAAGGGCACCAGCGACTCGTTGAACGCGCTGAGCTTCTCAACGTGGGAGTTCTTCACCCCGCCCTCTCCGGTGTCGAGACGGGTGCGGACGTGGACCTGGAATCGTTTCATGGCAGCCATGTGTGCGGATTCACTGCGGCCGGTCACCGCCGCACACACCCATAGTGAATCCGACGAAAGGAACACGATGGGCCACTGGGATACCCAACATGGGGAAATCACCATCCCCTCAGCAGAATTCGCCGCCGTCCGCCAAGCCGTGCAGAAAGCCACCCACGAACACCAGAGCAAGGTTTTCGACGAAACCCAGTCGTTCTGGAAGGGCCTGACCCGCAAAGCGCAGACTGACCCGGGCGCCTATACGGCGGCGCTCCGGAAGTACACGGACGCCAAACACAAGGAGTTCTACGCCCACCAGGACCGGCCGTCGTGGAGCCGCCCTGCGAAGCCACCGTTCACGGAGGAATTCCTTGACGACGTCGAATGGCGCCTCGGCCTCCCCCGCGATGGCAAGCCCGCCCGGGTCCTCAAGTCCGATCTGCCGTTCCCGACCAACCGGACCACAAGCTTCCAGGCCGGCGAAGGGTCTGTCAGCTTCGACAAGGACAGCAATACCGTCCGGTGGAGCACCGGTGAGAACCGCGGTGCCACGGAGCGGGCGCACGCTTCGGTAGCCGGCACCGCCCTGTTCAACCGGATCAAGACCGTGAAATGGACCCGGAACACCGGCGGGGTCATCATGGGCAACAACGAATACGCCGCCGAGGAAGGGGTGGGCGACCGCTGCCACGTGGCGTACGGGCCGATCGGCGCAGCCCAAGAGCCGTCCAGCTGCGAGGAGTACACCGACTCGAAGGGCAACCGGGTCGGGCGGAATGAGCTGCACAAGCTCCAGCAGGAACTTTGGGACGCGCAACGAAAGCTGCAGAACCGGATGGCAAAGGCTGCATCCGCCGCCGGCCGGGGCAAAACAACAGCGGCATCCAACCGGGGCAGCTTCGCGTCCTTCCAGCACGCGGAGCCGACGTTCAGGCTCTGACTATCAGAGCCGGGCGAGCATCTCGACTTTCTTCGCTTCGAACTCGTCTTTCGTGACCACCCCAGCGTCGCGCAGCGCAGCCAGGCGTTCCAGTTGCGAAATGATGTCGCTGTCCGCTGGGACGGGTTCGTAACTTTGGTTTCGAGCAGCTCGCCATGCGGGCTCGAAGGCAGCCATAAGCCTCGTCCTGTGTTGCCGTGGGAAGTTCGGGATGGATGCTCTCGTGCCGGCAACGATCATGGACAGGGTAGACGGACCCCAGTTCGCGTTGTCGATGTCGGCGAGCCGGTAGGACACATCGGCTTTCAGCCGTCCGTCTGAAAAGAGTCGGACCCGCCGGTCGGTCAACACGATCAGTGGAAGCACCCGGTAGCCGGAAAGAAACAGCACCGTTTCACCTGGTTCGAGCCGGCTTTCGAGGCTTGCGATCTCGGACCGTTCGATGTTTGACGCCGCCTCGCGGTACGCGGGGATGGCTGCTTCGATGTCAGCACGGTACGGGGTCCGCTTGCGATTGAACATGTCCAGAAACTACCAGTATTTGGCTAGAACTTGCACGAAGCATGCGTAGGCGCCGCCAAAAGCGCCGATCGTCCGACGTTTAGCCATCGTCTGCAGACGGGCGCCAGTCACCGGGGCTCGCTCACGTACATCGGACGAGAATGATCCGGCTCCGTCTTGTGTTCGTGTCGGGCCCAGCCCAGAGAGCCCCAGAAATCGTCCGCACCCTCGGAGAACGCCACCAACGGCATGGCCTTGTAGCGGTCGGCGATCAGGTGAACGGACTTTGTTCCGTAGCCCTTGCGGCGGTGGTCCTCCGAGACTTCAAAGAAGTGGATGACAGCATACGGCCCGGGATGGGCTGGCTGGTCGTATTCCGAGTTGAGGACGTCCTGAACTTCAATCTCGACCCGCGCGACCTCGTGCTGGCCGACGAAGAATGAGTAGAAGCGCTGGGTCGGCTCGAACCCATAGATCGCGTCATCCCACCAGCCGTCGGTGAAGTCATCCGCCTCGTTGAACGGCTTGTAGACCACGCTGCCCGAGGTGTCCGGCTTGAGCCGCATGAGAGTGAGACGGCCACCCTCTCCTGTCAAAGCGAGATCTTCTTCGGGTTCCAGAGCACGAGAGACGTCGTGCCGTAGCCGTACCAGTCGTCGCGCGCGTCATCGAGTCGGAAAGACAGCCCCCACCTGTCGGAAATGAGCTCGGCGTCCCGCAGCATTTCATGCGCGTGCAGATACGGTGCTGAGATGACCCCGGCGCAGTCGGCGATTCGATTGCGCCCAGTGACCCTGAAACGTCGCGGGTGGTCGAAAATTGCGCCGGAGATGTAGCAGTCCCCGCCCTGGCATCCGTATGCACTTTCAGCCGCGGAGCCGATGCTGGGGAGGCCGGCCATGCGGTGGAAGCAGGCCCGGTCAGAGCGGGTATGGCGAGCGAGTTTGTTGCTGATGAGCCACTGCTCCAGCTCTACGGTGGGAAGCTTGTCGGGTTCGGAACGTTTCGACATGGTGACTCGTTTCTTTCGTGTGCATCTGACTTTTGATGGGCCGGGGATAGACCTGCCATTGAGAATGGGCTTCCTCCCAAGAGGTACTATGCGGAACCCGCCCTGACGGGCGAAAATCAGGGCTGTGCGATCAGGAAGCGGCGGTCCGGGCGGACCAGGCGGGTGCGTTCGTGGCCGTACTTGGTCTCGGTCGTGACGGCGAGCATGCCGTTTTCGGCCGGTTCGACCTTAGTGACGACGAACAGCTCACGGCCTGGAGTGTGGCTCCACCAGCGGACGTCGGTGGCCTCCAGGACGGTGTTGACGGCCATCTCGTCGGCGCGGACGGTGCCCTCGGTTGGCAGCCCGGCAGCACGGGTGGCGAGGAAGTCATCGACCAAGGTGGCAACCAGTTCCTGCTTCTCGCGTTCGTGGCGCTCAACGCCGGCCAGGGCGAACGCCCGCTCCAGGTTCGGCACCGCGGTCGCGTACTCAGCCCATGAGTTCAGCCGCTCCGGCACGTACTTACCGAAGACACCCGACAGGTCGTCGATGAATCGCTGGGCCGCGGTGGCCACAGGGGTATCCGGGTTGTCGACCACGATGCCGGCACCGGGGACGAAGTACGCCCGGTAGCCCAGCTCGAGCATCTGCTCGGTGTCGTCGTTGAACTCGAAGATGCTGTCTGTGAAGGTGTAGAAGTCCACGCCTTCGACCTCGATGCGGGCAATCCGCTCGGCCTCATCCCAGTCAGTGTCGTCCTCGGGGCGGATCCAGACGCCGTCCTTGCCGAACTTGAGCTGTGTCAGCGGGCGGCCGCGCTCGAACAGTTCGATGAGCGATTCGCGGGACACCGCGTAGAGCCGCGCGAGAGCCGGGACGGGGACGGTGCCGTCGAAGCTTATCCAGATGATGGGTTCCATGGCCCCCATGTGTGCGGAGCCGGAAAGAGCCCTCCCCGTCGTGCGGGGAGGGCTCTCCAGGGGGCGCTTAGTAGGTACCGCCGAATTCTTCGAACAGCGAGGCGATGTCTTCTCCACCGGAGGCGGCCGCGATCTTGTCCTCCAGGACGGTGTTAGCCCGCCCGGTGAGCTCCAGGGACTTCAGCACGCCGGCCTTGTTCTTGATGACCGCGCTGACCCGGCGGAAGACGCCCGGGTTCTGGCGGGCGAACCGGGACAGGGCCGCCCACTTGCCAGGGGTGTCACCCAGGCTGTGGTTGTGCGGGTCCACGATGTCCACGACGATCTTGCCGTCCACCTGGTAGAAGAACAGGAAGTCCGGGAACATCGACTTGTCGACGCCGCCCTCGATGTAGGACACGGACAGGCCGCCGGCGCCCGAGGAAGGGTTCCGGTACCAGCCGAGCAGGCCCGGCTGCGCGAGTTCCTTGGCGATGACGTCCTTCTCCCAGCCGGTGGCAACCATCGGGTAGTCGCCGTTGGCGTCGGAGTACAGGTGGCCCTTGAACGTCTCCAGGTCCTCGATCGTGGCCTTGCCCTTGGCGTCGGTGACGACCTTCTGGGTGCGGGTCTTCACAGTCTTGGGGAAAGTGAATGTTCCGGGGACCGGGACGCCGTGCGGATGCCAGATCTCGTCCAGCTTGACCCGCTCATCGGCATCCAGGCGGGACACCTTGGGCTGGAAGTCGTGCCGCCACGAGTCGATGAGGCGGCTCGCTGCTCCTTCGAGCTCCTTGATTACTTCGTCGTGGACCGACATGGCCGAGAGACGCACGACGGCTTCCTCATGGTCACCGAGCTGCGCGTAGAGGGCGTTGTAGAGCCATCGGCCCGATGCGTCGGGCATACGGGCCTCGGCTTTCTTGTGCAGCTCCCGGATATTGGTCGCCGAGGTGCGCACGGCCAGGGCTGTGGTGGTGATCGTCGCACCGGTGTACTGGTCATAGCCGACCCGGTCGTAGGTGACTTCCAGCAGGCCGGACGCGTCGTCGTCGATCCCGGCCTGGAGGCGCCGGTATTCGGAGAGGAGGATGTCCGTCACCCGGTTCTCGACCTCCTGCGTCAGGGTGATCGCCGGGCTGTACGGGTTGATGATCTTCAGCCCGTCCAGACGGGTGCCCAGGGTGGCCAGGCGCGCGGTCTCGGAAGCGAAAGTCCGCTTCGGCTTGATCTCCTTCGGCAACACGATTTCCCAGAGCGCGTCCGGGATCCCAGGGGTGCGCTCGAACTGCATCGGGTTCACCGCGACCGGGACCTCGACGTCGGCGTCACCGACGAACGCGGAGACCACCTTGGCGACCTCGTCCTTGTCGTAGTGCGGCAAGTAGAGGGAGACGGAGTTGAGCTCGTCCAGGCCATCGGTGTCGATCCGGCCGGCGACCGGGGTACGGACCATGCGACCGATGAGCTGGGCGATGGAGGTGTGCTCCTTCGCCGCGCGCAGGGACACCATGACCTCGGCGCGGGGGCAGTCCCAGCCGGTGGTCAGTGCTGCCTTGAACAGGACCACCCTGACGTGCTGGTTCTCCTCGATGTTCTGCGGCGCCATGTACGGGATCATCCGGCCGTCGGGAAGATCGATGTGCTTCTTCTCCCCGAAGGAGTGCACGATAACCGGGGGTTTGCCGGTTTCCTGCTGCAGCCCGTCCTTCCATTCGGCTGCCATGGAGGTCACCAGGTTGCCCAGGGTCGCCTCGGAGACCCTGTCGTGGACCTGGACGACCAGCAGCGGCTTGACCGGATGGACGCCGCCGGAGGCTGCACCTTCCTGCTCCCACAGCTTCGTGTAGTTGATGAGGTCGCGGACGGCAGCCCTGACGAGCGTGTCGTCGGTGGGCTGGTTGTCGTTCGGGTGGTTGACGTTGATCAGGTCTTTGATCATGCCGGAGTCGCGGACCTTGGCGGTGTCCGCGGCGACCTTGAAGAGTGTGCGCTCGGCGAGGTTGTTGCCGTCCACGTCCGTGGCCTTCATTGCGTCCTCGAATTTCTTCGGGGTCGCCGAGATGCCAAGCATGATGCCGACCGGGACGTTGACGATGGTCTTCTTGTTGCCGGCGCCGTCCGGGAATTCGACCGGGCCGCCGTCCAGGATGGTGCGCATTATCGTCTTTTTGTCCCCTGACTTCACCTCGGAGCCGCGGTGGGCCTCGTCGACGATGAACAGGAAATCCCGGTTGCGGCGGGCGACCGTGTTACCGATCGTCTCCCACAGCGACCAGCGGCGGGAATCCCCCGTAGCGATGTGGGAGGTGGCACCCTGGGCGAGCCGGCCGATGTTGATGAAGTGGATTTTGCCCGGCTCCAGGACCTCACGGTCGTACGTGGCGTCGATCATCTCGATCTGCGAAGGCTGGATCAGTGAGGATGCCTTGAGGATCTTGTCGCGGGACTGCTCGTTCAGCGACGGATCATCAGTCAGCCACAGGACTGTGAGGTTCTTGTTCGGCGACTGGATGCCGCCGCCGAAAAAGAACTTCTCCAGGATCGCGGTGGCAATGACGGTCTTTCCGGCCCCGGTTGGTGCGGTCAGGCCGACGGCGGAGCGGGCCCCATCGTTGTCGAACATGGCGACGGCCGCGTTCAGACGCTGGACGACAGTGTTGGTGACGTCGTGCTGGTAATCGGTGAGGGTGAATTTCATTCGCTGTCCAGAATCTCGTCGACGTTGTAGTTGTCCGGGAAATTGACACTGAACCCTGCCTTGACGAGTGCCCGATAGGACAAGGCGAGTCCACGGTATGTTGTGCTTGGGTTGTCGGAGTGGTGCTCGAAGACGACCGATCCGTCTCGCGCGACGATTTGATGCAGGGCGATCGTATCGGCGTCGTAGGCTGCCCTGACGATCTCTTCGATCTTGGGTTCGAGATCGTGGTCCATGGCGCACTCGACTGTGATTCGACCATCGCCCGAGCCGTCGTAGAGATACAGCTTCAGGCCGGGGAAGCTTCCACCCGAGAGCGCATTCATCCAGAACACGGCACTCTCCCGGTTTTCTCTGGTCTCGATGGTGATATGGCCGATGTCGGCAATCAGGACATTGACGTCCCATGCGTCGCCGTCTTTAGGCGTTACGGCATAGCCCCTAATGAACTGAGGATCAGCCAACGCTATCTCCCCGATAGGCACGAAACTCATGGTCAGTCCTTCCTGTTGACCTGGAATGCTTCCAGGTAGCTTCCGTAGATCCGCTCGACGGTGATTCCGCCGGGGAAGTGTGTTGCCGCTTCGTCGCCCTGGGCTTCGGAGTCAGTGACGATGAAAAGGTGTGAGATTGCGTGCTCGGTCGCAGCCAGCTTCTCGGCGAGGGCCTGGGCCCGGCCTGGTGTGAACAGCACCGCGGTGCGTCCCGACTCGGAGATCGCAAAGCCGTCCGCCTTGGCGCCAGCAGTGAGCTCGACGGTGCCGCCGACGCCGCCGGCCTTGAGCCAGAACAGGCCGGCCAGGTCGTTGAAGGCTGCACCGCGGACAATGTCGGGCTCGTCCAGGTAGGTCAGCTCGAAGAACGCGATGTTCGCGTCCAGACCCTCACTGTAGGTGCTGCCGTCCTCGCGGATGCCGGTGACGACCGTTTCGAGGCGCGGCTTGGTGACGTGGTGGAACACACCCAGGGCCTCGTACTCGTCATCACCCGGTGTGTGGGCTGCCTTGCGCAGCTTGGCGTCGTCAGCCCTGGACAACTCGTTATTGGTCACGAGGATCGCCTGGCGCGTGCCGCTGTCCTCGGCGTTCAACCGGATGACGGCTTCGGCGGTGGTCCCGGTCCCGCCGAAGAAGTCCAACACAATGGCCTTTGAGCTGCTCGAAGTGGCAATATTGATCCACCGCGCGAGTACGTCAACGTCCTTCGGGAACGGGAAGTTCTTGGAGCCCAAGACTCTTGTGAGGTGCTGGGCGGCAGATGTCCGCTTGGCGGTGAAGACACCCCGGGCCACCTGTTGCGTAGTCTCTTCGAGGAAGACCTTCCGCGCGGGAACCGTCCTTGACCCGAAGTAGATACGCCCTTGCGCCAGCAGGGAGTCCATCGAACTGTCTGAAAGCGCCCAACCGCGGCTGGGGACACCTGACAGCTCTCCGGTCTCTGGATTCACAATGGGCCTGTGTGACCGTGTCTCTGGCTTGTCCGGTGCTGACAGGTCGCCGGGACGGAACACTCGACCTTGGTTGTCGATGTGTTTGTACTCCCACAGTCCCGGGTCCAAGCCATCCTTGCCCCTAGACTTCCACCACGCCCTGAGCGCGATCGTTGCTTCGGACTCGGACTGCCCCGAGTCATTCCATGCGCGCTTCGCAGCTGCCAGAATTTCATCTGCGCCGGGCTTTACTTCGCGCCAACGGGTTCCGGCATCAGAGAGGGACTGCATGTCGCGGGCGTACACGAGCATGTAATCGTGGCCCACATCGACGAATCGGGCGGTGTTGTTGGTGCCACCCTGCCAGACGACGTTCGCGATGAAGTTCTGCTCACCGATGACCTGGTCGCACAGCATCTTAAGACGAGATTGTTCGTTGTCATCGATGGCCATGATCAGAACGCCGGTGGGCTTCAGCAAGGACTTGGCAATCTGGAGTCGCTTTTCCATGAAGGAGAGCCACTTGGAGTGTCGGTAGCCGTCCTTTGCGTCAACGTAGCGGTCGTTGTACTTCCAGTCGGAGTTCCCTGTGTTGTAGGGCGGGTCGATGTAGATCAGGTCGACCTTGCCGGCGTGCGTGTATTGCAGGGCTTCGAGGGCGTGGTAGTTCTCGCCGTTGATGATGGTGTGGACGGGTGCGTCCGGGTCGCCGCGGCGGATCTCGGAGAGTTTCCGCAGGCCGGGGTACATGACGTCGCCGAACTCCTTGGCCACCGTCAGGCTCGCGACCGGGTGCTCTGATTGATTGCCTTCAGTGTCCACGATGATCGCTGTGCCGGCCTCCTTGTTGAGCCTGTGCACGCGGTAAAACACGGAGTCCTTCGCTCCACTGATGACGACCTTGGAGCCGCGCTTCACGGCGTGCTTGGGCAGCCGAATGCCTTCGGGGTGGTGGCGTTCGAACACGAGTCCGAACTCACGCTTGAGTCCGCCGATTTCGCGGGCCAGGTTTTCGCGCAGCACCGGGTCGGGAATCTCTGCGAGATACCGTTCCAGGCTGGAGGTGGTTTCGGCCGCAGCCGTGGTTCCAAGGGGCATGGAAGCCATGTGTGCGGCGTCGATAATGCCGCTAACCGGGGCGATGCTCTGGATGCTCACGTAATGGAACATGCGTAGACATCGGAAGCATTGCCGACGCCGGTGAGAGTTGTGTTGCCGCTGCTTTTTCTGAGCTGCAGCGCCTTAGGGGCTAGTTCAGCGCTTCATCCTCGAGCTGCTGGAAAGTCTTCCCAGCTGGCGTCTTCCATGTGATTCTGCCGTTGACGTTACCGCCCACGACAACAGCGCCGGCGGTACTCGGGCTGCTGAACAGCTGGTCCTTCACGAAGACATACTCGTTGCCGCGAATCTCCACGACGCCCTGCTCCACAAGGTCTTGTCGGCGCCGGACCAGCGAAGCTGAGAGGGACGGGCGATGCGTTGCCTTGCCGACGGATCCGGCAAGAACCAAAAGGCCCTCTGTGGTGGGTTTTGCCCTCGCTTCGGTGCCACCCTCCCGGAAAACCAGCGTCTCGGCTACGCCGTTGCTGCGGGAGTCTCCCATGCGAATTTCTTTCACCGGCTCCAGCACCGGGTACCCAAGGGTGGTGAGGAGGACTGAGATGGTCTCAAGGTATTCTCGGCAGTCCGACTCCAGGGGTGCTGGTGTGTGTGGGTTTGAAGCGTAGTTGTCGTTGTCCAGGTCGTAGCGGCCTGCTTCGGTGGCCTTCTTGATCGCGGTCCACTCCATGAAGCCTGTGTGAGTGTTAGTCCAGGCATTGGTGAGCGAGACGGCGACCAGCGCGTGGTCCCAGAACTCCTTCTTCTCCGAGTGCGTCTTCAGCCTGTCGCCGACGGCTCCTGACTGGCCGATGTAGCAGGCGGGCTGGCCAGCAGGTGAAGAACCAAACAGGAAGTAGACGCTCACCTGCTTGGACTCCAACATGCTCCGGAAGTCTGGCAGCAGCGGCCGTGGCACTTCGAAGACACGCACTGTTCGCGTGGTGATCTCGGCCATCCGAATTCCGGCAGGGTCTCCTTGAGGGAGATAGATCTGGATCGTCTGAGGTAGCGGTGCATCCCGAAGCATGCGTAAATCCTTCCACAGCATTTCGCATCATCCGGGACGACAGATGGCAATGTAGTTCCGCGCCGACGACAAGTGCAGGGTCCCAAAACGCAGGAACCGACTCTCGGGGAGCGCTATTAGTAAGCCTCGATGAGTTCCAGCTTCGCTTAAGTGACCCGGCCGAGACTGTCGCGGTCGAAGTAGTCGGAATGTGAGTAAACCGTCCAGCGGTACTTGCCGGGAGTGACTTCGAAAACCGTGTAAGTGTCGAACGCAAATTCGGCGTTGGCTGCAGCGACCTCCGGGCCCCCGTGTTCCAACCAGTTCCGGTAGTCGGTGAGCATTGTCGCCCAGAGGTCAGTGCAAATCTTCGCGACGACGGTCTCGTCGTCGTTGAAGGCCGGGTCCTCGTCCTCGATCCAGGCGGGGGTGACAACCCGAATGAGACCGTCAGTCCTCCGGGTAACGCTCGGGCAGCTGTTGCCGACAAAGGCGTAGGCGGTGTTGGTTCGTGCCGCGAACTCCTTCGCCCAAGCGTCGAGTCCGAATCCATAGTTGATGGAAAACGGCGGCTCGACGTCGAAGTGCTTTACCGAACGCAGGTCATCGGTGGCAATCAAGCGTCCTGAGGGAACTGAAATTTCAATGACGGTGTTGCCGAGGAAGGTGGGCTGCTTGGCGTAGTAATCAGAGGTGCGGGTCATGGTTTTCTTTCCGTTTGACAGGCGTAGTGCCGACCTTGTGTTGGGCCGCCAGCCATGTGTGCGGCGTCATTATTGCGGCTAACCGGTGCGTCATTCTGAAAGCTCACGTAAAGGAATATGCGTAGACGATCTGAGGGGCCGCAGAAGAAAGGCCCCGCCGTGTGGCGAGGCCTTCCATTCATGCGCCGGAACTACCAGCTGACATGTGGATTTGCGCGGCCATAGAGAGCGCTCAGACGGACGTTGACGGGGTAGCCGCTGTCCGTTGCGCGCTTTTCGAGGACCTTCATCAGGGAGAGTCCAAGTCTGCCTTCGGCCTCCTCGTGATCACGACCGGGCTCGACCTCGTCAGATTCCGGGTACGTGGCTTCCCATTCGATGGCATTGGCATAGGCTTCCGCGTCGGAAGCCGTGATGTCGATCCGTACGTTGGCTTCGAGCCGGAGGTAGCCCTCGCTGAGGTCCACGTAGCTGCGCTTGCCGAACTGCACACCCTGGCACCCGTATGCCGTCAGGGTCTCCATACGGCTCAGGAAGGAGGCGAGGTAGCCGTCGTACGCGGCGTGCTGAGGAAACTCGCGGGTGCCATCAGCCCACGGCATCTCGATCGTCGGGACGATGTGCACCTCGGCTTCCATGGTGATGATGCTTGCGGGTGATCCTTCAAGGGCCTGCTCGGAGGTCTGGGTCATGTGCGTCCTCGTGGTGGTGCCGAATTCGTCCGGGGCTCCGGACAGTCAGCCCTCATGTGTGCGGCGCGTTCGCCCTAACTCTCCAGCGGCTTAATCGCGCTTTACCGGAGGGACGATTCGAGGCTTGAGGGGATCAATGGGTTACGCGCACTATTTCCCTGACCTGAAAGCGACAGCCAGCGTCATCGCCCTACGCCCAGAAGATCGTCGACACCTCATCAGCGACCACCTGGGGACGAAGGGACAGGGCTTGCCGGTCCTCAACGAGGCGGAGGGGATCCGTCCGAGCGGATACGAAGAAGCCGGCGTTGCCCTGTTTGAAAGGGCGGTGCGGTCGCTTGCCGGCGTCGCGCAGGTCGCCTTGGAGCTAGACGTCGAATCCACGCAGCCAACCCGTGCGCGATCCAGTCAGCCGGCGACCCAACATATGAGGCAGGATGAGGGCATGAAGAAGATCCTGCTGATCGTCCTGTGTTTCTTCCTGCCGCCGCTGGCCGTATTCCTGCACGAGGGCCTGAACCGGAAGGTCCTCTGGGCGCTGCTGTGGCAGCTTCTCGGGCACTTCCCCGGAGTTGTTTACGGCATCCTGGTGGTCACCAAAGACCCCGCGAAATAGCCAGACCGGACCGATTCCGGCTTGCCGTCAGGAACGGCCGGGCGCTTCAGGCTGCCAGGTCATGGCTGTTTTCCGGGCTAGGGCTTCCGTTTGAGCTCGGCAGAGAGCAGCAAGTCAAAACTTTCCAGCCCGTAGTCCGGAGCGGTGACTTTAGCGATGATTTGCTTCACGCCGGGCTCCTTGTCAACCACTTTGAGTTCGATCCCCGGCACGCCATTGATGTGCAACGGCAGACCGTGGCCACCCTCGATCAGTTCATCTAATTTCGTGACGGAAACCTTGGCCGTCGGGTCCCCAGTCATTTCAAGGATCAGTTCGTTGACCTTCCTGGTTAGCCTGGCCCGAAATACCTTCACCGCTGTTGGGGTGGATACCATTTCGGAAACTGTGTAGAGAGCGGCAACGGCAAAGCAGATGCCGATAACAATCAAGGGGTTCCTCATCGTTTCGATGAAGATCATAAGGAGAAGGCACAAGAGGAAGGTCAAGAAGCCGCAACCAATGAAGAGGCTGCTGGCGCTCCTGTCGTGACCCCCGGACCACTCCTTCATGGTGAAGCCTGTGAGGTGGTGCTCTCCATGCATGAGCGGCATTCTCAGTCCCCTTTCAGTTCGAGGAGCGCCTCGGCAAGCACGACAGCCTCGCTGGCTGCTCGCAAATCGTCACGGAGTCCCCCGTCCGGGCTTGCGGTCGTGGAGCCTTCCGCGGTTCCGGCAAGCCCTAGGACAATCCGGCTGAGGTTCTCCCGCTCCTCGGCAAGTTTGCGGGAGGACGTGAGTTTCTGCTTGCTCATCCGAAGATCTTGGAGTGACCTGTCGACGTCGTCCGTCCGCGCCCGGATTGCGTCCCGTCTTCCAGCTACGCGCTGCGCCCGACCTCTGAACATCGATGCCATCTTGAGGGAAACCTCGTGGAGGTCCTTGAGTCCGGATCCGTTGGCCGTGCTTCCGTTGCGAAGGAGTTCTTCTAACCGGATTTGTCGCCCCGCCCATTGCGTAAGACCAGAATTGTTGTGTGCCAGTGCCGAAGAAACGACATCGTGCGCCGTCATGAGGATGAGCCTCCGCTTGGTGAGGTTGGCAATCGCGGCATCGATGCGCTCCAGGAACTCCGCGTAGTTATCCATGTGCGTCCTGGCATCTCCCTCATGTCATTTCCGGTGCTTGAGCAGTCTATGGGCTGCATGCCGGTGTTAGCGTCAACCCGGGCCCTTTCAATCCGGACAGAAATCATGTGCGCGGAAGATCCTGAATAGCTCGCCGGACCCGAATGGTTCCCACGCAGTCTCGCCAGGCTGTATTACCTCCGCAGGACCGGGTAGAAGCCGTTGCGCCCGTGACCCAGCTCAACCTTCGGTGCGGTCTTTTCCTCTTCCGGTTTCTTGCGGCCGTTGGCGGCGCTCCGGCGAAGATAGCCGTCCTCCCAGGTCTTCCATTCGTCGGTGGCCTCGATCTCCTCCACCCGTTCCGTCAAAAACATCCGCATCTGGGGGGCGTTCCTGTACACCGGGTTGCGGACCAGCTTGTCCGGCTCGCCCAGGAACTTTTTGATGGCCGTCGGAGTCCAGGCCGGGTTGCGGTCATTCAGCGTGCCGGGACCCATCAGCTCGCGCTTATTCAGCGGTGCGTTGCCGACGTTGGGCCGGGTGTCGACAGGTGCAAGAGAGGTCAGGGACGGTTCGGCGTGAGCGGTGGGGGCAAACTGCCCGCCGATCCGGACGCCGCGGGGCTGTCGTGAAGTGGTCGTCATGCTCATTCTGTGTGCGGCTAATACCCCTGTTGCTCAGTGTTCGCCCGGAAGTTACTTCGATTTTTCCGGCGGCAGTGATGCTTTTCGGATGCGCCGCACACATGCGGTCAGAACGGCCAGCGGGCCGGCTCTCCGTTGCGTTCTCCTAGCACTGAAAGGCCGCCATGGCACTGCGTCTTCCCAACATCCTGCCGACCCTTCACACCGCCACGGGTCGCTTCGTCCTGAGCCCGTTCACTGACGCCCACATCGAGCCGCTTGCGCACATCCTGGCCAACGACGACATCTGGGCCCAGGGCTTCGGCGACGGCGACCACCGCCCCGGAACACACGAAGAAATCGTGGCCTATATCCGCCGCCGCTACGAGGGCCTGCGGATCTTCGCCATCCACTACACCGGGCTTCCCGGTGGGCTCTTGTTTGTCGGTACGACAGGCATCACCGAATCCCATGCCCGCACCGAGCGTGCCAAGATCGGCCGGACCGTCATCAACCCCGCCTTCTGGGGCATGAAGGCGAACCATGAAGTAAAGACCGCGCTGCTGGACTGGCTGTTCGCCCGCGGCGCCGGTCGTATCGAATGCGACGTCGACCCCCGCAACCACCGGTCCCTGACGTCCCTGACCAGGTTCGGCTTCACCGTCGAAGGCACCCGACGGCGCTCATCCCAGCGCGTGGACGGCACCTGGCGGGACATCGTGATCCTGTCCCTGCTCACCGAGGAATGGCCGGCGGCCCGTGAACGCTCGCTGCAAGCCCTGACCGGCTTCGCGTCCACGGGGATGCTGTCCGTCTAAGTCCTGGGCAGCAGTAATGGGATGTCCGCACACATCTCACCCATGACCACCCTCGCTATGCCTGAGATTATTGAGCCATCTCATCCCTCAGCCGCTCCAAAGAGCCTTCGGAGCCTCCTTGCCGACACTTTTACCTATGTGGCCCTCGGGTCCGCGCTGGCGCTGCTTGTCGCTGGCGGCGTCCTGCCTGCTCTGACGGGAGGAAAAGCCCTGACGGTCATGACCGGCTCGATGGCCCCCAGTCTGCCCCCTGGGCATATCCTGGTCTATCAGCCGGTCCCCGCCGATTCCCTCAAATCCGGGGATGTCATCGCCTACCAACCTGACACCAACATCACCGGCGGCATCCCGATCACACACCGGGTCATCGAAGTGGACTCAAACGACGGTCACGTGAGCCAGATCATCGTCCAGGGAGACGCGAACCCGGCCCCGGACAAGCCAGTGAAGCCCGGACAGATCATCGGCAAGATGGTCTACTACATCCCGTTCGCCGGAATGCTGCGCGTCCTCGCCTTCCACGCCGGTCTCGACTGGCTCGCCAACGTCGTTTGCCTCGCTATCGTCGGCTACTGCCTGCTGATGTGGGCTCGCGGCACCAGGCGGAGGCGTGGCTCTACCGGGCAGTCCGCGCAAACGGATCCGACGCCCCCAAGTTGAAGTATCTGCGCATGTTCCAGGGTAGATAGCACCCCACAGAACAGAGATCATCATGGCCCGGACCCAGCTCCGCCCCGACATCACCGCCGCCCGCACCAAAGCCAGGCTCTCCCCCGGCAGCGGACGCGAGCTCACCCGCCTCGAAGAAATGCTCGGGGTCGACGAGGCCGTGGAGGCGATGGCGCAGGCCCGCTACCAAGGCTGCTTCGGACTGGCCGTCCTCACGGATGCCCGGCTCATCTTCCTCTGCGACGGGGTCATCTGGAAGGTCAGCGACGACATCGCGCTGGAGCGGATTGGGCTCGTCCAGTGGCAGTCAGTCTTTGGCTTCGGCACGTTGACAGTCCATGTGGCCGGTACGCCATTGGAATTCACCGGGATCACCGGCACGGGCGGCGGCGCTGTCCTTCGCGGACTCCGTGAGCATCTGGCTGAAAAGGACCGGATCGAACGGCTGACCAGGGAGAGCGTCCTCTCCCTCACCGCACGTTTCAAGCCGGAGCCGGCACAGATGACTCCGGACTTCATGGCCGGGGTGTAAGAATGTGCCGTGGCTACACTCCGATACCTTGTCCTGGGATGCGATGACCTTGAGCGTGCTGTGCGCTTCTGGAGCCAACTGCTGGACTACCGGCCGCGGGATCACCACCGCACCGACCGCTGGTGCACCCTCGACCCCTGCTCTGGGGACGGAGCGTCGCTCGCTCTGCAGCTAAGCACCACACCTGTACAGGCCCATCCCCGGGTGCATCTCGATGTTGGTGTCCAGGACCCCGATGAGCAACAGTCCATGATCGACCGTGTCTGCGAACTCGGCGGCAGCCGGGTCGAATGGGACCAATACCCTGACGATCCGGATTTCGTGGTGGTCGCAGACACCGAAGGCAACAGGTTCTGCCTTATCGACCTGAGTCACACCTGACCCTCTCCTCTGCGCAGGAACCGGGTTGACCTAGCGATTCTTGCGGCCCGTTTTCCTGCTTCCAGGATCTGGCCGGCGCGGAGCGGTGAGAGACTCTGGGACCTCCGCACACATACGTGCCATAAGACGAACGTTCACGTCATCACCCGGGGTGTTTTCAAACTTTTGGCCCCGGGATGAAGCGAAGGTCGTTCCAGGGGGTACCTTACGGCCCCTGCTACGGAACTTCCTGCGGCCGCACATCAAGACCGGGCCGGCAATGTTGCCGACCCGGTTTTTATGTTGGACCTGACCTATCCATTCAGATGGATTTCCGCACCGTCATTTTTGCAACTCGTCACGACGTCGTTCCTCTGCAGGAAGAAGGCTGTGCCGTTGTCCTGGGTCTGGGACTGCTGGTAGGTGGTCGCATATTGGTAGGACTTCTGCATCACCACAAGGACATCCCCGTGCGCCCTGTCCGCTGCAGCCTTGATGCCGTCGGGCAGGTTTGCGAACTCCGCACGAACATCCGCCTGGCTCAAAGCCCCTGCCTGCTGGGCCTTCACGGCCGATTCCAGGCTGTTCTGAGCCGACTCGTACAGCTTGCAAGCATCCGCGTTTTGCGACGGGCCGCACCCGGCCAGAGCCACAGCCAGGAATGGCAACGCGGCCAATGCGGAAAGAATTGTGGAGCGCTTCATTGGTTCCCCTCAGTGGTTGGTCATCTCGAATCGTAGTTGGTGCGCCGATTCCCAGCGGGAATGACAGTTCGAGCCGGACACCGTGCCACGGTCGGGGCCAAAATAGTCCGCCGAGGAGCACGTCGCCGGGAAAGTGGGCTGCCGCACACATTCGAGGCATGAAATCTTCGACCTGGATGCTCGCGCCTGCCCGCCTGGCCCCGCCGCCACTGGATCCGCGGCCGCTGAAACACCCGAACTCGCCCGGTTTTCCGACGTCGGTCGTGGTTGCCCGTTCCTACGCGGCGGAGATCAAGGCTGACCGGGCCAAGCGGGTTCCGTGGCGGAAGATCGCCGAGAAGATGTCCATCTCCCGGATCGAAGCGATCCGTCTGGCGCACAGTCTGGACGAGGTTCTCGACGAAATCCGTGAGGCGGGATCAGCAGACAAACGACCGCAAGCTGCGATGGACTCGCAGCCCGAAGTCCCCTTGCCGCCGTCGCTGCCGCTTAGGCTGGTGCGGTGAACTCGACTCCATCCCCGAGCCCGATCGACGTGTTCGTCCACAATGCCCCGGCGGCGGACTGGCAGGTATGGGCAGCGTTCGCGCCTTTGCTTGCAGCGACCGTAGCGGCCCTCATCGCAGCTGCCGCCCTGTGGCAGAAGCGCCGTGCCGACAACCGGGCGGAGTGGTGGCGTCGGGCGCAATGGGCGTTGGACTCGGCCCTTGACGAAAAAGCGGAAAAGCAGGAAGTTGGTCTTGCGGTTCTGGAAGCTCTGAATACCAGCAAACTGGCCGGCCCGGAAGAGGCCCAGATCCTCGAAGAGGCGTGGAGGAAGCCCCTGCAGGAGGGCGAGGCGACACTGGATTTGCTTTCGGAAATGCCGGACAATGGAGAAAGCGAAGACTCGAAGGAGGTCGACCCATGAGCACAGTTGCCGAAAAGAAGGCCACCGGCGAAGCGCAGAAGCGTAAAGTAAGCCCGGCGCAGGAACGTGTCATCGTGCGGGCTGCCCGTCTCCGGCTGTCCACGGACAAGAAGCAGGGGCTTGAGAGCCCGGCGTGGGTCCGGAAGATCGCAAAGCGGCCTCTCTGATCCATCAAAGACTGCGTGCCAGCCCGGCGTAACCGGGCTGGCACTTTTGTTTCCGCCCCCTAGTGCCAGGAACCCTAGCCGGCCAGGCCGAGTGACTCCGCGGAATCAAAGAACGGTGCCGCAACCGGCGTCCAGACGTTGCGCTGAACATTGAGCGTCTTGAATTCGTGCAGCTTCGTGTGCCAGTACGTCACTGTCTCTTCGGTGGGCACCCTGCGAACGAGGGTTCCCTGCTTCACGGCCTGGTCCAGCCCGTCCCAGTAGATGCCCTTGTCGGCAAGCATGGCCTTGCGCTCCCGCACCGGCACCCCGGTCAGGGTCCTGTGGCTGAAGTGGTGGGCGGCGAGCATTCCGACACTGTTTTTCATCGCGTCGGCCTGCCGCCACCGCACGTATTCCAGCACCCCCTCCACACCGTCAAGGTGATGGGTGCGCCCGTCGAAGAGCGCCAGCGCATCCTCCTCCGGGCGGAGCCGGTTGAACTTGGCGGTCGCCAGGGCCGCCGACGTGGAGACGATCTTCTGCACCTGCCCGCCGAACCATGCCTGGGTGTTGGCGTTGCCGAGGTCGGAGATCACCACGGAGATCTCATCTGACTGGGTATAGGCGAACACGGCTCCGTCGATGTTCTCGCACAGGTACTGGGCCGTGCACTGCATGTCCCGGGTAAATTTCGGGTCGAACGGGCGCTGTAGGCGGCGCGTGTATTTGGAGAACCCCTTGCCGTCGACGCGGATCACCGCGTAGGACTTTTCGGGCAGAAATGTCCGGTACTGGAGTTCCAGCGCCTTCATGAAAACGGTGGACTGGTCCCGTCGTTCGGGTGCGGTGATCGTCATGCCAACCATGTGTGCGGAGAGGGTTGGGGTCCTCCCCGCCGTCTTACGACCTCGCTACGGCCAGTAGTCCGGATTCCGCCAGAATCCATCAACTGGCTTGTAGGCGTTCCTGACCCTTTCCGGGATGAAGGGTACCCCATCCTCTTCCGTGTCCTGGACCGGCACGGGTTTGTCCGTCATCTCCGGTCTATCGTTTAGCTCACCAGTTTCCTTCGGGTTTTTGGACATATTTCCCCAATGATTTGTCCGGATTGGTTGCGGTACGAGCTGCCCCTCAGCACCACTTCGCACATTAATGTGCAAGGCAATCTAAAGAAAGGGTGGTGTGCCTTGGCAGAAGGATTCTCGGTGATTTCACAGACTTCGGAATAGCATCCCAGCGGGCTAGTTTGGCAAGCATTTCGATCCGGTATGGCTGAACTCCGGGTAGCGCAGGCGGTCCCGCCGCACACATTGCGGGCATGAGCACTCTGAAGATCCCGGTCCTGTCCGGTTACCGGCAATCCAGCATCAGTCTCGGAGGCTCCGCCCCCGTCCGGGCATGGGTCGACGCGACTGGGGAAGCGTCCGCTGTCGTGCCCCACATGGACCTGATCCGGATGATTCGCCAGGAACCTCTGTTGCGCCTGACGTTCCTGGGCGACGGGGCTGTCCTGTCACGGGCAGGCAGCGATTTCATGGTGGCGCTGCCGCTGGTGTTCCTGGAAGGCGTCGGGTTGAAAAGCTACGACTTGAGCGGGGCCGGCCTGCCCATCTATGAGGCTGGCTCACCGTCTGTTGCTGCATAGATGTCATGCACAAGTCACTTCCGCTTCTAACGCAATTTCTTGCGGCGGCCGCAGGCCGCACATAGGCTCAAGCTTGTGAGTGGCCGGGACGGTAATCCGACGAGCGGAACCGACCAGCGACCCGTGAAGGAAATCAGCATGGCAACAGGTACTGTCAAGTGGTTCAACTCCGAAAAGGGCTTTGGTTTCATTGCCCCCGACGACGGAAGCGCTGACGTGTTCGCACACTATTCGGCAATCGCCTCGAGCGGTTACCGCTCCCTGGAAGAGAACCAGAAGGTTCAGTTCGACATCACCCAGGGCCCCAAGGGACCCCAGGCGGAGAACATCCAGGCTCTCTAAGCCTCAACAAGAGACCGGTCAGCCCACGTGACTGGCCGGTCTCTTGCTATGTCCGGACCTATGACCTAGCACCCGCTGCCAGGTCAGTTTCATGCCTTGCATCCTTGAGGGCTTTCGCGGCAGCCTTCTGCTCTTCCTGCTTTGCTTTCAGGAGGATCGTCTGGGCAGCTTTCTTCTTCGCGTGCTCTGCCTTGGCTTTTTGCAGGCGTCGATCTGCTTCCTTCAGGATCTCGGTCTGGTTGGCGGCCAGCCACTCCTTGACCCCTGCC